>NZ_VYKC01000004.1:0-332635 GCF_032424305.1 Pseudomonas sp. JV414 | reverse complement strand
CTGCGCTGTCGGCCGTGCTGCCGGCGCTGGTCAGGCCGTTGCTCATTTCAGCGCTGGTGATGGAGCCGTCGGCGTCAGTGTCCAAAGCGATGATCAGCGCATCGGCGAGTGCGGTGCTCGGCGCGTTATCGCGCGGTGGCGGTGGCGCAGGGGCCATCGCGGCCATTTCCTCGCTGCTCAGGCTGCCGCTTTCGTCGCTGCCCAGGTCGCTGAAGTTTTTGCTCAGGCTGACCAGCAGACCGTCGTCGGTTTTCTGCGACAGAGCGCTCGTGAGCCCGCCCTGATCCACTGCCCCATCGCTGTTCCTGTCGAGTTTGGCGACCAGGTCTTTCTGGAATTGCTGGCTGCGGGCACTGTTGGTGGAGTTGCTGCGGGTGCTGGTATAGCTCGTGTCGTTACTGACACTACCGATCATTGTGCTCACTCCTTGGAATGGGAAACCGGTGGGTACACCGGCTTATGCAGCCTCAAGGGATAAGGTGTCGTGGGTATGTGGGGTTTGTACCGTCCGGTACACACAAGTATTGGTCAGGCTCAAATCCTGTGGGAGCGGGCTTGCCCGCGATGAGGCCGGCACATTCAACATCGATGTTGGCTGTCAGACCGCTATCGCGGGCAAGCCCGCTCCCACAGGAGAGTCGTTGTGGCTTAGAGACGGGGCAGGCGGATGACCGCCGTCAGGCCTCCCCCGGAAGTTTCTTCCAGGCTCAACTGCCCACCCAGACGCACCGCTGCTTCCCGGGCGATGGTCATGCCCAGACCGACGCCGCCGGAGTTGCGATTACGCGAACCTTCCAGGCGAAAGAACGGTTCGAACACCGCTTCACGTTTATCCGCCGCGATACCCGGGCCATGGTCGATGACCTTAATCACTAGTTCCTCGCGGCTGTCCTCTAGCGTGATCAGCGCGTCCCCGGCATAACGCAAGGCGTTGTCCAGCAGGTTGTTAATACACGAGCGCAAAGCCATCGGCTGAACCTGCAGCGGGGCGCAATGGCCGCTGGCCTGGACGTTGGCGCCCTGGTCTTGGGCGTTTTCGCTCAGGGATTCCACCAGCGCCTGCACATCCATCCATTGTGGCGCCTCGCTGGTGCGCTGTTCGTGCAGGTAGGTGAGGGTGGAATCGAGCATGCTGATCATGTCGTCCAGGTCCTGACGCATCTGGCCTTGCAGCTTGTCGTCGTCGATCTGCTCCAGTCGCAGCTTGAGTCGCGACAGCGGCGTGCGCAGGTCATGGGACACCGCGCCAAGCATCCGCGAGCGCTGCTGCATCTGTTCAAGAATGCGTTGCTGCATCAGATTGAAGGTGTGGGCCGCTTGCCGCGCTTCCCGTGGCCCGGACTCATCCAGCGGGGGACTGTCGAGATTTTCACTCAGGCGCTCGGCGGCGTCGCTCAGGCGTTGAATCGGCCGGGTCAGCAGCTTGGCGCCGTACCAGGCGGCGATGATCAGCGAGACAAACTGAAAGGTCAGCGGCACCAGCGGCCCACCGAACCACGGCCGTGGCGGCCGGTTGCCGAAGCGCGGGTCCGGTGGTGGGCGTTGTCCGTCGAAGCGCTCGGAAAATTCCGACGGCGGAGGAGGGGGAGGCGGTGGCCCGTAATGCCTGAACCAGAGGAACGCCAACACGTGCGCCAGTACGATCGCCAGCAGCAGCACGCCAAACAGGCGGCCGAACAGCGTATCGAAGCGCGCACGCATCAACCGATGTCTCGTGCGTCGAACAGATAACCCTCGCCGCGAACGGTCTTGATCAGTTGTGGGGCTTTCGGGTCATCACCGAGTTTCTGGCGCAGACGCGAGACGAGCAAATCGATGCTGCGGTCAAAGGCTTCGATCGAGCGACCACGGGCGGCGTCCAGCAGTTGTTCGCGGCTGAGTACCCGGCGCGGACGTTCGATGAACACCCAGAGCAAACGGAACTCGGCGTTGGACAACGGCACCACCAGGCCATCGGCGGCGATTAACTGGCGCAGCACGCTGTTCAAGCGCCAGGTGTCGAAGCGAATATTCGCACGCTGTTCGGTGCGGTCGTCGCGCACCCGACGCAGAATCGTCTGAATTCGCGCGACCAGTTCCCGCGGTTCGAATGGCTTGGCCATGTAGTCGTCGGCGCCCAGTTCCAGGCCGATGATCCGGTCGGTGGGTTCGCAGCGGGCGGTGAGCATCAGGATCGGGATGTCCGATTCTGCGCGCAACCAGCGGCACAACGACAAGCCGTCTTCGCCGGGCAGCATCAGGTCGAGCACCACCACGTCGAAATGCTCGGCTTGCAGCGCCTGACGCATGGCGGCGCCATCGGTGACACCGCTGGCGTGGATATTGAACCGGGCCAGGTAGTCGATCATCAGTTCACGGATCGGGACGTCATCGTCGACGATCAGGGCGCGAATGCTCCAGCGTTTATCGTCGGCCGGCGCTTTTTGATCGTCGTTCAGAGGTGCTGGGGAGTTGTGCATGCGTGCGTTCATCTGCCAGATAGGCTGCCAACCACAAAGATAGGCTGCGAGGTTGTGGCTTCAGCATAGGCGTCCGGCCGTGAGGCGGGAAGTGCTGTAGGACCTGTTGCGGCTGCCGAGGGTAGCGTTGAAGGGTGTTGTGGGCGTGTCGTGTATGTACCGAACTCGACACAATTGCCGCAGCAGCTAGTCTTGTCTAAGCCGCGACGACGAATTACCGATCATCGGGTCCCGCAGCGGCGCTGGTTCCGCTACAATGCGCGCCGATTTCGACTTGCCTGAGAGCCCACTCATGTCCGCCTGCCAGACGCCTATCATCGTCGCCCTGGATTTCCCTACCCGTGACGCCGCACTGAAGCTGGCCGATCAATTGGACCCGAAGCTGTGCCGGGTCAAAGTCGGTAAAGAACTGTTCACCAGTTGCGCCTCGGAAATCGTCGGCACCCTGCGCGACAAAGGCTTCGAAGTGTTCCTGGACCTCAAGTTCCACGACATTCCGAACACCACCGCCATGGCCGTCAAGGCCGCCGCGGAAATGGGCGTGTGGATGGTCAATGTGCACTGCTCCGGCGGTCTGCGCATGATGGCCGCCTGCCGTGAAGTGCTCGATCAGCGCAGCGACCCGAAACCGTTGTTGATCGGCGTGACCGTGCTGACCAGCATGGAACGTGAGGATCTGGCGGGTATCGGTCTGGACATCGAGCCACAGGAGCAGGTGCTGCGCCTGGCCGCGCTGGCGGAAAAAGCCGGGCTGGACGGTCTGGTCTGCTCGGCCCTGGAAGCCCGGGCCTTGAAAGCCGCTCACCCGTCGCTGCAACTGGTGACCCCAGGGATTCGTCCGGCGGGCAGTGCACAGGACGATCAACGCCGCATCCTGACCCCGCGTCAGGCGCTGGAGGCCGGTTCCGACTATCTGGTGATCGGGCGTCCGATCAGCCAGGCGGCGGATCCGGCGAAGGCGTTGGCGGCCGTAGTGGCCGAACTCGCTTAAACGCCGCTAAACCCGTGGGAGCGGGCTTGCCCGCGATAGCGGTGTATCAGGCAACATTGATGTTGACTGACACGCCCTCATCGCGGGCAAGCCCGCTCCCACATGGGTCAGTGTTGTTTGCGGGTATGGGTTAAACCTTCAACACCAACTTCCCGAAATTCTCGCCGCTGAACAATTTCATCAGCGTCTCCGGGAACGTTTCCAGCCCTTCGACAATATCTTCCTTGCTCTTGAGCTGCCCCTTGGCCATCCAGCCGGCCATTTCCTGCCCGGCAGCGCCGAACTGCGCGGCGTAATCCATCACCACAAAGCCTTCCATCCGCGCGCGGTTGACCAGCAGCGACAGGTAGTTGGCCGGGCCTTTGACCGCTTCCTTGTTGTTGTACTGGCTGATGGCACCGCAAATCACCACCCGCGCCTTCATGTTCAGGCGGCTCAGCACAGCGTCGAGAATATCGCCGCCGACGTTATCGAAATACACGTCGACGCCTTTCGGGCATTCGCGCTTGAGGCCGGCCTGCACGTCTTCGTTTTTGTAGTCGATGGCACCGTCAAAACCCAGTTCATCGATCAGGAACTTGCACTTGTCCGCACCGCCGGCAATGCCGACCACCCGGCAACCTTTGATCTTGGCAATCTGCCCGGCAATACTGCCCACCGCGCCAGCCGCGCCCGACAGCACCACGGTGTCGCCGGCTTTCGGCGCGCCAACATCGAGCAGGGCGAAGTAGGCGGTCATCCCGGTCATGCCCAGCGCGGATAAATAGCGCGGCAGCGGCGCCAGTTTCGGATCGACCTTGTAGAAACCACGCGGCTCGCCGAGAAAGTAATCCTGCACGCCGAGGGCGCCATTGACGTAGTCCCCCACGGCGAAACCCGGATTGTTTGAAGCGACGACTTTGCCTACGCCCAATGCACGCATGACTTCGCCAATGCCGACCGGAGGGATGTAGGACTTGCCCTCGTTCATCCAGCCACGCATGGCCGGGTCCAGGGACAGGTATTCATTCTTGACCAGGATCTGACCCGCCGCCGGTTCGCCGACCGGTACTTCTTGATAGGTGAACGTCTCACGGGTGGCCGCCCCCACGGGACGTTTGGCGAGCAGGAACTGACGATTGGTCTGGGTAGTCATGACAGGCACTCAAGATGAATGAAGTCTTGTTGATAGACCTTCATGGGCGATGCTGCAAGGTTGGCTGACGCTGCGAATGCACATCGATCCAGTGCAGTGATAGTCACGGCAGCGGTTCTATCACTGCAACTCATGGGTAACCAACCGACCTTCTGATAGTGCTGCCGTGACATACGCCCCTGTGACTAGACTGGGCACACGCGATCCCCTGCATTCCCTCTGAGGACATAACAATGAGCATGACGTTTTCTGGCCAGGTTGCCGTTGTGACAGGCGCGGCCAATGGTATTGGCCGCGCGACCGCTTTGGCATTCGCCGCCGAAGGTTTGAAAGTGGTGGTCGCCGATCTGGACGCGGCCGGTGGTGAAGGCACGGTGGCGCTGATTCGCACCGCGGGCGGTGAAGCGGCTTTCGTGCGCTGCAACGTCACGCTGGAAGGCGATGTAAAAAATCTGATGGACGAGGTGGTGAATACCTACGGCCGTCTCGACTATGCCTTCAACAATGCCGGCATCGAAATCGAGAAAGGCAAACTGGCCGACGGTACGATCGATGAGTTCGACGCGATCATCGGCGTCAACGTCAAAGGCGTCTGGCTGTGCATGAAGTATCAGCTGCCGTTGCTGCTGGCCCAAGGCGGCGGCGCGATCGTCAACACCGCTTCGGTCGCCGGCCTGGGCGCTGCGCCGAAGATGAGCATCTACGCTGCCTCGAAACACGCGGTGATCGGCCTGACCAAATCGGCGGCCATCGAATACGCCAAGAAAAAGATTCGCGTGAATGCGGTGTGCCCGGCGGTGATCGACACTGACATGTTCCGTCGAGCCTATGAAGCGGACCCGAAGAAGGGCGAGTTCGCCAATGCCATGCACCCGGTCGGGCGTATTGGCAAAGTCGAAGAAATTGCCAGCGCGGTGCTCTATCTGTGCAGCGATGGCGCGGCATTCACCACCGGTCATTCGCTGGCGGTGGATGGTGGGGTTACGGCGTTTTAATGCTGCAGGCCGCGTAATGCGTGTCAAAGCGCAATCCATGTGGGAGCGGGCTTGCCCGCGATGAGGGCGTGTCAGTCGACATCAATGTTGTCTGATACACCGCTATCGCGGGCAAGCCCGCTCCCACAGGTTTTTTTATCGATCGGCTCCGGTTCCCTGAAGACGCCGGTCAATGTGTTTCAAATGATTAGATCTGAGGGTTTTGGCGGCGTTGTCGCACATCCCCTCGAGCGCTCCTGTGATTAACTGTTTCCCGCAAAACGGACAGGAGTTTGCTTGCTCATGGAGTTGAGAATCGATCGACAGGCATTGGTGCCTGTCGTGCAGCAAATCGTCGACGCATTGGCCGACTGGCTCCGTCGCGACGAGGTGTCGCCGGGGACGCGTTTGCCTTCCGTGCGGCAAATCGCACGGATAAATCTGCTCAGTCAATCCAGTGTCATCGAGGCCTGTGAACGGCTTGTGGCTCAAGGTGTACTGGCGACGCGCAACGGGGCGGGTTTCTTTGTCGCGGCAACGGTGCTGGCCGTTCAGGGGCAACGGGATCTTTCCTGGTCCGAAGGGGTTGAGCAGCAGAGCGGCCTGGTCGGTGAACTGAAACTGGGTTGCGGCGGATTACCCGAAAGCTGGCGCGAGACTGACGACCTGAGCTACGCCATACGCCAGGTCTGCCGCACCGACATGGCCGGGTTGTTCAATTACAGCACGCCGCTGGGTCTGCCTGCTTTGCGCCAGCAGATCCTCAAACGACTGAAACAGCTGTGTATCGAGGTGGATGAAAGCCGAATACTGACCACAGCGGGGGCCAGTCATGGGCTCGATCTGATTGTGCGTACCCTATTCAAACCGGGCGATTGCGTGGTGGTGGAGAGCCCCGGTTATTCGATGTTGTTTGATTTGCTCAGGCTGCATGGGGTCAGCATGATCGAGGTGCCACGAACCCCTCGCGGGCCAGATACCGATGCACTTGAGGCACTGTTGTTGAAGTACAAACCCCGTGGCTTGTTCATCAACAGCTTTTATCACAACCCCACAGGCAGCAGTTTGACCACGGGGGTGGCTCAGCAGGTCCTGCAACTGGCCAAAAACCATGGCGCGCTGGTGATCGAAGACGACGTCTATGCGGATTTTCACAGCGGTCCCGGCACACGCCTTGCGGCACTGGGCATCGATGACAACGTGATCTACGTCGGCAGCTACTCCAAAACCCTCAGCAGTTCGTTGCGGGTTGGCTTTGTAGTGGCCAGTACCGATGTAATTTCGCGACTGGCGCAGGTCAAGATGATCAGCAGCATGGGGGCTTCGCGGTTTAGCGAGTCGGTGCTGGCTTGTCTGTTGGCCAGTGGTGCCTATCGCAAATTGGTGCTGCGTCAGCGCCAGCGTTTAAGCATTGGCAGGGAAGCGGCCTTGCAGGTGCTCGAAGACGCGGAGTGGGAGGTTTTCGGCAAGCCGGCGGGTGGCCTGTTCATCTGGGCGCGATCGCGCAAGTCCGACTACGCTCAGGTGCGAACTCAGGCGCGGCGCTTCGGTGTTCTGCTGTCTTGCGCAACGGCGTTCAGTCCGACTGGTCAAGCTCACGACTGGCAGCGCATCAACGTCGCCTATGCCTGTGATCCTCGCGCTCGGGCGTTTTTTCAGGCCACCGCTCGGGATCGACCTCAAGCGTTCTGAAAACGACGCGGGCGTAGCTTTTTGCCATTATTCCGACGCCGGAGACTTGTGCTGGCACAAGCCCGTTGCGAATCTGCATCAACAGACAATGGCAGGGGACTAAGCGCAATGATTTCGGCCGTGCAAGGACGTTTTGCCAACCTCGGTATGGCGAAAAAACTGGGTGTCGGGTTTGTACTGGTGCTGCTGTTGACGGCCCTGGTGGCGGCCATTGGCGTATGGTCCCTGCAAACCATCAGTCAGCGCTTCGACGGGCTCAAGCAGATGTCGTCGCTCAACAGTGGTTTGCTCAAGGTTCGCCTGCTCGAGCAGGAATACGCCTTGCACGGTAATCCGAAAACCGCGGACGCCTTGCGCGCAGGGGTGGACGCTCTGATCGCTCTGGCGACCCAGCTCAAGGCCCAGTCAGCGGCCAACGTGCCGGTCATGAATGACGTCGAGCAATCTCTGGGGGCTTATCGCAAGGCTTTTGACGAGTTCGTCTCGCTGAGTCAGGCCAAGGACCTGGCGCTGGAAATGGCCAGTTGGTCGGTGTCCAGCGTGGCCAATAACCTGGACGTGCTGCAGGCCGGGCTCGCCGATGATGGTGCCTATACCTTGAAGGAATCCGCGGGCAAGGACGGCGCGCAGTTCATCGAGCAGGCCAATCAGGTCAGCCAGGTTTCGCGGCTGATGTTGCAGGCCATGAACGAAGCGCGCGTACGCCTGGACCAGAGCCGCAAGGGCGATGACAGCGGCGGGCAGGGCAAGATCGAGCAAGCCGATCAGGCACTGACCCAAGCCGAACAACTGAAAACCACGATCAAGGATGAGGGGTACCAGACCGTCCTCAATGAAGTGGCCGGTCACATCGCCGGTTTCAGTGAAAAACTCGCCGAGTACACCGGGTTATTGGCGCAGGAAAAGACCGTCTACGAGCAGCTCCACCAGCGCGCCGCTCAAGTGGTGGAGCGGGTGGATCAGGCGTACGTTGCCGAAGATCAGTCGATGCAGGCAGAGCTGAAAAAGAACTCGCTGTTGATCATCGGCTCCTCGGCATTGGCCTTGCTGGTAGGGCTGATTGCTGCGTGGGTGATCACCCGGTTGATCGTCGCGCCGTTGCGCAGTGTGATCCGTGTCGCTCAGCAGATCGCTGCGGGCGATTTGAGTGCAACGATTGAAGTGACCCGTCGTGACGAGATCGGCCAGTTGATGCAAGCCATGCAGCAAATGGGCGCAGGGCTCAGCAATATCGTCAGTGGTTTGCAGGCCGGTATCGAACAGCTGGCAAGCTCAGCGCAGTCGTTGTCGGCGGTGACCGAGCAGACCAACCTTGAAGTCAGCAGCCAGAAGGAAGAAACCGAGCAGGTCGCCACCGCGATGAATCAGATGACTGCCACGGTACACGACGTCGCACGTAACGCGGAGGAGGCCGCCCAGGCGGCGCAGACTGCCGATGGCAAGGTCGAAAGCGGTCAGCAGGTGGTGCGTCAGAGCATGGCGCGGATTGAACAGTTGGCGGATTCGGCCACCTCGGCCAGCTCCAGCATCGAGAGCCTCAGTGCGGAAATCCAGAACATTGGCACGGTGCTCAGCGTGATCAAAAGCGTCGCCGAGCAAACCAACCTGTTGGCGCTCAATGCGGCCATCGAGGCGGCGCGGGCCGGTGAGCAGGGCAGGGGCTTTGCGGTGGTGGCCGATGAAGTTCGGGCATTGGCCAAGCGAACCCAGCAATCGACCGAGGAAATCGAACGGCTGGTCAGTGCATTGCGCTCGGCGGCGCAGTCGTCGGTGCAGCAGATTCAGAGCAGCGGCGAGTTGGTGAAGCTGGCGGTGAGCGATGCGTTGCAGACCGAGAGCGCATTAGGGAGCATTGCGGCAGCGGTGTCGTTGATTCAGCAGATGAATCAGCAGATTGCAGCGGCTGCGGAAGAGCAGAGTTCAGTCGCCGAGGAAATCAATCGCAGTGTCACCAGTATCCGCGCCAGTGCGGATCAGTCGTCGCTGGCAATGCAGGGCAATGCGGCGTCGAGTATTGAGTTGGCGCAGTTGGGGGTTGAGTTGAAAGGGATGGTGGGGCACTTCAGGTTGTAGGAGAAAAGAGCAGAAGCAAGGATCGCAGGCTTCGCCAGCTCCTACAAAGGCGGGCGTACACCCCGTAGGAGCTGCCGCAGGCTGCGATCTTTTGATCTTGCGGCTGGACGCACTCACCCATCAATCCCAACGCAAAAAAAAGCCACCTGACCCGGTGGCTTTTCAGCATTTGCATGATCAGTCGTAGATCGCTTTTTTCTTCCAGTCGGCGTCAGCCTCGACGTCTTTGAGGCCTTCGGTCAGTTGGTTCACCTCGCCTTCAACCGGAGCGATCTTGTCCATGACCTGGGCGTTGGCGCGGGCCAGGAGTTTCTCCAGGTATTCCAGCTGTTCTGCGTAAACCTGCGGTTCCTGTTGTTTGCGCAGGTATTGCACGCCGCGTTCAAAGGCGAGGCGGGCCTGGCCGGGCTGATTCTGTTGTAGAGCATGCTGGCCCAGGTTGTTGAAGAATTCGATGTGCAGCAGGACCAGGATGTGGCGGACCTCGCGGATCCAGCGCTTGGCTTCGTTAGGCGGCAGGAAACCATCCTGTGCGGCGCGGGTGATCTGGCCATGCAGGGCTTCGAGCAGGAAGCGCACGTCTTTGGCTTTGGCTTCGGTCTGGATCGGAGCCGGCGGGTTGTTGACCGGGATCGATTCACCTTGGGCGACCAAGGCATTCAGCTCGGTAATCCGTGCCTTTAATGTGGCACCGGTTTTTTCCAGGTTCAGCAGGCGCTGGCAGACGTTCAGTTCCAGACGGGTCAACAGCAGCTTGAGCGCCGGCGTCATCAATTGACCGGGGAAGGTCTCGGTGATTTCGCCACAGCGACGCAGGCGGTCGTTGAGTTCAACCTTGGTGCGAGCCTTTTCCAGCTTGTTGTTTTCCACCACATGGTTCATGTAGCCAATGGCGATCAATAGTGCGATCCCGGCTACGACTAGCAGGGTGATCATGAGTGGTGTCACCGGTAAGACCTCTTTATGGGGTTCGCGTGCGAGTCGAGTGTAGTGGCTTGGCATTTGGGCGCATAGGGCCGCTCGACGAGTTGAATCGGCTACTGCTCTGCTTGTATCGGCCGTATTGCTGCATATATAAGTAAATAGCGTGCGAGGTGCACATTGCCATCATCTCGGCGCGGACTATAGCGTCTTGATGGATGCCAGAATACAGGCGCCCAGGGTCAGGCGACGGAAAAGCCTGAATCGCTGCTGAAAGCAGGGCGAAGTCATTGATTTAAATAAATTTATATCTGGGGGTTGACGACCCCTCAATCCATCCATAGAATGCGCGCCACTTACAGCGTAAAGCACACAGCGAAACGCGGTAGGGAGTGAATGTTGTACGTGTGTCCCCTTCGTCTAGTGGCCTAGGACACCGCCCTTTCACGGCGGTAACAGGGGTTCGAGTCCCCTAGGGGACGCCAATGCGGGAATAGCTCAGTTGGTAGAGCACGACCTTGCCAAGGTCGGGGTCGCGAGTTCGAGTCTCGTTTCCCGCTCCAGTTTTAAACGGCTTTGCTTTCGGGCAGGGCTGAGTGAAACCAGAACCAAATCTTCGGATGCGGATCTGGGCACCGAAACACACACCATGTGTTCCGGGCAGCGTGTCCCCTTCGTCTAGTGGCCTAGGACACCGCCCTTTCACGGCGGTAACAGGGGTTCGAGTCCCCTAGGGGACGCCATTTGCGGGAATAGCTCAGTTGGTAGAGCACGACCTTGCCAAGGTCGGGGTCGCGAGTTCGAGTCTCGTTTCCCGCTCCAAATTCAAAAAAAACGCCGCTCATTGAGCGGCGTTTTTTTATGCGCGTGAAAAAAAGCCGGCTCAACTCCCGAGGCTCTGCACCAGACTCTCGAGCACTTCTGCGGTTGTATCCTCCAGCGCCGGTTGTGCTGCTACGGCTCTAAGTTGGCAGGTCAAACGGTATTCGCTGGGCGTGCAGTTGACGAACTGCTTGAAGGCGCGAGCGAAGTAGGACGGGTCCTTGAAGCCGGCCTCATAGCCGATGCTGGTAATAGGCATCTGGCTATTGTCGAGCAGTTGCTTGGCGAAGCTCATGCGCTTGTTCAGGATGTAATCCGTGAAGCCAACGCCATTGGCTTCCTTGAACAGGCGGCTGAAGCGAAAGGTCGTCATACCGCAGCGCTTCGCCAAATCTCTCTGATCGATGCTGTCCCGAAAGTGCTGATCGATGTACAGCATCACGTTGCTCAGTGCCTGGTGTTTTTGGTGCCCCGAGGTCAGCCGGATGCTGTCCGGCAGGGTCGGGGAGTGATCGATCAGTGATGTCTGGCCCTGGCCGTTGGTATTTCGGCGCAACTCGCACAGCTGCACCACCGCTGTCAGATAGCGCTTCTTCTCTGCGGTCGAGAGCGGGAGGACCATGTATTCCCAGACACTGGAACGCATGGCCCAGACAGCCAGTTCTTCCGAGTGCTGCACGGTGAACATGGTGATCGGGATGGTGGGGGTGGTGCGTTTGATCTCTAGCAACAGCCTCAAGCCAGGGGTGTCGGGACGATCGAAATGGATGCAGATCATGTCTGCCTGTTCCCCGTGGGGCAACACGGAGTTTTTCGTCAATTTGCAGTCGCAGGTACCCTCGAACTGCGCGATGAGTTCCTTCGTGGAACGATCGTGAGTCAGATCGAACCACAGTAGCACTGGCCTTCTGGTCAAATTGGACGTCATGTCTCTACTCTGGGGTTCTTAGCGCCGCTCTTCGCTGAGTAGTATTGCTAACGTGCTATCACTTTGCAGACTAAATACTGATAAGAAAGACGAAAGTTAGCTCTATTCGCTCTATATGTTTCCTGAAGCCGGTCTAGGGCACTGTTTGTTGACGTGGCTTGGAACACCCGGTATCAACCGCTCGTCGCTTGTGAATCAATGCCAATCACCTTTGCCTGCCATCCCTCGTTTTGCCCCCTCTTGATACGTCTTCAAAAGCCAATGACCCGTATTTGGCACCCCCGCAAAAAAGTCCTAGTGATGTGCAAAATCTTCCTAACGCCCATGCCTTGCCACTGACTAGTGTTGCATCCAGGCAGAGCAGAACGCACTGCCTTCCGAAAAAACAACATTCGAGTGAGGTGGGCAAAATGATCATGCAAACAATCAAGGCTTCGGTAGTGAAGTTCGCCAAAGACGAAGACGGCCTGACCATTGTGGAGTACGCGGTGGCCGGTGGGCTGATTACGGTGGCCGTTGCCACAATGTTCGGTCTTTTGGGCACCGCCGTGAACGTCAGAATCACCGCGCTTTGCGCGGCGGTCAAAGGTGCTGCCTGCTGACAGGGCAACTCACGGAGGGGGGGGATGCGGCGACATCCATGGAGCAACTCAATGGACTTCGCACGGTCCCCACCAATGTACTTTCTGAGCTGTATCACCGCTGAAGTGAGGTACCCAAAATGAATCTGCAAACAATCACAACTTCGATAAACAAGTTCGCCAAAGATGAAGATGGCTTGACCATTGTGGAGTACGCGGTGGCCGGTGGGTTAGTGACAGTCGCTGTTGCCGCCATGTTCGTTCTTCTGGGCGGCGAAGTGAACACCAGGATCACAGCGCTGTGCGCCGCGGTCAAAGGTGCGGCCTGCTAACGATAGTCCCGGTAGGGGAGACGCGCCATGTCCATGGAATTGCTGGTGTCGACAGTTGTACTGCTAGGACTGCTGGGCGTCGCGGTGGTGAGCGATCTGCTTCGCCACCGTATTCCCAACATGCTGGTCCTGTTGGGGCTTGCCCTGGGATTGGTCAGTCAGACTTATTCAGGTGGTGTCAGCGGATTGAGTGACAGTCTGCTAGGTATGCTGATCTGTTTTGCGTTTTTTCTGCCCATGTACGCCTTTGGTGGCATGGCCGCCGGCGACGTCAAGTTAATGGCCATGGTCGGCAGTTTTTTACCGGTTCATTACGCGTTGTGGGCTGCAATGTTCAGCCTGATTGCCGGCGGCGTATGCGGTTTCCTGATTGTGCTGTTCCGCGGTCAATTACTTCAAACCCTGGGCCGCTATCGGCTGATGCTGAGGGCGCAGTCCTATCTGGCGCCTGCTTCGGATGAAGTAGCCGGTAAACCTTTTCCTTATTCGATCGCCATTCTGATCGGCACTTTAAACAGCGTCTACTGGCAACTCGTTGCTGGTGGAATGGGAGCTTAGTCATGCACGTCATCGTCGATAGTGATGCCTACCCCAGCGATCGGGAAGCGGTGCAACGACTGGCGCCTCAGCCATGCACAATCCGCGAGACCGGTCTGACAGACAGTTTTCTCGGTGAGTTGGTGTGCAAGCATCTGCATGACGCCGGCGTACTCGACATGCCGCGGCTGGTGGAACGCCTGGCGCTGACCGGCGCCGTGCTAGAAGAGGTCCTGGCGTTTCTGCGCAAGGACGGCCGTGTCGAAGTGCTTGGCCAGATGGGGCAAGCCAGTGGGCAGATGCTGCGTTATGGCCTGACCGAACGCGGTCGCAGTGCCGCCCGCGATGCCCTGTCACGCAGTGGCTACATCGGCGCGGCACCTTTCCCGGTGAGTACTTACCGTTCCCTGATCAAACTCCAGACCATTCACCATGGTCGCATCAACGCCAACGATATGCGCAACGCCCTTGCTGGTGTGGTGCTGACCGAAGGGATGCTTGATCAGTTGGGCGTGGCGCTGAACTCCGGGCGCGCAATCATGATTTATGGCCCCGCGGGTACCGGCAAGACGTATGTCAGCAGTCGGCTGATTCGTCTGTTCGCCGAGGCCATTTGGGTGCCTCATGCCATTGTCATCAACGAGTCGGTGATCGAGATCTATGACCCGCAGGTGCATCAGCGCCTGGATGATAACGGTCAACAGAACACTCTGATGCTCAACGAAGGGATCGACCGTCGACTGCTGTGCTGCAAACGCCCGATCGTCATTACGGGCGGTGAGTTGAGCATGGAGCAGCTGGACGTTCGCTATGACCCCTACACCCGTCAGTACCAGGCCGCCTTGCAGCTCAAGGCCAGCAATGGCCTGTTCATCATCGACGACATGGGACGCCAGCGCATGGCACCTGCCGAGCTGTTGAATCGCTGGATCGTACCGATGGAAGAGAAGCGCGATTTCATAAATCTGGGCGGTGGTCGACATTGCGAGCTGCCGTTCGATCTGATCCTGGTGTTTTCCACCAACCTCAATCCTCTGGAATTGGCCGATGAGGCCTTCCTTCGCCGGATTGGCTACAAGCTGCAATTCGGTTACCTGAAGCCTGAGGAGTACGAAAAGATCTGGCGTCAGGAAAGCGAGCGTCTGGGCATTCCTTTCGACCCGCTGCTGCTGCGTTATGTACTGCAAAGGCTTTATGCAAGTGAAGGCATGCCCCTGGTGCCTTGCCATCCCCGCGATCTCCTGAACATGGCACTCGACCGTCAGCGTTACCTGGGCGGTTCCGGGGCTCTGTCGCCACAGGAACTGGAATGGGCCTGGCACAACTACTTCGTCCAGCTCGACTTTCTTTGATACGGAGATACTGACATGAGCTCTCGTACTCTTACCCTGGTAGGCGTTTCCCTGGTCATGGGCCTTGGGGCTGCATGGATGGCTGACTCATGGCTGAGCGCCCGGCTCAATGCCAGCCCGGATGACCACCTTCGAAGCGTGGTGGTCGCCACGGTAGAAATTCCATTCGGGCAGATGGTCGAGGCCCAACAGGTCACGACCATGCGCATGCCCATGGACACGATTCCGGACGATGCCTTCGACTCCACCGACAAAGCAGTAGGCAAGATCGCAACGTTTGACATCCTGAAGGGCGACATCATGCGCGGCGCACGCCTGAGCGAGCACTTGGGTGGCAGCACCCTGGCCTCTCTGATTGCGACCGACAAACGTGCCATATCGGTCCGCGTGGACGATGTGGTCGGCGTGGGCGGGTTCCTCCTGCCAGGCAACCGGGTTGATGTGCTGGCGACCAAAACCACCAGTGCCGGCAGTAACAGTGCCGTGTCCAGGACCATCCTCGAGAACTTGCGGGTGTTGGCGGTGGACCAGACGGCAGGTACCGACAAGACCCAACCGGTGGTAGTGCGTGCAGTGACACTGGAGATGACGACCGCAGAGGCTGAAACCCTGGTCACGGCGCAAACGGAAGGGAAATTGCAACTGACCCTGCGCAACCCGCTGAACTCCGAGAAAAAAATCGCGGCCGTTGCACCTGTTGCGCCTGCCGCACCCGTCATGGCTGTGGCCACCGCCACGGTGCCAAAACGCGTGGTGCAGCGCAGCAGCGGCGAGAGTGGTGGGGCTATCACCATCATTCGCGGGATCGAAACCAAGGTAGTCAACATTCGCTGACAGGGCGCAACAGGTCCTGGACAACAGGTCTTGGCGGAGCCGATCCGGATCAGCATCGGCAAATGAGGGCTTGATGATGAATCTTCGTATTCAGCAGCCGTTCACTGCGACGCCAAGGCGCCAGGAAGGAGCGGTGAGTGTATTGATGGTGTTCGCGTTGGCGGCGATTGGGATGATGGCGGCGTTGGCCCTGGACGGCGGGCACATGTTGCTGAACAAAACGCGCCTGCAGAATGCGGTGGACGCCGCCGCCCTGAGTGGTGCCAAAACATTGAGTCAGGTGACGGGAGGGCTCAATTTCGCCAGTGCAACTCGGACCGCAGCGCTGTTTACGCTGCAGGCAAACGCCAGCGCTGCAGGCAACAACGAATTGGCCACGGCGGTCGCCGGCAACCCAGGCGCTTTTGCGACGGTGGAACTGTCCAGCAGCGTCTATGGCCCGTTCTCCTATCCCGGGCCGACGGATGCCAAATACGTTCGGGTATCGGTATCGAACTACAGCCTGATCGGTTTTTTCTGGAACTTCGCCCAGACAGTCGGCTCCAGCGGACTGGGGGGCAAAGCGGTAGCGGCGATCGCCACCGCTGGACCCAGCCCCACCAGTCCATGTGATCTCGCTCCGTTGATGATCTGTGGCGACGCGAGTCAATACGACCCGGACGCAGGCATGTTCTGGGGCTTTCAATTTGGTGATTTACAAGTATTGAAGACGGGTGCCGGCAATTCGTCTCCCATTGGCCCAGGCAACTTTCAGTTGCTCGATTTTGGTTCGGGCGGCAGTTCGGTCAGAGAAGACCTGGCCGGAGGCGGCTCTGTCTGCCGCAATGTGGGGGAAAATGTCCAGACCTCACCCGGCAACATGGTCGGCCCTGCGTCTCAAGGCTTGAATACGCGCTTTGGCATCTACAACGGCCCAGTCAGTGCCTCGAACTATCCGCCAGACCTGGTGACGTCATCGAGCAATCCCGCAATCACCTACAACGACTCGGTCACCCCCGCGCAGGCGTTTTACCAGGGGCAACCCGTCACCTCCAGCAGCGGCAATCTCACCGCGGGCAGCAACGCGATACAGGATTACAACGACTGGAAGGCGAGCGTGGCCGCGTGTGTGGCGGGAGCCGGCAGTGGCTGCCAGAGCAACGGGGTATTCGAGCGCCGGATGCTGAAAGTCGTTGTTGGCAATTGCACCGGCAAACAGGGCGGTTCAACCACGATCCCCGTCCTGGGCTTTGGTTGCTATTTCATTGTGCAGCCAATGAATAGCGGCGGCACGGAGGCGCAGATCTTCGGTCAGTTTGTGCGGGAGTGCGAAGGCGACAACGTGCCCAGCCCTTCGCCGGCAGACGATTCCGGCCCGCAGATCATCCAGCTCTACAAAACCTATCTCGGCATCGGCATTCCGAGCACTGACTCGTAGGAGGCGTCATGAGACTTCATACGTTTAAACGAGCGCAGGCCCAGCAAGGCGTGGCGCTGGTGGAGTTCACCCTGGTGCTGCCGGTGTTGCTCCTGCTGTTGCTGAGCCTCGGCGAGTTTGGCCGCATGCTTTACCAGTACAACGTACTGCTGCAAGCGAGCCGCGATGCCGACCGTTTTGTCGCCGGTCAAGCCTGGAACTCGACGCTTGGCACCGTCTCTTTGAGTAATGCGCTGCTGACCCAGACGAAAAACGTCGCGGTGTACGGCGTGCCTGCCAACACCGGCACCGCTGTGGTGTCAGGGTTGACGACCGCGAACGTAACAGTCGCCGCAGTGGGCATCGACCATGTACGGGTCACCATTACCTATAACTTCTGCCCGGTGATTGGCAGTGGCAATTGCGGCGGATCGATTCCAGGATTTTTTGGCAGTCAGATTGCGCTGAGCATTCCACTGGTCGCCACGACCGTCATGAGGGCACTGTAATGAACAAAAAAAATATGCAGGGCCTCTATGTCGTGGAGTTCGCCTTCGTTGGCCTGTTGATGTTCATCCTGCTGTTCGGCGTGGTGGAAATGGGCCGGGTGTACTTTACGGTCAATGCGCTGGATGAAGCCGCGCGACGTGGTGCGCGTCTGGCAGCGGTATGCAATATCAGCGATCCGGTGATCCTGCGGCGAGCGATCTTCAATGCCGCGGGCGACGCCGGTACAAGCCAGCTGATCACTGACCTGACCACCAGCAACCTGGTATTGACCTATCTGGACGAAAACGGTGCTGTGGTGGCCAACCCCTCCGACACGAGTGGGGTCAATGGATTCCGTGCCATCCGCTACGTCCAGCTGAGCCTGCAAAACTTCGTTTTCAACCTGTTTATTCCCGGGTTCGGCGTGCCCATTACCTTGCCCACATTCAGGGCAACGTTGCCACGCGAAAGCCTAGGACGTCATTCCGATTCCGGGGAGATCACACCATGCTGAATACCAAGGAAACTCCAGTCTCCAGCTCGACTGGCAAAGCCGGGCTCCGGTTGCTGATCAGCAGCCGTGACGCCACCTCTTTGCGCGATCTGCAGAGCGTCTGCCAGCGTATGCCGAGCCTTGAAGTGAGCACTCGCCTGGTGAGTAACGGGCATGTCGACCCGCTCTATGGTCTGGACCGGATGCCCGATCTGTTGCTGTTGCGCGTCAGCCACCTGTGGCGCGAAGAGCTGGCGGCGCTGTTGCTGCATCCGGCCCATGAGCGTCCGCCAATGTTGGTCTGCGGTCTGCTGAGCGAACAGGAAGGTATGCGTATGGCGATGCAGGCCGGCGCTCGTGACGTTTTGCCCGAACCCATCGCTGAGACAGAACTGGTCGCCGCGTTGAATCGTCTGGTCACGGAGGTCCGGACCGGCAGTGGGGCAGAAGGGAAGCTGATCGCCGTGATGAGCGCCAAGGGCGGCTCCGGCGGAACCCTGGTGGCCTGCAACCTGGCTCAGCAGCTCAGTGCCAGGGGCGGCAGTACCCTGTTGCTGGACATGGACCTGCAATTTGGCAGCGTGACGCATTACCTGGATGTGGCGCAGTCGCACAGCCATCTCGAGGTGTTGCATCAAATCGATGGCATGGACAGCGTCGCGCTACGCGGTTTTTGCAGTCACTTCAGCCCCACCCTGCATGTGCTGGGTGGCCGGGCCGGTGAGCTGTGTCTGCCGCAAGATGCCCAACCCGAGCAACTTGACACCCTGTTGCAATTGGCCCGCGCCAGCTACGACTGGGTGGTGATCGACCTGCCGCGACAAATCGACCACCTCACCGGCTCCGTGCTGGAACAGGTGGATCGTGTGTACGTGGTGGTGCAGCAGAGCGTCAGCCATCTGCGCGATGCCAGCGCCCTGGTGCGGATTCTTCGCGATGACCTGGGCGTGCGCGGGGATCAATTGCAAATAGTGGTCAACCGCTATGACAAGGCGGGAGCGATCAGCCTCAAAGACATTGGCGAGGCACTACGCTGCACCAATCTGTCGAAATTACCCAACGACTTCAACCTGGTCAGCCAGAGTCAGAACACTGGCGTGCCGTTGGGGCTGCATGCGCCGAGGGCAGCGATCACTGCCGCACTGCGCGACATGACCGAGGACCTGGTCGGTCAACAGGTGGCCGGGAACAAAGGCTTACTCAAACGCGCCTTCAACCGTTTTTTCGGGGGATGACCCATGATCAGCGACTTTCGTAACCGCTTGCGCAAACAGTCCGGTAAACCCGCCGCTCAGACTGGCGACGAACTGGATCCGGCAGAGGAAATAATGGCGTGGGAGCGTGTAACACCGGACGTTCTTTACGAAACCAGAAGCCAAGTCACCCCGGTGGAGGCCGAGTGGCGGGAAAAGATCTACCAGCAGTTGCTCAAGGTCATGGACCTGTCCTTGCTGGACTCCCTTGAACAGGCCGAGGCCACGCGGCAGATTCGCGATATCTGCCAGCGCCTGCTCGAAGAGCATTCGGCGCCGGTGAGTACCACCAGCCGTCAGTTGATCATCAAGCAGATCACCGACGAGGTGCTCGGCCTGGGTCCCCTGGAACCGTTGCTGGCCGATCACAGCGTGTCGGATATTCTGGTCAACGGCCATGCCTCGGTCTATGTCGAGCGCTTCGGCAAACTGCAACGGACCGATGTACGCTTTCGCGATGATCAGCATCTGCTGAACATCATCGACCGCATTGTGTCCAGCCTGGGTCGGCGTATCGACGAGTCTTCGCCGCTGGTGGATGCCCGGCTCAAGGACGGTTCGCGGGTCAACGCAATTATCCCGCCGCTGGCCATCGACGGTCCGAGCATGTCGATTCGCCGCTTTGCGGTGGACCTGCTCAATACCGACAGCCTGATCTCCGTGGGGACGTTAACCCCGGCCATTGCCCTGCTGCTCAAGGCGATTGTCCGTGGACGCTTGAACGTGTTGATTTCCGGCGGTACCGGCAGCGGTAAAACCACCATGCTCAACGTGCTGTCCAGTTTCATTCCACAGAACGAGCGGATCGTCACCATCGAAGATTCGGCTGAACTGCAACTGCAGCAACCCCACGTGGTGCGCCTGGAAACCCGGCCTTCGAATATCGAGGGGCGAGGTGAGGTGAGTCAGCGGGAATTGGTGCGCAACAGCCTGCGGATGCGTCCGGACCGCATTGTCATCGGCGAAGTGCGCGGCGCCGAGGCGCTGGACATGCTGACAGCGATGAACACCGGTCACGACGGTTCGTTGACCACCATCCACGCCAACACCGCGCGCGACGCGTTGGGGCGAATCGAGAACATGGTCTCGATGACCGGGGCCACCTTCCCGATCAAGGCCATGCGGCAGCAGATCGCTTCGGCCATTGATGTGGTGATCCAGCTGGAACGTCAGGAGGACGGCAAGCGCCGGCTGGTCAGCGTGCAAGAGATCAACGGCATGGAAGGCGAGGTCATCACCATGACCGAAATCTTCTCCTTTGCGCGTCAAGGCATGGGCGAAAACGGCGAAGTGCTCGGCGATTATCGCCCCAGCGGCATGATCCCGGCCTTCCGCGATGTACTGGCCAAGCGCGGCATCGAGTTGCCGCTTAACATGTTCAGGCCTGAATGGATGGAGGCACGGCAGTCATGAACAATATTCCCAGTGAATTCATTCTGATGTTCCTCGGCATGGTATTTATTGCCGTGTTCCTCTTGTCCCAGGGCGTGGTGGTGCCGGTATTCGGTGAAGCCGGCAAGATGCGCAAGCGCATCCGCGGCCGTTTGCATGTACTGGAGAAAGCCAACAATCTGCCCAACATGCAGACGGTGTTGCGGCAGAAATACCTGACGCGTTTGTCGCCACTGGAGGCCATGCTCGAGCAGTTGCCTTTTATGTCGAACCTGACACAGATGATCGAACAGGCGGGACATGAATATCGTGCTTATCGGGTGATATTGCTCGGGCTGTTCCTGGGGGCCTGTGCGGGTATCTCGATCCTGATGCTCTCGTCGGTCTGGTGGATGGCGCTGCTGGTGGCCTTCGCGGTGTTCTGGATACCTCTGCTGAAAATCTCTCGTGACCGCGGCAAACGTTTCGCTCAGTTTGAGGAAGGCCTGCCGGATGCGCTGGATGCCATGTGCCGGGCCCTGCGCGCCGGGCATCCGTTCAACGAAACCCTGCGCCTGGTCGCCGAAGAGCACAAGGGACCGGTCGCCCATGAATTCGGCCTGACCTTCGCCGATATCAACTATGGCAACGATGTGCGCCGGGCCATGCTTGGCCTGCTGGAAAGGATGCCGAGCATGACGGTAATGATGCTGGTGACCTCGATCCTTATCCACCGTGAGACCGGCGGCAATTTGACCGAAGTGCTGGAACGTCTGAGCCGACTGATCCGAGGGCGCTTCCGCTTTCAGCGCAAGATCAAAACCCTGTCGGCGGAAGGGCGCATGTCGGCCTGGGTGCTGGTGGCGATCCCCTTCGTGCTGGCCGTTGCGATTGTGTTCACAAGCCCCAGCTACATGCCTGTGCTGTTCAATGATCCCATTGGCCACAAGCTGATCATCGGGGCTTTCTGCGCCATGTTGATCGGGATTTTCTGGATAAAAAAAATCATCCGGATTCAGGTTTAAGCGGTATTCGCTACCGGGAGGTATAGGTCATGGACTTTTTACTCGGGTTGTTCAGTCGGATTACGGGGAACGAAGAGCTGGCGCGCCTATTGTTTATCGGCGTGGTCGGTATTAGTGCGGTGCTTGCGGCTAGCGCCGTGATTTTGCTGATGTTGGGTCTTCAGGACCCTGTGCAGCGTCGCTTGGCGCTGATCAAGCGTGGTCATTCAGGCAGCTCGGCCGGGCAGGAAGCTCCGGGTAATCTGCAGCTGTTGCTGGAGCGGGTCGGTCAGCGTTTTGCCTCGACCGAATCGGCTAAAACCTCTGTCACCCAGACCCTGTTGACACACGCGGGGTACCGTTCCTCTTCGGCGGTGCAGATGTACTGGGCGGTGCGCTTGATGTTACCGCTGTTGTTGGTCGGCCTTACATTGCTGCTATTGCCCATGATCCCCGGGGTTTCACTGAACATTGGCCTGGTGTTGGTGCTCATGGCGGCCGGTATAGGATGGTTGCTGCCGGCACTGTATGTCGGCAAGCGCAAAGAGGCACGACAAGGGCGGCTGCGTGCCGCGTTTCCAGATGCGCTGGATCTGATGGTGGTCTGCGTGGAGTCGGGCCTGGCCCTGCCCACGACCATCGAGCGGGTGGCTGAAGAGATGTCGGTCAGTCAGGTTGAACTGGCTGAAGAACTGGCCTTGGTCAATGCGCAAATCCGCGCGGGCATTTCCAGTACCGAGGCGCTTAAGCAACTGGCTGTGCGCACCGGCCTGGAGGACGTACAAGGATTGGTCAGCCTGTTGGCGCAGAGCATCCGCTTTGGTACCAGTGTGGCCGATACCCTGCGCATCTATGCCGATGAGTTCAGAGATCGGCGTACGCAGGCCGCCGAAGAAATGGGGGCGAAAATCGGCACCAAGCTGATATTCCCACTGATTTTCTGCCTGTGGCCGAGCTTCTTCCTGGTCGCCATCGGCCCAGCCATGATTGGCGTGTTCAGAGCCTTCGGAAATATGTGAGAGCAACGGGTGGAGGCTATCGAGTCAGATGGCCTCGCCACCCGAACCTGATCTGCACTTTCCTGCCATAGGTTTACACATCCCCTGTAGGAGCTGCCGAAGGCTGTGATCTTTTGATTTTTCTGGCAGGCAATTCGTTGCCCAAGCCTCTGAATCAAAAGATCGCAGCCTTCGGCAGCTCCTACAGGGATTTGCGTATATCTGTTAATAACGACCTGGCGCTGATTGTCGCGATATGCTCGGTGACCGGCAGGTCGTGGCAGAAGCAATAGTTACCAGCCCCCCTTCAAGGAGCACCGCGGGTCAAGCGTAGGAGCTGGCGAAGCCTGCGATCTTTTGATTTTGATGGCCGAGGGATTGCTTAAGAGCAAAAGATTCTTCCGAACGTGGCCCGAGCCTTCGTCAGCTCCTACGGGGGAATCCGGGCAGGATTGGAAAATGTGGATATCAATCTTTTCTGCATACGTCATTAAGCCCGGCTTGCAGCCAGGCTTACTCTGGACGATGCCAGAGGCTGATCACCCATTGACGTATTTCAGTTGCTGCCGCTGGCGGCGTCGCCGCCTACATCCTGGTCAAAAAACTCCGGAATCGGGTAGAGGAAGCTGTTCAGCCAACGCTGCATGGCCAGGTCACGTTCGGTGGCCGAAGCGGTTTGCAGTTTTGGCGAAGCAACGATGCCGCGAATCTGTAGCTGCATCCACTGCTCGGTGCCTTTTTGCTCCTTCGAAGAGGGGCCCGGTTCAATAGCCCAGGCACTGGTGGACAGGCAAGCCATGCACACGATCAACAGCCTCTTGGTATTCATCTCGACTCCTCGTACGTTTTACTTGGTCGCACTGGATGAGGCAGCGGCTACCTCAGTTCTGCGATTCCCCTCGGATGCCACTGCTTTTTTAGCAGAAGCCTTGAGTTTTTCCGCGCGGGTTTGAGCCTCTGCGACTTGCTGAGGGCTTAAGCTGGCGCGGGTCACGAGTTCGGAAGCTGCCTTCCAGTTATCCTGATAGATCAGCAGCGTCACCATATTGAGTGCCGCCAGCGTATTGGATTGCTTGAGCTCCATGGAGGTCATGAACTCAAAGCGTGCTTCAGGGATCCGTCGCTGATTGAGGTAGACCACCCCCAGGTCATTGCGCATCCTGTCGTCGGTGGGGGCCATCTTCACCGCACGCTCAAGGTGAGTGGTAGCGTTGGCGTAATCATTTTTGGCCGCGGCCAACTGGCCCAAGCCATGTTCCCCGTCAGCGGCCATACAGGTGCCGAGCAAGCTTTGATACAACGGCCCCGCCTCGTTACGCCCCATCAAGCGCAGCACCCGGGCCTTGCGCAGGCGAACCTGAACCAGGTTGTCGGGCAAACCTTCAAGATTCGCCAGGCTGGCATACAAACGGCCGTCGTTGGCCATGTTGTCGGCCAGACTCAGGGCCAACTCTTGATCCGAATCGGGCTTGGCACAGACAGGAGGTCGCGACACACCATTAGTGGCACAACCTGCGAGCATTAATGTCGCCATTATTGCAATGACTGCTTTCATCGAATGCCCTTTGGCTACAACACGTTGAACGCCTGGCCAATGGCAAGAAAGCTGGCCCGGCAAACGCTCAAGGTCACCGTTAGGAGTGAGGGCGAGGCCAGTCTGATTCAGGCTCATTGCGAGAGCCCGGAGCGACTGTCGAAATCGCCATTTTCGAGGAAGAACATACGGTAGAAGTTCGGGTCGTAATTGCGCAGCTGTTCGCCAGGCAACGACGGTAGTTGTGCGTTGGCAGCCAGTGGCTGGACCAGGTGTGGGGTGACGATCATCAGCAGTTCACGCTCTTCACGGTTGACGCTGTTGTCGCGGAAGAACGCCCCCAGAATCGGGATATCGCCCAGCCCCGGAAACTTGTTCACCTGGGAACTGTTGCGGGTGCTGATCAGGCCGCTGATGACGAAGCTTTCGCCGTCGGCCAGGGAGATGCTGGTGTCGGTACGTCGAATGGTCAGCGCCGGAACGATGGTGCCGGCGATGCTCACGGCGTTGGTGAAGTCCAGTTCACTGACTTCCGGTGCCACCTTCAGCGCGATACGGTTTTTCCCGATGATGGTCGGCGTCAGGGTCAGGCGGATACCGAATTCCTTGTACTCGATGGACACGTTATCGCTGCCGGAACTGGGCACTGGAATCGGCACTTCACCACCGGCCAGGAAGCTCGCACTCTGCCCGCTGAGCGCTACCAGGCTTGGCCGTGCCAGGGTGTAGGCGAAACCGCTGCCTTCCAGTGCGTTGATCGACACTAGAGTATCGCTGGACGCAAAAGCGAAGTTGAACATGCCGTTGTTCACCGGCACCGACGGCGTGACAATGCCGCCGACGGTGGGCAAGGTTCTCGGTGAGCCGAACAGGAAGTTGCCTTGGCGGCCAAAAATCGAGGCATTGGCTTCCTTGAGTTTGGTCCGGCTGACTTCAACGAAGCGGATGTCGGTTTGCACCTGGATCGGCAACAGCGGGTCTTCGGAAGGCACTGTCGAGACGCTGGTGAGCGCCGCGGTGGCCTTGCCCTTGACGAACACCATGCTTTGGCGCGGCGTTGTCGAACAGGCGGTCCAGACCATCAGGCTGGTGGTCCCCGGCGCCATACCGGTGAGTAAGAAGGCATTGGGGTTGTTGCCGCTGGGTTGCACGTCGGCGATTTTCGGATCGCCGACTGCCAGCTGTGTCACCGGGACGGGGACGCGCAGTTCATTCTGGAGCCCCTGACCGACCTCAAACGTTGTCGGCATATTATCCAGTTGAGAACAATTGGCCGGCGCGGCCTGAGCCGCATTCACGCTGAGGCCCGTCCAGAACAGGCCATGGATAATTCGCTTGAAAGCGGGCACGGTACGATAGCTCATTAAGTGCATCCTCGCTGAATAGGCCATCTTTGAGGCGAACTGGGTTGCCTCGGATCACTACAAGGGGCCTTGTTCGGCCCTCTACCCCGCCAGACCCCTGACTAATGGCCCCGGCAATATTCCGTGGTGCTACATGCAAGCAGGTGCAATACGCTGGTCTGACTGAACAGCGAGCGACCTTCGCAATAACGGTTTTTAGTGATCCAGATACCTGAGCTGTCGACCCGAGCGATAGGCACAGGCTCGACAGCAACAGCAGCTAAAGACGGCACTTTGCGCCGACCTGACTCCCCTAAAAAGCAACCGGCAATCAAAGCAAAGAGCCGGAAAATGCTTGCCAGGACCATAGTGAGGTAACTCCTTTTGCCATTCCGCTATCTGATCGCTGAACCTAACGTGCAATTTCAAACCGTTATGTCTTCTTCTTGTTTGAAAGGTAGTTCAACCAAGGCAAAGCGCCACGCCTTGAACGAAAACTTTCGATACATGTGCCGGTTTTTTTTCTGAAAGCCACGGTCAGGCCACGCAAACATTGGTAATGCGCCGGATGCTGATGAAATAAGGGGTGCTTTACGGTTCCGCGAGTTTTTCTAGGGGGTTTGCGCTGCATATTTCACAAAAACGCCACTCATTGAGTGGCGTTTTCAGGCGTGCCGGTTTGTACTTTTCGAATGCAGACCAATCATAACAATGGCATCTGGCGGGATATGACAAGGAAGCTGAATACGACTGATTGTGTAGTTCTACACCTGCGAAGTGCAGGTTGGAGTATTGGACGTAACGTACTGGATCACCTCTTCAAGCGTGTCTATGTCAGGAACATTGTTCACTAATGCTTGCGAACTGCACCATGGGTAATCCAGATGCGATACCCACTTCATGATGCAGTGCAGATCAGTCGCCGGCAGGGTTTTCATGTGCTCAATGGTGATAGTGAGCCTCTCGACAAGCCCCGACTCGGGGCTGAACTGCCACTCATACAGACCGCAACCGACTCGGGCTTCACCGGAGCTCTTGTCGGACATGCCGACCAGCCATTTGCACTGGAATGCTCTGGCCTGCGGTTCAGGTGGGAGTCCCAGGCAAAAGGTATAGACGTTTTCGAAGGTCTGGCCGAATCGCCTGACCAGCACATCGCCGATAGGCCCAAGGCCTTCAACGTGGGGTGGAAATGAGATAGACCCGGTGTGCACGACCATGTCCAGTATCGCGTCTGGCGCAAAAGCCTGGGGTAACAAATGTGGGCGGTTACCGTCCTTGGCTTTTATGTACTGTTGAATCGATAGTTGAGCAGTGTTCATTGTTTGTCCGTGGCATCCCTATCAGGTTGAGAGCAGTCCAATCCAAGGCTCACGTAACTATTCCACGTGAACCCGCACTCATTTACAAAGCGCTATTCCACACATCAGTTACCAGCATACAGCCGGGGGCGTGGGTGATGCACAGCGGCGGACGTGAAGTTTGCACCACCGATTGTGGGGTCACACCGCAGGCCCAGAATACCGGGATTTCATCGGCTTCGACCGGCACGGCATCGCCGTAGTCCGGGCTGCTGAGTGAATCGATGCCGATCAGCGCCGGATCACCGATGTGCACGGGCGCGCCGTGGACGTTGGGCATGCGTGCGGTGATCTGGATCGCCTGGATCGCCGCGGCGGCCTTCATCGGGCGCATGCTCACCACCAGCTTGCCGCTCAGGCGCGCGGTAGGGCGGGTGTCTATGTTCGTCCGGTACATGGCGACATTGCGCCCCAGATCGATGTGCCTGAGGGCGATGCCGGCATCCAGCAGCGGTTGTTCGAAGGAGAACGAGCAACCGATGGCGAAGGCCACCAGATCGTTCTGCCACACATGCTCGATATCCGACGGTTCTTCGCTCAGTTCGCCATGGCGATAGACCCTGTATCGGGACACCTCGTGGCGGATATCAATGGCTGTGCCGAGATTGCGAAAATACGGATCACCCGGTTCGGTAACGTCGAGCACCGGGCAAGCCTGTCGATTGAGCGTGCAATACCGGAGAAACTCGTTAGCCCAATCATTGGGCAGAATCACGATATTGGCTTGCACCCGACCTTGGGCCAAGCCGCTGGTGTGGCCCTGATATTGTCCGGCAGCGATGTATTGGCGCAGGGCCAGTGGAGCGCTGTGCCTCAGTTGTTCGAAAGACAGGGTGGGTTGGCTCATCACGGCATCTCTTCAGGTTCGATGACCCTTTTTAGAAAACCATGACGATGGCGTCCAACCAGGAATGTTGTTACCCCGGGACAACTAAAAGTTATTCAAGAGTCCGTCGGTTGTTGAGACCGGGTGCCGGAACCATTCGAAGCGGGCCGACATCCGCAGCGTATTGGGAGACTACTTGGCGGCTCATATCGACGATGCTTTCGATCAATTCCAGGCCAACGCCGGCGCGCCATGAAGCCACGACATCCAACTGCGGCAAGCGGGTGCCTGGTTCCAGCTGAATCAGCTCGCCGCTGGCCAAGGGCTTGGCCACCAGCGCGGCCGGCAAGGCGCCAATGCCGAAACCGTCACGAATCAGCCGGGTCATGGCCGACACCGAGTTGACGCAACTGACCCGTGGCGTACTGATGCCATGGGCGTGCAGCAGGTTGAGTACGTCCTGATGCGGCCGGGAGTTTTTAACGAAGGTGATGATGCGCTCACTGGCCATTTCGGCCAAAGAGGCATAGGGGCGGGCGTAGATTGAGTTACTGGCGGCGATCCAGTGCATGGGGTAGTGCGCCAGTTCGAGGTTGCGCACACTTTCGTGGCGGATCAGGTCCGTCTGGAACACGATGTCCAGATAGCCCTTTTGCAGCTGATCGCACAGATTACGTGCGGCGTCGGCCGTGATTTCGATTTCCACGGCGGGGAAGGTCTGCATCAAGGTCGACATCAACGGGCTGAGCCAGGTGTGGATCACCGTATCCATCACACCGATTCGCACCAGGCCCTGTTGCGGGTTGGTGTTATCCAGTGAGTGTTTCAACGCTCGCTGAACCTCGAGCATCTGCTCGGCGTAGTCGAGCACCTTGAGGCCTTCGAGCGTCAGCGACACGCCGCGCGAATCGCGCACGAACAAACGCAGGCCCAACTCTTCTTCCAGCGAGGCAATCCGGCTGGAGATAGCCGCCTGAGTGCTGAACATTTTCTCGGCGGTAAGGCTGAAGCTTTGCAGGCGTGCGACCCAGACGAAGGTTTCGAGAAATTTGAGGTTCATGGCGGTTCTCGTGATGGGGCGTTCACTGTTTTTCCACAGAGAACCGTGGTGGGGGTGCAGTAATTGTTACTCCAGAGTTCGTCGCAGGGGGTATCAAATTTTCTTATGCATAACCTCGTTTTTTTTCCGTTTGACGCAGTTTGACCTTGGCGCGAAGAATCCGCTCCACGACGCAGGTCACTGCGTCCGTTCCCCACGACAACGCCTTCACAAAAAAATAATGAGGCGTGTCCGTCATCTTCGCTTGCTGCCGCAGGAACTCCCATGGAAAAGACCATGACTGACCACGTGCTTTCAGGTTCGGGCCGCACCGGCCCGTTCAGTTGGTACGGCCCCCTGTCGAAAAATGAAAAGCGTACCTTCTGGAGTTGCAAGATCGGCTATGCCCTGGATGGCATGGACACACAGATGCTGAGTTTCGTCATTCCTACCCTGATTGCCACTTGGGGCATCTCCAAGGGTGATGCCGGGATGATCGGTACTTGTACGCTGTTGGCCTCGGCGGCCGGTGGCTGGATCGCCGGGATTTTGTCCGACCGTATCGGTCGAGTGCTCACCCTGCAACTGACGGTGTTGTGGTTCGCCTTCTTCACCTTCCTCTGCGGACTGGCACAGAACTACGAGCAACTGCTGGTGGCCCGGACTTTGATGGGCTTTGGTTTCGGCGGTGAATGGACCGCGGGTGCGGTGCTGATTGGCGAGGTGATTCGCTCCCAGGATCGCGGCAAGGCAGTGGGCATGGTGCAGGCCGGATGGGCGCTGGGGTGGGGGCTTACGGCATTGCTCTATGCCGGATTATTCAGCTTTCTGCCGCCGGAAGAGGCTTGGCGGGCGTTGTTCATGATCGGGTTGGTGCCAGCGCTATTCGTATTGGTAATCCGCCGACTGGTCAAGGAGTCGGACACCTTCGAGCAGGCCTGCATTGAGCGCAAGGCCAAGCCTGAAAAGGATTCGCGTTGGGCTTTCTTCGAGATTTTCGCACCTCGGATGCTCAGTACCACCTTGCGCGCTTCGTTGCTGACCACTGGCGCGCTGGGCGGTTATTACGCGATCACCACGTGGTTGCCGACCTACCTGAAAACCGAGCGCGGCTTGAGCGTGCTCGGCACTGGCGGCTATCTGGCGATGGTGATCGTCGGCTCCTACATCGGCTATGTGACCAGTGCATTGCTGACCGATGCCATCGGCCGAAAGAAGAACTTCATCCTGTTTGCCGTCGGCTCCATGGCGATCGTTCTGGCCTACACCCAACTGCCCATCGACAACACCTGGATGCTCTGGCTGGGCTTTCCGTTGGGTTTCTTCGCTTCGGGCATTTTTGCCGGCATGGGCGCTTTTCTGACCGAGTTGTTTCCGACCCGCATGCGCGGTTCGGGCCAGGGTTTTTGCTATAACGCCGGGCGCTCCATTGCGGCGCTGTTTCCGTTGTTCATCGGTGCGCTGAGCGAAACGTTGCCGATTGGTACGGGGATCGGAATCTTCGCTGCCGGTGCCTATGGCGTGGTGATTCTGGCCGCGTTAAGCCTGCCGGAAACCCGCGGTCGCCAACTCGAATCCTGAACCCCGAAACGTCTGGGCAATTGTGCCCAGACGTCGCTGATCCATTGCTAATCGACAAACATCGGCCGCGATCGCAACGCCCCCGAGAGGGCTCGCTCGCGTCCGAAACAGGAGCACGGCATGCACTATTCGTTTTCCACCCAACGGTTGTACCTCCCGGTCGGCACATTGCTCGGTTTGAGCTTGCTCGGCGCACCGCCCGCTCAGGCGGATTTCATTGCCGACAGTAAAGGCAGCCTGGAAGCACGCAACTTTTATTTCAATCGCGATTTCCGCCAGGACGGCTCGCGAGACAAAGCCGAGGAATGGGCACAGGGTTTTCTGTTGCGGATGGAATCCGGGTATACCGCTGGCACGCTGGGGTTTGGTCTGGATGCGTTGGGTATGGCCGGTTTTAAACTGGACTCCGGCGGCGGCACGGCGGGCACTAATCTGTTGCCGCCGGATTTGTCGGGCGGCTCTCAGGATCGCTATGGCGAGTTGGGCCTGACCGCCAAAGTACGTTGGTCCAAGAGCACCCTGAAGCTGGGGACGTTGCAGATCAAGGATCCGGTGGTGAACTCCAACGACACTCGCCTGTTGCCGTCAACGTTCAAGGGCGGCCTGGTCAATGTGCAGGAAATCGACCGTTTGAAGCTCACGGCGGGTCAACTCACGCAGATCAACTTTGTTGATTCCACGGATTACCAGGACATGACCGCCAATCGCATCGGCGGGCAGAGTGACAAGTTCCAGTTCGCCGGGGCTGACTATCAATTCCAGCCGAACCTGACAGCGCAGTACCGCTACGGCAAGCTGGAAAATATCTACCAGCAAAACTACCTCGGATTGGTCCACCTGCTGGATCTGGGGTCCGGTCAGTCGCTCAAGAGCGACGTGCGCTATGCGCGCAGCATCGAGGATGGCAACTTTCGTGACCTCGATAACCAGGCTTTCGGTGCGATGTTTACCTACAGCCTCGGCGGTCACGCGCTGGGCTTCGGCTACCAGCGCATGAGCGGCGACGATCCGTTTCCGTACATCGGACGCAGCGATCCGTACCTGGTCAACTTCGTGCAGATCAATGACTTCGCCAACGTTGACGAACACTCCTGGCAAACGCGCTATGACTATAACTTCGCGGCATTGGGTGTGCCGGGGTTGAGCTTTATGACCCGCTACATCTCGGGTGATAACGTGCAGCGCAGTGGTGCGGGTGAAGGCAAGGAGTGGGAGCGCGACACCGATATCGCTTACGTGGTGCAAGACGGCACGTTGAAAGGCCTGGGCTTTAAATGGCGCAATGCATCGGTGCGTTCGAACTTTGGTAATGATCTGGATGAGAATCGCTTGATCGTCAGCTATACCCTGGCGCTTTGGTGAGTCTCTCGGTTATCGAACAAGAAATGATATCGACGGCCCGCCAGTCGGACTGGCGGGCCGTTTGTTTTACATCGACAGAATCAAGCGGCCAGCGAACAGAATCAGGATCACTCCCATGGTTCGTTCGAACCAGTGCCCCATGCGCATGAACAGCAGTCGCACCCGGGCGCTGGAAAAAAACAGCGCCACGATCACGAACCACAAGGCATTCACGAAACACATCCACAGCCCGTACAGCGCCTGAATCTGCAGTGGTGTCGTGGCACTGATGATCGTGGTGAAGATCGCCAGGAAAAACAGGGTGGCCTTGGGATTGGTGGCATTGGTCAGAAAACCTGTGGTGAACGCCTTCAGCAATGTTTGCTCGACCACCGGTTCGTCTGCACCTTTGTCGCCTTCCAGCACAGTTTTGGGTTTGCTGCGTATCAGGCTCACCCCGAGGTACAAAATATAGGCACCCCCCACGACCTTGGCCACCGTCAACAACCAGGGCGTGGTGTGCATCAGCGCACCGACGCCGAGCAAGGTGTAAAGCACATGCACGGAAATGCCCGCGCCGATGCCCAGCGCCGTGCAGATGCCCACTAAGCGGCCGAAGCGCACGCTTTGGCGGATGGTTACGGCGAAGTCCGGTCCGGGGGCGACCACGGCCAGAAAGTGGATGGTTGCCAGCGCCAGAAACTCGCCCAGGTAATTCGAAAACATCTCAGCTCCAGAAAGTCAGGGGTGAAGCATTGCCGCGATAGCCGACAAAGAAGGAAAGGCTCAATCGCGGGTCGTCCACACCTGGGGTCACCGAATGCATGCAGCGCGAATTGAACATGATGAAATCACCCGGCTCAGGACGAATCTCCAGGGTCGGAGGGCCGAGCAAGGCCGGGTCGATGCCGTAACTGTCGCCACGCATTTCGTCGAACTGGTCCGGAGAAATGTCGTGGTCCCACATCTGCAATGCGCCGCCCTCGGTCGGCATGTTCAGGTAGACGTTGCAGGCGAACTGCGCTTCCAGGCTTTTGGCCTGGAAGCTGTCCGGGGCATCCTTGGCGAAAATGTCGTGATGGGCGAGGAAGCACACCCCGGGTTTCACTACCCGGGATAGCCCCACATACATCTTGCGGCCATAGAGATTTTCCAGATGTGCCCCCGCCGGCCAAGACTCGTCGAGCATGCAGCGCAACGTATCGACAGGAGAGGAGTAGGGCGCACAACGGCTGCGCAATTCGGCGATATTGCTGGTGGCGCGCTCGAAGTAATCCTCGATCAGCAGCGGCTGGTTTTCCGCTTCATAAAACGCCATGCCAATGCGACCGATGCTCGGCGCGTTGATGTAGCCTTCGAAGCCGGGGGCGAGGATTTTGTCGCCGATCTGGATCGCCAGCGGCCGAGGCAACAAGCCTTTGACGCGGATGGCGAGGACTTCTTCGTTGGCCAGTTTTTGTATGCACGTCTCATCGAGACGCTCGACGTCAAGCATCATGTTTTTAGGTCCATCTATCGATAGTCAACAGAGCCCGCGAATGCAGGCTCCCCCGGCGTCAGGCGATGACGGGGCCGACATCGCCCAAATGTTCAGTCCACGCTGTAGTGGACTGACAGCGTTCCCTTTTTCTGTGAAAGGGAAGCGATCGTGACCGTGCCCAAATCCTTCAGGCTCCGTACATGGGTGCCGCCGCAACCGTAGGCGGGCAGTTCACCGAAGCCGATTTCCCGGGCGCCTTCGCGCAACGACGTCAGGCGCGGCAGGTCATGGGCGATCCATTGCGTGATGCCGTGCTGAATCGTCTGCGCATCGACCTCCTGTGCGCTATCACCCGGTTTGAATTGGACACGTCCTTCATCCGGCCAGTGATGAGCTTTGGTCGGCATCCAGCCCATCGCCTGGACGAAGTGACCGATCAGGTGCCCCGCCGAATGCATGCGAGTGTTGAACCGGCGGCGTTGCTCGTCGACCCGAATCTGGGTCATGCCGAGTTTTACCGGGTGGTCGACGAAATGGATGATCCGGTCCGGATCCTGAACCACGCGCAGCACCTGGCTCTCGCCGATCCAGCCGGTATCCCAGGGTTGCCCGCCGCCCTGAGGGTGAAACAGTGTGGCGCGCAGCACTACTGCGAATTCGTTCTCATAGGGCGTGCAATCCAAGACCTCCACATTGGCCTTGAGGTCATCACTATGGAAAAAGAGGCGAAGCGTCATATTCCATGCCCTTATTAAAGTTTCTATTTTCATTATATGAATCGTGGAATTGCGTGATAATCCGTTCAATCATCAAAGGACTGTTGCGCTGTGAGCATAAATCTTCCCCTGCCGCTGCTCGGTGAAATGGCGATTTTCGTCAAGGTTGTCGAGACTGGTAGTTTCTCCGAAGCGGCACGCCAATCAGGTTCTTCTCCCTCGGCGGTAAGTCGCAGCATTTCGCGGCTGGAGAAGGCACTCGCCACGCGGCTGCTGCAACGAACCACGCGCAAGTTGCGCCTGAGCGACGGTGGCGAAGAGGTGTTCAAGCGTTGCCAGGAGATGGTCAGCGCGGCGAAGTCGGTGATGGAAATCAGCGGTCAGTTCACCCATGAAGCGGAAGGGCTGGTGCGCGTCAGCGTGCCCAAGGCCGTCGGGCGATTCGTGATTCATCCGCACATGCCGGAATTTCTGCGGCGCTATCCCAAAGTGAACGTGGAGTTGTTGCTCGAGGACCGTCAGGTGGATCTGATCGACGACAACGTCGACCTGGCGATCCGCATTACCGACCGCCCGCCCGCAGGGCTGGTGGGGCGGCAGTTGTTGACCATCGATCATTTGCTCTGCGCAACGCCGCAGTACCTGGCCGAACACGGCACCCCGACTCATCCCCACGACTTGCTCAACCACAGTTGCATCTACCTGGGCGAAACCCCGAGCGATGCGCGCTGGAAATTCAAAAAAGGCAGCAAAGCCGTGACCGTCGGCGTGCGCGGACGTTATGCCGCCAATCACACGGGCGTGCGACTGGGCGCGGTATTGCAACATATTGGAATCGGCAGTCTGCCGTACTTCACCGCCCGTTATGCGCTGGAACAAGGGCTGATCGTGCAGGTACTGCCGGACTGGACTTTTCTGGCGTCCTACCACGGAGGCGCCTGGCTGCTGCATTCACCAACCCGCTATCTACCGCCCAAGTTACGGGTGCTTATCGACTATCTGGTGGAATGCCTGGAGAAGGAGCCCACCTTGAGCAGGCCGGGCAAGCCAAGTGCATTGGGCACGGTCGCGGTGGCGTATGAGTTGCCGGAGAGTGATGGGTTGCTTTGAGGCCAAGATCAAAAGATCGCAGCCTTCGGCAGCTCCTACGCGCCTGTGGGCGCCTCCGAAGGCTGCGATCTCTTGATCTTAACGAACCAAAAAAAAGCCCGCATGTTCAACCATGCGGGCCTTTTGCATTACTGATTGGGGATCAGTGCTTGCTGTCCTGGTTCGACATCGCCAGTAGCTGTTTTTCCTGATTCCAGTCGAACGGTTCGTCGTTCTGTTCGGCTTCGAAGCGACGTTCTTCAAGGGCCTGGTACAGGTCGATTTCTTCGTCGGACAGGTAGTGCAGGCAGTCGCCGGCGAAGTACCACAGCAGGTCCCGTGGAATCAGGTGGGCGATTTGCGGATAACGGGAAATGACCTGCGTCAGGATGTCCTGGCCCAGGTACTGGCTTTCGATCGGTTCGATCGGCAATGACGCCAGTAGTTCGTCGAAGCGCTCCAGGAACAAGGCATGGCTTTCTTCGGGAACCTGTTCGGCCTCACCTACGGCGACCAGGATGCTGCGCAGGTGGTCGAGCAAGACGAGATGATCGGCAACGACGTTGGACACGAGATAAGTCCTCAAGAGCAAAACGGGCGCGAGAGTATAAAGCTCCTGCGCCCCTTTTTCACATGGTAAAGAGCCCCATGATAGCGAGAAGACACACGGTCTGCTGGATCAGCGGACCTTGCCTTTGGCCAATACCAACTCCTTTGGGTCGAAATCATCGACATCGATCACCTTGCGTCGCGCCACTTCTGCCTCGCGCAAGCTCTGGGCCTCAACCGGTTGCAAGACGCCACCCTCCAGAGCGGCATCGATGGCAGATTCTCCGAGAGTGGGTTTGACCTGGCGACTTTTCAGCGCCGTATTGAGTTTCTTCTGTAGCGGTTTGGCGGCGTTCAACAAATCGCAAGCGTACTGCAGAGCGCCGACCGAATCCTCTGGCGATTGCGGGCGATAGCAGCCCCCCAGTAACTCCTCAAGCGTTGGATCGCCCTTGGGACGACCGATGACGGCTGCGACTTGGGCCGCCAGTCTGTCCGACGGGCCTCTGTGGCGACGACCGAACGGGAACACCATCACCCGCATCAGGCATCCGAGTACCTTGTTCGGGAAGTTGGTCAGCAGTTCGTCCAGCGCACGTTCGGACTGGCCGAGGCTCTCTTCCATGGCCCAGGCGAACAGCGGATGCATATGCTCGGGTGAATCGAGATCGTGATAACGCTTGAGTGCGCCGGAGGCCAGATACAGGTAGCTGAGTACATCACCCAAACGTGCGGATAGCCGTTCGCGGCGTTTCAAATCACCGCCCAGCAGCATCATGCTCAGGTCTGCAAGCAGGGCAAAGGCCGCGGCCTGACGGTTGAGGGCGCGGAAGTAGCCTTGGCTGAGCTTGTCCCCGGGCATGTGTTCGAAATGCCCGAGGCCCAGGTTCAGCACCAGGGTGCTGGCGGCGTTGCATACGGCAAAACCAATGTGGTCGAGCAGCAGTGCATCGAACTCGATCAGTGCCTGTTGTTTGTCTTCGCGGTGGGCGAGGGCCATTTCCTTGAGCACAAACGGATGGCAACGAATAGCGCCCTGGCCGAAGATCATCAAGTTGCGTGTCAGGATATTCGCACCTTCGACCGTGACGGAAATGGGCGCACCTTGCCAGCTACGCGCCAGGTAGTTGTTCGGGCCCATGATGATGGCCCGACCGCCGTGAACATCCATGGCGTGGCTGATGCATTCGCGGCCGCGTTCAGAGAGGTGGTATTTGATAATGGCCGAGGGTACCGACGGCTTTTCGCCGAGATCGACCGCGTTGGCGGTGAGCATCCGTGCGCTGTCCATCAGCCAGGTACTGCCGGCGATCCGCGCCAGTGCTTCCTGAATCCCTTCGAAGGCTGACAGCGGTGCGTTGAATTGTTCGCGAACCTGCGCGTACTGGCCCGTCACCAGACTGGTGAACTTGCCCGCAGCGGTACCGATGGCAGGCAGCGAAATGGAACGCCCGACTGACAGGCAGTTCATCAGCATCATCCAGCCCTCGCCGAGCATCTCCTGACCGCCGATGATGAATTCCAGCGGTACAAACACATCCTTGCCGGAGTTCGGGCCGTTCATGAATGAGGCGCCCAGCGGCAAGTGACGGCGACCGATTTCTACACCGGGGGTCTGGGTTGGAATCAAGGCGAGGCTGATCCCCAGGTCGACTTTGTCGCCCAGCAGATGATCCGGGTCATAAGCCTTGAACGCCAGGCCGATCAAGGTCGCCACCGGGCCGAGGGTGATGTAGCGTTTTTCCCAGTTCAGACGCAATCCGAGGGTTTCTTTGCCTTCCCATTCACCTTTGCAGATCACCCCGGTGTCAGTCATCCCGCCGACGTTGGAGCCCGCCATCGGACCCGTCAGGGCAAAGCAGGGAATATCGTCGCCGCGTGCCAGCCGTGGCAGGTAATGATTGCGTTGTTCGTTGGTGCCGTAATGCAGCAGCAGTTCCGCCGGGCCAAGAGAGTTGGGCACCATGACGGTCGACGCCAGGTCGCCGCTGCGGGTGGCCAGTTTCATCGCTACCTGGGAGTGCGCATAGGCCGAGAAGCCTTTGCCACCGTACTCTTTGGGGATGATCAGGGCAAAAAAGCCATGTTGTTTAATGTGATCCCAAGCCTTGGGCGGAAGATCCATCAACTGGCCGATCTGCCAATCGCTGACCATGGCGCAGAGCTCTTCGGTCGGGCCATCGATGAAGGCTTGTTCCTCTTCGCTCAGCTGCGCTTTTGGATAGGCCAGCAGCTTGCTCCAGTCCGGACGGCCACTGAACAGCTCGCCGTCCCACCAGACCGTGCCAGCTTCAATGGCTTCACGCTCGGTTTGCGACATCGGCGGCAGGTTTTTTTGAAACCAGCCGAATATTGGCGCCGTGAAGAGTTTTCGGCGCAGATCCGGCAGCAACAGGAAAGCGGCCACGGCTGCGAGCATCACCCAGAAAATCAGCATGAGCCAGACGGGGGCATGGCTGAAGATGCCCATCGCCAGCAGATAGACAGCGATGATGCCCAAGGCGGGCAGAGGCGCAGTGCGGCGATGTGCCAGGTAGGCAATCCCGACCACCAGAACCAGTATCCACAACAGCAACATATTCAATTCTCCATGAAGCCAGGGGCAAAACCACTTTCAGAGCTTAGACGGCATCCATAAAAATGGGTGGTCAGCGCATGAGTCTGAGCGTGTAGGAAGCAAGGGCTGAAATTCGTCAGTTATTTCGAGGGGGGACGGTTAAGCGCTTTTGTCGACAGGGCGGCAAACGCTGACATTTGGCCGAAACGTCGTTATCTCTGTGCTGAAGCTGTCGCTAGACTCGTGGCTTCCCCCAGGAGATTGTTCCCATGCACGCATGTCTGAGCCCCGGCCGCTTCATCGACAGTGACCACCCCTCTGTGGTGGAGTTCGCCGAAAAACATCGTGGCGCCGGGCGCGATCCGCTCGAACAGGCGATCAATCTCTATTACGCGGTGCGCGAGGCCGTGCGCTACAACCCTTACACCTTCAGCCGCGATCCAGAAACCTTGCGCGGCAGCTATGCGCTGGCGGCAGGGGAGAGTTATTGCGTGCCCAAAGCCACGTTGCTGGCAGGTGCAGCCCGGCATTGCGGGATCCCGGCGCGTATCGGTCTGGCAGATGTACGCAATCATCTGTCGACGCCACGTCTGCTCGAATTGCTCAAAAGCGATGTGTTCGCCATGCACGGCTACACCGAGTTGTATCTGAACGATCGTTGGGTCAAAGCCACCCCAGCGTTCAATCAACAACTCTGTGAACTGTTCAATGTCGCGCCGCTGGAGTTCGACGGGGTCAACGACAGTGTGTTCCATCCCTTTAACCGTGACGGCGAGCAGTGGATGGAGTATCTGATCGATCACGGCCAGTTCACTGATGTGCCGGAAGCGTTCTTTTTCGAACACCTGGAAAAGTGCTATCCGCATCTGTTCGGCGAGCAGCTGCCGGTGCTGCTGGGTGACATGCAGAGCGATTTGAGTCGCGCCTGATCCGGCGTATGCTGCCTGCGCATTCATCCAAAAGGGGCGGTCATGCTGAAGATCTGGGGTCGGAAAAATTCGTCGAATGTCAGGAAGCCGTTGTGGGCGGCCGAAGAACTGGGCCTGGCCTATGAAGCCATCGACGCCGGCGGTGCCTTTGGCGTGGTCGACACACCTGAGTACCGTGCGATGAATCCCAACGGCCGGGTGCCGGTGATCGAAGACGACGGTTTTGTGCTGTGGGAATCCAACACCATCGTCCGTTATCTGATGGCCCGTCATGCCAGCGATACGGCTTGGTATCCGACAGACCTGCAGGCCCGAGCCTCTGCCGAAAAGTGGATGGACTGGACCACCTCAAGTTTTGCCGCCCCGTTCCGCACGGTGTTCTGGGGTGTGTTGCGCACCCCGCAGGACCAGCAGGACTGGCCGGCCATCAAGGCCGCGATCAAGGAGTGCGACGATCTGCTGTCGATGGCCGATCAAGCGCTGGCGGCCAAACCGTACCTGTCCGGCGACGAGATCGGTATGGGCGACATTCCCCTGGGCAGTTTCATTTATGCCTGGTTCGAGATGCCGATCGAGCGTGCGCCGCAGCCTCATTTGCAGGCCTGGTACGAGCGCCTGAAACAGCGTCCGGCGTATCGCAAAGCCGTCATGACCGCGTTGACTTAATACTCACTATCGACACGCTTGACTGTACTTGTGCGGCAGCGACAAGCACCATTGCGCTCATGCGCCGCGGTTGCATTGCTCGCCGCCCGCCCTTATTTATTCCTTTCTTCCCTTCTTGGTGCGTAAATCCGATATGAGTTCCGCTCTGTCCATCCGGCAGCTAACCAAAACCTACGGCAACGGTTTCCAGGCCTTGAGTGGTATCGATCTGGATGTCGCCGAAGGTGACTTTTTCGCCTTGCTCGGCCCCAATGGCGCCGGCAAATCCACGACCATCGGCATTCTCTCGACCCTGGTGAACAAGACCAGCGGAACGGTGAATATCTTTGGTCATGACCTGGACAAGAACCCTGCGCAGCTCAAGCGCTCCATCGGCGTGGTGCCCCAGGAATTCAACTTCAACCAGTTCGAAAAAACCTTCGACATCGTCGTGACCCAGGCCGGTTACTACGGCATTCCGCCGAAAATCGCCAAGGAACGCGCCGAGCAGTACCTGACCCAACTGGGTCTGTGGGACAAGCGCGATGTGCCGTCGCGCTCCCTGTCCGGCGGCATGAAGCGCCGACTGATGATCGCCCGTGCGCTGGTTCACGAACCGCGCCTGCTGATCCTCGACGAACCGACGGCGGGGGTGGACATCGAATTGCGTCGTTCGATGTGGACCTTCCTCACCGAACTGAACAAGAAAGGCATCACCATCATCCTCACCACCCACTACCTGGAGGAGGCTGAGCAGTTGTGCCGCAACATCGGCATCATCGACCACGGCACCATTGTCGAGAACACCAGCATGAAACAGTTGCTCAGCCAACTGCATGTCGAAACCTTCCTGCTGGATATGAAGAACACCTTGCAAGTGGCACCGCAGTTGCTCGGTTACCCGGCCAAACTGATCGACAGTCATACCCTGGAAGTCCAGGTCGACAAGGCCATGGGCATTACCGCGCTGTTCACTCAATTGGCGCAGCAGAACATCGAAGTGTTGAGCCTGCGTAACAAAACCAATCGCCTCGAGGAGTTGTTCGTGTCCCTGGTGGAGAAGAATCTGTCGAAGGTGGCGGTATGAGTTCCGAGCTGCAACCCAACCTCGTTGCCCTCAATACCATCGTCTACCGCGAGGTCAAGCGCTTCACCCGGATCTGGCCGCAGACCTTGCTGCCGCCGGCCATCACCATGGTTCTGTACTTCGTGATCTTCGGTAACCTGATCGGTCGGCAGATCGGCGACATGGGTGGCTTCACTTATATGGAGTACATCGTGCCGGGGCTGATCATGATGTCGGTGATCACCAACTCCTACGGCAACGTGGTGTCGAGTTTCTTTGGCAGCAAGTTCCAGCGCTCGATCGAAGAGTTGATGGTGTCGCCGGTATCGCCGCATACGATTCTGATCGGCTACACCCTGGGTGGCGTGCTGCGTGGCTTGATGGTCGGGCTCATCGTGACCCTGCTGTCGCTGTTCTTCACCGAGTTGCAGGTGCATCACCTGGGCGTGACCATTCTGGTGGTGGTGCTGACGGCGACGATCTTCTCGCTGCTGGGTTTCATCAACGCGGTATTTGCGCGCAATTTCGATGATATCTCGATCATCCCGACGTTCGTGCTGACGCCGCTGACGTATCTGGGCGGGGTGTTCTACTCGATCAGCTTGCTGCCACCGTTCTGGCAGACCGTGTCACTGGCCAACCCGGTGCTGCACATGGTCAACGCCTTCCGTTACGGCATCCTCGGTGTGTCGGATATCAGGATCAGCGTGGCGATCACCTTCATGGTGATAGCGACCGTTGTGCTGTATATCGGTTGTGCGCGGTTGCTGGTGAGTGGGCGTGGGATGCGTACCTAAGGAAGACCGAGTCGCCTGCTTCGCGAGCAAGCCCGCTCCCACACTGGATCTGCTGCGAACACATTATTTGTGAACGCCCGCGAATTAATGTGGGAGCGGGCTTGCTCGCGAAGGCGTCAGCACAAACACCACAAAAAGAAACGGCCTCCCAAGCGGAGGCCGTTTTACATTCTCACATTCGACTTTTCTTACGCCGCTTCCACTGCCGACTCACCCACCAGCGCCAATACATCATCACCAGGCAATAGGCGAGGGCACCCAGCACCAACCCCGTGACCACCGAGCCAAGCAAAAACGGTTGCCACAGCGTCGAAATTTCGCCGCTGATCCATTCCCACGTCAGCGCATCCGGCAGGCTGCGGGCGGGGACGTCCATCAGCCAGGCACCGGTCTGGTAAGTGCAGAAGAACACCGCCGGCATTGTGATCGGGTTGGTCAGCCAGACCAGGCTGACGGCAATTGGCATGTTGCCGCGCGCGATGATGGCCAGGAACGCCGCCACCAGCATTTGCAATGGAATCGGCAAGAACGCCGCGAACAGACCGACCGCCATCGCCCGCGCGACGGAGTGGCGATTGAGGTGCCAGAGGTTCGGGTCATGCAGCAGGGTGCCGAGAAAGCGTAAGGATTTGTGTTCCCTGATGCTGGTCGGGTCTGGCATGTAACGTTTGAATAAGCGCCGGGGCATAAGGCTTCTCGGTCGGTTCAGGCGGCAAGTATGTCTGGATTCTACGAACCGCCCATTCAGACTTTGTGACAATTGATAACGACGGACGTGCGGCGAACCGGCTAAGCCTAGGGCGGGGACTCTCAAGGACGGGCATATGCGCACAGGGATGATGGCGCTGGCGTTGGGTTTGCTGGCCCTGCGTTTTTTACCGGTATTACCGCCGGCAGGGTTGTGGCTGTTGTTGCCGGTAGTGGGTTTGATGTTGTTGCCGTTTCGAACTTTTCCCTTGGCATTTTTTCTGTTCGGTTTCAGTTGGGCGGGTGCGAATGCACAGTGGGCGCTGAATGATCGCCTGGCGCTGAATCTCGATGGCGAGACTCGCTGGGTCGAAGGTCGTGTGACCGGGTTACCGCAGCAGGCCGAGGGCGTAGTGCGTTTCGAACTGACGGACAGTCAATCACGTCGCACCAGACTGCCTCGGCACCTGCGCCTGGCCTGGTATGGCGGGCCGCCCGTCAATAGCGGTGAGCATTGGCGGCTGGCCGTCAAATTGAAGCGTCCTGTCGGGTTGCTCAACCCGCATGCGTTCGATTACGACGCCTGGTTACTGGCCCGGCACATCGGCGCCACCGGAACCGTCAAGGATGGCCAGCGCCTGAGGGAGGCGCAGTGGGCCTGGCGTGACGGCATCCGTCAGCGTTTACAGGCCGTGGATGCTCAAGGACGAACGGGTGCGCTGACGGCGTTGGTGCTAGGGGATGGCGCCGGGTTGAGTCGTGAGGACTGGCAGGTGCTGCAAAACACCGGCACCGTGCATCTATTGGTGATTTCCGGGCAGCACATCGGTTTGCTGGCGGGCGTGGTGTATCTGCTGATTGCCGGGTTGGCGCGTTATGGCTTATGGCCCAAGCGCTTGCCGTGGCTGCCATGGGCGTGTGGAATGGCGTTCGCGGCGGCGCTCGGTTATGGGTTGCTGGCCGGCTTCGAGGTGCCTGTGCGGCGGGCCTGCCTGATGATCGGTCTGGTGCTGTTGTGGCGACTACGGTTTCGTCACCTTGGCGCATGGTGGCCGCTGTTGCTGGCGCTTGACGGTGTTTTGCTGCTGGACCCGCTGGCGAGCCTGCAACCGGGTTTCTGGTTGTCCTTTGCGGCGGTGGCGGTGCTGATTTTCACCTTTGGCGGGCGATTGGGGCCGTGGCGCTGGTGGCAAACCTGGACTCGCGCTCAATGGCTGATCGCGATCGGTCTCTGCCCGCTGCTGTTGGCGCTGGGGTTGCCGATCAGTCTCAGCGGGCCGCTGGCCAATTTGCTGGCGGTGCCCTGGGTCAGTCTGGTGGTCCTGCCGCCGGCCTTGCTTGGGACGATGTTGTTGCCTGTTCCTTATGTGGGCGAAGGATTGCTGTGGTTGGCCGGTGGTCTGATCGATCTTTTGTTCAAGGGGTTGGCGTTGATGGCCGGGCAATTGCCTGCGTGGGTACCGGTGGCGGTCCCGTTGTGGATATGGGCGCTCGGTATGTTGGGAGCCTTTCTGCTGTTATTGCCACGAGGCGTGCCGTTGCGCCCGTTGGGCTGGCCGATGTTGCTGTTACTGGTTTTTGCGCCCCGGCACACATTGCCTGAAGGCATGGCCGAGGTCTGGCAGCTGGATGTCGGTCAGGGTTTGGCAATCCTGGTGCGTACCCGCCATCACACCTTGCTGTATGACGCCGGGCCACGGTTCGGCGATATCGATCTGGGTGAGCGGGTGGTGCTGCCATCATTGCGCAAACTGGGTGTGAACGGCATCGATCTGATGCTGATCAGCCATGCCGATGCCGATCACGCCGGCGGTGCGCGAGCAATTGCCAATGGAATACCGGTGAAGCAAATACTGAGTGGCGATCATCTGGCCCTGCCAGACGAACTGCACGCCGAGGGCTGCGAGAGCGGTCAGCAATGGGCCTGGGACGGCGTGAAGTTTCAACTCTGGCAGTGGTCGTCTGCCAGCGACAGTAATCAGAAATCCTGCGTGTTGCAGATCGAGGCCAACGGCGAGCGGTTGCTGCTGACCGGTGACATCGATGCCGCAGCCGAGCGGGCGCTGCTCGACGGTCCATTGGCGGTGCCGACAGATTGGTTGCAGGCTCCGCACCATGGCAGTCGCAGTTCTTCTTCGGTGGCATTGCTCAGCGCCTTGCAACCCAAAGCGGTATTGATCTCCCGTGGTAACGGCAATTCTTTCGGTCATCCTCATCCCACGGTCGTGGCGCGGTATCAAAAACGTGGTGTGGCGATCTACGACAGCGCCGAGCAAGGTGCCATTCGTCTGCAACTGGGACGCTTCAAGCCGCCGTGGACGATGCTTCAAGAACGGCGCTTCTGGCGCGGTCCGCCACCCTCCAGCCAGTAACCCGAACTATCGAAGCCCGACCGGATGCGACATCGCGGTCTTCGGTGCGTCCACCCCCTATGTTAGAGTGGCGCACTTTTCGAGGGGACTGTCACTGTGTGGGAATTGGTCAAATCCGGCGGCTGGATGATGCTGCCGATCATTCTGAGTTCCATCGCCGCCATGGCGATCGTCACCGAGCGTCTCTGGACCCTGCGTGCCAGCCGCGTGACTCCGGAGCACTTGCTCGGGCAGGTCTGGGTCTGGATCAAGGACAAACAGCTCAATAAAGAAAAACTCAAGGAACTGCGCGCCAACTCTCCGTTGGGCGAGATCCTGGCCGCCGGTCTGGCGAACTCCAGGCATGGTCGCGAGATCATGAAAGAGTGCATCGAAGAGGCCGCTGCGCGGGTGATTCATGAACTCGAACGCTACATCAACGCCCTCGGCACCATCGCCGCCATGGCCCCGTTGTTGGGGTTGCTGGGTACGGTGCTGGGCATGATCGATATTTTCAGTGCGTTCATGGGCACGGGCATGGGCACCAACGCCTCAGTGCTGGCCGGTGGTATTTCCAAAGCGCTGATCACCACCGCCGCAGGCCTGATGGTCGGCATTCCGGCCGTGTTCTTCCACCGTTTCCTGCAACGCCGCATCGATGAGCTGGTGGTGGGCATGGAGCAGGAAGCGATCAAGCTGGTCGAGGTAGTGCAGGGTGACCGCGACGTGGATCTGGCTGAGGGCAAAGCGTGAAATTCCGTCGTAAACCACGGGAAACGATAGACATCAACCTCGCGTCGTTGATCGACGTGGTGTTTATCCTGCTGCTGTTTTTCGTTGTGACCACCACCTTCACCCGTGAAACCCAGTTGCGCGTCGACTTGCCGGAAGCGGTCAGCGGTTCCCCGGCCGAGGACCAGCAGGCCAAGCAACTGGACATCGCCATCAGCGCCGAAGGTGTGTTCTCCGTAAACAACCAGTTGTTACCGAAGAACGACCTGACCAGCCTGATGGAAGCGCTGCAGAAAGAATCCAATGGCGATACCAACCTGCCGCTGTCCATCAGCGCTGATGGCAAGACGCCTCATCAGTCCGTCATCACCGCGATGGACGCTGCTGGCAAGCTCGGTTTCAGTCACTTGCGCATGACCACAGTCGAGGCGGCGCCGGCGTCCTGATGGCCATGTCCGATCGATTGCTCGCTGCGTGGTACGAAGGCCATCCGGCGTTGAAGCTGTTGCAGCCTCTGGAATGGCTGTATCGGCGCGTGGTTACCGGCAAGCGCAAGCGCTTTTTGGCGGGCGAGGGCGAGATCTATCAGCCGCCGGTGCCGCTGATCGTGGTCGGCAACATCACAGTGGGCGGTACCGGCAAGACGCCGCTGATTCTGTGGATGATCGAGCATTGCCAGCGTAGCGGGCTGCGGGTCGGTGTGGTCAGTCGTGGTTACGGCGCCAAACCGCCGCAATTGCCGTGGCGGGTCAAGGCGGATCAAGGCGCGGACGTGGCGGGCGATGAACCGTTGTTGATCGTCCAGCGCACCGGCGTGCCGCTGATGATCGACCCGGACCGCAGCCGCGCGGTCAAAGCTTTGCTGGCGAGCGAGCCGCTGGACCTGATCCTCTCCGACGACGGCATGCAGCATTACCGGCTGGCCCGGCACCTGGAACTGGTGCTGATCGATGCCGCCCGGGGTCTGGGCAACCAGCGTTGCCTGCCAGCCGGGCCGTTGCGCGAACCGATCGAGCGCCTGCAAAGCGTCGATGCGGTGCTTTATAACGGCGCCGCGGCCGACCGCATCGACGGTTTTGCCTTTCAGCTGCAACCCACCGCGCTGGTCAATCTGCAAAGCGGCGAACGCCGGCCTCTCGACCACTTTTCCGCAGGCCAGGCCATTCACGCCGTGGCCGGGATCGGCAATCCCCAGCGTTTCTTCACGACCCTCGAAACGCTACACTGGCGGCCAGTGCCGCATGCATTTGCCGACCACGCCGAGTACAGCGTGCAGGCCTTGAATTTCACACCGTCATTGCCCGTGGTGATGACGGAAAAAGACGCGGTGAAGTGCCGTGCCTTCGCCGCCGCCGATTGGTGGTACCTGGCGGTCGATGCTGCGCCATCGCCGGCCTTCGTGGCCTGGTTCGATACGCAGCTGATACGCCTGTTGTCGGCTCGTCTTTTGCCTTAACTCCGTTTCTATCCAGGGAATGTTCATGGACACCAAATTGCTCGATATCCTCGCTTGCCCGATCTGCAAAGGTCCGCTCAAGCTCAGCGCCGACAAAACCGAGCTGATCAGCAAGGGCGCTGGCCTCGCATACCCGATTCGCGACGGCATCCCGGTGATGCTCGAAAGTGAAGCGCGCACCCTGACCACCGACGAGCGTCTGGATAAATGACCACAGCCTTTACCGTTGTCATTCCATCGCGCTATGCCTCCACCCGTCTGCCGGGCAAACCCCTGCTGCTGATCGCCGGCAAGCCGATGATCCAGCACGTTTGGGAACAGGCGAGCAAAAGCAGTGCCCAGCGAGTGGTCGTTGCCACTGACGATGCGCGCATTGTCGAAGCCTGCAAAGGCTTTGGTGCCGAAGTGGTGCTGACGCGCGAAGACCACAATTCCGGCACTGACCGTCTGGCCGAAGTCGCGGCGAAACTGGGTCTGGCCCCGGACGCCATCGTGGTTAACGTTCAGGGCGACGAGCCGTTGATTCCGCCGAGCGTGATCGATCAGGTCGCCGCCAACCTGGCTGCCCACACCGAAGCGCGCATGGCCACCCTGGCCGAGCCGATCGAAGACGTGGAAACCCTGTTCAACCCCAACGTGGTCAAGGTAGTCAGCGACCTCAATGGCCTGGCGCTGACGTTCAGTCGTGCCACCTTGCCGTGGGCTCGCGACGCGTTCGCCAAGAGCCGCGAGCAATTGCCGGAAGGTGTGCCGTATCGCCGCCACATCGGCATTTATGCCTATCGCGCCGGTTTCCTGCAGGACTTCGTCACTTGGGGCCCGTGCTGGCTGGAAAACACCGAGTCTCTGGAGCAACTGCGGGCGCTCTGGCACGGCGTGCGGATTCACGTCGCCGACGCGCTGATCGCCCCGCCTACCGGCGTCGATACCATTGAAGACCTCGAGCGCGTTCGTCGCTTGCTGGAGGCCTGATGCGGGTTCTGTTCGTCTGCCTGGGCAACATCTGCCGTTCCCCCACGGCCGAAGGCGTGTTGCGGCACAAACTGCGTGAGGCCGGGCTGGCCGATCAAGTCGAAGTGGCTTCTGCCGGCACCGGTGACTGGCACGTCGGCAAGCCCCCGGACAAGCGCAGCCAGGTCGCGGCGAAACTGCGCGGCTACGACCTGTCCGCCCAGCGCGCTCAGCAGGTCAGCCGCGCCGATTTCGCCACCTACGACCTGATTCTGGCGATGGACAACAGCAACCTGCGCCACCTCAAGGCTCTGCAACCAGCCAAGGGCAAGGCCGAGTTGGACCTGTTCCTGCGTCGCTTCCAGTCGGAAATCGATGAAGTGCCGGATCCTTATCACGACAGCGACCAGGGTTTCGAACAGGTCCTGGACCTGATCGAGCGCGCCAGCGATCTGCTGGTGATCGAATTGAAGGGACGGTTATGAGTTTGCAGGTACATCCGCTGGTGTCGCTCAAGCCGTTCAACAGCTTTGGCGTGGATGTTCAGGCCCGGCTGTTTGCCGAAGCCCATAGCGATGCCGACGTGCGCGAAGCCCTGGCCTATGGGGTGGAACATAATGTGCCCGTGCTGGTGATCGGCGGCGGCAGCAATTTGCTGCTGACCGCTGATGTCCAGGCACTGGTGCTGCGCATGGCCACGCGGGGGATTCGTGTACTGAGCGATGATGGCAACCAGGTGGTGATCGAGGCCGAGGCGGGCGAGCCGTGGCATCCGTTTGTGCAACACACCTTGGCGCAAGGGTTGTCGGGGCTGGAGAATCTCAGCCTGATTCCCGGCACTGTGGGCGCGGCACCGATGCAGAACATCGGCGCTTATGGTGTCGAGATAAAAGACGTGTTTGCCGGCCTGACGGCCCTCGATCGCCAGACCGGCGAGCTGCGGGACTTCACGCTGGCCGAGTGCAACTTCGCCTACCGCGACAGCCTGTTCAAACAGGAGCCGGGGCGCTGGTTGATCCTGCGAGTGCGTTTCACCCTCACGCGCACCGCGCACCTGCACCTGGAATACGGGCCGGTTCGCCAGCGCCTGACATTGCTGGGCATCGATCACCCGACGCCTACCGATGTCAGTCAGGCCATTTGCAGCATTCGCAACGAAAAACTCCCGGACCCTGCGGTGCTCGGCAATGCCGGCAGTTTCTTCAAGAACCCCTTGGTGCCGGCGACATTGGTAGCGCAACTCAAGGAGCAATACCCGGAGCTGGTGGCCTACGCGCAACCTGACGGGCAAATGAAACTGGCGGCGGGCTGGCTGATCGAACGGGCCGGCTGGAAAGGCTTTCGCGACGGTGATGCCGGTGTGCATAAATTACAGGCGCTGGTGCTGGTCAACTACGGCACCGCAACGGGCCTGCAATTGCTGAACCTGGCGCAACGCATTCAAAAAGACATTTCAGAACGTTTCCACGTCGACCTGGAAATGGAGCCCAATCGGTATTGAGGCTACGCTTTCACGGCTGATTCCAAAGCCCTGCACATCTTCAAATGTGCAGGGCTTTTTTGTTAATGCTGGGTTAACTTAGCTGCCTAACGATGCAAGCATTTGCTCCACCAAAGGCCCGGTGCAGACGTCGCCGTCCGCATAAGAGAGCCCATTAGCCTGAGTCGATCTGCGTGAAGGAACCCACGCGGCAGATTGCTCGACCCCATAACCTTTATAACTATGCGGGCGTGCCCATGATTACCCTGAAACTCAATGGTCAAGATCATCAACTCGATGTCACCGAGGACATGCCGCTGCTCTGGGCGATCCGTGACGTGGCCGGTTACAACGGCACCAAATTTGGCTGCGGCATGGGCCTGTGTGGCGCCTGCACCATTCATATCGACGGCGCGCCTGCGCGCAGTTGCATCACGCCGATCGGCTCGGTAATCGGCCAGAACGTCACCACCATCGATAACCTGCACGCCGACCCGGTTGGCAAAGTCGTCCAGCAAGCCTGGCTCGACAGCGCCGTGGCTCAGTGCGGTTACTGCCAGGGCGGGCAGATCATGTCGGCCACGGCATTGCTGAAAACCAATCCGAACCCCAGCGACGAGCAGATTGAAGAGGCGATGGTCGGTAACATTTGCCGTTGTGGCACCTACAACCGGATCAAGACCGCCATCCGCCAGGCATCCACCCACCTGAAGGAGGCCAAGGCATGAGCCAGCTACCGAATGATTTTGCGCTGAGCAATCTGAGCAATCTGAGCAACCTCAGCCGCCGTGGTTTCCTCAAAGGCGTGGGCGCCACCAGTGCGCTGGTTCTGGCGGCAAGCTGGGGCTGGCAGGATGCGCTTGCCGCCGAGAAAGACAAGAAGTTCGGCGCTGACGGCATGCCCAATGGCTGGATCGATGATCCTAAGGTTTACGTCAGCATCGCCGCCGATGGCAGCGTGACTGTGGTTTGCAACCGTTCGGAAATGGGCCAGGGCGTACGCACCAGCCTGACCATGGTGGTGGCCGATGAACTGGACGCCGACTGGGCGCTGGTCAAAGTGCAACAGGCACCGGGCGACGAAGTGCGTTTCGGCAACCAGGACACCGACGGTTCGCGCAGCATGCGTCACTGGTACGAGCCGATGCGCCGTTGCGGTGCTGCCGCGCGGACCATGCTTGAGCAAGCCGCCGCGGCGCAGTGGAAAGTGCCGGTCAGCGAGTGCCGTGCGCAACTGCATAAAGTCATTCACCAACCGACCGCTCGTGAACTGGGCTACGGCGCGTTGGCCGCTGCTGCCGGTGCACTGGCGGTGCCGGCCCGCGACAGCCTGCGGCTCAAGCAGCCATCGGAGTTTCGTTATATAGGCAAGGAAGGCACCAAGGCTATCGACGGTGCGGACATCGTCAATGGTCGCGCGGTGTACGGCGCCGATGTGCATTTCGACGGCATGCTCTTCGCCACCATCGCGCGTCCAGCGGTCTACGGTGGCAAGGTCAAATCCTTCGATGCCAGCGCCGCGATGAAAGTCCCGGGCGTAATCAAGGTTCTGCAAATCGAAAGCCGTCCATTGCCGTCCGAGTTTCAGCCTCTGGGCGGTGTGGCTGTGGTGGCCAGCAATACCTGGGCGGCGATCAAGGGCCGCGAGGCGCTGAAAATCGAATGGGACGACGGCCCCAACGCCAGTTACGACTCGATCGCCTACCGCAAGGAGCTCGAAGCCGCGTCCCTAAAACCCGGCAAAGTGGTGCGCAATACCGGCAGCATCGACCAGGCCATGAGCGGCGCCGACAGCACTCTCGAAGCCTCTTACTACCTGCCCCATCTGGCACAATCGCCAATGGAGCCGATGGTCGCCATCGCCCGTTTCAAGGATGGCGTGTGCGAAGCCTGGGCCCCAAGCCAGGCTCCGCAAGTCAGCCGCGAACGGATTGGCGAGCGCCTCGGCATCCCATTCGATAACGTCACGTTCAACGTCACCTTGCTCGGCGGCGGTTTCGGTCGCAAATCCAAGCCGGACTTCATCATCGAAGCGGCGATCCTGGCCAAGGAATTCCCGGGTAAAACCGTACGGGTGCAATGGACCCGTGAAGACGACATCCACAATTCCTATTTCCACACCGTGTCGGCCGAATACCTGAAGGCCAGCCTGAACAAGGACGGTCTGCCGTCCGGCTGGCTGCACCGCACGGTGGCGCCGAGTATCACCGCGCTGTTCGCGCCGGGGATGAACCATGAGGCGGCTTTCGAGTTGGGCATGGGCTTTACCAACATGGCTTACGCGATCCCCAATGTGCGCCTGGAAAACCCTGAAGCGACGGTCCATACCCGGGTCGGCTGGTATCGCTCGGTATCGAACATTCCCCACGGCTTTGCGATCCAGAGTTTTGTCGATGAACTGGCCCACAAGGCTGGCCAGGATCCGCTCAAGTACCAGATCAAACTGCTCGGCCCGGACCGTCAGATCGATCCGCGCACTTTGAGTGAAGAGTGGAACTACGGTGAATCCCCCGAGCGTTATCCAATCGACACTGCACGGATGCGCACCGTGCTGGAAACCGCCGCCAAAGCGGCCGGTTGGGGGCGTGAGTTGCCCAAGGGTCGAGGCTTGGGCCTGGCGGTGCACTATAGTTTTGTCACTTATGTGGCGGCGGTGATCGAGGTGGAAGTCAAAGACGATGGCACGCTGATCGTACACAAGGCCGACATCGCCGTGGATTGCGGCCCGCAGATCAACCCCGAACGGATTCGCTCGCAGTTCGAAGGCGCCTGCGTCATGGGCCTGGGCAACGCGGTGCTGGGGGAAATCAGTTTCAAGGACGGCAAGGTTCAGCAGGACAATTTCCACATGTACGAGGTGGCGCGCATGTCTCTGGCACCGAAAGAAGTCGCCGTGCACCTGGTTACGCCACCGGGCGATGTGCCGTTGGGCGGAGTCGGTGAGCCGGGCGTGCCGCCGATTGCGCCAGCGCTGTGCAACGCGATCTTCGCCGCCACCGGCAAGCGCATCCGTAACCTGCCGGTGCGTTATCAGCTGCAAGGCTGGCAGAAGGCGCAAGCCTGATGGACAGCGTCGATCTGAACGTCCTGCGCAGCGTGCTGCAATGGCGCCTCGCCGGTCAGCGGGTGATGTTGTACAGCGTGGTCCAGACCTGGGGCACCGCGCCCCGGGCACCTGGCGCCATGCTGGCCTTGCGTGAAGACGGCGTGGTGATTGGCTCGGTGTCCGGTGGCTGCGTCGAGGATGACCTGATTGCCCGGCTGCACGATGGCCGTATCCCGGCCGAAGGGCCACCGGTGCAGTTGATTACCTATGGCGTCACCCGTGAGGAGGCCGCACGGTTTGGTTTGCCGTGCGGCGGCACGTTGCGCCTGACCGAGGAACGCGTCGGCGATCCGGCGTGGGTCGCCGAATTGCTGACGCGCTGCGAAGCGCATGAAATCGTTGCGCGTGAGCTGAATCTGGCGACCGGTGAAGTGGTTTTGCAGCCAGCGAGCAAGACCGATGCGCTGGTGTTTGACGGGCAGACCTTACGCGCCATTTATGGTCCGCGCTGGCGGTTGTTGCTGATCGGCGCCGGCCAACTGTCGCGCTACGTCGCCGAGATGGCGCGGCTGCTGGATTTCGAAGTGCTGATCTGCGATCCGCGCACCGAGTTCGTCTACGGCTGGGAAGAGCAACACGGTCGCTTCGTCCCGGGCATGCCCGATGAAGCGGTGCTGACCATCCAGACCGACGAGCGCACGGCCATTGTCGCGCTGACTCACGATCCACGCCTGGATGACATGGCGCTGCTCACGGCCCTGGACTCCAAGGCGTTTTATGTCGGTGCGCTGGGTTCGCGGGTCAACAGCCAGAAGCGCCGGGACAACCTGGCTCAGCTAGGCTTGTCACAACAGGCCATCGAGCGCTTGCACGGCCCGATCGGTTTGCACATCGGCAGCCATACACCGGCGGAAATCGCCTTGTCGCTGCTGGCCGAAATTGTGGCGATCAAGAACGGCGTCGAACTGAAACAGAAGAAGCCGTTGCAGGAGGGCGTATGAGCGACCCCATCGGCGTTATCGTAGTGGCCGCGGGGCAGGGCAGTCGGTTTCGACAAGTAGCGGGTGACGATAAGGACAAGTTGCTGGTGGACTGCACAGGTCGTGACGGCGTCACTGTGCATTCGATGATCGAGCAGGTGCTGGTGAATCTGCCGGCCACGCTTGAGAAGCGCGTGCTGGTGACCACGGCGGATCGCCCGCAAGTGATTCGCATGGCCCAGGCTTATGGTTGCGAGATTGTGCGGATTGAGTCGACCGGCCTGGGCGACAGCATTGCGGCGGGTGTGGCGGCGTGCTCGCAACTCGGTGGCTGGCTGATCGTCCTGGGGGATATGCCGTTTATCCTGCCGTCGAGCATTGAACAGGTTGTTGCGAATATCGCCGAGGATGCCATCAGCGTGCCGGTGTATGAGAGGCAATATGGGCATCCGGTGGGGTTTGGGCGAAGCTTTGGTCCAGGGTTGATGGCGTTGACCGGTGATCACGGCGCCAAGTCGCTGTTCGCGCAAGCGAGGGTAGTCGAGGTGGCGGTGGAGGATCCCGGGGTGTTGTGGGATGTGGATGTGCCTGATGCATTAGTATTTGCCTGACACACCGCCATCGCGGGCAAGCCACGCTCCCACAGGTTTTGCGTCGAGCATAATTTCTCCTGAACGACACAAAACCTGTGGGAGCGTGGCTTGCCCGCGATGAACGGTAACGCGGTTTTCCTGCGTTACAAAGGACATAAAAAAAGCCCCGCCTGGATCACCAGGCGGGGCTTTTTAGTGGCCGATGGAATCAGGCGAGGGGTTTAGGCTCGTGCTCTTTTTCCTGGGCTTGCTCGTGTTGCTCTACCGCTTCCTGAACGGAGCGTGGTGCTTCATCGATCACGGATTCAACCGGCTCGGCAGCGACTTCAGCGGCCGGGGCAGGGGCTGCCTCAACAACTTCAGCAACAACCGGTGCTGGCTCGGCAACAGCCGGAGCAGCAGTAGCAGCCAGTTCGGCTTCCTTCTGCAGACGCTCTTCTTCACGCTTGCGACGACGTACTTCACGCGGGTCGTTCGGCGCACGGCCACTTGGGGTCAGAGCGCTGACAGGGGCGGCTTCAACCACCGGTGCAGGCTCCTCGGCAACAACTGGCGCTTCAACAACCGCTGGAGCAGGCTCGGCAGCAGCAACCACTGGCTCGGAGACCATGGCATCAGCAACCGGGGCTTCAGCGACTGGCGCTGGAGCTTCGACCGCTACAGGTGGCTCGGCAACCCAGTTGAACGTGGTTTGCTCTTCGCGAACTTCACGTACCCGTTCAGCCGGCGCTTCAACCACAGGCTCGGTAGCAGCCACTGGTTCAGCAACGACGGCCGGCTCAGCGGCAGCTTCAACTTCAGGCTGTACTTCACGAACCGGTGCCACTTCGATTTCCGGAGCGGCAGTGACTTCTACCGGGGTGGTCGCTTCAACCACTGGTGCTTCAACCGGAGCGGTTTCCAGAGTGGCGGCAGTGGCGCGTTCAGCTTGCTCGTTGGCTTGTGCTTCAGCAGGTGCGCTGATCACGGAGCTGGCAACGGCTGCGGTAACAGCCAGGCCGGCGGCCAGATCGGCAGCGCTTGGCGCTTCGGCGTTTTCAGCCGATTCGGACTCTTCCGAACCTTCGATCACGTTGCCGTTCGCATCGCGTTGACGCTCACGACGGTTGCTGCGACGACGCTGGCCACGGGAGCGGCGGCGTGGACGATCGCCCTCGGCGCCTTCCTGACCGTCTTCCTGCAGTTGCTCTTCGCTGGTGGTCAACTCTTCTTCAGCAACGGCAGCAGCCGCTTGCTCGGTACGTGGCTGACGTTCTTCACGCGGTGGGCGTGGAGCGCGTTCTTCACGTGGCTGACGGGCTGGACGCTCTTCAGCGTTGGCAGCGGCAGCCGGAGCGGCATCCAGAGGCTCGCGCAATTCACGAACCGGACGTTCTTCACGCTCGCCACGTGGCTTGCGATCTTCACGCGGGGCGCGCGGTGCACGTTCTTCACGAGGGGCGCGTGGTGCGCGCTCTTCACGTGGAGCGCGTTCCAGGGCGACTGCTGGAGCTTCTTCACGGGCTTCGCGTGGCTCACGTGGTGCGCGTTCTTCACGCGGTGCACGTTCCTCACGAGGCTTGCGCTCTTCATCGCGGCGACCGTTACGGTTGCGGCTCTGCTGGCGGCCGTTACGGCGCTCTTCGTTGCGAGCAGGACGTTCGGTAGCTGGCTTTTCAACCACAACCGGCGCGGCAGGCTCTTCCTTGGTGGCGAACAGGCTGACCAGCGACTTCACCAGGCCTTTGAACAGGCTTGGCTCTGGGGCTACGGCAGCTGGTGCAGCCACCGGAGCAGCGGCGACTTCGGTCGGAACCGGAGCGTTGGCGCGGGCCGGAGCGGTCTTGACCGCGGCTTCCTGGCGAACCAGGGTGCGGGTCGCGGCGGCTGGCTGGACTTCTTCGACTTCGGCAGCGGCAGCGGCGATTTCGTAGCTGGACTGGTTGATGCTGGCTTCCGGGCTGTCATCACGCAGACGCTGAACTTCGAAGTGCGGCGTTTCGAGGTGATCGTTCGGCAGAATGACGATGCGGGCACGGGTGCGCAGTTCGATCTTGGTGATCGAGTTGCGTTTTTCGTTGAGCAGGAAAGCTGCAACCGGAATCGGCACTTGTGCGCGAACTTCGGCGGTGCGGTCTTTCAGGGCTTCTTCTTCGATCAGGCGCAGGATCGCCAGCGACAGCGATTCAACGTCACGGATGATACCGGTGCCGTTGCAACGCGGGCAGACGATACCGCTGCTTTCGCCCAGGGATGGACGCAGGCGCTGACGGGACATTTCCAGCAGGCCGAAGCGCGAGATGCGACCGACTTGCACGCGAGCGCGGTCGGCTTCCAGGCATTCGCGGACTTTTTCTTCCACGGCGCGCTGGTTCTTGGCAGGGGTCATGTCGATGAAGTCGATGACGATCAGGCCGCCGATGTCGCGCAGGCGCAACTGACGGGCGATTTCTTCGGCGGCTTCAAGGTTGGTCTGCAGTGCGGTTTCTTCGATGTCGCTGCCTTTGGTGGCGCGCGCCGAGTTGATGTCGATGGACACCAGGGCTTCGGTCGGATCGATAACGATGGAGCCGCCGGAAGGCAGTTCGACAACGCGCTGGAAGGCGGTTTCGATCTGGCTTTCGATCTGGAAACGGTTGAACAGCGGAACGCTGTCTTCGTACAGCTTGATTTTGCTGGCGTACTGCGGCATCACCTGACGAATGAAGGTCAGGGCTTCGTCCTGGGCTTCAACGCTGTCGATCAGCACTTCGCCGATGTCCTGGCGCAGGTAATCGCGGATGGCGCGGATGATCACGTTGCTTTCCTGGTAGATCAGGAACGGCGCGGAACGATCCAGCGAAGCTTCTTTGATGGCGGTCCAGAGTTGCAGCAGGTAATCGAGGTCCCACTGCATTTCTTCGCTGCTGCGGCCAAGGCCGGCAGTGCGAACGATCAGGCCCATGTCGGCCGGGGCAACCAGACCGTTCAGGGCTTCACGCAGTTCGTTGCGCTCTTCACCTTCGATGCGACGGGAGATACCGCCGGCACGCGGGTTGTTCGGCATCAGCACCAGGTAACGACCGGCCAGGCTGATGAAAGTGGTCAGGGCGGCGCCCTTGTTGCCACGTTCTTCTTTTTCGACCTGAACGATGACTTCCTGGCCTTCGCTCAGGACGTCCTTGATGTTGACGCGGCCTTCAGGGGCTTTCTTGAAGTATTCGCGGGAGATTTCTTTGAGGGGCAGGAAGCCGTGGCGCTCAGAGCCGAAATCGACAAAGGCAGCCTCAAGGCTTGGTTCGATGCGAGTAATCCGGCCTTTATAGATGTTGGCCTTCTTCTGCTCGCGTGCACCGGATTCAATGTCCAGGTCGTAGAGGCGCTGGCCATCTACCAGTGCAACACGCAACTCTTCGGGTTGAGTTGCGTTAATCAGCATTCTTTTCATGTAGTACCGTCGGTTTCCGGGCTGCCGGAAACGGCGTTCGGCACACACGACTTCTCATGGTCGGTGTCAGGTGCGTCAGGAGTGGTTGGCCACTCCAGTGTCTAGCGAACCCCGGCCAATTGGGCCGGTGTCGCGACGTACGCGTCCTGCTTGCTGTGGCTACTTAAGCACTCAGTCAGGAGGAGGAATCAACCGGCGGCTGTGGACGAGATGAAGCGTCTTGATAAAGCCTATTGCTACACAGTCCAGCGGTTGTGCATCTCCACCCTACACGTATCCCTGATAATTCGGGTGCTGCCGCGCGCAGAATCCGCAGCGGGTTGGCATTTACCGTGAGCTCCGAAAGGGGAGGTCACGCATCATGGCTAATTTAGGCGGTGTTTCCGAAGCGTTCGCTCGGGGTCGTTCGCAGCTGACTGCACTTTGTGAACTGGCCGTGAATATTTGCTCGGAAGGCGAGTGAAAACTCTGCTTTGCGGCATGATTCAGGCCTTATGTCACCTGCGCTCGTTACAACTGCAAACTCCACCGTTACGTAGCGAAAGCCCCGTAGGACGGCCTCGCGTCCTGGTGAATTGCGTTGGTCAGGGCCGGTTTTTGACCGTGGTTCCGCTGTCCAGGCCGCTTTTGGCGGCGTTCGCGACTATAGCAGCAATGATTAAGTGCTTCAATTCCATAAAAAATTGTTATCATCCGCGGCATGACGACTACTGCCCCTTCGACCCCAGCCGTACAACTGCTGGAGGTCTCGCCGGAATATGCCGGCCAACGTATTGATAACTTCCTTCTCGCTCGGCTCAAAGGCGTGCCCAAGACCTTGATTTATCGCATTTTGCGCAAGGGCGAAGTGCGGGTGAACAAAGGTCGGATCAAGCCCGAATACAAGCTGCAGGCGGGCGATATCGTGCGCGTGCCGCCGGTTCGCGTGCCTGAGCGCGACGAACCCGTGCCATTGGCCCAGGGTCTGTTGCAGCGGCTCGAGGCCTCTATTGTCTACGAAGACAAGGCGCTGATCGTGGTCAACAAGCCTTGCGGCATTGCGGTTCATGGCGGCAGTGGCTTGACCTACGGCGTGATTGAAGCCTTTCGTCAGTTGCGTCCCGATTGCAAAGAGCTCGAGCTGGTTCATCGCCTCGATCGTGATACCTCCGGCCTGTTGATGATCGCCAAGAAGCGCAGCATGTTGCGCCACTTGCACACGGCTTTGCGCGGCGATGGTGTCGATAAGCGCTATATGGCGCTGGTGCGCGGCAACTGGGCCGCCTCGATCAAGCAGGTCCGTGCGTCGCTGGGCAAGAGCAATCTGCGCTCCGGCGAGCGCATGGTCGAGGTGGACGAGGAGGAGGGCAAGGAGTCTGTGACCGTGTTCAAGGTCCTGCGTCGTTTTGGCGACTTCGCTACCCTGATCGAAGCCAAGCCCATCACCGGCCGGACTCACCAGATTCGCGTCCATACTCTGCATGCCGGACATTGCATCGCTGGTGATACCAAGTACGGCGATGAGGGCTTCAGCAAAGAGATTCGTGATCTGGGCGGCAAGCGCCTGTTCCTGCACGCCTACATGCTGACCGTGCCGCTGCCTGATGGGGGTGAGCTGAAGTTGCAGGCGCCGGTCGACGAGATGTGGGCCAAAACCGTGGAGCGCTTGAGTGCACCCTACTGATTACAAGCTACTGATTTTCGATTGGGACGGCACGCTCGCTGACTCCATTGGTCGGATTGTCGAGGCGATGCATGTCGCATCCGAGCGGTCCGGTTTTCAGTTGCGTGATGATTTTGCCGTCAAAGGCATTATCGGTCTGGGCTTGCCGGAAGCGATTCGCACCCTGTATCCCGAGATTGGCGATGCCGAGCTGATAGCATTCCGTCAGCACTATGCGGATCACTACATTGCGGCGGAGGCCGTGCCTTCGCCGCTGTTTGAGGGTGTTGTCGAGTCCCTCGAAGCGTTTCGTGTCGAGGGGTATCATCTGGCAGTAGCGACCGGCAAGGCTCGTCGTGGGCTGGATCGGGTGCTGAAGTCTCACGGTTGGGAAGATTATTTCGATATCACCCGTGCTGCTGACGAAACCGCCAGCAAACCCCATCCGCTGATGCTCGAGCAGATTCTCGCCCATTGCGAGGTTCGCCCGGAGCAGGCGCTGATGGTCGGCGATTCGTCGTTCGACCTGCAGATGGCGCGCAATGCGGGCATGGATTCAGTGGCGGTCAGCTATGGCGCTCAATCGATCGACGCCTTGAAGCTATTTGGGCCGAGACTGGCCATTGATTGTTTTTCAGAGTTGCACGCCTGGCTGAATCAGCGGGTTTAATTGGTTTTTTTGCTGGGGTACATGGCATGACCGACGAATGGAAAGCGCCCGCCAAGGCGAGTGCGGAAAGCGGTGACGAGAAAAGCTGGAAGCTGCTGGAAAAAACCCTGCTGGCTGGTGTGCAGGAACAGCGCCGGTCCCGTCGCTGGGGGATATTCTTCAAGTCGCTGACTTTTTTGTACCTGTTCGGCGCGTTGATTCTGTTATCGCCGCTGGTCGACATGGAGAAAGGTGCGAGCCTCGGCTCTGGTTACACGGCGCTGATCGATGTAACGGGCATGATTGCCGACAAAGAGCCGGCCAGTGCCGACAATATCGTCGGTAGCCTGCGTGCGGCCTTCGAGGACAAGAAGGTCAAGGGTGTGATTCTGCGAATCAACAGCCCTGGCGGCAGTCCGGTGCAGTCGGGTTATGTCTACGACGAGATTCGTCGTTTGCGCGGCCTGCATCCGGATACCAAGGTTTATGCGGTGATCTCGGATTTGGGCGCTTCCGGTGCCTATTACATCGCTAGCGCCGCGGATCAGATCTACGCTGACAAGGCGAGCCTGGTGGGTTCCATTGGTGTGACGGCAGCCGGGTACGGTTTTGTCGGGACCATGGAGAAGTTGGGCGTGGAGCGTCGTACCTACACCTCTGGCGAGCACAAATCTTTCCTCGATCCGTTCCAGCCGCAGAAGCCTGCGGAAACCCAGTTCTGGCAGAGCGTGCTTGATACCACTCATCAGCAGTTCATCAGCAGCGTCAAGAAGGGCCGGGGTGATCGTCTGAAGGACAAAGATCATCCGGAGTTGTTCTCCGGGCTGGTCTGGTCGGGTGAGCAGGCGCTGTCGCTGGGCTTGATCGATGGTCTGGGCAATGCCAGTTCGGTTGCCCGTGATGTGATCGGCGAGAAAGAGTTAGTGGATTTCACTGTTGAGGAATCGCCATTCGATCGCTTCTCGAAAAAGCTCGGCGCCAGCGTGGCGGAGCATTTGGCGATGTGGATGGGCTTTCAGGGTCCGTCGTTGCGCTGATCTTCTTGCTGTATAAAAAAACCGGCTTTTTGCCGGTTTTTTTACAGTCAAAAGATCGCAGCCTCGTTTCACTCGACAGCTCCTGCATTGAAATGCGCATCCCTTGTAGGAGCTGTCGAGTGAAACGAGACTGCGATCTTTTGACCCTTTAAGGTATCTGCATGCCTTCGGCCAGCAACATATCGACCAGGCGAATCAGCGGCAGGCCGATCAGGCTGGTGGCGTCAGGACCTTCGGTGCTTTGAAACAGGCTCACCCCCAAACCTTCGGCCTTGAAGCTGCCAGCGCAGTCGTAGGGCTGTTCGGCGCGCAGGTAGCGTTCGATGCGCGCTGCGTCGAGTGCGCGCATATGTACGGTAAAGGGCACGCAGTCGACCTGGCAGTGGCCGGTCTGACTATTGAGCAGTGCCAGCCCCGTCAGGAAGGTCACGCTGGCGCCGCTGGATGCCAGCAATTGTTCGCGGGCCTTTTCGAAGGTGTGAGGTTTGCCGATAATCCGCTCGCCGAGTACCGCGACCTGATCCGAGCCGATGATCAGATGGGTTGGATGACTGCCTGCAAGTGCGCGGGCTTTTTCTTCGGCGAGACGCTTTACCAGTTCGACGGCTGACTCGTCCGGACGATGGCTTTCGTCGATATCCGGCGAGCTGCAGGTGAACGGCAGCTCCAGGCGGGCCAGCAATTCCCGGCGATAGGACGAGCTTGAAGCGAGTAATAAAGGCAGCATGCGCATCTCCAAAGGGCAGGGGTCGAATTCTAGCGCAGGCTCAAGTGACGGACAGGGCTGAATTTCCTTTGACATGGCTGGGGGCATCCCTATAATGCTGCGCCTATGTTGAATGACCCGATTCCACCTCACGTTGACCCGCGCAAATTGGCTGACCGTGGCACCACCCTTCAAGGTGAACTGCTGCTGGCCGATTTGGAGAGGCTCTGCGACCCGCTTTCCGATACTGTCGGTACGGTGCAGGCTAAATTCGTTTTTGAACGAGATGAACGTAAATCTGTGGTAATTCACAGCTTTATCGACACCGAAGTCAAAATGGTTTGCCAGCGTTGTCTTGAGCTGGTCACCCTGCCGATCCATAGCGAATGCAGTTATGCTGTGGTGAAGGAGGGTGCGAATACCCAGTCGTTGCCGAAAGGTTATGACGTGCTGGAACTGGGCGAAGATCCTTTGGATCTGCAGTCACTGATCGAGGAGGAGCTTCTGCTCGCCTTGCCCATTGTGCCTGCTCATCATCCGGAAGAATGCCAGCAGCCGGCGGGTCTCGATGAGCCCGAACCGAGCGAGGACGAGGTAACGCGGTCCAACCCGTTCAGTGTATTGGCGCAGTTAAAGCGTGACCCAAACGTTTAGGAGTTAATCAATTATGGCTGTTCAGCAGAACAAAAAATCCCGCTCTGCCCGTGACATGCGTCGTTCGCACGACGCTCTCGAGGCTAGCACTCTGTCTGTAGAAAAAACCACCGGTGAAGTTCACCTGCGTCACCACGTATCGCCAGAAGGCGTATACCGTGGCCGTAAAGTGATCGACAAGGGCGCTGACGAGTAATCCTTGTCCGCTCAAGTCATCGCGATTGACGCAATGGGCGGGGACTTCGGTCCCCGCAGCATTGTTCAGGCCAGCCTTGCTTGTCTGTCTGCTACACCCTCGCTGCACCTGACCCTCGTCGGTCAACCCTCCCTTCTTGAAGAACTGCTCGCCAGCCAATCGGCTGTGGATCGCGCGCGCCTGTCGATTGTGCCGGCGTCCGAAATTATCACCATGGACGAAAAACCTGCCCAGGCCTTGCGTGGCAAACCCGATTCGTCGATGCGCGTGGCGCTGGAGCTGCTGCGAGACGGCAAGGTCCAGGCCTGCGTCAGCGCGGGTAACACCGGTGCGCTGATGGCGTTGTCACGGTTTGTGCTCAAGACCTTGCCGGGCATCGATCGGCCGGCAATGATCGCGGCCATTCCGACGCAGAAGGGCTGCTGCCAGTTGCTCGACCTGGGTGCCAACGTCGACTGCAGTGCCGAGCACTTGTTGCAGTTTGCAGTGATGGGCTCGGTCGCGGCAGAAACCCTGGGCATCGTTCGCCCGAGGGTGGCATTGCTGAACATCGGCACCGAAGACATCAAGGGCAATCAGCAGGTCAAGCTGGCGGCCACCTTGTTGCAGAGTGCTCGCGGCATCAACTACATCGGGTTTGTCGAAGGTGACGGTTTGTACCGTGGCGAGGCGGATGTGGTGGTGTGTGACGGCTTTGTCGGCAATATCCTGCTCAAGTCCAGTGAAGGTCTGGCGACCATGATTGCCGGGCGCATCGAGGCGTTATTCAAGAAAAATTTCGCGTCGAAAGTGGTGGGCGCATTGGCGCTGCCGCTGATGAAGCGCTTGCAGGCCGAACTGGCGCCGGCACGACATAACGGTGCAAGTTTCCTCGGTTTGCAGGGAATTGTCGTGAAAAGCCACGGTTCGGCGGGGGTGCAGGGGTTTCAGAGTGCGATTCAACGCGCGCTGATCGAGATCCAGGAAAACTTGCCTGAACGGCTTCATGGGCGCCTGGAAGATTTGTTGCCTTAGGCGTTTTCGTCGGACAATGCTTAAATGTGACCGCTCAGTTCAATGGGCCATCCAACTGTGAGTTTCTTGCGTTCCACAAACGGGACGTCATTCTCCGACGACAAGATCATTAGGGGCTTGTTACATGTCTGCTTCCCTCGCATTCGTCTTTCCAGGACAGGGTTCGCAGTCCCTCGGCATGCTGGCCGAGTTGGGCGCGCAACATCCAGTGGTCCTCGAAACATTCAAAGAAGCTTCCGATGCTCTGGGTTACGACCTGTGGGCACTGACCCAGCAAGGGCCGGAAGAACAACTCAATCAAACCGATAAAACCCAGCCGGCCATTCTGACCGCCTCGATCGCCTTGTGGCGCCTGTGGCTGGCTGAAGGCGGTGCGCGTCCGGCTTACGTTGCCGGTCACAGCCTGGGCGAATACAGCGCTCTGGTGGCCGCAGGCAGTCTGAGCCTGGGCGATGCAGTGAAGCTGGTAGAGCGTCGCGGTCAGTTGATGCAAGAGGCTGTTCCGGCCGGGCAGGGCGGCATGGCCGCGATCCTTGGTCTGGAAGACGCTGACGTATTGGCAGCCTGTGCCGAAGCGGCGCAAGGCGAAGTGGTTAGCGCGGTCAACTTCAACTCCCCGGGCCAGGTAGTGATCGCTGGCGCCAAGGCTGCGGTCGAGCGCGCCATCGAAGGCTGCAAGGCACGTGGCGCCAAGCGCGCCATGCCATTGCCGGTCAGCGTGCCGTCTCACTGCGAATTGATGCGTCCGGCCGCCGAGCGGTTCGCCGAATCGATCGCAGCGATCAACTGGCAGGCACCGCAGATCCCTGTGGTACAGAACGTCAGCGCCAACGTGCCGGCCGATCTGGAGACCCTCAAGCGCGATCTGCTTGAGCAGCTCTACAAGCCTGTGCGCTGGGTGGAGTCGATCCAGGCGCTGGCTGCCAAGGGCGCGACCGAACTGGTCGAATGCGGCCCTGGCAAAGTACTTGCCGGTTTGAACAAACGTTGCGCCGAAGGCGTGTCGACCTCTAACCTCAATACCCCAGACGCTTTCGCTGCCGCCCGTGCAGCGCTGGCCTGAACAAGGAGAAGCTTGCATGAGTCTGCAAGGTAAAGTTGCACTGGTCACTGGTGCCAGTCGTGGTATCGGCCAGGCTATCGCTCTGGAATTGGGTCGTCAGGGTGCCATTGTTGTCGGCACCGCGACTTCCGCTTCGGGGGCCGAGCGTATCGCTGCTACCCTGAAAGAAAATGGTATTCAGGGTACTGGCCTGGAACTCAATGTCACCAGCGACGAGTCCGTAGCGGCCGTGCTGGCGAGCATTCAGGAGCAATTCGGTGCGCCGGCGATCCTGGTCAATAATGCCGGTATCACCCGCGATAATCTGATGATGCGCATGAAAGATGACGAATGGCATGACGTCGTCGATACCAATCTGAACAGCCTGTTCCGTCTGTCCAAGGGCGTTTTGCGCGGCATGACCAAGGCCCGTTGGGGACGAATTATCAGTATTGGTTCGGTTGTGGGTGCCATGGGCAACGCAGGCCAAGTAAACTATGCTGCCGCCAAGGCCGGTCTGGAAGGTTTCAGTCGTGCACTGGCGCGTGAAGTCGGTTCGCGTTCGATTACGGTAAACTCGGTGGCCCCTGGGTTCATCGACACCGATATGACCCGTGAATTGCCCGAGGCGCAGCGTGAAGCCTTGCAGACGCAGATTCCGCTGGGTCGTCTGGGGCAAGCTCAAGAGATCGCGTCTGTGGTCGCTTTTCTTGCATCCGACGGTGCGGCTTACGTTACTGGGGCTACAATCCCGGTGAACGGCGGGATGTACATGAGTTAAATGTGACGGATTGCTTCAAAAAAATGTCATACGAGCTGTCTAAAATCCGTTATAAAGCTGCAATCTATTTATAGACAGAGGGTCGCCGGGTTTGAGGAGTGAAGCTTTCAGTTGAAAAACTGAAAAGTCTTTCTATACACTTACCCACCGGCCAGCTGCCTGAATTTGTCCATTAGGAGTGAAAACAAGGTATGAGCACCATCGAAGAGCGCGTCAAGAAAATCGTTGCTGAGCAACTGGGCGTTAAAGAAGAAGAAGTGGTCAACACTGCTTCCTTCGTTGAAGATCTGGGTGCCGACTCCCTTGACACTGTTGAGCTGGTGATGGCTCTGGAAGAGGAATTCGAGACCGAAATCCCTGACGAAGAAGCTGAGAAGATCACTACTGTACAAGCCGCAATCGATTACGTTACTAACCATCAGGCTTAATAGCTTGTAATCGTTGCTTGCTGTCATGGAAAAACCGCACTGCCATCATGGCGTGCGGTTTTTTCTTTAGGCCTGATGCAAAGTCGTCATTTGAAAAAGGAGAGTGCTGTGTCGCGTAGACGCGTCGTAGTCACCGGTATGGGTATGTTGTCGCCACTGGGCACGGATGTGCCGAGCAGCTGGCAGGGCATTCTGGCTGGCCGCAGTGGCATTGGTCTGATCGAACACACCGACCTTTCTGCCTATTCCACCCGTTTTGGCGGCTCGGTAAAGGGCTTCAATGTCGAGGAGTACCTGTCGGTCAAGGAAGCTCGCAAACTCGACCTGTTCATTCAATACGGTCTGGCTGCAGGTTTTCAAGCCGTGCGTAACGCAGGTCTTGAGGTTACCGACGCCAATCGCGAGCGGATCGGCGTGGCCATGGGCTCGGGTATTGGCGGTCTAACCAATATCGAAGAAACCAGCCGCACGCTGCATGATTCCGGCCCACGACGGATCTCTCCGTTTTTCGTGCCAGGCTCGATCATCAATATGATTTCCGGTTTCCTGTCCATCCACCTGGGCGCACAGGGACCTAACTACGCCATCGCCACGGCGTGTACCACCGGTACGCACTGCATCGGCATGGCGGCACGCAACATCATGTACGACGAAGCCGACGTAATGATCGCCGGTGGTGCCGAGATGGCCGCGTGTGGTCTGGGCATGGGCGGCTTCGGTGCCTCCCGCGCACTGTCGACCCGCAACGACGAGCCGACCCGGGCCAGCCGTCCATGGGACAAGGGCCGTGATGGCTTCGTGCTGTCCGACGGCGCCGGCGCACTGGTTCTCGAAGAGCTGGAGCACGCCAAGGCCCGTGGCGCGACCATCTACGCCGAGCTGATCGGCTTCGGCACCAGTGGCGATGCTTACCACATGACCTCGCCACCGGCCGATGGCGCGGGTGCTGCGCGTTGCATCACCAATGCCTTGCGCGATGCGAAGATCAATAGCGATCAGGTTCAGTACATCAACGCTCACGGCACTTCGACCTCGGCTGGCGACCTCGCCGAAGCCTGTGCGATCAAATCCGTGTTCGGCGATCACGCCTACAAGCTGGCGGTCAGTTCGACCAAGTCCATGACCGGTCACCTGTTGGGTGCGGCGGGCGCGGTCGAGGCGATTTTCAGCGTACTGGCAATCAACAGCCAGGTAGCGCCGCCGACCATCAACCTCGATGAGCCGGACGAAGGCTGCGACCTCGACTTCGTACCCCACACCGCGCGTGGCATGGATATCGACGTGGTGCTGTCCAACTCCTTCGGATTTGGCGGTACCAATGGCTCGCTGGTGTTCCGCCGGTTCGCTGACTGATGGACAGCTGGGTCGACGGTCAACCGGCTGACGCTTTGTCGCTGAAGGATCGCGGCCTGGCTTACGGTGATGGTCTGTTCGAGACCATCGCAGTCAAGGGCGGGCAGCCGCTGCTGCTGGATCGACATTTGTCGCGTCTGGCGGAGGGTTGTTCGCGCCTGGCGATTGCCGCCGATCATGAGCTGATTCGCGCGGAGCTGCTGGCCTATGCCGCCGCACTGGGCGAGGGCGTGCTCAAACTCATCCTCACCCGCGGCGACAGCCTGCGCGGTTACGCCGCCGATCCCTCGGCTCAGGCTCGACGCATCCTGCAAGGCAATCCTCCTGCGGCTTATCCGGTTGTTCATGCGGAGCAGGGCGTTCGTCTTTTTCCTTGTGCGACGCGACTTTCCAAACAGCCATTGCTCGCCGGTCTCAAGCATTTGAATCGTCTGGAGCAGGTCATCGCCCGTTCCGAATGGCAGGACACCGAACATGCCGAAGGCTTGATGCTGGATCAGGTCGGGCGGGTGATCGAAGGCGTGTTCAGCAATTTGTTCCTGGTGCGCGATGGCGTGCTGGTGACCGCCAACCTCAAACGCTGTGGCGTGGCGGGCGTGATGCGTGCCGAATTATTGTTTCAAGCCAAGTCATTGGGGATTCCCACGCAAATCACCGATATCACCCTCGAGCAGCTGCAATGGGCTGACGAGGTCTTTGTCTGCAACAGCGTGTATGGCGTTTGGCCGGTGCGCGCCTATGCCGCACTGAGCTGGCCGGTTGGGCCGCTCACCCGTAAACTCCAAACCATTGCTCGTGCGCTACTGGATGCTTGATTCGTGAGACGTAAATTCTTGCTGCTGCTGGAAACCGGATTGGTTCTGGCGGGGCTGTTGGCGGGCGCTTGCGCCTGGAAAATCGATTCGGCGCTGGAACAGCCGCTGAACATCGCCCAGGAAGAGCTGCTGGAAGTGCCCAAAGGCACTACGCCAAACCGCACCTTCCTTCGACTCGAAGCCGATGGCGTCATCAAAGACGCTTTCTGGCTGCGTGTGTATTGGCGCTTCAATCTGGCAGGACAACCGCTGCACAGCGGCGAATACCGCATGGTGCCCGGTATGACAGTCAACGGGCTGATCGACCTGTGGAAGCGCGGAGAAATGGTGCAGTACAGCCTGACGCTGGTTGAAGGCTGGAATTTTCATCAGGTTCGCGCAGCGCTGGCCAAGGATGAAAAACTCGAGCAGACCCTCAACGGTCTGAGCGACAGCCAAGTGATGGACAAGCTCGGGCACAGCGGGGTTTTTCCGGAAGGGCGATTCTTCCCCGACACGTATCGTTTCGTGCGTGGCATGACCGACGCCGATCTGCTCAAGAAAGCTTACGACCGCCTCGATGAGGTCCTCCTCAAGGAATGGAACCAGCGCGCTGCCGACGTCCCTTACACCGAGCCCTATCAGGCGCTGATCATGGCCTCGCTGGTGGAAAAGGAAACCGGTGTGCCGCAGGAGCGTCGGCAGATCGCCGGCGTGTTCGTGCGGCGCATGGAAATGGGCATGCTGTTGCAGACTGATCCGACCGTGATTTATGGTCTGGGTGATCGTTACAACGGCAAGTTGACCCGCGCTCATCTCAAGGAGCCGACGCCGTATAACACTTACATGATTGCGGGTCTGCCGCCGACGCCGATTGCGATGGTGGGGCGCGAAGCGATCCATGCGGCGCTGAATCCGGCGGATGGCAACAGCCTGTATTTTGTCGCGCGCGGTGATGGCAGCCACGTGTTTTCCGATGATCTGGACGCCCACAACAATGCGGTGCGCGAATTCCAGATCAATCGACGTGCCGATTACCGGTCCAGCCCCGCGCCGACTGTTACGCCGTCGACGGAGGATTCCCAGGCGCCAATCCCGGCGGCTTCGCCCAATGCGGCGCCCGAAGACTTGCCTCCCGTAGCGCCGCAAGACTCTGTGCAAGATCCCGTACAAGATCCCGCACAAGAATCTGCGCCAGCACCCGAAGCGGATGCGCCCGCGCCGCAAAGCCCGCAATGACTCTGACTAAGGACTGCCTGTGACTGGCTTGTTTATTACCCTGGAAGGCCCGGAAGGCGCCGGCAAGAGCACCAATCGCGAATACCTGGCCGAACGTCTGCGTGCTGCCGGGATTGAGGTGGTGTTGACCCGGGAGCCTGGCGGCACACCCTTGGCCGAACGGATCCGTGACGTGCTGTTGGCACCGGTCGATGAGGTGATGAATCCCGACACCGAGCTGCTGTTGGTGTTCGCCGCGCGAGCCCAGCATCTGGCCGAGGTGATCCGCCCGGCGCTGGCCCGTGGCGCGGTAGTCCTGTGCGATCGCTTTACCGATTCGACCTATGCCTACCAGGGCGGTGGTCGTGGTTTGTCGCTGGAGCGCATCGCGACCCTCGAAACGTTCGTCCAGGGCGATCTGCGCCCGGACTTGACGCTGATCTTCGATCTGCCGGTAGAAGTGGGCCTGGCTCGCGCCAGCGCCCGCGGTCGGCTGGACCGTTTCGAACTCGAGGGCCGAGCGTTTTTCGATGCGGTGCGCACCGCGTTTCTGGAGCGTGCCAAAGCGGATCCTGCGCGTTATGTCCTGGTGGATGCCGCTCAGCCGCTGGCGCAGGTTCAGCAGTCTCTGGATGCCTTGTTGCCACGTCTGCTGGAGCTGACCCGTGGCTGAAGCCTATCCGTGGCAGGACAATCTCTGGCAGCAAATGGCCGGCCGTGCCCAGCACGCTCATGCCTATTTGCTGCATGGCCCGGCCGGGATCGGCAAGCGTGCGCTGGCCGAGCGTCTGATGGCCCATTTGTTGTGTCAGCGCCCGACCGCCCAAGACGCCTGCGGTGAGTGCAAATCCTGTCTGCTGCTGAAGGCTGGGAGTCACCCCGACAACTACATCCTGGAGCCGGAAGAGGCAGACAAGGCGATCAAGGTCGATCAGGTGCGTGATCTGGTCAGCTTCGTGGTTCAGACCGCGCAGATGGGCGGTCGCAAAGTGGTGCTGATCGAGCCAGTCGAGTCGATGAACATCAACGCCGCCAATGCCTTGCTGAAAAGCCTTGAAGAGCCGTCCGGCGATACCGTTTTGCTGTTGGTCAGCCACCAGACCAGCCGTCTGCTGCCGACCATCAAGAGCCGTTGCGTGCAGCAAGCCTGTCCGTTGCCAAGCGAAGCCATGAGTCTGGCTTGGCTGGCCAGCGCTTTGCCGGACTGTTCGGAAGAAGAGCGCATTGAGCTGCTGACCCTCGCCGCCGGTTCGCCATTGGCCGCGGTCAAATTGCAGGCACAGGGCGTGCGAGAGCAGCGGGCACTGGTGGTTGAAGGCGTGAAGAAACTGCTCAAGCAGCAGCAATCGCCGACGCAACTGGCCGAGGAGTGGAAAACCATTCCCATGTTGCTGCTGTTCGACTGGTTCTGCGATTGGTCGAGCCTGATCCTGCGTTATCAATTGACTCAAGATGAAGCCGGGCTGGGGTTGGCGGACATGCGCAAGGTGATTCAGTACCTGGCGCAGAAATCCGCACAGGACAAAGTCCTGAATATCCAGGACTGGATTCTCGCCCAGCGGCAGAAAGTGATGAGCAAGGCCAACCTCAATCCGGCGTTGTTGCTGGAGGCGCTGTTGGTGCAATGGGTATCCTTGCCTACCCAGAAGTGACCGTCTGACACTAGACTCTGATCATCAGACAGTGGAGGTCAGCATGAACGAACCCATCAGTCCGGGGCCGCGCAATGGTATTTTGTCCTTGACCATCAAGGACAGGGCCGTGCTCTACGCGGCCTACATGCCATTCATCAAGAACGGTGGCCTGTTTATCCCGACCAACAAGAGCTACAAGTTGGGCGATGAGGTCTTCATGTTGCTGCACCTGATGGATGAACCGGAAAAGATCCCGGTCGCCGGCAAGGTCACTTGGATCACCCCCAAAGGTGCCCAGGGCAATCGCGCCGCCGGGGTTGGCGTGCAATTCAACGAAGGCGACAACACCGCGCGCAGTCGAATCGAAACCCATCTGGCCGGAGCGCTGAAGTCCGACCGTCCCACTCATACGATGTAAGTTGCAGCCCTTTTATGCTCGTAGATTCCCATTGTCACCTTGATCGCCTCGACCTCACCGCCCACGACGGCTCCCTGGATGCCGCGCTCGATGCGGCCCGTGAGCGCGGGGTAGGGCACTTTCTGTGCATTGGCGTCAGCGCCGATAACGCCGCCGACGTCAAAGCCCTGGCCGAACGTTACGACGATGTCGACTGTTCGGTCGGCGTGCATCCACTCGATGTGCAGCCGGGTGCCGCGCCGGCGCTGGATTGGCTGTTGCGCGAACTCAATCATCCGCGGGTGGTGGCGATCGGTGAAACCGGTCTGGATTATCACTACGAGCCGGAAGCGGCGGCGTTGCAGCAGGAGTCGTTCCGCCTGCACCTGCAAGCGGCGCAACAGACCGGCAAACCGGTGATCATCCATACCCGTGGCGCGCGGGCCGATACCCTTGAGCTGCTACGCGAAGCGGCACTGCCTCAGGCGGGCGTGCTGCATTGCTTCACCGAAGACTGGGAGATGGCCAAGGTTGCGCTGGACATGGGGTATTACATTTCCTTGTCCGGTATTGTCACTTTTCGCAATGCCGATGCCCTGCGGGATGTGGCCAGCAAGGTGCCGCCTGACCGGTTGCTGGTGGAAACCGACTCGCCGTACCTGGCGCCGATCCCTTATCGCGGCAAACCGAACCTGCCGCAGTACGTGCGTGAGGTAGCCGAATTTCTGGCAATGTTGCGAGGTGAGTCCTACGAGCGATTTGCCGAGCAGACCACCGAGAATTTCAAGCGTTTATTCCCGTTGGCGCACGTCAGGGCATCGGTGTAACGTTAGAAAAGATCGCAGCCTTCGGCAGCACCTACGGGGCTTTGGTCGCTGAATCGCGGGCAAAAAAAACCCGGGTTCTGGGGGGTGAATCCGGGTTAAGACCATTAGGAGTAAAACAAAGGCACGCAATCCTTTGGTACCTTCATCGGCGCGACACTTGGGGGAGATGCCTCGCCGACAGTTGAAGTATTGATCAGTATTGCGCCGAGTCCAGTTTAGCTGGTCGGGTTTTTAAACAAATTTGGAATACGCGCGCTTCAGTTGAGTTCTCATCAACCCGCGAGGTGGCGCGAATTCATCAAGAAACACATATATGGTCGGATGATCCGTGCATTTTGGCGTAAGTTAGGCATAATACGCGGCTTCGAATTTTGACCCCTACAGACCTTTTCTTATGCATAAAGAACCTCGTAAGGTCCGTGAGTTTCGTCGCCGCGAGCAAGAAATTCTCGATACCGCGCTCAAGCTGTTCCTCGAACAAGGTGAAGACAGTGTCACCGTCGAGATGATTGCTGATGCCGTCGGTATCGGCAAAGGCACGATCTACAAGCACTTCAAATCCAAGGCGGAGATCTATCTGCGCCTGATGCTCGATTACGAGCGCGATTTGAACGAGCTGTTGCATTCGGCCGATGTCGATAAGGACAAGGAAGCCCTGTCCCGGGCCTACTTCGAATTCCGCATGCGCGATCCGCAACGCTATCGGTTGTTCGATCGCCTGGAAGAAAAGGTGGTCAAGGGCAACCAGGTGCCGGAAATGGTCGAGGAACTGCACAAGATCCGCGCCTCGAACTTCGAACGCCTGACCCTGCTGATCAAGGGCCGGATCAGCGAAGGCAAGCTCGAAGACGTGCCGCCTTATTTCCATTACTGCGCAGCCTGGGCGCTGGTGCACGGCGCCGTGGCGCTGTATCACTCGCCGTTCTGGAGCAACGTGCTGGAAGATCAGGAAGGTTTCTTCCAGTTCCTGATGGACATCGGCGTGCGCATGGGCAACAAGCGCAAGCGCGACACCGACACGCCGAGCAGCTGAACCATTCAGTTGCCTTATTGCGCCATGATTTAGCTACATGGCGCAGTACCGCAGGAATATACTCAGGCATAGGGCTTGCTAAAACTTGATTTGTGAGTCAAGTTTTGCGCGTTCGAATCTTCTTTCGCCGGAGTGATCCATGATCGTTGACCGTCAAGGCAGGCGTTTTCGCAATTTGCGGATCAGTCTGACCTCAGCCTGTAACTACGCTTGTACCTACTGCGTGCCCAATGGCAAGCGGCTGGTGGCTGCGCAGGATGAGTTGTCGGCGGAGGCCATGGCACGCGGCGTGGCGTACCTGATTGAGGCCGCGGGCATCGAGCGTTTGCGCATTACCGGTGGCGAGCCACTGGTCAGTCCCAAACTCGAAGCCTTCATGACTGCCGTCGGGCAGATGGGCCTGGCGGACATCAGCCTGACCACCAATGGTCAGTTGCTGGCGAAGAAGCTGCCGCTGCTGGTGGATGCCGGTATTCGGCGCATCAACGTTTCCCTCGATACCCTGGATGCCAGCGCTTTTCGCAGCATTGCGCGCGGCGGTGATCTGGCGACCGTCCTTGACGGCATGGCCCAGGCCGCCGCGGCTGGCATGAAGATCAAGGTCAATATGGTGCCGTTGCGTGGGCAGAACCTCGATCAGGTGATGCCACTGCTCGACTACTGCCTGGAGCGCGGCTATGAGTTGCGCTTCATCGAATTGATGCGCATGGGCCACCTGGCCAGCGACTCCAACGCTTTCCTGCAGCAGTTCGTCAGCCTCCAGCAGTTGCTGAGCCTGATCGGCGAGCGCTACGAGTACCTTCAGGCCGATGCACCCGTCGATGCCACGGCGGTGCGTTACCAGATTCCGGGGCTGGGCCACTTCGGCGTAATCGCCAACGAAAGCGTTCCGTTTTGCCGCACCTGTTCGCGTCTGCGCTTGTCGTCCACTGGCTGGCTGCATGGCTGCCTGTCGTCGAGCAATCGTCACTATGTCGGCGATCTGTTGGACAAGCCTCGTCACCAGGCGCTGCCGGCCTTGCAGCGACTGCTGGTCAAAGCCTTGGGGGACAAGCAGGAAGTGGCGTTCTCCGGTGGCGCGACCATCATGAAAATCATCGGCGGCTGATCGGACCCTGTGGCGAGGGGGCTTGCCCCCGTTGGGGCGCGAAGCGCCCCCCAAAGCCATTCTCTCCATTGTGTCAGAAGCACCGCATGTATCGGTTTTACGACTGCTGCGCAGCCGAACGGGGGCAAGCCCCCTCGCCACAGTTCACGCTTGAAATGATATGAGTTCCAGGGACTGGCGCGGAAGCTGCATCCCATGGCCATTCGCCGGTTTTCCGTCACCGGCCTCTGGAGGGTAGGATGCGTAGCCTGGTTTTGCTGCTGGCCGTTTTGGCGCTTGGTGGCTGCATGAATGTCAGCGATATGGCCGAAGGGACTCGCTACCACATGAGCGACGCGGGGCTGCTGGACCACAGCGACAGCCGTCGCGTGAATAACTTCCGCATTCAGCCGGACTCGTTTATCTACATCGCCCAAGGTGCGTTCGCGCCGCCGGGCAGTGCCTACCCGCGACCTAACGTAGTGGCCGAGGAGGCCTTCAACGGCTTTATCGAATATTTCCCAATGGTCCGCCGCGCCCGTGCGCCGGAAGGCCTCGACACTGCCATGGGCGAAGCCCGTGCCGCCGGTGCCCATTACCTGCTTTACACGCGTTTCGCCAAGGCCGACGACCGCATCGGCAACTCGGACGAATGGCTCGACCAGGAACACGTGGATCGTCTCGGTATCGACAACGGCGTGATTCAAATCATGTTGATCGAGACCAGCACCCAGTATTTGATTGATACTGCACGTATCAAGAGTCGTGGCGGTTTACTGACGTTCCACGACAACAAGCCCGAAGACTTGCTGGGCCCGCCGCTGGAGCAATACGCTCGTAGCCTGCTGGGGCTCAGCGACCAGTAATTCAAAGGAGAACGCCATGAGTGGCCCGCAAAAAGCCAACGACCTGTTGGGGCAAATCCCCAAAACCAAAGGCTTGCCGCCGGTCCACTTGTGGAACCCCGACTTCTGCGGCGATATCGACATGCGCATCGCCCGCGACGGCACCTGGTATTACCTCGGTACGCCGATCGGGCGCAAGCCGATGGTCAAGCTGTTCTCCACCATCATTCGCCGCGACGGCGATGATTATTTTCTGATTACCCCGGTCGAAAAGGTTGGCATCAAGGTCGACGACGCGCCGTTCGTGGCGATTGCCGTGGAGGTCGAAGGCGAGGGTGAAGCCCAGGTCTTGCGATTTACCACCAACGTCGATGAAACCGCCGATGCCGGCACCGAGCACCCTATGCGTGTGGTGATCGATCCGGTAACTCAGGAACCCGCGCCGTACGTGCATGTGCGCACCAACCTTGAAGCGCTGATTCATCGCAATGTGTTCTACCAGTTGGTAGAGCTGGCGGTGAGCCGTGAGATCGACGGGCAGCGTTGGCTTGGCGTGTGGAGCGGTGGCGAATTCTTCCCTATCGGGCTTGAGCCGTAACGCGCTGTGCTTTTGTGCTGTAAAAAAAACGGCCCGTTATTTCAACGGGCCGTTTCTTTGGGGCTTACAAACCTTTGCTCTTGAGTCGCTCTGCATGTTCCAGGTAGAGCCCGACCGGACTCACGTTCCAACTGTTGATCCCGGCCATCTGATTGACCGCGTCAAAATGGTCCATCGGGTAATCCGAGCGAATCACTTTCCCCAGATGCGAGCTGTAGCGGCCGACCAGCCCATCATTGGCGTCCTTTTCTTTATAAAATAACTTTGACAGCACTTTACAGTTCAAATGACTCGGGTCGAGTGGTTGCAGGCTTTGGAACCTCTGCACGATCCCGCTCCAGGAGTAGTAATACACGCCGTTTTCAACTTCGTTGCCTTCCCCGCCCCAAACCTTTGGCAGCCCTTGTGGGTACTTGCGATTGAAGGCAGCCAATCCTGCGCTGGTCAGCGATTCGAATGCCGCCTCAGGGTCAATCGGGTTTTCCGGATGGCCGCTGATCAACGAAATGAAGGTGCCGACCGCGCCCAACAGGGCCAGTACGAACGCTTCGGGCAACTCTCCCGGCGTCAGTGCCTTATGCAATTGGTCGGCAATCTCGGAACCGTGATTGGGGCAACTGACCGAGGTGACCGACGCAACCTTTTCCGGGTGCAGCGCTGCTACGTAGCGTGCGGCCAAGGGGCCTTGGCTATGCCCGATCAGATTGACCTTGGCGGCTCCGGTTTCCAGCAAAATGTTGTTGACGTGTTCGAGCAGTTTTTCACCGCGTTCCTCATTACCGTTGACGGTTGGAATATTGACGGCAAACACCTGGGCGCCGGCGCGTTCCAAGGCTTCCTCGATTTCAAAGAAGTAGGGATAACCGGCGATTTTATCGAAGCCGAAAAGACCGTGAACCAACACAATGGGGTATTTCGTAGACGCATCCATGTCCATGTTTGTACCTATCGTTAGCTGATTTGAAGGGGTACAAATCGCTGACAGCCCGATCTGTTGCGGCTAACCGTAGTTTACAAAGTGGATGGGATCAAAGCGCTTCGGGCAGGTTTCGGACGAACAACCCTGTCCGTATTGGCGGGGCAGCTGAAAATCCAATTGACACCCAATCATATGATGATTAGCGTGGACACCCATCGCGAACGGCTTTGTGTCGTTTGTTTTTTTATCACCGGTCGACGAGGTGCCCATGTCCAGCAGTTTTCATGCGTCGACGGTCGACTGGCTGGGGTGCTGGATTGCTGCCGGCCAGGTCAAACCGGGCGAAACCATCAAGGTCGAAGCCGATCTGGGCGAGCAGCTCGGTGTCAGCCGTACGGTCATCCGTGAAGCCATCAAAACCCTGGTGGCCAAAGGCATGCTCGAAGTCGGGCCGAAGGTCGGCACACGCGTATTGCCGGTGCGGCGCTGGAATCTCTTCGATCCGCAAGTCGTTGGCTGGCTGTCGCGCAGCGGCTTGCCGGAAAACTTCGTCGACGACTTGCTCGATCTGCGTCGCACCATCGAACCCATGGCGGTGCGCTGGGCTTGCGAGCGGGCGACGGTGGAACAAGTGCAAGCCGTGCTCCAGGCCTACAACGCGCTGGAGCGGGCGGTGGACAGCGGCATCGATTACAACCGTGCCGACCAGTTCTTCCACGAGTGCATTCTCGCCGCCAGCCACAATCAATTCATCGAACAAATGGTCCCGGCCCTCGGCGCGTTGCTGGCAGTGTCTTTTGAAGTGTCTGCCGCCGACCCGGACGAACTGCGCCGAACCTTGCCGATCCATAAAGACATGGCCGATGCCATCGCGGCCCGGGATTCCGCGCGGGGGGTATGGGCTTGCATGACCCTGATCGATAACGCGGACCTGGCGATCAAACGCTTCTACCCCCAAGTCATGGCCGACAAGAAGGCTAGCTGACAATAAAGAACCCTTGGTGCAGCGGGCTGTGTGGCGTCGGTAAGTAAGAAATTTGAGCGACGAAAATCCTGTGGGAGCGTGGCTTGCCCGCGAAGAACGATAACGCGTAATACCTGAAAAACCGCGGTGCATTTTTCGCGGGCAAGCCACGCTCCCACAGGGTTCTGCGTTTTAACTTATACAGGCTCGCTCCCACATAAAAGCAAAAAGACAGGAGGTTTCATGACGTGGACTGCGGTTACCGGACACCGTGCGCAACTCGGCGAAGGCCCGTTTTGGGATGCTCCGACCCAGGCGCTGTATTGGGTAGATATCGCCGGCAAACAAGCGCTCAGGCTGATCGGCGCCAATGTGCAAATCTGGCAGATGCCGGAGCACGTGTCCGCATTCATCCCCTGCGAGAGCGGCGATGCCCTGGTGACATTGAGCAGTGGGATTTATCGGCTGGATCTGGATTCTCCAGGCCTGGAACCTAGGCTGACCTTGTTTTGCGTCGCCGATCCGCAACCCGGCAATCGCCCCAATGAAGCCCGCTGCGATGCCCAGGGCCGGCTCTGGCTGGGCACCATGCAAAACAACATCGGTGAGCAGGGCGAAGATTTGCCCGTCGTGCGTCGCTCCGGTGGTCTGTTTCGCATCGACGGCGATGCTCGGGTCACGCCGCTGCTTCGGGGATTAGGCATTCCCAACACGTTGCTGTGGAGCGACGACGGCACAACTCTGTATTTCGCCGACAGCCTCGACAAAACGCTTTATCGGCATTTCATCCATACCGACGGCAACCTGGACACCGCCTATGTCTGGCTTGGCCCCCACGAACGCGGCGGCCCCGATGGCTCGGCGATGGATGCCGAGGGCTATGTATGGAATGCCCGTTGGGACGGCAGTTGTCTGCTCGGATTGAACCCCGAAGGTCATGTGGATCGGGTGATCGAGCTGCCGGTCAGCCGTCCCACCAGTTGTGTATTCGGTGGCGAAGACTTCAAAACCCTGTACATCACCAGCGCCGCAAGCCCGCTCAATCACCCGCTGGACGGCGCGCTGTTATCGATTCGAGTGGATGTGCCCGGAAAAGCTTGTCAGCGGTTTGCTGGATAAATCCCTAAATATGGGATGTAAAATTATATATTGAGATTATTTGGTGGTCGGGTTTATAGTCGGCCCCATCAGTTACACGCACTCACACTTAAAAAAACAAAACAGGTGAAGTGATGCAGCGATATTCCACCGCACTCCCTGACGGAGTCAGTGCTTCAGGCCGCCTCGGCGCCCGGGCGTTTTCGCGCCTGCCTGCCTATTCCCAACAGCTTTTTGACCGGACATCGACAGATGTCCGGTTTTCGTCGTGCCTTCGAACAGGAGTGTTGATCCATGGCTGAACCTCTTTCCTTGCCACCGGTGCCCGAACCGCCCAAGGGTGAGCGCCTGAAAAACAAGGTCGTGCTGCTGACCGGTGCTGCTCAGGGGATCGGCGAAGCGATTGTTGCCACCTTCGCCTCCCAGCAGGCCAAGCTCATCATCAGTGATATCCAGGCCGAGAAAGTCGAAAAAGTCGCGGCGCACTGGCGTGAACAAGGCGCGGATGTCGTAGCGATCAAGGCCGACGTGTCGCGCCAGCAAGACCTGCATGCCATGGCCGGATTGGCCATCGAACTTCACGGTCGAATCGATGTGCTGGTCAATTGCGCCGGGGTCAACGTGTTCCGCGATCCGCTGGAAATGAGCGAAGAAGACTGGCGTCGTTGCTTCGCCATTGACCTGGACGGCGCCTGGTATGGCTGCAAAGCCGTGTTGCCGCAAATGATCGAGCAGGGCATCGGCAGCATCATCAACATCGCCTCGACCCATTCCACTCACATCATTCCTGGCTGCTTCCCGTACCCGGTGGCCAAGCATGGTTTGCTCGGACTGACCCGCGCCTTGGGCATCGAATACGCACCCAAAGGCATTCGCGTCAACGCCATCGCACCGGGATACATCGAAACCCAACTGAACGTCGATTACTGGAACGGTTTTGCCGACCCCCATGCCGAACGTCAGCGGGCCTTCGACCTGCATCCACCGCGGCGTATCGGCCAGCCGATTGAAGTGGCGATGACCGCTGTGTTCCTGGCCAGCGATGAAGCGCCGTTCATTAACGCTTCATGCATCACCATCGATGGTGGGCGTTCGGTCATGTATCACGACTGAATAACCCGGGTTTCAAGCGCGAAACTACGTCTGAAATCCAATCATCATACGATATGACTATTGGCTGCATGCTTCGACCGCTGTATTGGCTTTCAAATAACGCTCAAAAAAAATAACAAGGAGTCAGCTTATGAAACGTCGTCGTGGGATCCGTTCCCTGTGCTGTGCCGCTTTGGCGGTTACCGCGGTCAGCCTGAGCAGTACGTTGCTGGCGGCCGAGGAAGTGAAGATCGGTTTTCTGGTCAAGCAAGCGGAAGAGCCCTGGTTCCAGACCGAATGGGCCTTCGCCGAAAAGGCCGGCAAGGACAAAGGCTTCACCGTCATCAAGATCGCCGTGCCTGATGGCGAGAAAACCCTCTCGGCCATCGACAGCCTGGCGGCCAACGGCGCCAAGGGCTTCGTGATCTGCCCGCCGGACGTATCCCTCGGCCCTGCAATCATGGCCAAGGCCAAGCTCAACGGTTTGAAAGTGATCGCCGTCGATGACCGTTTCGTCGATGCCGGCGGCAAGTTCATGGAGGACGTGCCGTACCTCGGCATGGCCGCTTTCGAAGTGGGCCAGAAGCAGGGCGCCGCCATGGCCGCCGAAGCGAAAAAACGCGGTTGGGAATGGAAAGACACCTACGCGGTGATCAACACCTACAACGAACTCGACACCGGCAAGAAACGTACTGACGGTTCCGTCAAAGCGCTGGAAGACGCCGGTATGCCGAAAGACCACATCCTCTTCTCGGCGCTGAAAACCCTCGACGTACCGGGCAGCATGGACGCCACCAACTCGGCCTTGGTGAAGCTTCCGGGCGCGGCGAAGAACCTGATCATCGGCGGCATGAACGACAACACCGTGCTGGGCGGCGTGCGCGCCACCGAAAGCGCCGGTTTTGCCGCGGCCAACGTGATCGGCATCGGCATCAACGGCACCGATGCCATTGGCGAACTGAAGAAGCCCAACAGCGGCTTCTTCGGCTCGATGCTGCCGAGCCCGCACATCGAGGGCTACAACACCGCGAGCATGATGTACGAGTGGGTCACCACCGGCAAAGAACCGCCGAAATACACCGCGATGGACGACGTTACGCTGATCACGCGCGACAACTTCAAGCAGGAGCTGGAAAAGATCGGCCTGTGGAACTGAGGCGCGGTTGATTTCATCGGCAGCCCTGGCGACGGGGCTGCCTGACCGGTGTGATGAGGTGGGTTTATGCACGCACAAGTACAGACAGATCAACAGAGCATTGGCGGCAGCCTGCGCTTCAACGGGATCGGCAAGACCTTTCCCGGGGTGAAGGCGCTGGACGGCATCAGCTTCGTCGCCCATCCCGGGCAGGTTCACGCCTTGATGGGCGAGAACGGCGCCGGTAAATCCACGCTGCTGAAAATCCTTGGTGGTGCTTACACGCCGAGCAGCGGCGATCTGCAGATCGGCGAGCAGAAGAGGATCTTCAAATCCACCGCCGACAGCATTGGCAGCGGGGTCGCGGTGATCCATCAGGAGTTGCACCTGGTGCCGGAAATGACCGTCGCCGAGAACCTGTTTCTCGGGCATCTGCCGGCGAGTTTCGGCCTGATCAATCGCGGCGTTTTGCGGCAACAGGCATTGGCCTGCCTTAAAGGCCTGGCCGATGAAATCGACCCGCAAGAGAAAGTCGGGCGCCTATCCCTCGGCCAGCGACAACTGGTGGAAATCGCCAAGGCGTTGTCCCGTGGCGCGCATGTGATTGCGTTCGACGAACCCACCAGCAGCCTGTCGGCACGGGAAATCGATCGCTTGATGGCGATCATCGGGCGCCTGCGCGACGAAGGCAAAGTGGTGCTTTATGTCTCCCATCGCATGGAAGAAGTGTTCCGTATCTGCAACGCGGTGACGGTGTTCAAGGACGGTCGCTTCGTGCGCACCTTCGAGGACATGAGCGCGCTGACCCATGATCAGTTAGTGACGTGTATGGTCGGTCGCGACATTCAGGACATCTACGATTACCGCAGCCGTCCGCGCGGCGCAGTGGCGCTCAAGGTCGACGGGTTACTGGGGCCGGGCTTGCGTGAGCCGGTGAGTTTCGAGGCGCACAAGGGTGAAATCCTCGGGCTGTTCGGCCTGGTCGGCGCCGGGCGCACCGAGCTGTTCCGGATGCTCAGCGGGCTCACGCGCAACACCGCCGGGCGCCTGGAATTGCGCGGTCGTGAACTGAAACTGCGTTCGCCGCGCGATGCTATCGCAGCGGGGATTCTGTTGTGTCCCGAGGACCGCAAGAAGGAGGGCATCCTGCCGCTCGCAAGTGTTGCCGAGAACATTAACATCAGCGCTCGCGGCGCCCATTCCACCTTCGGCTGCCTGTTGCGCGGCCTGTGGGAAAAGGACAACGCCGACAAGCAGATCAAGGCGCTGAAGGTGAAGACGCCCAACGCAGCGCAGAAAATCATGTACCTGTCTGGCGGCAATCAGCAGAAGGCGATTCTCGGTCGCTGGCTGTCGATGCCAATGAAAGTCCTGCTGCTCGACGAGCCCACTCGCGGCATCGATATCGGGGCAAAAGCCGAGATCTACCAGATCATCCATAACCTGGCGGCCAGCGGCATCGCGGTGATTGTGGTGTCCAGCGACCTGATGGAAGTCATGGGCATTTCCGACCGCATCCTGGTGCTCTGCGAAGGCGCGATGCGCGGCGAACTGACCCGCGAACAAGCCAATGAATCCAACTTGCTGCAACTGGCGTTGCCACGCCAACGCGCTGCCGACGTGGCGAACTGAGAGGTGACTATGACCGTCCAAAATAACGCTCTGCCAACCCCGCGAAAACCTCTGGACCTGCGGCGCTTTCTCGATGACTGGGTGATGCTGCTGGCGGCCGTCGGGATCTTTGTGCTTTGCACCTTGCTGATCGATAACTTCCTGTCGCCGCTGAACATGCGCGGTCTGGGCCTGGCGATTTCCACTACCGGGATTGCCGCGTGCACCATGTTGTATTGCCTGGCGTCCGGGCATTTCGACTTGTCGGTGGGCTCGGTGATTGCCTGTGCCGGCGTAGTCGCGGCGGTGGTGATGCGCGACACCGACAGCGTGTTCCTCGGCGTGAGTGCAGCGCTGGTGATGGGGCTGATGGTCGGGCTGATCAATGGGATCGTGATCGCCAAGCTGCGGGTCAATGCGTTGATCACTACGCTGGCGACGATGCAGATCGTGCGTGGCCTGGCTTACATTTTTGCCAATGGCAAAGCGGTGGGCGTTTCACAGGAACAGTTCTTCGTCTTCGGTAACGGTCAGTTGTTCGGTGTGCCGGTGCCGATTTTGATCACCATCGTCTGCTTCCTGTTTTTCGGTTGGTTGCTGAATTACACCACCTACGGGCGCAACACCATGGCCATCGGCGGCAACCAGGAAGCGGCGTTGTTGGCTGGGGTGAATGTCGACCGAACCAAGATCATCATATTCGCCGTGCACGGTGTGATCGGCGCGTTGGCCGGGGTAATCCTGGCGTCGCGCATGACGTCCGGTCAGCCGATGATTGGCCAGGGTTTCGAGCTGACGGTGATTTCGGCTTGCGTGCTCGGCGGGGTGTCGCTGAGCGGTGGGATCGGGATGATTCGGCATGTAATTGCCGGGGTGCTGATTCTTGCGATCATCGAGAATGCGATGAACCTGAAGAATATCGATACGTTTTATCAGTATGTGATTCGTGGCTCGATCTTGTTGCTGGCCGTCGTAATCGACCGACTGAAACAACGCTGATTTCCCTTTGTGGGAGCGGGCTTGCTCGCGAAGACGGTCTATCTGTCACATTGATGCTGGATGTGCCGACGCCTTCGCGAGCAAGCCCGCTCCCACAGTTGATCTCTGTCGTCCTCAAGTTGTGTTTACGCAGCAAATACGATGTGGCGAGCCGACGATTGACCGCGTAGCGATCGATTTGAACCTGGATCCTTCACCCACTTTCACAAAATATTCCTTGCTCGCCCCAACCCGTTTCAGCTATGACGGTACACCCGAGGTGTACATGATTAGACCGCTACGAATTGACAAGAAACAACAGGTAGTCGACGAGCTCGTCCGACGCATCGAAAACGGCCTCATGGAGGATGGCGTTTTATTGCCGGGCGAACATCAGTTGGCTCAAGAATTCAAGGTCAGCCGAGGCACGCTGCGTGAAGCCCTGGCCGAACTGAAACGGCGCCACTACATCGCTACGCAAAGCGGTGTGGGGTCCATCGTCACGTTCGACGGTGTGGTGCTCGATCAGCGCAGCGGCTGGGCCCAGGCGCTGGCCGACAATGGGGCGCTGATCAATACCGAAGTGCTGCGGCTGGAGGCGGTCACCCGTCCTGACCTGCTACCACGTTTCGGCACTGATCAGTTCATCACCCTCGACCGTCGCCGCCGCGGCACCGATGGCACGCTGGTGTCCCTTGAACGCTCATTGATGCCCGCCACCGGAGGTCTGGAAGGCCTGCCGCGAGTCGGTTTGATCGATGACTCCCTGACCATCACGTTGGCCGCCTACGGCTACATCGGCGATCACGGCGATCAGTGGATCGGTGCCGAACCCTTGAATGCCGAAGACGCCGTATTGCTCGGGCGCCCGGAGGGTACGGTGTTCCTCAAGGCCCTGCGCACCACTTACGACCGTCAGAACCGCTTCATGGAACAGGTCGAAAGCCTGCTCGACCCGGTGCATTTTCGTCTGCACCTGCAAATTGGAACTTCAAAATGACCGCGCTCGACCGTGCACTGGGCGCCTTCTATGGGTTGGCCCTGGGCGATGCGTTGGGCATGCCGACACAATCCCTGAGCCGCGCCGAGATCAAGGCGCGCTTTGGCGAGATCACCGATCTGCAAGACGCTGGCCCGGATCAACCGATCGCCGCGAACATGCCCAAAGGCTCGATCACTGACGATACCGAACAGGCGATCCTGGTCGGTCAGTTGTTGATTGAAGGCGAGGGCTGGATCGAACCGGCGGTGCTGGCCCAGCGCTTGATCGAATGGGAAGCCGGGATGCAAGCCAAGGGCTCGCAGGATTTGCTCGGCCCCTCGACCAAACGCGCGATCGAGATGATCCTCGCCGGCCACTCGCTGGAAGAGGCGGGTCGCCACGGCACCACCAATGGCGCGGCGATGCGCATCACGCCGGTGGGGATTGCGGCCGATGTTGCCGATCCTGAGCGTTTCATCCGCGCCGTGGTGCAAGCCTGTCAGGTGACCCACAACACCACACTGGGAATTGCCAGTGCGGCGGCGGTGGCGGCGGTGGTTTCTGCCGGGATCAACGGCAAGGACCTGGGCGAGGCATTGAACCTCGGCCAGCAGATCGCTCAGCAAGCCGAAAGCCATGGCCACTGGGTCGCTGGCGGACGTATCGCTTCGCGGATCAGTTGGGCGCGGAGCATCAGCGTCGACAGCGACAAAGCGTTGCTGGCGGACTTGCTGTACGACGTGATCGGCACGTCGGTGGCCTCGCAGGAATCGGTGGTGGTGTCGTTTGCGCTGGCTCAGCAAGTAGCCATTGATGAGATGAGTGCCTTCGAAGCGCTGTGCATGGCTGCCAGTCTGGGCGGTGATACCGACACCATCGCGGCGATTCTCGGCGCCATGCTTGGGGCTTCTCTGGGGCTTGAAAGTTGGCCGGTGGCGATGATCGAACAGGTTAAAGCGGTAAATGATTTGCAGCTGGAAGCGTTGGTGCAGGGGCTGTTGGCTCTGCGTTGACTGTACTGACGTCTTCGCGAGCAAGCCCGCTCCCACAGGGATAGTACAAACCTTGAGATACACGCCGTACCTGTGGGAGCGAGCCTGCTCGCGATAGGCGCGCCGCATACTAGAATTTTTCACCCGCAATGGAGCGCAATGATATGGCCAGGATCGCCGGAACGTTATGTCGACTTCCGAAATTGCCCATAACCACAACAATGGCAACAGGAGTTTTTTTATGAGTTCATCGAACATCGGGCAAAGTGCCGGGCAATTGGAAACCCGTGGTATCGAACCGGTGCCGGAAGGGGAGTGCAACGGTCACCCACTGCAACTGTTCTGGGTCTGGTTCGCGGCGAACATTTCCATCCTCGGCTTGCCGTTGGGCGCCACGCTGGTGGCCTTTCGCGGCCTGGCAATCTGGCAGGCAATCATCGTCGCCATCCTCGGTGCCGCCGGTTCGTTCGCGGTGGTCGGGATCATCTCCATTGCCGGTCGTCGTGGTCGCGCACCGAGCCTGACGTTGTCGCGGGCAATCTTCGGCGTACGCGGCAATATCGGCCCGACGCTGGTCTCGCTGATGTCGCGACTGGGTTGGGAAACCGTCAACACCACCACCGCCACATTCGTCTTGCTGTCATTGTGCTCGATTCTGTTCGGCTCACCGGTGGAAGCCAAAAGCGCGCCGCTGCTGACCCTGGTGTTCATCGCGATTTTTGTGCTGCTGACGTTGTCGGTGTCCGGCCTCGGTCACGCCACGTTGCTGGTGATTCAGAGATGGGCGACCTACGTGTTCGGTGCGTTGAACATCCTTGTAGGCGGTTTCCTCTGCGCGACCATCGACTGGAGCGCCGTATTCAACGCCACGCCAGCGCCCCTGAGCGCGATGATTATCGGCATCGGCACCATGGCTGCTGGCACCGGGATCGGTTGGGCCAACGCCGGTGCCGACATGTCGCGCTACCAGCACCGCAGTGTCAAAGCCGTGCGTCTGGTGGCGTCGGCGGCATTCGGTGCGGGGATTCCGCTGGTGCTGCTGATCACCCTCGGTGGTTTGCTGTCGGTGGGCAACAATGATCTGGCCTCGGCCACTGACCCGATTGTCGCGATCCGCGACATGCTGCCGACCTGGATGGCCGTGCCGTACCTGATCACCGCGTTCGGCGGGCTGCTGCTGTCGAACAACCTGTCGGTGTACTCCGCCGGTTTGACCACGCTGACCCTCGGCCTGAAGGTCAAGCGCGTGTATGCGGTGGTGCTCGATATCATTGCGATCTTCGCCGGTTCGATCTACTTCATGTTGATTGCCGAGAGCTTCTACGGCCCGTTCATCACCTTCATTTCCTTGCTGGCCGTACCGATCACGGCGTGGGTCGGGATCTTCGTGGTCGACCTGATTCACCGGCATTACTACAGCCCCAAAGACCTGCTGGACGTCAGCCCGAGCAGCGCCTACTGGTATCGCGGCGGCGTCGAGTGGCGCGCCTTTGGTGCGTGGGCGCTGGCGATTGTGCTGGGTTTCAGTTTCACCACCATTGGCACCACTGAACAAGATATCTGGTTCCGCGGCTTTTTGTCCGACTCCTGGCTGGGCCACAACGGCCTGGGCTGGATCGTGACGTTCCTGGTGGCCGGTGGGATTTACTGGGTGCTCGGCGGTGCCAAGGATCGCCGCGCTGCGTTGTTCGAGAGTGCTCATGCCTAAGTTGTTGCACACCGGCCAGGTCATGATCGACCTGGTCATGGCCGTGGATAAATTGCCTCAATCAGGCGGTGACGTGCTGGCGCAATCCGCCCGTTTCGAGGCTGGCGGTGGCTTCAATGTGATGGCTGCGGCCCGGCGAAACGGCTTGCCGGTGGTTTACCTCGGTGGCCATGGCAAGGGCCGTTTCGGCGACCTGGCCCGAGAGGCGATGACGGCTGAAGGCATTCGGATCGGCATCGATCAGAGCACCGAGCGCGACACCGGGCTGTGCGTCGCGCTGACCGAAGCCTCGGCCGAGCGCACGTTCATTTCCTGGATCGGTGCCGAAGGCGAATTGGCCGCCGAAGACCTGGCGAGTGTGCCAGCCGAGGCGGGCGATTTTGTCTATGTCAGCGGCTATAGCCTGCTGCATGGCGGCAAGGCTCAGGCGCTGGTGGATTGGGTGCTGGATTTGCCGGACGGGATCAAGGTGGTGTTCGATCCGGGGCCGTTGGTGGATTCGCCAGACGCATCGCTGATGAAGGCCTTGCTGTCGCGCATCGATCTGTGGACCAGCAACCGTGTCGAGGCGCTGCGGTTTACCGGGGCGACAGACATCGGCGAGGCATTGAATCGGTTGGCTGATCATCTGCCGACCGAGGTACTGATGGTGGTACGCGATGGGCCGCAAGGGTGCTGGATCAGCCAGCACGGCGATCACCAGCATGTGCCGGGATTCAAGGTCGAGGCGGTGGACAGCAACGGCGCGGGGGATGCTCACGCGGGCGTTTTTGTTACCGGGTTGGCGCACGGATTATCGGCAGTCGAAGCGGCACGACGGGCGAATGCGGCTGCGGCGTTGGCGGTCACTCGCTGGGGGCCGGCGACTTCGCCGGGGGCGGCTGAGGTGGATGCGTTGATCCGGGAGACTTTCGGCTCTTGATCCACCGCTATCGCGGGCAAGCCCGCTCCCACAGGGGGGTTGTGTCGTTAACAAATCCCCTGTGGGAGCGGGCTTGCCCGCGATGAGGCCCTCAAACTCTCCATCAATTCAGATCTTCAACCCGCCTTGCGCAACGCCTCGATCAACTCTTGCTTGCGCATGCTCGAGCGCCCTGGAATCTTCTTCGCCCGGGCTTCTTTCATCAGGCTGTCCACCGTCTGCGTATCGCGCGAAGCCTTGCTGTTGCGTGGCTTGCCTTCACGAGTGGCCACTGCACGTCGGGATGATTCCTTGCGATCTGCAGACTTGGCGCTGGCGGGCTTCTTGCGCCCAGAGCCGCCGGCGCGTTCACCTCCGCCCGACTGCTTGTTCACCGTGGCCCAGGCGCGAGCTTCGGCTTCATCTTTCGACACGCCTTTGTGCTCGTAGCTTTCTTCGATGTGTTCGGCCTTGCGTTTTTGCTCGGCGGTGTATTTGTCTTTGCTTCCACGAGGCATGGGATTTCTCCTGGTTGTAGGCGCTGGCGAAGCCGGCGATCTTTTGCCTGTGAATGTTTAAGCCAAGAGATCGCAGGCTTCGCCAGCTCCTACATGGTTAGACATCCAGCTTGCGCGCCGCCTCAACCCCGGCGGCGCTGAGCTTGATTGGCAGGTTTAACGAGTGCTCGCCGGCTTCGTTGCAGGTCACATGACCGTGCTGGATCAGCCCGCGCTCCTGCAGAGTTGCGAGGGTGCTGGCCACGACTCTCTCCCCCCGGTAATTGTCCAGAACCTCCTTGCCCAAGCCATTTGGGTGGGCGTGCAGCAGGCGGGTCAGGACTTCTTTTTCCAGGTTTTTATCGACGTTCATGGTTACCTCTTCGTCAGGATGGGTAGGTATTGCATGTTCGCTCGCACCGGCGAACTTATTGATTGGCGCTACGGCCTTCGGAGCCCGAGCCACCGGTGGTGGTTTTCGAGCTGACGCCGGTTCCGGCGTTATCGGGAGTGCCGGGTGTATTCATCCCGCCCTGACGGCCCGCGTCGTCGTGATAAATCCGTGGGTCTGTGGCCGTCGGGGAAGGCGACCGGCCGTTGTCGATGCCTTGGGTGGCCGCAGATTCGGGCCTATCAATTGGATCGGTCGGGTCGATCCCGGAAGAGCTGGTCGCGGCGAACGCGACAGAGGTGAGCAATGTGGTGAGGGCGAGGGCGGTCAGTCGGGACGTGATCATGGTGTCGTCTCCGTTGATTAAAGTCCTTACCCGATATTGGTCCTTTCTGACCTGGATTGGTGCCTGATGAACGACGAGTGGTCCAGGGGGCGTTCTCAATGAGTTTCCCCGCCGCGTTGTCGCCTTAAAGCGGGCCAGGCAAGGCGCAGGCCGCTGGGAATGGTTGTTCCCTTTCCAAGGCCTGCAACGCAGGCTGGCCCGCTTTAAGGCACAACCCGAAGGGCCGGGCCTGCTGTTGTGCAGGGCTGCGTTGCTCGAAGCTTATTTGGAATGACCAAACCACGCTTCTCGCGCCTTGCCCTGCACAACAGCAGACCCGGCGCGGCGGGGAAACTCATTGAGAACGCCCCCTAGGCCTGCTGCAATGTTTTGATCCTGCTGACGTGACGCCAGATCAACCGACCTACGGTGATCAGCCAGTTCAGCAGGGCGATCGTCAGTACCGTAAGCAACAGTGTCACCATCCCGTGTTCGACGATGATTCTCCCGGCCAGCAACGGAAAGCCGAACACGCCGACGAAATAGGACAGGCTGAACAACAGCAAGGACTGCGAGGTCGTGCCGGACGGCGCTTCATTAGCCGCCAGGCCATTGATCACCGAATACGTCAGCCCATAACCCACCCCGAGCATCATCGCCGCCAGCACGTAGCTGAACCCGTCGTCGACCACAAAACCGAACATCAGGATCGAAACCATCATCAGGCCCGACAACAGGCAGGAGGCACGCAATGGATCGCGTTTGACCACGAACCCGGCAATCAACATTCGGCTGCTGATCGCCGCGCCCATGAAACCGAAAAAGAACAGTGAATAATCAAGTGAACGGGACGCTGCGTAACTGGTTTGAAAACTCGACAGACCACCGAAGACACAGCCGCCGAGGCCGACCATGATGATCGGGAACACGGCTCTGGAGGACAACACCCGAGCCGTTGCGTGCCAGGATATTCGAGCGACTGACGCTGATGCCGAGGGCGTTTTCTTGAGCTGGACATCCAGCCGCCAGAACAGCAAAGCACCGATCAGGCTGGCCAGCGCCGCGAGGTAAAACGCTGCCGTCACCGGATACCCGAGAGCACTGGCAGCACGGCCCAACAATGGACCGCTGCCGATCCCGGTCATCATGCTGCCCGACAGCAGCGCAAAGTATTTAGCCCGTTGCGCAGGCGTCACCAGGCTCGCAACGATGATCGGTCCGAGCGTGTAGAAAACGCCCCACCCCAACCCTAGCATCAGTCCAAAAAACAGCAGCAAATTGCCAAAGCCAGGCGTCAAGGCAAATCCCAGGCTGGCGACCACCAGCAAGAGGCTGAACAGTGCAATGGAGCGCGCCGCGCCGAGAAGGTCAGACAAGTGACCGGAGACAATCACTGCCGCGAAGGTGCTGAGCATCGCCGCCGAAATCACGCTGCCGGCATCGAGTTCGTTGCCGCCGCGAGAGCCGATCAGCAGCGACAGTAAAAAAGTCGAGCCATAAGACAACGACAACAAATAGCTGGCGAGGCAGAACAGGCTGAACAACCTGCTTGAGACGGGTGGGGCGGCGGCAGACATGAGGCGGTTCCTTGACCCGATAGAAGTGAATGTCATCTATCTATCACGCAAGGTACCGATGATAGGTCTGTGGTTACCGATTTCAGGGTTAGTGGAGGCCGGAGTAATGCTTTCAGCAGATGCTGATTTCTTCCTTGAACAGCTCCATGAAACCCTTCAGGCGTTCGTGGCGAATCTGTGCCAGACGTTGACCGGTGGTCGTTTGGAAACCGTCCGCCAGGTGCAGCAGCTTGGTCTGGAAATGATCGAGGCAAAAGCGCTTGTCGTCGTAGTCCCGTTCTTTCGCCTCTGGGTCCAAAGGGTCGTACAGCGCACTGCCCATGCGCCCGGCAATGTGGAAGGTACGCGCCACGCCGAGCATGCCAAGGGAGTCGAGGCGGTCGGCGTCCTGGATGATTTTCGCTTCGAGGGTGATGGGCGTGATGTTGGCGCTGAAGCTATGGGCTTCGATGGCGTGGACGACCGCTGTGATTTTTGCGCCAGGCCAATCCAAGGCTATCAGTACTGTCGAAGCTTTCTGCGCCGCCAGCCGTGAGGCCTGTGAGCGCAGCGGCGAGTTTTTCTCCACCGCCACGCAATCGTGCAACAGCACGGCTGCCAGCAGCGCACCTCAAGATCACCGCCTTCTTCGGCATGAAGCGTGCGCACGTTGTGCCACACCCGCTGCAAATGCGACAGATCATGAGCACCGTCCTCGCCTGGTTCCAGCGCATGGGGCAGCAGTTCAGAAGCCAGATTGTGCAGCGGCGCGAAAGTGGCGGTGGTCATGGAATTCCTTGGATTCGACTCGGTTTTTGTGATCAATGAGCACCCTGTGGGAGCGGGCTTGCTCGCGAAGACGTCAGCACAGTTACGCTGATTTCGCAGGCTGGCCCGTTCATGCAAAACGCCACAAAACATTAATGCTACATGACGTTTTGCTTTCAAATGTGACGAGCGCCGCGCGCGGACTTAGTATGGCGTTTTCAACTTTTCACAAGGCACGTTCATGACGATCGAAATCCGCCCGGCAACCCCCAGCGATGCTCCGCAAATCCTCGCGTTCATCACTGAACTGGCCGACTTCGAACGTGCCCGCCACGAAGTCATCGCCAGCGTCGCCGACATCGAGCGCAGCCTGTTCAGCGAAGGCGCCACCGCCCATGGCCTGGTCTGTCTGCGCGACGGTTTGCCGATCGGCTTCGCGGTGTTCTTTTTCAGCTATTCCACTTGGTTGGGCAGCAACTGCCTGTACCTCGAAGACCTCTACATCACTCCCGAACAACGGGGCGGCGGCGCCGGTAAAACCTTGCTGCGCCACCTGGCGAAAATCGCCTGCGCCAATGACTGCGGCCGTTTCGAATGGAGCGTGCTGGACTGGAACAAACCGGCGATCGAATTCTACAAATCCCTCGGCGCACAACCGCAGGAAGAGTGGGTGCGGTATCGAATGGATGGAGCGGTGTTGCGCGAGTTTGCCGAGGGACGTTGATCGATGGTGGCTATCTGACATGAATCAGTTGTTCGCACCGCTCTAGTCCGGCATTCTGTGCGCCCTTTGCGCACTCACGGACGACACCTGCAATGCTTTTGGCACTCTTTCTCCACGCCCGTGGAGCCTTCGCCGCGTCAATGAGTGACCGGCGATGAGCGGACTTCGGGCGACTCTGCGTTTGTACGGCCTGGTGAAAAACCTCGGCTCCACGGACGACCGCCACCGCCAGTCGGTGGACATCCTTTGCACCCTCAACCGTGCGGGCGGCAAGGCGATCCGGGCGTTTGTTTCGCGTCTGGACGCCGAGTTGATGACGCGCAGTCGCGGTCTCGAGGAGTACCGTGTCATACCGCTTCGCACGTTCGATCCGAATCCGTTTATCCGGGAACATCAAGGCTGGCTGACGCTGCACGTCTGCTGTGGTTTCGTTGCCTTGGCGGGTCAATCGTTGTTGAAGGACGGCACGCTGCTGCCCATGGGCTGGTATGTTTATTCCGACATCGGCCAATGGACCGCAGAGCGTTACATCGATTTCGGCCCGCAGATGGCCAGCCTGCTGCAGACGTCCTATGACCGGATCGGCCTGCGCGACTACAACACCTTGCTCAACGACCTCGACAGCGTTTCGGATGCAGATCTGAAATGGCAAGTCGCCGAGGCCTGGCAAACCCTTCACAACGTTTCATCCCCCGTCAGCCATGACGATTGCCACGCGCTGTTCGACCCGGTCGATAACCGCTGGTACTTCGCCGCAACCGACATCGATATCTATCAGCCTCACCCTGAATCTCAGAAGCAAGGAGCTTTGACTTGAGTGGAAAACCTGCTGCACGCGTCACCGACCCGACGGCATGCCCATTGCCGGGCCATGGCACCAACCCGATCGTGTCCGGCTCCCCGGACGTGTTCTTCGACGGCCTCGGCGCTGCGCGCATGACCGATAAATCTGCTTGCGGCAGCCCGATCACCGGCGCCGTGTCTGGCACGGTATTCATTAACGGCCTTAACGCCGCAACGCTCGATAGTACGGGCGGCCATGGCAACGTGGTGGTTGGCGGTTCTGGAACGATCATTATTGGTCAGAGTGGCGGAGGGGCGGCGTTTAGTGGGTTGTTGCCGATGCCGGTGCATTTTACGGACAAGATGCAATTGGTTGATGAATACACAGGTCAACCTGTTGCTAATCATCCTTATACGATCAAGCGTGGGGACGGTCGCGAGGAACATGGTGTGACGGATGCTTCGGGTTTCACTCATGCAGTCAGCTCCCATGTGGCCGAAACTATTCATCTGTTTGCGGAGTAAGTGAAATGGGGGCAGTAAACGCAGTATCTAAAGATGAGAAGAAACCTGTGGGAAGCCTGGAGCTGACATGTCCTTCGGATGAGACGCTAAAACAGTTCAAGCTCCAAAGACGTATTGTTGCCTTTTTTATAGGCGGAGCAGGGGACAAAGAAAGCTACTACGGGTTTGGCCCTAAAAATAACGTTGACTACGCCAGGACCCCTTTCACGACGTCTGTTAATTTGGCTGAATATGCAGCGGGCTGTACATCATTTCATCTGGGATATAATCAAGTGATAGGTGAGGATAATATCAAAGCCAATGTTCTTATCAATCTGAAGTGTAAGTCTGATGCGGTTTATATTGTTGGTCATAGTTTGGGTGGCTGGAACGGTGCGCACCTCTCAAGCATACTTGCTGATATGGGCTACTCTGTAAAGGTTTTAGTGACACTGGACCCCGTTGGTAATGGGGCGATGGTAGGAGCTATTTCAAACATTTATCCAGAAACACCGAAGCCTAAAGCAGGGCTGTGGATCAATGTCCTTGCTGCTCCAGACAAAACAAATTTCTCTGACTTTATTGCCGGCATGGGAGAACAGTGGAGGTTGGAAGATGGGCCTAATGTGAATAGTAAAATGGATGTGAATCATGAAGAGGCGGATATTATGTTTACGACAGTTTTGGCGGATGAAAAATCAGCTCTTGCGTACGTGATTCAATCTATTAATAAACATTTCAGAGGTTGATGTGAATATTCCGAATTTTTTTTTGCTTGTCACTGTTTTTGTTTTGGGTGGGTGTTCCTTCAATCAAGATAAGGCCATTGCTAATCTTGATTTTTCAAGAATAGAAAGGGTGCGCGATACACCTGTATATAATCTATATTTTTCAGCAGATACCGATATTCTCGGTTCATACAAGTCACGTGTTGGTGAAAAGTTGATGTGTGCCTTGGCAGATGATGTCGATTTCAATCCGGACCATCGGATGAAATATTTCGCTCAGGGTGCTGTTGCTCGGGATAAAACTCAACCTGGATTTAAGTTTGTTTCACAGGTTATCTTTAATGAGTCTATTTTCGCTGGTGCTAGCGAGAGGGCCTTGGGGACGTCGGAGTTGAAAGGTCTCCTGTCGAATAAAGAATATGTGGCTTGTCGGTTTCTGGTTAGCGCAACGATGACGAATACTTATTTTTCAAATGTGATGTACGTCCCGGTTGTAAGAATAAAAGAAGCCCTGGATGGTAAATGAGTTTGATGTCAAAGCATTTATTGTTTTGTAGTTGGATTTGCCATTGGTTAGTGTTGTTTTGTCGTTTTTTTTATTTTTTGGGCGAAAAATGAAAAAGTTGCTGTTGGTTTTTGCGTTTTTTATGTGTTCGTCGTGCATGCATTTGGAAGTGCCGGCACCACGAATCGAGTTTGCATCAATTGAGTATGATTCAGGTCTCTATAAGCTGCGCTTTAGATCCGACAGAGATCTGGTTAATTTGTATGAGGCACATGGCATAAACGCGCAAGTAGGTACTTGGCTAAGCTGCTCTCTGGATGGGGACGTTGATTTTTCTATCCTGCATCATATTCGACTGTCAGGACGTGCCATTGTCGATGAAGTGCACATTGTTGAAGGGGATCGTCGTTATGAATTCAACAGCAGATTGATGTTTGAAGAGGATGAAGATGAGGGGGGTAGTTCTCGGCCTATCCGGAAAGAAGTGTTACTGTCGTTGTTAGAAAAACAAGAATATATTCCGTGCAAGGCGACAGTTACTGCGTTTTTTTACAATGCGTATTACTCCAAGATTATGTACATTCCAACGTCACGGATTATTGCCGAAGTCGAGAAAGAAATTACGGCCCCTGCGTACGTGATTTTGCCACCAGAGGATAGACAACTGTCATGGTTGCAGTTTGAACAGATCTGCATCAATGAGACGCGCTACTACGCGGGCGAGATCATCGTTCATGGGGGAATGTGCAGCGGTTTACCCTACAGTGGGCTGTTGAGTTCATTCGCGCCGTTGAAAGGTAAATTTCGCATTGTGGACATCAAAACCATGCAGCCTAAAGCGAACGTCGGTTACACCATCAGGCGTGCCGATGGACGCGAAGAAGGCGGTTTAAGTGATGCTCGGGGAGAAACGCACATGTTCGGTGCGGACCATCATGAAACCTTCAAGCTTTTCGTGTCTGAAGAGGGGGTTGGAGGGATTCCGATATAAAAACGTTAAAATCCCAAAATATGGGATGTTAAATTACATATTGAGATTTACCTTTTGAAAGGTCTATAGTCCAGCTCACTCACTGCCAAAAAACAAAACAGGTGAAGCGATGCTGGCGCAATTGATCGCGCTCGATTGGGGGACAACCTCACTACGTGCTTACAAACTCGGCTTCGGTGGCCAGGTGCTGGAACAGCGCTCGCTGTCGTCCGGGATCATGCAGCTGCCCAAGACGCCGCGAATCATCGCCGGCCAGGAATGCGCCGACGGTTTTGAATTGGCCTTCGATGAGGCGTGCGGTGACTGGCTTGACGCACAGCCCGATTTGCCGGTGATTGCTTGCGGCATGGTCGGCAGTGCTCAGGGCTGGCGCGAAGCGGCCTACTGCGACACGCCGGCGAACGTCGCCAATCTCGGAACTTCCCTACAAACCGTTCGCAGTCTTCGCGGGGTCGATGTGCACATCGTGCCGGGCGTGATTCAGCGTTCGCGCTTGCCGAACGTGATGCGTGGCGAGGAAACCCAAGTCCTCGGCGTGTTGCAGAATCTGCCGAGCGGGGCGGGTAACGATCTGTTGATCGGCTTGCCGGGCAGCCATTCGAAATGGGTGGAAGTGGCCGACGGTTGCATCGTGCATTTCGATACTTTCATGACCGGCGAAGTCTTCGCCGTCCTCAGTGAACACAGCATTCTGGGGCGCACTCAGCAGCGCGGCGCGTCCTTCGATGGCGAAGCGTTTGATCGTGGCGTGCGGGTGGCCCTGTCGGCGGACGGCGAGATCGGACCGCTGTCGACGTTGTTCAGTGCCCGCAGCCTGGGGCTGACCGGTGAACTCAGCGCCGTCGCTCAGCCGGACTATCTGTCCGGTCTATTGATCGGCCATGAACTGTCGGCCCTGGCCAATGTTCAGCGGCGCCGGCGCAACAGCGTGCACCTGCCCTCGATCATCCTCATCGGAAACGCCCAACTCTGCGCCCGCTACAGCCGGGCGCTCGACGCTTGCGGTTTTGCCCGGGTGACCCTGGCCGAACAAGCCACCGAACGCGGGTTGTGGCAGTTGGCGGTCGCCGCCGGACTGATCACGACACCCCCATCCCGTTAAACCTGACTGGAGGTCTGACATGCTCAAGCAAGCACTGGCACAAAACGGTCTGATCGCGATCCTGCGTGGCCTGCGTCCGCAAGAAGCGGCAGCCGTCGGCGAAGTCCTGTACTCGGCCGGATTTCGTGTCATCGAAGTGCCGCTTAATTCCCCCGGACCGTACGAAAGTATCCGCATCCTGCGCAGTACCTTACCCGCCGATTGCCTGATCGGTGCGGGCACGGTGTTGACGCCGGAACAGGTCGAGCACGTGAAAGCGGCGGGCGGCCAGGTGATCGTCATGCCTCACAGCGATGCCAAGGTGTTGCGTGCGGCGAAAGCGGCGGGGCTGTTCCTGTCGCCGGGTGTGGCGACGCCGACCGAAGCCTTTGCGGCGCTGGCCGAAGGGGCGGATGTGCTGAAGATGTTCCCGGCCGAACAAATGGGCCCTGCCGTTGTGAAAGCCTGGCTGGCGGTGTTGCCGGCAGGGACGGTGCTGGTACCGGTGGGCGGGATTACGCCGGACAACATGCAGGTGTTTGTCGAGGCCGGCGTCAAAGGTTTCGGTCTCGGGTCCGGGTTGTTCAAACCGGGCATGACGGCTGACGAAGTAGCGGTGCGCGCCAAGGCGTATGTCGCTGCCTGGAATGCTTTGCGTTAAGACTTTTTGGCGCTGTGAGCGCTACATCTATAAGAGCTGCATTAATAAAAAGAGAGTACGAGAGATGAAAATCACCAAACTCACTACCTTCATCGTTCCGCCGCGCTGGTGCTTCCTCAAGGTTGAAACCGACGAGGGCGTGACCGGTTGGGGTGAGCCCGTGGTCGAAGGCCGCGCGCACACCGTCGCTGCTGCGGTTGAGGAATTGTCCGACTACCTGATCGGCAAAGACCCACGCAACATCGAAGACATCTGGACCGTGCTCTACCGTGGCGGCTTCTACCGTGGCGGCGCGATCCACATGAGCGCCCTGGCCGGCATCGACCAGGCGTTGTGGGACATCAAGGGCAAGGCGCTGGGTGTGTCGGTCAGCGATCTGTTGGGTGGCCAGGTGCGGGACAAGATTCGCGTTTATTCGTGGATCGGTGGTGATCGCCCAGCGGACACCGCTCGCGCTGCGAAAGAAGCGGTCAGCCGTGGTTTCACGGCGGTAAAAATGAACGGCACCGAAGAACTGCAATTCCTCGATTCCTTCGAGAAGGTCGACCTGGCCTTGGCCAACGTCGCCGCCGTACGCGATGCGGTCGGCCCGAATGTCGGCATCGGCGTGGACTTCCATGGTCGGGTACACAAGCCCATGGCCAAGGTGCTGATGAAGGAACTCGACCCGTACAAACTGATGTTCATCGAAGAGCCAGTGCTCAGCGAAAACTACGAAGCGCTGAAAGAACTGGCGCCGCTGACCAGCACGCCGATCGCCCTCGGCGAGCGGTTGTTCTCGCGTTGGGACTTCAAGCGGGTGCTCAGCGAAGGCTACGTCGACATCATCCAGCCGGATGCCTCCCACGCGGGCGGCATCACCGAAACCCGCAAGATCGCCAACATGGCTGAAGCCTACGACGTGGCACTGGCGCTGCATTGCCCGTTGGGCCCGATTGCCCTGGCGGCGTGCCTGCAACTGGACGCGGTTTGCTACAACGCGTTTATCCAGGAGCAGAGCCTGGGCATCCATTACAACGAGAGCAATGACCTGCTCGATTATGTGAAGGATCCGCGGGTGTTCGACTACGACAAGGGCTTCGTGAAAATCCCTAACGGTCCTGGCCTGGGCATCGAGATCAACGAGGAATACGTGATCGAACGCGCCGCCGTCGGCCACCGCTGGCGCAACCCGATCTGGCGCCATGCCGATGGCAGCTTTGCTGAGTGGTGAGTCCCTCCTGAGTCAACACAAATCCCTGTGGGAGCGGGCTTGCCCGCGATAGCGTCCTGTCAGTCACATTAATGCCGAATGTGCTGCCGCCATCGCGGGCAAGCCCGCTCCCACAGGGAACAGCGCAAGTCTTCAAATTGACCTCAATAAACATAAGAAGAGGCACCCCCATGCAACCGCAAACCCTCACCGGGCAGGCGTCGTTGGTGACGCCGAGCCGCAAGCGGTTTTTCATCATGGTCCTGCTGTTCATCACCGTGGTGATCAACTACCTGGACCGCAGTAATCTGTCCATTGCCGCCCCGGCGCTGACCAGCGATCTGGGCATCGATCCGATCCATGTCGGGCTGATCTTTTCCGCCTTCGGCTGGACTTACGCCGCCATGCAAATCCCTGGCGGCTGGCTGGTGGACCGGGTGCCGCCGCGCATCCTCTATAGCGTCGCATTGCTGCTGTGGTCGGTGGCCACGGTGATGCTCGGTTTCGCTGCCAGCTTCATCGCGCTGTTCGTGCTACGCATGGCCGTTGGTGCGCTGGAAGCACCGGCGTATCCGATCAACAGCCGCGTGGTGACGACCTGGTTCCCTGAGCGTGAACGCGCCACGGCCATCGGTTTCTACACCTCCGGGCAGTTCGTCGGCCTGGCGTTTCTCACGCCCGTACTTGCCTGGCTGCAACACCAATATGGCTGGCACATGGTGTTTGTCAGCACCGGCGTGGTGGGCATTATCTGGGCGGTGATCTGGTACGCGGTGTATCGCGAGCCGCGGGATTTCAAGGGTGCCAATGACGCTGAAATCGAGCTGATCCGCGAAGGCGGCGGGCTGGTGGATATCCAGGCTGAAACCGCGAAGTCCAAGGCGAAATTCAGCTGGACCGATCTCGGCATCGTTCTGACCAAACGCAAACTCTGGGGTATCTACCTCGGTCAGTTTTGCCTCAACTCGACCCTGTGGTTTTTTCTGACGTGGTTCCCGACCTACCTGGTGAAATATCGCGGCATGGACTTCATCAAGTCTGGCTTGCTGGCGTCGCTACCGTTTCTGGCAGCCTTCGTCGGCGTGCTGTGTTCGGGGTTCTTCTCGGACTTTTTGATCCGTCGCGGCTACACGGTGGGTTTCGCCCGCAAGTTGCCGATCATTGGCGGCCTGCTGATTTCCACCTCGATCATTGGTGCCAACTTCGTCGAGTCGACGCCGCTGGTGATTGCCTTCCTCGCATTGGCCTTTTTCGGCAACGGTCTGGCTTCGATCACTTGGTCGCTGGTGTCGACCCTGGCCCCGGCGCGCTTGCTTGGATTGACCGGTGGGGTGTTCAATTTCATCGGTAACCTGGCGGCGATTACCACGCCCATCGTCATCGGTTTTCTCGCTTCCGGTGATTCGTTTGCCCCGGCGATTACCTATATCTCGGTTCTGGCGTTGTTGGGTGCGCTTTCCTACGTGTTGCTGGTGGGCAAGGTCGAGCGTATCAAGTTGTAGTCGCGGCCATCGGGCGACCATAATGCCGCCCGTTCACTCGCCCAACGGTAAAGGCTGGATATGCAGGAAGACGCCCCAAAAATCGCCAAGGACGCCGCGCCGACTGGCACCCAGACATTGCTTCGTGGCCTGGGTGTGGTTCAGGCCGTGGCCAGTGGCGCCCGCGATCTCAAGGAAATCGCCCGGCTGATCGGCACGACGCGCAGCACCACTCATCGTCTGGCCAGTTGCCTGGTGGACGAGCGTTACCTGCGGGTGGTGCCGCAAGTCGGTTATCTGCTGGGGCCGAAACTGATCGAGCTGGGTTTTCAGGCTCGTGAAGAGTTGCCACTGGTGACGCTGGCGGGGCCGTATCTGGATGAGTTGTCGGCGTTGACCGGCGACACCATTCACTTGGCGATTCGTGAGGGCGACGAGGTGCTGTACCTGCACAAGAATCCCGGGCGCAACGGTCCGGAAATGCGTTCGCGAGTCGGTCATCGCATGCCATTGGCGCGTACCGGGATCGGTAAGGCGCTGATGCTCGATGACACGCAGGAAGAATGGCAACGGCTGTACGAAATCAGCTTGCCGGTGGGTGGGAAAAATCAGTTCTGGCCGCAGCACCCGGAGCAATCCTGGGAGCAGTTTCAGCAGCGCATGATCGAGTACGTGGCCGGCGGGTACGCGTTCGATCTGGAAGACAACGAACCGTCGATCCGCTGCGTGGCAGCGCCGATCCGCGATGCCAGCAAGCGCATCGTCGCCGGTATCAGCATCGCCAGCACCGTGCCGTACATGCCATTGGAAAAAATGGCCGAGCTGATTCCCCTGATCAAAGGGGTCACAGCCCGGCTTTCTGCTGAACTCGGCGCGAAAGTCTGATCAGACTTTCAGCGTCGCCATATCGATCACGAAGCGGTACTTCACGTCACCGGCAATCATGCGGGTGTAAGCCTCGTTGATCTGGCGGATGTCGAGCATTTCGATGTCGCAGGTGATGCCGTGCTCGGCGCAGAAATCCAGCACTTCCTGGGTTTCGGCGATGCCGCCGATCAGCGAGCCGGCCAACACGCGACGACCCAATACCAGTTTGGCGGCGTGAACCGGTGGATCGATCGGTTCAATCAAGCCCACCAGAATGTGTACGCCGTCGAAACGCAGCGTATCGAGGTAGGGATTGAGGTCGTGCTGCACCGGAATGGTGTCCAGCAGGAAGTCGAAATGTCCTGCGGCGGCTTTCATCTGTTCTGCGTCGGTGGACACGATCACGTGGTCTGCGCCTTGACGACGACCTTCTTCAGCCTTGCTCGCCGAGCGGGTGAACAACGTCACTTCAGCGCCCATCGCCTTGGCGAACTTGATGCCCATGTGGCCGAGGCCACCCATGCCGAGAATCCCGACCTTGTCGCCGGCCTTGACCCCGTAGTGCTTGAGCGGCGAGTAGGTGGTGATGCCGGCGCACAGAATCGGCGCGGCGCTGGCCGGGTCGAGTTTCTCCGGGATACGCACGACAAAGTGCTCGCTGACCACGATGCTGTCGGAGTATCCGCCCATGGTGTTGCTGCCATCGACCCGGTCCGGGGTGGCGTAGGTCAAGGTCGGACCTTCGAGGCAGTATTGCTCCAGATCCGCTTGGCAGGCTTCGCAGTGACGGCACGAGTCAACCATGCAGCCGACGCCGACCAGATCGCCGACTTTGTGTTGGGTAACATTCGCACCGACGGCGGTTACTTTTCCGACGATCTCATGGCCGGGCATCAGTGGGTAAACTGCAATGCCCCACTCGTTGCGTGCCTGATGGATGTCGGAATGGCAGACGCCGCAGTAGAGAATGTCGATCGCAACATCGTCGGCCCGTGGGCTGCGGCGTTCGAATTTCATCGGGGCGAGGGGAGTGGAGGGTGACTGAGCGGCGTATCCGATGGCGGTGTACATGGTGAACCTCTTAAAAAAAGCAGTGACCAGTGAGGCGAGCAATTCTGGGCGCCGCACGGGTTACCGGCCATGGCGATTCCTCCGGGTGTCATGCCTAATCCTCCGGCTTACACCGTTGATTGGTCGCATTGGCGTTCAGACCTGCGATGATGTTTTCATCCCTTTTTTCGCGACTTTTTTGTGACTTCTTTTGTGAAGAGCTCCCCTATGTTGTTGACCCGTCATCTCGACGCCAATGCCACCCTGGTTTCGTTGATCCAGCCGCTGATCAACCGCGATGGCTTTGCGCCTACCGCGTTGTCGGGCGTGCAGCTTATGCGGGCCAGTTGCGATGTTTCCCGCGGCCCGCAAATCTACGAGCCAAGCCTGGTCATCATCGCCCAGGGCGGCAAGTTGGCGCATCTGGGCCCGCGTATTCTCGAATATGGCACTGGGCATTACCTGATTCAGGCGTTGCCGGTACCCTTCGAATGCGAGACGTTTTCGGCGCCAGATGGCCCGATGCTAGGCGTGTCCATCGCCATTGACCGGGTAATGCTCGGTGAGTTGGTATTGGCCATGGGGCTGTCGCCGGGGCGCACGGTTCCCGCACAGACGCCCGAGTCCATGACCTCGGCAGTCCTCGACGATGCCATGCGCGGTTGTGTGGAACGGTTGTTGCGCTGCCTGCACGATCCGCTGGAATGCCAGATCATGGGCCCGGCGCGTTTGCGTGAATTATTGTTCGTGGCGTTGCGGGGACCGCAAGCCGATGTGTTGCGAGCGCTGGTGGAACAACAGGGTCAGTTCGCGCGGATCGCGGCGTCGCTGAGTCATCTGCATGCGCATTACACTGAGCCGCTGAACGTCGAGACCCTGGCCAGTTGCGCGAACATGAGCGCGTCGACGTTTCATGAGCATTTCAAACGCTGCACCTTGTTGTCGCCGGTGCAGTATTTGAAGCGTTTGCGCTTGCTCAGGGCTCAGCAGTTGTTACTGGGCGAAGGCTTGGGCGTGGCCCAGGTGGCGCATCGAGTGGGGTATCAGAGCACGTCGCAGTTCAGCCGCGAGTACAAGCGCTACTTTGAACGTAATCCCGGGGATGAGCGGGCTGCTTGATACACCTCGAATCCCCTTGTGGGAGCGGGCTTGCTCGCGAAAGCGGTGTATCAGTCGAGATCAATGTTGGATGATAAACCGCCTTCGCGAGCAAGCCCGCTCCCACATTGGTTTTGTGTTGACGCTTGAATTTCGGGCAACAAAAAGGCCCCCATTTCGGGAGCCTTTGTTGTTCAGCGATTCGACTTACATGTTCGGGTAAGTCGGGCCGCCAGAGCCTTCCGGCGCCACCCAGGTGATGTTCTGTGCAGGGTCCTTGATGTCGCAGGTCTTGCAGTGAACGCAGTTCTGGGCGTTGATCTGGAAGCGCTTCTCGCCGTCTTCCTGGGTCACCACTTCATACACGCCGGCCGGGCAGTAACGCTGGGCAGGTTCATCGTACATCGGCAGGTTCTTGGCGATCGGAATGCTCGCGTCGGCCAGCTTCAAGTGGCAAGGCTGCTCTTCTTCGTGGTTGGTACCCGAGATGAACACCGAGCTGAGTTTGTCGAAGCTGATCTTGCCGTCCGGTTTCGGGTAGTCGATCTTCTTGCAGTCGGCCGCCAGTTTCAGGCAAGCGTAATCCGGCTTGGTGTCGTGCAGGGTGAACGGCAGTTTGCCGCCGAAGATGTTCTGGTCGAGCCAGTTGAAGCCGCCGCCGACGATGGCGCCGAACTTGTGAATCGCCGGGCCGAAGTTGCGGCTGGCGAACAGTTCGTCATAGAGCCAGCTCTTCTTGAAGGCGTCGACGTAAGTGGTCAGTTCTTCGGTGCCGTCCTTTTCAGCAAACAGCGCGTCGGCCACGGCGTCAGCGGCGAGCATGCCGGACTTCATCGCGGTGTGGCTGCCTTTGATCTTGGCGAAGTTCAACGTGCCGAGGTCGCAACCGATCAACGCGCCGCCCTTGAAGACCATTTTCGGCAGCGAGTTCAGGCCGCCTTTGGAGATAGCACGTGCGCCGTAGCTGATGCGCTTGCCGCCTTCCAGGTATTGCTTGAGCACCGGGTGATGCTTGAGGCGCTGGAACTCGTCGAACGGCGACAGGAAGGTGTTGCTGTAGGAAAGATCGACGATCAGGCCGACCACCACCTGGTTGTTTTCCAGGTGATAGAGGAACGAGCCGCCAGTGTTCTCGGTGCCCATGATATCCAGCGGCCAACCGGCGGTGTGGACCACCAGGCCTGGCTGGTGCTTGGCCGGGTCGATTTCCCAGATTTCTTTCAGGCCGATGCCGTAATGCTGGGCGTCGGCTTCGCTGTCGAGGTTGAAGCGCTTGATCAGCTGCTTGCCGATATGGCCGCGGCAACCTTCGGCGAACAGCGTGTACTTGGCACGCAGTTCCATGCCCGGGGTGTACAGACCTTCTTTCGGATTGCCTTCGCGGTCAACGCCCAGATCGCCGGTGATGATCCCGCGAACCACGCCGTTCTCGTCGAACAGTGCTTCCTGGGCAGCGAAGCCCGGGTAGATTTCCACGCCCAGGTTCTCTGCCTGCTGAGCCAGCCAGCGGCACAGATTGCCCAGGGAGATGATGTAGTTGCCTTCGTTGTGCATGGTCTTGGGCACAAAGAGGTCAGGAATCTTCTGCGCGCTGTCGGCGTTTTTCAGAACGAAGATGTCATCGCGTGTGACTGGCGTATTCAGCGGTGCGCCGAGTTCTTTCCAGTCCGGGAACAATTCGTTCAGGGCGCGTGGTTCGAACACGGCACCAGACAGGATGTGAGCGCCGACTTCGGAGCCTTTTTCGACCACGCAGACGCTGATTTCCTTACCGGCTTCGGCGGCCTTCTGCTTCAAGCGGCAGGCGGCGGAAAGACCAGCGGGGCCGGCACCGACGATGACCACGTCGAATTCCATGTATTCGCGTTCCACAGGCTATCTCCTACTCAAGGCTCAACAGTTTTTTTTCTAATTGGAGGTTTGGTGTCGCATCCATGAATTCCCCCACAATGCAGGGGAGAGGACAATCGATGAACCACCTTTCTCTCTAGGTGGCGCATTATATCTACACCACTCCTAGCGTCCAATACAAACGTTTGTTTGAATGGGCTCAAAGCCAGAGAAATCAAAGTCACGCGGCTTATGAACGGCTATTTTGCCGTATTGACCGGAATAGGCGTTCCGGTCAAGATACGGTCGGTTTTGCGCTCGCCGTAGGCTGACTGTTGGTTTCAAGAGCACCTCTAAAGACAGGGCGATGGCAGTACAAGGTGATGCGTCGCGCAGGTTTTATGCGCAGTTTACACGCCGCGATTATGAATGACTTGTCGGTCACCACTGACGAACGGTTATCAGCCTCGTGAGCAGAGTTCACCCGATACACCTGCCAGCGTTTTTAGAGGTGCCCTTGCGCCGATGAGCATCAACCGCCAGGTTCGCCTAGGCGACTTTCTTTTCACCGGAGAGTAACGAGGAATCCATGAAGGTTCTTGTAGCTGTCAAACGCGTTGTGGATTACAACGTCAAGGTTCGTGTCAAGGCGGACAATTCCGGCGTCGACCTCGCTAACGTCAAGATGTCGATGAACCCGTTCTGCGAAATCGCAGTGGAAGAAGCCGTACGTCTGAAAGAGAAAGGCGTTGCGACTGAAATCGTCGTCGTCTCCATCGGCCCGTCCACCGCTCAAGAGCAACTGCGCACCGCGCTGGCTCTGGGTGCCGACCGCGCCATCCTCGTCGAATCCGCTGAAGATCTGACTTCCCTGGCCGTTGCCAAACTGTTGAAAGCTGTTGTCGACAAGGAACAGCCTCAGCTGGTGATCCTCGGCAAACAAGCCATCGATAGCGACAACAACCAGACTGGCCAGATGCTCGCTGCACTGAGCGGCTACGGTCAGGGTACCTTCGCTTCGAAAGTCGAAGTGTCCGGCGACAGCGTTGCCGTGACCCGTGAAATCGACGGCGGCGCGCAGACAGTTTCCCTGAAACTGCCGGCCATCGTCACCACCGACCTGCGTTTGAACGAGCCGCGTTATGCGTCTCTGCCAAACATCATGAAAGCCAAGAAGAAGCCTCTCGAAGTGCTGACTCCGGACGCTTTGGGCGTTTCCACCGCCTCCACCAACAAGACCCTGAAAGTCGAAGCGCCGGCTGCACGCAGCGCGGGTATCAAGGTCAAGTCGGTGGCTGAACTGGTCGAGAAACTGAAAAACGAAGCGAAGGTAATCTAATCATGACTATCTTGGTAATCGCTGAACACGACAACAAAGTGCTGGCCCCGGCCACGCTGAACACTGTGGCGGCTGCCGCCAAAATCGGTGGTGATATCCACGTTCTGGTTGCAGGCCAGGGCGCTGGCGCCGTGGCTGAAGCCGCTGCGAAAATCGCTGGCGTGGCAAAAGTCCTGTCTGCTGACAATGCTGCTTACGCGCATCAGCTGCCGGAAAACGTTGCTCCACTGGTTGCAGAGTTGGGCAAGGGCTACAGCCACATCCTGGCCGCCGCCACTTCCAACGGCAAAAACATCCTGCCGCGCGTTGCCGCGAGCCTGGACGTTGACCAGATCTCCGAGATCATCTCGGTCGAAAGCGCTGATACCTTCAAGCGCCCGATCTACGCCGGTAACGCCATTGCTACCGTACAGTCCAACGCTGCGGTCAAAGTGATCACCGTGCGTGCCACCGGTTTCGACCCGGTGGCTGCTGAAGGTGGTTCGGCTGCCGTTGAAGCCGTTGCGGCTGCTCACGACGCTGGCACTTCGAGCTTCGTTGGCGAAGAACTGGCCAAGTCCGATCGTCCGGAACTGACCGCTGCCAAAATCGTCGTTTCCGGCGGTCGCGGCATGCAGAACGGCGACAACTTCAAACACCTGTACGCCCTGGCCGACAAGCTGGGCGCTGCCGTCGGTGCTTCCCGCGCCGCGGTCGACGCAGGTTTTGTACCCAACGACATGCAGGTCGGTCAGACCGGCAAGATCGTCGCGCCTCAGCTGTACATCGCCGTCGGTATTTCCGGCGCGATCCAGCACCTGGCCGGCATGAAAGACTCCAAAGTGATCGTTGCGATCAACAAGGACGAAGAAGCGCCGATCTTCCAGGTGGCCGATTATGGCCTGGTGGCAGACCTGTTCGAAGCTATCCCCGAGTTCGAGAAGCTGGTCTAATCCGGCAGCTTGACTTATAAAGAGCCCGACCTTTTGGTCGGGCTTTTTTTTGTTCTTCTGTAGGGTTTGAGTGGAGTGTTTCACCATGGATTTACGCCGCGTGTGTGGCTGGTCATTACTGCTGGGGCTGACGCTGTTGCCGGGGCTGTCCATCGCCGCGGGCAAATGCGAGCGCCTGGTGGTGACCGGCAGCCCGGACGCGCCGCCGTACCTGTGGCAAGACCCGCAAAACCCCAAACATCTGGTTGGCGCCAGCGCCGACCTGCTGCAGCACGTGGCGGGGGAGTTGGGCATCAAGGTCGAGCTGCTTTACGCCGGCAAACGCTCCCAGGCCCTGGACGAAGTGCGCAGCGGGCGCATGGACATGCTGGCCGATGCGCCATTGATGGTCAGTGAGCTGGAAAATCTGGATTACATCCACCCACCGCTGCTGGAAAACGATTATCTGGTCTGGACCCGCAACGACTCGTTACTGGTCTACAACGAAGCGCAGGACCTTCGCGGTCATCCCGGCGCCTTGTCGGAAAAGGCTCGAATAACCCCCTCATTTGATACTTTTGCCGAGCAGCAATTGACCCTGTTGCGCACGCCCAATCTGACCCAGGCCTTCCAGAAGTTGCTGCTGAATGAGGTGGAATTTGTCCTCGCCGGACGCTACTCGGGCATGGCCCTGGTGCAAACGCTGGGGATGGCCAATGACTTGATGGCCCACCCACACCCCATCGACAAACCTGGCCTGTATCTCGCGGTTTCCCATAACTCTGCCTGCAACGATCCTTGGTTGCGCGGACAGCTGGCCAAAAAGATGACAGAATTGCCCGCGTCCGGACTGACGGAAGCTGCGCTGCTGCGCAATATCGAGCGTTGGAAAGCGCAACGCTCACAACCGCAGCCACAACCTGTCAGTACCCCAAAACAGTAGGGATTTTTAGTGAGTATTCGACCTCTTTTCGCTGCCCTGGCCGTTCTGGCTCTGGCGGGTTGTGCAGCCGATCCGGCGCCGAATGAACAAATACGCCTGACCGAACAGGCCCTCGAACAAGCCAAGGCCGTGGGTGCTACCACCGACGAAGTGCCGGAGCTGAAACTGGCTGAAGACAAGTTCAAGCGTGCCAAGGGCAACATGGCCGACCAGTCCTTCAAGAATGCGCGCATGCGGGCCGAGCAGGCCGAGCTGGACGCGCGCCTGGCCGAGGCCCGGGTTCTGACCCTCAAGAGCGAGGAACAGTTGAACGTGCTCAATACCCGCATCACTCGCCTGCGCAAGCAACTGGGAGATGCCCAATGAGCCTCAAGACCAAAGCACTCGGCGGCTTGATCCTGGCTGGCTGCGCAAGCCTTTATGGCTGCGCCGGTCAACACAGCGAAGCCGTATTGCAGCAGGCCGGCACCGACTTTCAGAAGGTCAAGGAAGACTCCAACGTGCTGCGCATTGCGCCCAAAGACGTGATCCGTGCCGGCGAGTCGCTGGCCCGCGCCGATCGTCTGTCCAGCTACTGGGGCAGCGGTTCGGACGTCGTGCATTACGCCTACCTGAGCCGGCGCTACAGCGAAATCGCCCGGGAACACACTAATCAAGTGCTCAACGAAGAACGCGCTGCGAAGCTCGAGCTCGAGCGTCAGCGCCTGCAATTGGCCCTGCGTGAGTCCAAGTTGCTCAGCGTGCAGCAACAGGGCAAGTGGCTCGAAGAACAAATTGTAGCGCTGGCGACCACCCAAACCGACCGTGGTCTGGTGATGACACTGGGCGATGTGCTGTTCGATACCGGTGAAGCAGAGCTGAAAAGCTCTGCAAACCGCGTGGTGCTGAAGATCGTCCAGTTCTTGCAGCTCAACCCCAAGCGCGTGGTGCGGATCGAGGGCTATACCGACAGCACTGGCGGTAAACAGGAAAACCTCAAACTGTCCCGCGACCGTGCGCAATCGGTGGCTGACGTGCTGATGGACCTGGGCATCGACGACAAACGTATCAAAGTCGAAGGCTACGGCGATGAATACCCGGTGGACGTGAACGCTTCCGAGCGCGGGCGTGCGCAGAACCGTCGGGTGGAAATTGTGTTCTCCGACGAAAAAGGCCAGCTCGGCGCCGCCAGGTAGGAGCTGGCGGAGCCTGCGATCTTTTGATCTTGCTCTTGATACTCAAGTGGGCCCTGGAAAGATCGCAGCAGCTCCTACAACCCGGCCTGTCAGCAGTGCCGGGTTTTTTTGTGCCTGCCAATCAGCCAATACTCTTCCTGAAAACAGTACAGTTTTTGCTGACAATGCACTGTACGGTCGACTATTGTGACAACTGTCCCAGTACACTTCTAAACTGTTCCGGTATTGTTTCACACAAGAATAAAATGCCCGTGAAATCGAGTGCTGCGTCATGACCAATCTCTTGCTCTATCAACGAATTGCTCAGCAACTGGCCGAAGACATCCGCCGCGGTGTCTATCAACCCGGGGAGCGCGTGCCTTCGGTGCGCAAGATGAGCTCGCAGCTCAACGTCAGCCATGCAACGGTGTTGCAGGCCTACGCCAACCTTGAAGATCAGGGGCTGATCCGTGCCCGACCGCAATCCGGTTACTACGTGCACCAGACGCCAGCGCTCACGGCGCCAACCCCGGATATCGCCCGGGTTGAGCGACCTGGCCTCGTCACCCGCAGCAGCATCATTCAGCAAGTCCTGGTCGAATCCCGCCGCGAAGGCGTCTTTCCGTTGGGCGCAGCTGTACCGAGCGTCGACTATCTGCCGGTGCGGGCGTTGCATCAGCAACTGGCCAAAGTTACCCGGTTCCATAGCCCGCGGGCGTTCAGCTACATGTTCAGCCCCGGTTTCGAGCCGTTGCGTCGGCAAGTGGCGATCCGCATGCGCGATGCCGGCGTGGTGGTCGATCCATCGGAAGTGGTGATCACCCACGGCTGCGTCGATGCGCTGCAGATGTCTCTGCGCGTGTTGACCCGGCCGGGCGATCTGATCGCGGCCGAGTCGCCGACCTATTACGGTTTGCTGCAACTGGCCGACCTGCTGGGGCTGAAAGTTATCGAGATCCCCAGTGATCCAGCCACCGGCATGAGCCTCGAAGCCCTGCAACTGGCGGCCAACCAGTGGTCGATCAAGGCGTTGGTGCTGACTACGCGTTTGAGCAATCCCCTGGGCGGCACCATGCCCGAAGAGCGGCAGAAACAATTGCTGCGCCTGGCCTCGGATTTCGATATCCAGGTCGTCGAAGACGATATTTACGGCGAACTGATGTTCGAGCAGGGCCGCACCAAATCGCTCAAGGCCTATGACCGGCTGGATCGGGTGATCTATTGCTCCAGCTTCTCCAAAACCCTGTCGCCCGGTGTGCGCATCGGCTGGATGATTGCCGGCAAGTACCAGCAGGAAATCCAGCGCTTGCAGACCTTCAGCACCCATTCGGCCTGCAGCGTCACGCAAATGGGCATCGCGGCCTATCTGGAGAACGGCGGTTACGACCGGCATTTGCGTTACATCCGTCAGGAGTACCGCAAAAACCTCAGCGCTTTTCAGCTGGCGGTGCAGCAGTACTTCCCGGAAGGCACGCAGATGACCCGGCCCACCGGCGGCTTCATTCTGTGGGTCAGCCTGCCGGGGCGGGTCAACACGCAGGAGCTGCATGTGCGTGCGTTGCAGCAGGGCATCAGCATTGCGCCGGGGCTGATTTTCAGTAACACCGAGCAGTTCAATCACTGCATTCGCCTGAACTGTGGCATCCCCTGGAACCGCGAGGCCGAGCGTGCGTTGATGACATTGGGGTTGCTGGCGACGCAACTTTGCCAGGAGACGGCGAGCGGTTTTTGAGCGGCTGGGCAGTTCTGAACTGCCCGCTTGTCTTGTCGTCTCCAACAGGCGAGCATATAGCCTTCTGCCGTTCACGCCGTTGGGTCCATGAAGCCGATTTTTCCTGCCGCCTGGTTGTTGATCTGCCTGTTAATGACCTGTCACGCGGAAGGCGTCATGGCGGCTTCCGTTCAGGAAAAACCGACAGCCAACGCAACCGCAAAAAAAACGGCACCGGTCAAAAAGGCTGCGCCGGTCAAAAAGAAGGCTGCAGCGGTCAAAAAGCGTTCCCCCATTGCTTCCAAGTCGAAACCGGCCAGTGAAGTCGTGAAAACCAAGCTCCCTTCGGCAAATCTCGACTTGAGCCTGCCCAAGGACATGGTCGAAGAACTGAAGCCGGTCGGCACGGTAGCGTTACCCCGACGCGATGCGCTGTTGCCGCAAATGTTCGGTGACAAGAGCAGCCCGTTCCAGCTCAACGGTCGTCTGCTCAGCAACGAAATGCAGCTGCAACTGCGCAATGAAGAGCGTCGGGAAGTTGAAGGCGCGGCGCTGGAATTCGAGTTCAAGCAGTAAATCCCTCCCATTCGTGACCCGCGGACCAGACGCTTTGTCGGAGACTGCTCAGTCACGTTCGTTTGAGCGAAAAAACCCGGGCTCAGGTAATTTTAAACAGTCGTTTTAGCCGTTACTCTGTGCCCCGTCCCTTTACCCGTCGCGAGGAGCTTGTCGTCATGAGATGCCGTGAAGGCTGTGGCGCCTGTTGTATTGCCCCTTCCATCAGTTCGCCGATTCCCGGAATGCCCAATGGCAAAGCTGCCGGAGAGCGTTGTGTGCAGCTGTCTGCCGATAACCTGTGCAGCATTTTCGGCAAGCCGGAACGTCCTGCGGTGTGTTCGGCATTTGAAGCCGATGTCGAGGTCTGCGGCAGCAGCAGCGATGAAGCGATCAAGTTGCTGGGCTGGTGGGAGCAAATGACGGCCGCGTGATGTATTCAACGAACGGAACTTCAACAATAAGGAATAAGACAATGGGTTCGCTGCATCGTATGGCTGTGCTGTGTGGTTTGACGGTTTTACTGGCCTCCACGGCCCAGGCCGAAGAATGGAAAACCGCCAAGGAAGAAGACGGCATCAAAGTGTCCTTGAGTGAAGTGGCCGGTTCCCAATACAAGGCTTACCGTGGCGTGACCGTCATGAAGACTACCATGGCCAAACTGCGTGCATTGCAGGAAGACGTGCCGGGCGCCTGCGCCTGGATCCACGAATGCAATACCCAGAAGCTGCTCAAGCATGAAGGTAACCAGAGCTGGACCTACACCCAGTTCAATACCCCTTGGCCGGTCACTCCTCGCGACTCCGTGTTGCATGTCACCACTGCTGAAGGCGCCGATGGCAGCCTGACCCGCGAGCTGGAAGGGCAGCCGAAGTACCTTCCGGAAGAAAAAGGTTTTGTACGGGTCGCCCAGGTCAAAGGTTTCTGGAAGCTCGTGCCTAAAGGCGATCAAGTCGAAGTGACTTATCAGGCCCATACCGAACCCGGCGGCAGCGTGCCGTCGTGGTTGGCCAACAAGTTCGTGGTCGACGCGCCGTTCAATACCCTAAAAGCCCTGAAAGAACGCGCCGAGAAGTAACCGCGTACTCTTTTGATATGGCCTGTTCGACAACGCCCCGATTTGGTCGGGGCGTTTGCGTTTTTTTACCAAGGGCGGGGCTATATTTTGTTTCTGGATATGCGTTGAACGAAATTTTCACAAAGCCTCCAAGACAATTCACCCGCGCCCAACCAGTCCGCCTCCGCAACTTTGCGCCAGGTCTCTTGTCCCAGAACGCTACAAGCGACCGTCGGGGTCTGCCGGTCAGTAATCAATGGTAATGGCGCGGTTGATCGTGCAACATTTGCGCATCGCGCAAGCCCCGGGGCCGAGGATGGCCAACAGAGGGCAAGGTACTTAATGCCGGTCAGTTAAACGCAAGCCCGCTCCCACAGATTAACCGACCAGCATCAGGCAAGGCGCCGCTGTATTTTTGAAACTTCAACTTCCAATGGGTCCTAAAACGACATGGCAAACCCGGACGCCCTGAGTCAGCAGCGAGCTTCTAGTCGCCTGCTGCAACCGACCGTCAAATCGCATCTGGCCTACACACTGTTGTGTGCCTTGGTCATGATGGTCATGTTCAGCCTGCTGCGCGTAGCGCTGTTGGTCTACAACAGCTCGATGATCCTCGACACACCGGCTTCGACCTTTCTGGAAGCGTTCGCCAACGGCCTGCGTTTCGATTTGCGTCTGGTGGTTTACCTCTGCATCCCGCTGCTGCTGGCATTGTTCAGCGCCCGGGCCATGGCTGCCCGCGGGTTCTTTCGGCTGTGGCTGACCGTTGTCTCGAGTATCGCGCTGTTCCTCGGCCTGATGGAGATGGACTTTTACCGCGAGTTCCACCAGCGCCTCAACGGCCTGGTCTTCCAGTACGTGAAAGAAGACCCGAAAACCGTGATGAGCATGCTCTGGTACGGTTTTCCGGTGGTTCGCTACCTGTTGGCCTGGGCCGTGGGCACGTTGATTCTGACCCTCGCGTTCAAGGGCGCCGACCGCGCCACGCGTCCTCGCGGGCCGTTCAGCGGAGGCAGCATTAGTACGCGGCAGGTCGCTCCGTGGTATGCGCGTGGCATCGTGTTCGTGGTCTGTCTGCTGGTCTGCGTGGTCGCCGCTCGTGGCACCCTGCGTCAGGGGCCGCCAATGCGTTGGGGTGACGTTTACACCACCGACTCCAATTTCGCCAACCAGTTGGGCCTCAATGGCACGCTGTCGCTGGTCGCGGCGGCGAAGAGCCGGTTGTCCGAACATCGCGACAATGTCTGGAAGGCCACACTGCCACAGCCTGTGGCCCAGCAAACCGTGCGCGATATGTTGCTGACCCCGAGCGACAAGCTGGTCGATCCCGAGACCGCTGCGGTGCGTCGCACCTACAGCCCCGATACCAACAAGACACTGCCGATCAAGAACGTCGTGGTGATCCTGATGGAAAGCTTCGCCGGTCACTCGGTGGGCGCTCTGGGGCGTCCGGGTGAAATCACGCCGTACTTCGACAAACTGTCGAAAGAAGGCCTGTTGTTCGACCGTTTCTTCTCCAACGGCACCCATACCCATCAGGGCATGTTCGCCACCATGGCCTGCTTCCCGAACTTGCCGGGTTTCGAATACCTGATGCAGACGCCTGAAGGCAGCCACAAACTGTCCGGCCTGCCGCAGTTGCTCAGTGCCCGTGACTACGACGATGTATACGTCTACAACGGCGACTTCGCCTGGGACAACCAGTCGGGCTTCTTCAGCAACCAGGGCATGACCAATTTCATCGGGCGTAATGACTTCGTCAACCCGGTGTTCTCCGATCCGACCTGGGGCGTGTCCGACCAGGACATGTTCAACCGTGGCCTGGAAGAATTGAAGGCCCGCGACGGCAAGGACAAAAAGCCGTTCTATGCCTTGCTGCAAACGCTGTCCAACCACACGCCGTATGCTTTGCCGACGCCATTGCCGGTTGCGCCTGTGACCGATCGCGGCAGCCTTAACGAGCACTTGACCGCCATGCGCTACTCCGACTGGGCGTTGGGTCAATTCTTCGAACAGGCCCGCAAAGAGCCGTACTTCAAGGAAACCCTGTTCGTGGTTGTCGGCGATCACGGTTTTGGCAATGAACAGCAAATTACCCAAATGGACCTGGGTCGCTTCAACGTTCCAATGCTGTTGATCGGGCCGGGCGTGCAGGAAAAATTCGGTCAGGTCGACCACACCGTGGGCACTCAGATCGATATCGTGCCGACCATCATGGGCCGTGTCGGTGGCGATGTGGTTCATCAATGCTGGGGTCGCGACTTGCTGAACCTGCCGGAAGGCGACAAGGGCTTTGGCATGATCAAACCGTCGGGCAGCGATCAGACGGTGGCGTTGCTCACTGCGGATCGCGTGCTGGTACTGCCCAAAGAGATGCCGCCGAAGTTGTATCGATATGAACTGGGCGCCAACCCGAAAGGTGAAGTGATCCCGGCTTCGGCGGACGAAGCGGCGCTCAAGCAGAAGCTCGAGTCGTTCATCCAGACGGCCTCAAAAAGCCTGATCGATAACACCGCCGGTGTGGTTGACGGCAAGCCGGACCTGTAGGAGCCAGGCTTGCCGGCGAAGGCGTCCTTAAGGGTGCCTTCGCCAGTAAGTCGGATCACCGACCGCTGGCGCATACGAAAAGAGGCCCTTCGCAGGGCCTCTTTTTTTTGCCGGCAAAACCTTTATATCTTGCCAAGTAGCAGCAGGATCAACAGCACCACCAACACTACGCCGATGATACCGGACGGGCCGTAACCCCAACTTCTGGAGTGCGGGAAGACCGGCAAGCCACCTATCAACAACAGGATAAGAATAACGATAAGAATTGTGCCCATGTCTGTTTCCTTGTTGGAAGCGTTGTGGATTGACCTAGGGTTTAGCCATCAGCTGGACTTGTATTAATCCTAGCTGCTTACAAAATCCGACTCATGGATATGAAGAAAAATTCCAGGTTTTTTTAATGTATTTGGAAAGTATGTTTATTTCTTTTACTGCGTCTCAAAGTTGAAACAACCAGACCGCGCCGTGGTTCATTGCTGGCCATTCAGCAATCTGATGGAGCGTGGGTTGCGCATTATCCTTCGCTACACTCGGTGCATCTTCCCCGGAACAACAAGGCTGTTTGCTATGCAAAATCGCATGATGATCACTGGCGCGGGCTCAGGCCTGGGTCGCGAAATCGCGCTGCGCTGGGCGCGTGAAGGCTGGCAGCTGGCCTTGTCGGATGTCAGTGAACCCGGTTTGCAAGAAACCCTGAAACTGGTTCGCGAAGCCGGCGGTGACGGTTTCATCCAGCGTTGCGATGTGCGCGACTACAGCCAGCTGACGGCTTTTGCCCAAGCCTGTGAAGAGAAGTTCGGCGGCATCGACGTCATCGTCAACAACGCCGGCGTGGCCTCGGGCGGGTTCTTCAGTGAACTGTCGCTGGAGGATTGGGACTGGCAGATCGCGATCAACCTGATGGGCGTGGTCAAGGGCTGCAAGGCCTTCCTGCCGCTGCTGGAGAAAAGCAAAGGCAAGATCATCAACATCGCCTCGATGGCGGCACTGATGCAAGGTCCGGCCATGAGCAACTACAACGTGGCCAAGGCGGGTGTGGTGGCTTTGTCCGAGAGTCTGTTGATCGAACTGGCCCACGAGGAAGTCAGCGTGCATGTCGTTTGCCCGTCGTTTTTCCAGACCAACTTGTTGGACTCCTTCCGCGGCCCGACCCCGGCCATGAAAGCCCAGGTCGGCAAGTTGCTGGAAAGTTCGCCGATCACCGCCGCTGACATTGCCGATTACATCTATCAGCAGGTCGCCGCCGGCGAATTCTTGATTCTGCCTCACGAACAGGGCCGCATGGCCTGGGCGATCAAGCAAAAAGACCCGCAAGTGCTCTACAACGAAATGACCGTGATGGCCGACAAAATGCGCGCCAAGGCCAAACAATCCGCAGGCTGAACTTGCCCGTGCGCAATACCGTCGTTAGGGTGGCCGCAACCGGCCATCCTCACGAGACACCTGCATGATCAATTACCTGTGGTTTTTCCTCGCCGCGCTGTTCGAAATCGCCGGCTGCTTCGCCTTCTGGATGTGGTTGCGCCAGGGTAGAAGCGCTTGGTGGATTATCCCGGCGTTGCTCAGCCTGATCTTGTTCGCGGTGCTGCTGACCCGGGTCGAAGCGAGCTATGCCGGCCGCGCCTATGCCGCCTACGGGGGCATCTACATCATTGCGTCGATTGGCTGGCTGGCGGTGGTCGAGCGGATTCGTCCACTGGGCTCGGACTGGATTGGTGTGGCGCTGTGTGTGATCGGCGCCACGGTCATCTTGTTCGGCCCGCGTCTCTCCGCTTCCTGAAGGATCGGTCCTTCATTCAACCGGTTTGTCGGATGGGTCCGTCAGGGCGAAGCATCCTGCGCTGTAGGGCGAGACTGTTTTGCTGCCGTTGCATTGAACACCCGCTACGCGCCGGGCATCTTCAAGGGCCGGAAACCCTGAAGGATGAATGCCATGCTTGTACTCAGTCGCGTTGTGGGCGAGTTGATTTCCATTGGTGACAACATCACCGTGCGGGTTCTCGCCGTTAACGGAAGCAGCGTGCGCTTCGGTGTTGAAGCGCCACAGCAGGTCAACGTACATCGCGCCGAAGTCTATGAGCGCATCCAGATCAAACAGGCCAAAGCCAAAGCTCGTTAAGGGCCTCAGTCGAACAGATGCTTGGGCACGTCGTGCTTGAGCATCAACTGGCATTGCTCGCTTTCCGGATCGAAGACGATCAGCGCCTGTCCCTTGGTCAATGCCTGGCGAACACGCAAGACGCGGGTTTCCAGCGGTGTGTCATCGCCGTTGTCCGTGCCGTCGCGGGTCACGAAATCCTCGATCAGGCGGGTCAGGGTGTCGACTTCAAGTTGGTCGTGGGGGATCAGCATAAGGCACCTCGGCTAGACAATGGCGCGATGCTACGGCGGTTATGAACGCATCACCAGTAGGAGCTGCCGAAGGCTGCGATCTTTTGATCTTTGCGCCAGATGCATCGCTGCAGATCAAGATCAAAAGATCGCAGCCTGCGGCAGCTCCTACAATTTTGCGTTCGCTTCAGCTATCTGTGCGCTGTCCGACGAGGCTATCGACCGACGGCACCCGCGTATCGCTCTCCATCTGCGTCTCGTGTTCGATCTGGTGACTGAACCGGTCCAGCGATCCCTTGGCCGGTTGTGCATCGCTGGCGAACACCGGCGGGCTGAGGATGTAGGCGCCGAGCAGGCGGCTGAGGGCGGCGAGGCTGTCGATGTGGGTGCGCTCGTAACCGTGGGTGGCATCGCAACCGAAGGCCAGCAGGGCGGTGCGAATGTCGTGGCCCGCCGTGACGGCCGAATGCGCATCGCTGAAGTAATAGCGGAACAAGTCACGGCGCGCCGGCAGTTCGTTGTCGCTGGCCAGGCGCAGTAGATGGCGCGACAGGTGATAGTCATAAGGCCCGCCAGAATCCTGCATTGCCACACTCACCGCGTGTTCGCTGGAATGCTGGCCGGGCGCGACCGGCGCGATGTCGATGCCGACGAATTCGCTGACATCCCAAGGCAAGGCCGCCGCCGCACCGCTGCCGGTTTCTTCGGTGATGGTGAACAGCGGATGGCAGTCGATCATCAACTCTTCGCCGCTGTCGACAATCGCTTTCAGCGCCGCCAGCAGGGCGGCAACGCCGGCCTTGTCATCGAGGTGGCGGGCGCTGATGTGGCCGCTTTCGGTGAACTCCGGCAACGGGTCGAAGGCGACGAAATCACCGACGCTGATCCCCAGCGAATCGCAATCGGCGCGGGTCGCGCAGTATGCGTCCAGGCGCAACTCGATGTGATCCCAGCTGATCGGCATTTCATCCACGGCAGTATTGAACGCGTGCCCGGAAGCCATCAGCGGCAACACGCTGCCGCGGATCACACCGTTGTCGGTGAACAGACTGACGCGGCTGCCCTCGGCAAAACGGCTGGACCAGCAACCGACCGGCGCCAGGGTCAGGCGACCGTTGTCCTTGATTGCGCGAACCGCTGCGCCAATGGTGTCCAGGTGAGCGGAGACCGCGCGGTCCGGGCTGTTTTTCTTGCCCTTGAGGGTGGCGCGGATGGTGCCGCGACGAGTCATCTCAAAGGGAATGCCCAACTCTTCGAGACGCTCGGCGACGTAACGCACGATGGTATCGGTGAACCCGGTGGGGCTGGGAATGGCGAGCATTTCCAGCAGGACTTTTTGCAGGTAATTGAGGTCCGGTTCGGGAATTTTGCTGGTCATGGAAACTCCTGATGAAGTGAGAGCTGATCGTTCCCACGCTCCGCGTGGGAATGCAGCCAGGGACGCTCTGCGTCCGAGGAGTCATTCCCACGCGGGAGCGTGGGAATGATCATGAATGGGAAGAATCTTTGGTGTCTGTTCCGCCGCCATCGCGGGCAAGCCACGCTCCCACAGTTGACCGCGTACCCTGTGGGAGCGGGCTTGCCCGCGATGGCGTCAGTTCAGGCGACACACCTTTATGAAACCGCCGGCTGACTATGCGGAAACAACAAATCCACAAACCGCTCGGCCGTCGGCTGCGGTTCATGGTTGGCCAGCCCGGCGCGCTCATTGGCTTCGATAAACACATACTCCGGCTGGTCAGCGGCCGGCACCATCAGGTCGAGCCCGACCATCGGAATATCCAGCGCCCGCGCCGCGCGCACGGCCGCGTCCACCAAGGTCGGATGCAGAATCGCCGTGACATCTTCAAGAATGCCGCCGGTATGAAGATTCGCCGTGCGCCGTACGAACAGATGTTCACCCGCCGGCAGAATGCTGCTGTAGTCATAACCCGCCGCCTGCAAGGTGCGCTGGGTCTCATGGTCTTGCGGGATTTTGCTTTCACCGCTGGTCGCCGCCTGACGGCGACGGCTCTGGGCTTCGATCAGCGCACCAATGGAATGCTGACCATCGCCCACCACTTCCGCCGGCCGGCGAATGGCGGCCGCGACCACTTCGAAGCCGATCACCAGAACTCGCAAGTCGAGGCCTTCGTGAAAACTTTCCAGCAGCACTCGATTGTCGAATGCGCGGGCGTTTTCGATGGCCTGCTGAACCTCTTCGATGGTGCGTAAATCCACCGCCACCCCTTGGCCCTGTTCACCGTCCAGCGGTTTGACCACCACCCGTTCGTGCTCGTCGAGAAATGCCAGGTTGTCGTCCGCGCTCCCCGCCAGTTGTTGGGCGGGCAGTTTTAGACCGGCGTTTTTCAGCACCTTGTGGGTCAGGCTTTTGTCCTGACACAACGTCATGCTGATGGCGCTGGTCAGATCGCTCAGGGATTCGCGGCAACGTACCCGACGACCGCCGTGAATCAGGGTGAACAGACCGGCTTGCGCGTCATCCACCTGCACATCAATGCCGCGCCGATGAGCCTCCTCAACGATGATTCGCGCATACGGATTGAACTCCGCTTCCGGGCCGGGGCCGAGAAACAACGGCTGGTTGATGCCGTTTTTGCGCTTGATGGCGAAGGTCGACAAGTTGCGAAAACCGAGCTTGGCGTAAAGGCTTTTCGCCTGACGGTTGTTGTGCAGCACAGACAGGTCCAGGTAACTCAGGCCACGGCTCATGAAGTGTTCGATCAAGTGCCGCACCAGCACTTCACCGACGCCTGGGCGGGAACATTGCGGATCCACCGCCAGGCACCACAGGCTGCTGCCATTTTCCGGGTCGTTGAAGGCCTTGTGATGATTCAGGCCCATGACGCTGCCGATGATCGCGCCGCTGTCCTCATCTTCGGCCAGCCAGTAAACCGGGCCGCCTTGGTGATGAGGCGTCAGCAAACTCGCATCAATCGGCAGCATGCCGCGCGCCTGATACAGCTGATTGACGGCCTGCCAGTCCGCTTCGCTTTGCGCCCGACGGATGCGAAAACCGCGAAACACCCGGGTGGACTGACGATAATCGCTGAACCACAGGCGCAAGGTGTCGGAAGGGTCGAGGAACAGTTGGGCCGGCTCCAGCCCCAGCACTTGCTGGGGCGCGGCAACGTACAAGGCGATGTCCCGCTCACCGGGCTGCTCATTGAGCAGCTCTAGGGCAAGGCTCGCGGCATCGGGAAAGGTATGGCCGATCAGCAACCGGCCCCAGCCGCAATGCACCGCGATTGGCGCGGCGCCCAATTCACTGCCGTCTTCGGCCAGGCGCGCCTGCAAGCGTTCGTAGGAGGGCGCCTGACCGCGCAACAAGCGTTGGCTATAAGCCGTAGCGTGAGGTTTCATCGATCAGATTCCTTGTTCACTGAGCCACAGGTTCAGAGCTGCCAATTGCCACAGCTTGGAGCCGCGCAACGGGGTCAGTTGACCTTGCGGATCGGTCAGCAGGCGGTCGAGCATGGCGGGGTTGAACAGGCCACGATCCTGACTCGGATCGAGCAGCAGTTCACGCACCCAGTTCAGCGTGTCGCCCTGCAAATGCTTGAGGCCGGGGACCGGGAAGTAACCCTTTTTGCGGTCGATCACTTCACTCGGAATGACCAGCCGCGCCGCTTCTTTCAAGACTTGCTTGCCGCCATCCGGCAGTTTGAATTTGCCCGGCACCCGCGCCGACAATTCCACCAGGCGATAGTCGAGAAACGGCGTGCGCGCTTCCAGCCCCCAGGCCATGGTCATGTTGTCGACCCGTTTGACTGGGTCATCCACCAGCATCACGGTGCTGTCCAGACGCAGGGCTTTGTCTACGGCTGCGTCGGCACCGGGCTGAGCGAAATGTTCCTTCACGAAGTCGCCGGCCGCGTCGTTGGCCGTCAGCCATTTCGGCTGCACCGTGGCGGCGTAGTCGGCGTAGCTGCGGTCGAAAAACGCATCGCGATACGCCGCGTACGGATCGCTCGCACCGTCCACTTGCGGATACCAGTGATACCCGGCGAACAACTCGTCCGCGCCTTGGCCGCTTTGCACCACCTTGCAGTGCTTGGCCACTTCGCGCGACAGCAGATAGAACGCGATACAGTCATGGCTGACCATCGGCTCGCTCATGGCGCGGAACGCCGCGGGTAGTTGCTCGATGATTTCTTTTTCGTCGATGCGCAGTTGGTGATGTTGGGTGCCGTAGTGCTTGGCGATCAGGTCCGAATACTGAAACTCGTCACCGCGCTCGCCGCCGGCATCCTGGAAACCGATGGAGAAGGTCGACAGGTTTTCAACGCCGACTTCGCGCAACAGGCCTACCAACAGACTCGAATCGACACCGCCGGAAAGCAGCACGCCGACATCCACGGCCGCCCGTTGACGAATCGCCACCGCATCACGGGTGCTGTCGAGCACACGGTCGCGCCAGTCTTCGAGGGTCAGGTTCAGTTCGTCGGCATTTGGGCCGTAGGGCAGGGTCCACCAGGTTTTCTGCTCGGTGGTGCCGTCTGCTTCGATGCGCATCCAGCTTGCCGGGGGCAGCTTTTCGATGCCCGCCAGCAAGGTGCGCGGGGCCGGGACCACGGCGTGGAAATTCAGATAATGATTGAGCGCCACCGGGTCGAGGATCGGGTTGATGTCGCCGCCCTTGAGCAATGCTGGCAGGGCCGAGGCAAAGCGCAGGCGTTGACCGGTGCGCGACAGATACAACGGCTTCACGCCGAGACGGTCGCGGGCAATGAACAAACGCTTGGCGTCGCGCTCCCAAATGGCGAAGGCGAACATGCCGTTGAGTTTGGGCAACAAGGCTTCGCCCCAGGCGTGATAACCCTTGAGCAGCACTTCGGTGTCGCCGCCGGAATAGAAGGCGTAACCGAGGCTTTCCAGTTCGGTGCGCAGTTCCGGGAAGTTGTAGATCGCGCCGTTGAAGGCCAGGGACAGGCCCAGTGAGTTGTCGATCATCGGCTGTGCCGAGCCGTCCGACAGGTCCATGATTTTCAGGCGCCGATGGCCCAGGGCAATCGGCCCCTGGCTGTGGAAGCCCCACGCATCAGGGCCGCGAGGGGCCAGGTGATGGGTGATTCGTTCAATGGCTGCGAGGTCCGCAGGTTGATGGTCGAAACGTAATTCTCCAGCTAATCCGCACATAAGTCCTTACCGGTTTTTCCGTTGGGGAGGGTCAATCGATACCCGCCAAAAACGGCGGGTACTCAGAAACTGACCCAGGTGAATCCCTGGAGTTTTAGACCGATAAGTTATAAGGCTGTGGGTCAGGCTTTTCCGCGGATCAACTGGCGCAAGGCAAAACGGTTGGGATGGCAGGCTTCGGCCACTGTTTTTGGCAGCGGCAACGGCTCGTTTTCAAGCCATGCCGCCAACAGCTCGCCAGACAGTGGCGCGGTGATCAAGCCGCGAGAACCGTGACCGCTGTTGACGTAAAACCCCTCGAGCCATGGGCAGGGAACATCGGGCACTTGCCGGGCATCTTTGCTTAGCGCGACATAGGCCTCGGCGAAGGCGGCCTGTTCGGCCAACGGTCCGACGATCGGCAAGTAGTCGGGGCTGGTGCAGCGGAAGGCCGCGCGCCCTTCAAGCTGTTGCGGGTCCAGGTCTGGAACATGCAGACGGGCGACCAGATCAGTGGAGATTTCCTCGAGCAACGCCAGGTTGCCGAGGTGTTCGGCGACGGTCGGGGTCAGCTCATCGCTTTTGAAATCGAAGCTGGCGCCGAGTGTGTGTTCGCCCAGGCGTGCGGGTGCTACATAACCTTCAGCGCAGACGACGGTCGCCAGGCTCTGGCTTTCAGGGGTTTGCGCCAGCCGGGTGATTTGCCCGCGAATGCGTTTGAGGGGCAGGTCGGCGCTGTATGGAAAACGCTTGATCTCGGCGGCGCCGGCCAGAATTACCACGGGCGCGCTAGCCAGCAGTGCATCACCATCCCAAGCCTGCCATTGATCATCGACCTTGCGCAGTTCCAGCACCTCGCAATGGGGCAGCCACTGGATGTTCGTGGAGGACGCTTGCCACTGGCACAACGCGGGCGGATGAACCCAGCCACCTTCAGGGTAGAACAAGCCGCCGTGCGCCAGTTCGATACCGGCTCGGGCCTGGGCCTGGGATTGATCGAGCAGGTGCACCAGGCTCGGTGAAAAGGCCGCGGCCAATTGCGCCTGACGCTCGGCTTCCTTGGCATTGAAGGCCAGTTGCAAGACCCCGCAATCGTCCCAGTCGACACCACGTTGCAGCTGTTCCAGCAGACGTCGGGTGTAGCCAAAACCGCTGACGATCAATTGCGATAACGCCGTGCCATGGGCCGAAAGCTTGAGGTACAGCACGCCCTGAGGATTGCCCGAGGCTTCCTGCGCCAGTGCTTCGTGACGGTCCAGCAAACTCACTTGCCAACCCCGCGCGGCGAGGCTGGCGGCACTGGCGCAACCGGCCAGACCGGCGCCGATCACCAAAGCGCGGCGTTCGCCGGTAAGCGGTTGTGGGCGAGCGAACCATGGTTTTGTCGCGGCTGGTTTAGCGGTCTCTTCGGGCCAACCGAGGAACGTGCCCCGCAGAATTTCCCACTTGTGGCCGATGCCTGGCGTGCGCTTCATCTTGAAGCCCGCCGCGTTCAGCAGGCGGCGCACCCAGCCGGTGCTGGTGAAGGTGCTGATGGTCGAGCCGGGCGCCGCCAGGCGAGCCAATTCGGCAAACAATTCGGCGGTCCACATGTCGGGGTTTCTCGCTGGAGCGAAACCGTCGAGAAACCAGGCGTCGATCTGCGCATCCAGTTGCGGCAACTGCTCAAGTGCATCGCCGATCAGCAAGGTCAGGGTAACGCGGCCGTTGTCCAGCACCAGACGCTGAAAGCCTTGATGGATCGCCACGTATTGCGCCAGCAATTGATCGGCAAACGGCTTGAGCTCCGGCCATAAGGCCAAGGCTCGTTGCAGATCGGGCGCGCTCAGCGGGTATTTTTCGACGCTGACAAAATGCAGTCGCGCACCGGCCACCGCGTGCTGTTCGAACAACTGCCAGGCACAGAGAAAATTCAGCCCGGTGCCGAAACCGGTCTCGCCAATCACCAGTCGACCACCCGCCGGCAAGGCGGCGAAGCGGTCGCGCAAAACGTTTTGCTCCAGAAACACGTAGCGGGTTTCTTCAAGGCCCGACAGGTCGGAAAAATACACATCATCGAACACCCGCGAACGCGGGCGACCTTGGTCGTCCCAGTCGAGCTGGGCGTGGGGCAATACAGGTTTCATGGCAGGCTCGGTAACGGCAAGGTGGCCATTCTAGCCGATCGCCGCAGTGGCGCTTGATCCATGGCAAGGCACCGAGCCAACCGCCTGCTCAAAATGGTGGGTTACCGCAAAAGATCGCAGCCTTCGGCAGCTCCTACATGGGATCGACGTACACCTGTAGGAGCTGCCGAAGGCTGCGATCTTTTGATCTTTTTTGCTGCTAGTCTTGCTCAATCCTGGAAGGAGCCGCTCCATGTTCGAATCTGCTGAAATCGGTCATGTCATCGACAAAGAAACCTATGAAGCCGAAGTGCCAGCGTTGCGTGAAGCCTTGCTCGAAGCGCAGTTCGAACTTCGCCAGCAACAGCGCTTTCCGGTGATCATTTTGATCAACGGCATCGAAGGGGCCGGCAAGGGCGAGACGGTCAAGTTGCTCAATGAGTGGATGGACCCGCGCTCGATCGAGGTCCGCACCTTCGACCAGCAGACCGACGAAGAACTGGCGCGACCGCCGGCCTGGCGCTACTGGCGGATGTTCCCGGCCAAGGGGCGCATGGGGATTTTCTTCGGCAACTGGTATAGCCAGATGTTGCAGGGACGGGTTCATGGTTTGTTCAAGGATCCGCGACTCGATCAAAGCATCAACGGGGCCGAACGGCTGGAGAAGATGCTGTGTGACGAAGGCGCGCTGATCTTCAAGTTCTGGTTTCATCTCTCCAAAAAACAAATGAAAGCGCGGCTCAAGGCGCTGGCCGACGACCCGTTGCACAGCTGGCGCATTAGCCCGCTGGACTGGCAACAATCCGCGACCTACGACAAATTCGTGAAGTACGGCGAACGGGTGCTGCGCCGCACCAGCCGCGACTATGCGCCGTGGCATGTGATCGCCGGCGTGGACGCGCGCTATCGGAGCCTGACGGTCGGCAAGATCTTGCTCGAGGGCCTGCAGAGCGCGCTGAAGAGACCGAGGATTCACCCGCACAAAGTCAGTGCAGCGCCCTTGTTCCCCAGTGTCGATAAAGTGAATCTGCTCGACAGCCTGGACTTGACCCTGCAGCTGGACAAGGATGATTACGAAGAGCAACTGATTACCGAGCAGGCACGATTTTCCGGGCTGATGCGCGACAAGCGCATGCGTCGGCACGCGTTGATCGCGGTGTTCGAAGGCAACGACGCGGCAGGCAAGGGCGGGGCAATCCGGCGGGTGGCCGCGGCGCTCGACCCGCGCCAGTACGACATCGTGCCGATCGCCGCGCCCACCGAGGAAGAACGGGCGCAGCCGTATCTCTGGCGGTTCTGGCGGCATATTCCGGCCCGGGGAAAATTCACTGTGTTCGACCGTTCCTGGTATGGCCGGGTGTTGGTGGAGCGCATCGAAGGCTTTTGCAGCAAGGCGGACTGGATGCGCGCCTATGGCGAGATCAACGACTTTGAAGAGCAGATCGCCGATGCCGGAGTGATCGTGGTCAAGTTTTGGCTGGCCATCGACAAACAGACTCAGATGGAGCGTTTCCAGGAGCGCAAAGAGATCCCCTTCAAGCGCTTCAAAATCACTGAAGACGACTGGCGCAATCGCGACAAATGGGACGACTATCGCGCCGCTGTCGGCGATATGGTCGATCGAACCAGCACCGAGATATCGCCCTGGACCCTGGTGGAAGCCAACGACAAGCGCTGGGCACGGGTCAAGGTCCTGCGCACCATTAACCAGGCGCTGGAAGAGGCCTTCGAAAAGTCCGACAAACGCGAGAAGAAACTGCAAAAGCGCAAGCGCTGAACCGATGGCTACGCATACGCGGGGTGAATGATTGTCGCGGTCGGTCATGGGGTGGACTTATGCTCGGTCCAACTCCTGACTGACAACAACAATGAGGTGTATGCCATGCGTGAAGTGGTGATCGTCGACAGCGTACGGACCGGCCTGGCCAAATCCTTTCGCGGCAAGTTCAACATGACCCGTCCGGACGACATGGCGGCCCACTGTGTCAATGCGCTGCTCACGCGCAATGACGTCGACCCGGCCAGCGTCGAGGATTGCATCGTCGGCGCCGGCTCCAACGAAGGCGCCCAGGGCTTCAACATTGGCCGCAACGTCGCGGTGCTGTCGCACCTGGGCATCGGGACGGGAGGCATGACCCTTAACCGCTTCTGTTCGTCGGGCTTACAGGCCATCGCCATTGCCGCCAATCAGATCGCTTCGGGGTGCAGCGACATCATTGTCGCTGGCGGCGTCGAGTCGATCAGCCTGACCATGAAAAGCGTCAACACCGACAACCTGATCAACCCGCTGCTGAAAGAGCAGGTGCCGGGTATTTATTTCCCCATGGGCCAGACCGCCGAGATCGTCGCGCGTCGTTACGATGTCAGTCGCCAAGAGCAGGATTTATACGCTCTGCAAAGTCAGCAGCGTACCGCGCTGGCTCAGGCCGCCGGGTTGTTCAACGATGAAATCGTGCCGATGGCGGTGAAGTATCGCGTTGAGGACAAGGTCACCGGCCAGGTGCAGATCCTCGACGGCATCGTCGATCATGACGACTGCAATCGCCCGGACACGACTCTGCAAAGCCTGGCCGGGTTGAAACCGGTGTTTGCCGAAGACGGCTCAGTGACCGCCGGCAACTCGTCGCAACTGTCCGACGGCGCTTCGATGACCCTGGTGATGAGCCTGGAGAAAGCTCTGGCGCTGGGGCTCAAGCCCAAAGCCTTCTTCCGCGGTTTTGCCGTGGCCGGGTGCCAGCCGGACGAGATGGGCATCGGCCCGGTGTTTTCGGTGCCGAAGTTGCTCAAGGCCAAGGGGTTGCAGGTTACCGACATTGATCTGTGGGAGCTCAACGAAGCGTTCGCCTCGCAATGCCTGTACAGCCGCGATCGGCTGGAAATCGACAACGACAAATACAACGTCAACGGCGGCTCGATTGCCATCGGCCACCCGTTCGGCATGACCGGTTCGCGTCAGGTCGGGCACATCGTGCGTGAGCTGCAGCGGCGCAACCTGCGTTACGGCATCGTCACCATGTGCGTGGGGGGCGGGATGGGGGCTACGGGGTTGTTTGAGGCGGTGCGTTAGACCTTAAGTGTTTTGTAGCCTGATCAACCGCATTCGCGAGCAAGCCCGCTCCCACATTTGACCGAGTTCCAACGTTGGACACGGTTAAATGTGGGAGCGGGCTTGCTCGCGAATGCAGGCGGCGCGGTTTATTCGCTCATGCTCATGACCTGCATCCGCTCGATATACGCGTGAATCTCGCGCTCCGCTGCCTCCCGGTTTTCAAACGGCCCCTCCAAAGTGAGTTCCCGTGTGGTGAAATACAGCTCTCCATTCACACGACACAACCGGTCACAACGAAAGTGGGTGGCGGGGGCGTTGTCTTGGGCGCGCATGCCGTACATGAGCGATCTCCTGCGGATGACAGTTTCAATGAGCTTATGCATGAACCACTTGTCGCGCCTGGCCACCTGATCGACGGCATATCGTCAACTTTACGGTGCGACCTGCACAGTTTCATTCGCGGCCCGTTGGCAACTGTCCCTGTGTCGCGCCCCGGTCTGAGCCTAGAATGACCGTTTTCGCCAATCGGCTTTGGGGTCAGCATGCATATTTCATCGGGTCGCTGGGTTTATGGGCTGTGCCTGGCCTTGCTGACTGCGTTGCTGTGGGGAATCCTGCCGATCAAGCTCAAGCAAGTGCTGCTGGTGATGGACCCGGTGACGGTGACCTGGTTTCGCCTGCTGGTGTCCGGCGGTTGCCTGTTCATTTATCTGGCGGCGACCAAACGCCTGCCGAGTCGTAAAGTCCTCGGCCCGCGCGGTGGCTGGCTGGTGTTGATGGCGGTACTCGGACTGGTCGGCAACTACGTGCTGTACCTGATGGGCCTGAACCTGCTCAGCCCCGGCACCGCGCAACTGGTGGTGCAAATGGGCCCGATCATGTTGCTGATTGCCAGTCTGTTCGTGTTCAAGGAACGGTTTAGCGTGGGGCAGGGGATTGGCCTGTTGGTGCTGCTGATCGGCTTTGCGCTCTTCTTCAATCAGCGCTTGAGTGAGTTGCTCACCTCCCTGACCGATTACACCGCCGGTGTGCTGATGGTGCTGCTGGCGTCCACGGTCTGGACCTTCTATGCCTTGGGCCAGAAGCAGTTGCTCACGGTGTGGAATTCGTTGCAGGTGATGATGGTGATTTACCTGTTCTGCGCGCTGTTGCTGACGCCATGGGTGCATCCGCTGGAGGCGCTGCAATTGAGTCCGCTGCAAGGCTGGTTGTTGTTGGCGTGCTGTTTGAACACGCTGATCGCTTATGGCGCCTTCGCTGAAGCCCTGGCCCATTGGGAAGCCTCACGGGTCAGTGCGACGCTGGCGATCACGCCGCTGGTGACCTTTGGCGCCGTGGCCGTGGCCGCGTGGTTATGGCCGGAGTATGTGCATGCCGAACAGATCAATGGCCTGGGTTACGGCGGGGCGGTGTTGGTGGTGCTCGGGTCGGCGTTGGTGGCTTTGGGGCCATCGTTGGTGGCCGGGCTCAGGGCTCGACGGGTGCGGATGGCGGCCAGTTAGACCGCGTTATCGTTCTTCGCGGGCAAGCCACGCTCCCACAGGTTTTGTGTCGATCACAGTATCCGTGAGCAACCCAAAACCTGTGGGAGCGGGCTTGCCCGCGATGACTGACTGTCCGCTACAGAACTCAGCCCTTGGCACCGGCCTCCAACATATCCTCCGGCCTCACCCAGGCATCAAACTCTTCATCCGTCAGATACCCCAGCTGCAACGCCGCCTCGCGCAAGGTCAGCCCCTCGCTGTAAGCCTTCTTGGCAATCTCCGCCGATTTGTCGTAGCCGATGTGCGGGTTCAGCGCCGTCACCAGCATCAAACCTTGTTCCAGATGCTCGGCCATTTTTTGCGCATCCGGTTCCAGCCCGGCGATGCAATGCTGCTGGAAGTTACTGCAGCCATCGCCCAGCAAGCGGATCGATTGCAGCAGGTTGTGGATGATCACCGGTTTGAACACGTTCAATTGCAGGTGGCCCTGACTGGCGGCAAAACCGATGGCAACGTCATTGCCCAATACCTGACAGGCCAGCATCGACAGCGCTTCGCACTGAGTCGGGTTGACCTTGCCGGGCATGATCGAACTGCCCGGCTCATTGGCCGGCAGTTTCACTTCGGCAAACCCCGCTCGCGGCCCGGAGCCCAGCAGGCGCAGGTCGTTGGCGATTTTCATCAGGGTCACGGCAAGGGTTTTCAGTGCGCCGGAGAGGGTGACCAACGGCTCGTGGCCGGCCAGGGCGGCAAATTTATTGGGGGCCGTAACGAACGGCAGGCCGGAGAGGGCGGCCAGTTCGGAGGCGATCGCTTCGCCAAAACCGTGGGGCGAGTTCAATCCGGTGCCGACCGCAGTGCCGCCCTGAGCCAGTTCACAGACGGCCGGTAGCGCGCTGCGGATCGCCCGCTCGGCGTAATCCAGTTGCGCGATGAACGCCGAGAGTTCCTGGCCGAAGGTAATTGGCGTGGCGTCCATCATATGGGTACGACCGGTCTTGACCAGTTTCATGTGCCGTGCGGACAGCTCCGCCAACCCGCCGGACAACTCGCTGATCGCCGGCAGCAAATGCTGCTGCACCGCCTGAACCGTCGCGATGTGCATGGCCGTGGGGAAGCAATCGTTGGAACTCTGGGAGCGGTTGACGTGATCGTTGGGGTGTACCGGGGCCTTGCCACCGCGGGGGTTGCCGGCCAGTTCGTTGGCGCGACCGGCGATCACTTCGTTGACGTTCATATTGCTTTGGGTACCGCTGCCGGTCTGCCAGACCACCAGCGGGAACTGCTCGTCATGGTTGCCGTCGAGCACTTCGTCGGCGGCCTGTTCGATCAGCCGGGCGATGTCGGCGGGCAGGTCGCCATTGCGATCGTTGACGCGCGCCGCGGCTTTCTTGATCAGGGCCAGGGCGTGTAGCACCGCCAGCGGCATGCGTTCGTTGCCGATGGCGAAGTTGATCAGCGAGCGTTGCGTCTGAGCGCCCCAGTAAGCGTCATCCGGGACTTCCACCTGGCCCAGGCTGTCGGTTTCGATACGGCTCATCATGCACACTCCTGTAGGTCTGATAGCGCAGTTTAGGCCTTGATCACCGGCTGTGGTTCCATCAGTCTGGAATTTGACCGTTCAACCCCTCTAAATCAGGCGCGACAAGGCTTGGGGTTGAGTGACACACTTTTTTAGGTGCAGAATGGACGCCCTTGAGGTTTTGCCTCGCCTGCTAGAAAAGGAAACTCGATGACTCGTCTTCGTGCCATCTGTACCGCGGTTGCACTGGTTTGCGCCAGCGGCCAGGTTTTTGCCGATACCGCCAGCCACAACGCCAGTGCCGAAGCTTTCCTGACCCTGGCGCACGCTGACAAATTGGGCACTCCGGTGTACATGCAAGTGCAGCAAATGTTCGCTCAGCGCTTTGAACAGACCAAAGCCCCTGAATCGAAAAAAGCCGTTCTGGAAACTTACCAGGCCAAGGCTAACGCCGCTCTGGATCAAGCCATTGGCTGGAAAAAGCTGAAGCCGGACATGGTCAAGCTTTACACCACCAATTTCAGCGAATCCGAGCTCAAGGATCTGGTTGCGTTCTACCAGTCGCCACTGGGCAAGAAAGTCCTGGAAAAAATGCCGCAGCTGACTCAGCAATCGGCCCAGATGACTCAAGCCAAGCTGGAAAGCGCGGTGCCTGTGGTCAACAAACTGCTGGCTGACATGACGGCCGAGCTGGAGCCTAAGGGCGCCGCTCCTGCCAAGAAAAAGCCTTAAGCGGAGTTCGGGATGACCATGCAACAACGCATCGAATCGACGCTTGGGCTGCTACAGCCCGAGCATCTGCAAGTGCTGGATGAAAGCCACATGCACAGCCGTGGGTTGCAGACCCACTTCAAGGCGGTGGTGGTCAGCCAGCAGTTCGAGGGCCTCAATCGCGTCAAGCGTCACCAGAAGGTGTACGGCACTTTGGGCGAACTGATGGGCGAGTTCCATGCGTTGGCGCTGCATACCTACACGCCGCAAGAATGGGCACAGATCGACGCGGCCCCGGCCTCGCCGACCTGTGCTGGCGGCAGCAAACATTAATGTGAAGCGCTGAAGGGCTGTTGTGGCGAGGGGGCTTGCCCCCGTTCGGCTGCGAAGCAGTCGTAAAACCGGCACGCTCGATTTGTCTGATACACGAGGTGGCGTCTGTTTTTTAGGGGCCGCTTCGCGCCCCAACGGGGGCAAGCCCCCTCGCCACAATGGTTTGTGCCAAGCTTTAAGATCGCAATCCTAAAGCCATACGATTTTTGCTAGAATCCGCAACGCGCCGCTCACCCGGCGCGTTTTTTTTCGCATCCGGTTCACCCCTTACGAGGGTAGCCACCTGGAGAATTACCCATGACACAACAGATTGTCGTGGCGGCACTGTATAAGTTCGTCACCCTGGAAGATTACGTCACCCTGCGCGAGCCGCTGCTGCAAGCAATGGTCGACAACGGCATCAAAGGCACGCTGCTGATCGCCGAAGAAGGCATCAACGGCACCGTGTCCGGCAGCCGCGAAGGCATCGACGGGCTGATGGCCTGGCTCAAGAACGACCCACGAATGGACGACATCGACCACAAAGAGTCGTACTGCGACGATCAGCCGTTCTATCGCACCAAAGTCAAACTCAAGAAAGAAATCGTCACCCTCGGCGTCGAAGGCGTGGACCCGAATAAAAGTGTCGGCACCTACGTGGATCCACAGAACTGGAACGCACTGATCAGCGATCCGGAAGTACTGCTGATCGACACCCGCAACGACTATGAAGTCTCGATCGGCACCTTCGAAGGCGCCATCGATCCGAAGACCACCAGTTTTCGCGAATTCCCCGACTACATCAAAGCCAATTTCGACCCGGCCGTGCACAAGAAAGTCGCGATGTTTTGCACCGGCGGTATTCGCTGCGAGAAGGCCTCGAGCTACATGCTCAGTCAGGGTTTCGACGAGGTCTATCACCTCAAGGGCGGCATCCTGAAGTACCTCGAAGAGGTGCCGCAGGAAGAAACCAAATGGCAGGGCGACTGCTTCGTGTTCGATAACCGCGTGACCGTGCGCCACGACCTCAGCGAAGGCGACTACGATCAATGTCATGCCTGTCGTACGCCCATCAGCGTGGAAGACCGTGCATCCGAGCATTATGTGGCCGGCATCAGTTGCCCGCATTGCTGGGATAAGCTGAGCGAGAAAACCCGTCGCAGTGCCATCGACCGGCAGAAGCAGATCGAACTGGCCAAGGCGCGCAACATGCCGCACCCGATCGGTTACAACTACAAGCAAACTCCTTCCGAGGCTTGAACCATGTCTGCACGTCGCCTGCTCTATGTGATGGACCCGATGTGTTCCTGGTGCTGGGGTTTTGCGCCGGTGGCCAACGCGCTGGTCGAGCAGGCGCAGGCAGCGGGGGTGGACGTGCATCTGGTCGTCGGCGGTTTGCGCACGGGCAGTGGCTCGGCGCTGGAGCCGACCACCCGGCGCTACATCCTTGAGCACTGGCAGGCGGTCCACGAGGCTACTGGTCAACCGTTCAAGTTTGAAGGCGCGCTGCCCGACGGGTTTGTCTACGACACCGAGCCGGCGTGTCGGGCGCTGGTGACGGCGCGCAGCCTGGCACCGGATTGCGCGTGGAAATTGCTCGGGTTGATCCAGCAGGCGTTCTACGCCGAAGGTCGCGACGTCACCCACGCCAGCGTGTTGGTTGAGCTGGCAGAGCAGGCCGGTTTGCCGCGCATCGAGTTCGCTGCCGCCTTCGACCGTGCCGATCAGCACGCAGCCACCGCTGCCGATTTCACCTGGGTCCAGGACCTGGGCATTGCCGGTTTCCCGACCTTGCTGGCAGAGCGTGATGGTCAATTGGCGTTGCTGACCAATGGGTATCAGCCTCTGAGTGTGTTGTCACCGTTGCTCGGCCGTTGGCTGGAGCGCGCTGCCTGTGCATGACCTGCCCGACGACGTTCCAGCCCCTGCACGTGTCGACCGTCTGAGCTGGGCAGAAATCCGTCGCCTGGCCCTTCACCATAAAAAATCCTTGTGGATCGCCAACGGCGTCGCGGTATTGGCAACGCTGTGCAGCGTGCCGATCCCCTTGCTGTTGCCATTGCTGGTCGACGAAGTGCTGCTGGGCCACGGCGACGCTGCGCTGAAAATAATGAACCACGCGCTGCCCGACGTCTGGCAGAAAGCCGCGGGCTATATTGGCCTGATGCTGCTGGTGACATTGGCACTGCGCTGTGCGGCGTTGTTGTTCAACGTTGTGCAGGCGAAATTGTTTGCGGCGCTGGCCAAAGACATCGTGTATCGGATTCGGCTGCGGTTGATCGAGCGGCTCAAGTGCATCTCGCTGGGGGAATACGAAAGCCTGGGCAGCGGCACGGTGACTACGCACCTGGTCACCGACCTGGACACGCTGGACAAATTCGTCGGCGAAACCCTCAGTCGTTTCCTCGTGGCCATGCTGACGCTGGTGGGCACCGCCTCCATCCTGATGTGGATGCACTGGAAACTCGCGCTGCTGATCCTGCTGTTCAACCCGCTGGTGATCTATGCCACGGTGCAGTTGGGCAAGCGGGTCAAACACCTGAAAAAACTCGAGAACGACAGCACCTCGCGCTTCACCCAGGCCTTGACCGAAACCCTGGATGCGATCCAGGAAGTGCGCGCCGGTAATCGTCAGGGTTTTTTCCTCGGCCGGCTTGGCCAGCGAGCGCGTGAAGTGCGCGATTACGCAGTGAGCTCGCAATGGAAAACCGATGCATCGAACCGCGCCAGTGGTTTGCTGTTCCAGTTCGGCATCGATATTTTCCGTGCCGCGGCCATGCTCACTGTGTTGTTTTCCGACCTGTCCATCGGCCAGATGCTGGCCGTGTTCAGCTACCTGTGGTTCATGATCGGTCCGGTGGAACAACTGCTCAACCTGCAGTACGCCTTTTACGCCGCCGGCGGTGCGCTGTCGCGAATCAACGAGTTGCTGGCCCGTGCCGACGAGCCGCAATACACCGGCAGTGTCGACCCGTTCCAGGGGCGCGACACGGTGGGCATCGAAGTTCAGGGATTGAGTTTCGGCTACGGCGACGAGTTGGTGTTGAACCAAATGAACCTGTCGATTGCCCCCGGTGAAAAAGTCGCGATTGTCGGCGCCAGCGGCGGTGGGAAAAGCACGCTGGTGCAGTTGCTGCTCGGTTTGTACACGCCACTGGCCGGCACTATTCGTTTCGGTGGTTCGACTCAGGAAGAGATCGGCCTGGAAACCGTGCGTGAAAATGTCGCCGTGGTCTTGCAGCATCCGGCACTGTTCAACGACACCGTGCGCGCCAACCTGACCATGGGCCGCGAACGCAGCGACGAAGCCTGCTGGCAGGCATTGGAAATTGCTCAACTGCACAACACGGTGCGTGAATTGCCCAATGGCCTGGACAGTATTGTCGGGCGCTCCGGTGTGCGTTTATCCGGCGGGCAGCGTCAGCGTCTGGCGATTGCGCGAATGGTGTTGGCCGAACCCAAAGTGGTGATCCTCGACGAGGCCACGTCCGCCCTGGACGCAGCCACCGAATACAACCTGCACCAGGCACTGGCGCGGTTCTTGAGCAACCGCACCACGCTGATCATTGCGCACCGGTTATCGGCCGTGAAGCAGGCCGACCGGGTGTTGGTGTTCGATGGCGGGCAAGTTGCCGAGGATGGCGACCATCAGCAATTGATTGCCGATGGTGGGTTGTACGCCAAGCTTTATGGGCATTTGCAGCAGCACTAGATGAGTGCCACAGGACGCTCAGGGCGTTTTCCCCGGCAAGGATGAGCACATGGGGATGAAGCCCAGCCCTGAAGCGCTGGGACTATGCTGCTGTTGAGCATGAGTTTCCCCGGCTTGCCTAGAGTGAGAACCCATCCTAGTCTAGCGGTAGCGTTTTCGTCCGGACGACGATCGAGCAGTGTCAAGACAAGGGACCTCATGAAGCAAAAAAGGACTCTCGGAACCCCTCGGTTGTTGGGCATCGTCTGGCCTTTTATCGCCGTCGTGTTATTTCAGGCATTGTTGGGAGGCGTCAGTCTTTACGTTCTTTCGGCGGTTCGCGGCTACGTTGGCGGTGAAAGTCTGTGGTCCAAGGGCCAGAAAGACGCCATCTATTACCTCAATCTCTACGCCGACAGTCACGACGAAACGATCTTTCTCAAATACCAGAACGCGATTGCGGTGCCTCAGGGTGGTCATGAATTGCGTCTGGCGCTGGATCATCAGCCACCGAATATCGAGGCGGCGCGGATCGCGATTCTCAAGGGTGGCAACCACCCTGACGACGTCTCCAGCGTGATTTGGCTGTACCTCAATTTCCGGCACTTCAGCTACCTTGAAAAAGCCATCGACCTCTGGACGGTCGGTGACGCGTACCTGGTGCAACTCGATGACGTCGCGCGGGAGATGCGCCAGCGCATTGCCGATAGCCAGGCCACCGATGCCGACATCAAGCGCTGGAAGGAGCAGATTTTTACCATCAACGAAGGCGTGACGCCTGCCGCCAAAGCGTTCAGCGACGCCTTGGGCGAAGGCTCGCGGGTGATTCTCCGGCTGCTGTTGGTGACGAACCTCGCCACCGCGCTGGGTTTGATTGTGTTGGCCCTGATGCGCACTCATAAGCTGCTCAAGCAGCGCCATGCCTTCGCCGATGCCTTGCAATTGGAGAAAGACCGGGCACAGATCACTCTGCAATCGATTGGCGATGGGGTGATCACCACGGACGTCGAGGGCGCGATCGCCTATATGAATCCGGCCGCCGAGGCCTTGACTCACTGGAAGGCTGAACAGGCGGCGGGGTTGCCATTGGCTGCGCTGTTCAATCTGCTGGACGAGAACGCTCAGGCCGACGGTTTTACCTTGATCGAGCACATTTTGAGCGGTCAGCTCAGCGGTGGCAGCGAGCATTCCAAACTGATCCAGCGCCTGGATGGCAGCACGGTTTCGGTCACTCTGGTCGGCGCGCCGATCCGCAACGCGGGCAAGGTCAGCGGCACCGTGCTGGTGCTGCACGACATGACTCAGGAGCGGCAGTACATCGCCAATCTGTCCTGGCAGGCGACCCATGACGCCCTGACCGGGCTGGCCAACCGCCGCGAATTCGAATATCGCCTCGAACAGGCCCTGCATAACCTTACGCGCCAGGTGGGGCGTCACGCCTTGATGTTTCTCGACCTGGATCAATTCAAACTGGTCAACGACACCTGCGGTCATGCGGCGGGCGACGAGCTGTTGCGACATATCTGTGCGTTGTTGCAATCAGGTTTGCGCGAAGGCGACACCCTGGCCCGACTGGGTGGCGACGAGTTCGGCATTCTGTTGGAAAATTGCGCGCCGGAAGCGGCCGAGAAAATCGCCGAAGGCCTGCGCCAGACCGTGCAGAACCTGCATTTTGTCTGGAAAGGCCGGCCGTTCGTGACCACCGTGAGTATCGGGCTGGTGCATGTGGCCCAGAGTCCGGCCACGCTCGAAGCTTCGCTGCGGGCCGCTGACATGGCTTGTTATATGGCTAAGGAAAAGGGCCGCAACCGGGTTCAGGTCTATCACGCCGACGACTCGGAACTGTCCCTGCGCTTTGGCGAGATGGCCTGGGTGCAGCGCCTGCACGTAGCGTTGGAAGAAGACCGCTTCTGCCTGTACGCCCAGGAAATCGCGCCCCTTGGCGCTGACGAGCAGGACCGCGGGCATATCGAAATCCTGCTGCGCCTGCATGACGAAGCAGGGCGCATGATTCTGCCGGACAGTTTCATTCCGGCCGCCGAGCGTTACGGTTTGATGACGTCGATTGATCGTTGGGTAGTGGAGAACGTTTTCAAAGTCATTGCCCAATGCATTGCGCAAGAGCGCGAAGAGTCGTTGGCCATGTGTGCGATAAATCTGTCAGGTATTACTATCGGAGATGAGGCGTTTCTGGACTTCCTTCGTGAACAGTTTGTTGCATATTCAATTCCACCCGAAATGATTTGTTTTGAAATTACAGAAACCAGCGCGATTGCAAATCTGGGTAGTGCAATTAGATTTATCAATGAACTCAAAGGTTTAGGTTGTCATTTTTCGCTAGATGACTTTTGCGCCGGTATGTCCTCATTCGCTTACTTGAAACATTTACCTGTAGACTTCCTGAAGATCGACGGGAGTTTCGTAAAGGATATGCTGGACGACCCGATTAACCGCGCCATGGTCGAAGTGATCAATCACATCGGTCATGTCATGGGTAAGCGCACGATTGCCGAGTTCGTTGAAACACCTCAGATCGAGCAGGCATTGCTGGAGATCGGGGTGGATTACGCTCAAGGGTATGTGATTGAACGCCCGCATCTGTTTACCTGGGATAGTTTGCAAAGTCGTCCTGCCCGGCCCCGACCTTTGTTGTTCAAGGCGCCGGGCACGTTCCGTTGAAACTCTTGTTGATCTAAAAAATCACAATCAAAAGGAGCGCGACAGTGATCGACACATTCAACAGAACCGGACCACTCATGGAAGCTGCAAGTTACCCCGCCTGGGCTCAGCAACTGATCCAGGATTGCAGCGAGAGCAAGCGCCGGGTTGTCGGACACGAACTGTATCAACGCATGCGAGATAACAAACTCAGCGCAAAAACCATGCGTCAGTACCTTATCGGTGGCTGGCCGGTGGTCGAACAGTTCGCTTTATACATGGCACAGAACCTGACCAAGACCCGTTTTGCGCGCCACCCTGGCGAAGACATGGCGCGTCGCTGGCTGATGCGCAACATTCGCGTCGAATTGAACCATGCCGATTACTGGGTGCATTGGAGTCGTGCTCACGGTATCAGCCTGGAAGATCTGCAAGCCCAACAGGTGGCCCCTGAGCTTCACGCCTTGAGCCACTGGTGCTGGCACACCAGTTCGTCGGATTCGCTGATCGTGGCCATCGCCGCCACCAACTACGCCATCGAGGGTGCGACAGGGGAGTGGTCGGCACTGGTCTGTTCCAGTGGCGTCTACGCGGCAGCGTTCCCCGAGGAAGATCGCAAGCGGGCCATGAAGTGGTTGAAGATGCACGCCCAGTATGACGACGCCCATCCATGGGAAGCGCTGGAAATCATCTGCACCCTGGCGGGTATGAACCCGAGCAAAGCGCTGCAAGTGGAATTGCGCCAGGCTGTCTGCAAAAGTTACGACTACATGTATCTGTTCCTGGAACGTTGCATGCAGTTGGAACTGGCGGTGAAAACCCCGGTAGCCCGTGAGCGGATGGAGCTGGCCGAAAGCTGATCCTCTGAAAGCAACGCAAACCAAATGTGGGAGCGGGCTTGCTCGCGAAGACGGCTTAACATTCAACAGAGTTGCTGAATGTCAGACCGCTTTCGCGAGCAAGCCCGCTCCCACATGGGTTATACAGCGTTGCTGAAATATCAGCCCGCCATCGCCAGTCGGTTACGCCCCGCGCGCTTGGCCACATACAACGCACTGTCGGCCCGTCGCAACAAACTCTCGGCAGACTCGCCGGGTAGCAGCGTCGAGCAACCGATGCTCACCGTCAGCTCGATCATCTTGCCCTCTGCCTCATAGTCCTGAGCTTGCGCCGCAAACCGCAGTCTTTCACCGACCATGGCTGCAGCTTCCCGACTGGTGTTGGAAAGCAGAATCAGGAATTCTTCGCCACCAAACCGGAACACCATGTCGACGTTGCGCAACTGGTTTTTGATCGAGGCTGCGACGGCCTTCAGCACTTCATCGCCGGCACTGTGCCCATAGGTGTCGTTGATGTGTTTGAAGTGATCGATGTCCAACATCAGCAGCGACAGGGGCTGCGAGTGTCGACGCGACATCTCGATTTCCCGTTCCAGCGTCTGATCCATGGCGATGCGGTTGCCGGTATCGGTCAGCGGATCACGCAATGCACTTTGGGTTGCCGCTCGGTAGAGCAGGGCGTTTCGCATGGGGAAGAGCAGGGTCGACAACAGTGACTCCAGGTTGCCCTGTTCCTGTTCGCTGAAACGCTGATTGCGACGGAACACCAGCTCACCCAATTGCTCGCCTTCATGGCTGAGGCTGTAGCTGATTGAATGGTGACCCCGCGCGCCGAATTGCAGGCGCAAGTCGCTGGGCTGATGCTCGTAACTCAGGGCATCCAGTGGCACAAGGCGCTGAATTTCACGGAAGAAAAGTCCGAGAATGCGTTGCGGCTCAAGACTGGTTTGCAGTTGCAGGCCCAGCGTTTGGCGCAACTGCGCAAGACTGACGGGCCGCTCCAGGAGGGGAGGCTGCTGACCAAAGCCCAGGCGTTGCAATTTGGCACTGTCGAAGTCAATTGCGTTGGTCTGGGAAGGTGATTTCATATGGCGTGAGCCCCTAAGCAGTAAGGCTGTCTTACAGGCTGGGTGAGAGCGGCTTTGGGCTGCGCGTCATTACTGGTCCATCAGTCCCGTAGGACATTTGGCACGAGTTTAGTCCGCTTTGCCGAAGATTAGTAACCTCTCGGCTCAAGCTCCGCCTCGTCTGCTTTCACACGGCGTGTCTGAACAAAATTAGAGCGAAAGTCGTGCCATTCGGTTCAGTCGAATAAAAAGCTTTAAAAATCAAAATACTGGAAGGTTATACGAGGGGGATTACGGAGGGCGATGACATTTATTTGACTTGTAGCGGGGGTAGTTACCATCGGGTTTGAGTGCCGCGGCGGGAAGCCGTCGCGGCAGAAAAGCGACGCACGGGCGTTACTGAGCGTTGAACGCCTGGCCATTGATGCCGGTACTGTCCGGACCCATCAGGTAAAGGTAGACCGGCATGATCTCCTCGGGTGTCGGGTTGTTCAGCGGGTTTTCGCCGGGGTAGGCCTGAGCGCGCATGCTGGTTCGGGTGGCGCCGGGGTTGATGCTGTTGGAACGCACCGGTGCGACTGTGTCTACTTCGTCGGCCAGGGTTTGCATCAGGCCTTCGGTAGCAAACTTGGAAACGCCGTACGCGCCCCAGTAAGCACGACCCTTGCGACCGACACTGCTGGAGGTGAATACCACCGAGGCGTCCTGAGACAGCTTGAGCAGTGGCAGCAGGGTGCTGGTGAGCATGAACATGGCGTTGACGTTGACGTGCATGACGCGCATGAAGTTCTCACCGGACAGCTGCTCGATGGGTGTCCGGGGACCGATGATCGAGGCGTTGTGCAGCAAGCCATCGAGGTGGCCGAATTCGGTCTCGATCATGGCTGCCAGTTCATCGTATTGATGAGGCAGCGCGGTTTCCAGATTGAACGGAATCACGGCCGGTTGTGGATGGCCGGCTGCTTCGATTTCGTCGTAGACCTGAGTCAGGTTGGCTTCGGTCTTGCCCAGCAACAGCACGGTGGCACCGTGGGCGGCATAGGTTTTTGCAGCGACAGCGCCGATGCCACGGCCAGCGCCGGTGACCAGGATGACCCGGTCCTTGAGCAATTCAGGACGGGCGGAATAATCAAACATAAAAAACCTCAACATAATCCGTTAACAGGGCCGAAAAAGATCGCAGCCTTCGGCAGCTCCTACGCCGATCGCGGTCTCCTGTAGGAGCTGCCGCAGGTTGCGATCTTTTGATTTGAATCAGCAACTGCACAAAGCGTTATCCAGCACCTCTAGCAACGCCAGCGGATGATCGATTACCACGTCCGCGCCCCAGTGCTTCGGGTTATCGTCCGGGTGAATATAACCGTAGGTCACCGCGCAGGTTTTGGTGCCGGCATCGCGGCCGGACTCGATGTCCCGCAGGTCATCGCCTACAAACAGCACGCTGGCCGGGTCCAGTTCGAGCATCTTGCACGCCAGGATCAACGGCTCCGGATCCGGTTTGCTGTTCTTCACATGATCAGGGCAAATCAGCACTTTCGAACGTTCGGCCAGGCCCAACTGCTGCATGATCGGCTCGGCGAAACGCACTGGTTTGTTGGTGACCACGCCCCAGATCAGGTTGGCCTTTTCGATTTTCTCCAGCACCTCGGCCATGCCGTCGAACAGATGGCTGTGGACCGCGCAATCCTTGAGATAGCGGTCGAGAAACTCCTGACGCAGTTCCTCGAACCCCGGCGACTCCGGGTCCATTGAAAAGGTCACAGCGACCATCGCCTTGGCACCACCGGAAATTTCATCGCGAATGTGTTGAGTGTTCATCGGCGGCAAACCACGGTCAGCGCGCATCGCCTGGCAGATGGCGATGAAATCCGGCGCGGTGTCGAGCAGGGTGCCATCCATGTCGAAAAGGACTGCTCTGATACGCATCGGCTTACTCCTCGCGCAGGGTCTGGATCATGTAGTTGACGTCCACGTCGGAGGCCAGTTTGTAATGCTTGGTCAACGGATTGTAGGTCAGGCCGATGATGTCCTTGACGGTCAGGCCGGCCATGCGGCTCCAGGCGCCAAGCTCCGAAGGGCGGATGAATTTCTTGAAGTCGTGGGTGCCGCGCGGCAGCAACTTCATGATGTATTCGGCGCCGACGATGGCGAACAGATAGGCCTTCGGGTTGCGGTTGATGGTGGAGAAGAACACCTGGCCACCCGGTTTGACCATTTTGAAACAGGCGCGGATCACTGACGACGGATCTGGCACGTGTTCAAGCATTTCCAGGCATGTCACCACGTCGAACTGCTCGGGCATTTCTTCGGCCAGGGCTTCGGCGGTGATCTGCCGGTACTCGACGCTCACGCCGGATTCCAGCTGATGCAGTTGAGCGACCGCCAGCGGCGCTTCGCCCATGTCGATACCCATCACGGTCGCGCCGCGCTGGGCCATGGCTTCGCTGAGGATGCCTCCGCCGCAACCGACGTCGAGGACCTTCTTGCCCGCCAGATTGACGCGCTCGTCGATCCAGTTGACCCGCAGCGGGTTGATGTCGTGCAGCGGTTTGAACTCGCTTTCGCGGTCCCACCAGCGATGGGCCAGGGCTTCGAATTTGGCGATTTCGGCGTAGTCGACGTTGCTCATGGTGTCAGTCCTCTAAAACTTGAAAAATCCTGTTGCCCCGGTTTCGGTCCAGGGTGCTTACAATTCGGTATGGCCGCTGATGCGCCTGCCCCAGGCCTTGGCAGTGGCACACAGCTGCGCCTCATCCAGACGGGTCAGGCGGTGGTCGTCGAGCAGTTGCTTGCCGGCGACCCAAAGGTGTTTCACGCAGTCGCGGCCAGTGGCGTAGATCAGTTGCGAAACCGGGTCGTAGACCGGTTGCTGTGCCAGGCCCGACAGGTCGAATGCGACGATGTCCGCCGCTTTGCCGACTTCCAGCGAACCCGTCTCTGCGTCGATTCCCAGTGCGCGCGCGCCATTGAGCGTGGCCATGCGCAGGGCGCGATGGGCGTCCAGCGCGGTGGCGGAGCCGGCGACGGCCTTGGCCAGCAACGCAGCGGTGCGGGTTTCGCCGAGCAGGTCGAGGTCATTATTGCTGGCCGCGCCATCGGTGCCGACCGCCACATTGACTCCGGCTTGCCACAAGCGCTCGACCGGGCAGAAACCGCTGGCCAGCTTCAGGTTCGACTCCGGGCAATGAATCACATTGGTGTTACTTTCTACCAGCAGCACCAGGTCTTCATCGCTGATCTGGGTCATGTGAACGGCCTGGAGGCGCGGCCCGAGCAGGCCCAGGCGGCCAAGGCGGGCCAGTGGGCGTTCGCCACGCTGCTCGACCGACTGCTGCACTTCGAAAGCGGTTTCATGGACGTGCATATGAATCGAGGCGTCCAGCTCTTCGGCGATCACCCGGATTTTTTCCAGGGTTTCGTCGCCCACGGTGTAGGGTGCATGGGGCCCAAAAGTGATTTTGATCCGCTCGTGATGTTTGAGATCGCCAAATAATTCAACGCCCTGACGAATGGCTTCATCCGCCGTGGCGGCGCCTGGAATCGGGAAATCGAGGATCGGAATGGCGATCTGGGCGCGAATGCCGCTGTTATGGGCGCGTTCGCTGGCGACCTTCGGGAAGAAATACATGTCGGAGAAACAGGTGATGCCGCCTTTGATCTGCTCGGCAATGGCCAGGTCAGTGCCGTCGCGTACAAACGCTTCGTCTACCCATTTAGCTTCGGCCGGCCAGATGTGCTTTTCCAGCCAGGTCATCAGCGGCAGATCATCGGCCAGCCCGCGGAACAGCGTCATTGCCGCATGCCCGTGAGCATTGATCAGCCCGGGGGCGAGCAACATGTCCGGCAATTCGCGGACTTCGGTTGCGTTAAACTTCAAGGCTGCTGCGCGCGGGCCGATAAATACGATACGACCGTCGCGGATGCCCAGGGCATGCTCTTTAAGGACCACACCAGCCGGTTCGACGGGTACCAGCCAGGTCGGCAGCAATAACAGGTCGAGCGCAGCGGTGGGGGTCGGCATCGAAAGTCGGTTCCAGTGCTTTTGTAAAGGATGGCGAAGTATACCCGAGCGCCTTCGCGGGGGGATCGCTATAATCGGCGGCTTTTGTTCATGAGTGCGGGGTAATTGGATGCGCGATCGACTGTTGGCTGCGGAGAAGGTGAAGGCCATCGATTGGCGTGATGGTGCCCTGCATCTGCTGGATCAGCGTATTTTGCCGTTCGAGGAAACCTGGATCGCCTACACCAGCGCTGCGGGTGTGGCTGAGGCTATTCGTTCGATGGTGGTGCGCGGCGCGCCAGCGATTGGCATCAGTGCGGCGTATGCCATGGTGCTGTCAGCCCGCGCCCGAATTGCCGAGGGCGGTGACTGGCAGGCGGCGTGGGAAGAGGATTACGCGTTACTGGCTGATTCCCGTCCAACAGCGGTTAATCTGTTCTGGGCCTTGAGTCGCATGCGTGACCGCCTGGACCGCCTCAAGGAAGACGCAGACCCTCTGGCGGCGCTGGAAGCCGAAGCCATCGCCATCCACGAAAGTGATCGCGAAGCCAACCTGACCATGGCCCAATTGGGTGTGGACCTGATCCGCAAGCATCAGGGCAACGCCCAGGCGATCCTGACGCACTGCAACACCGGCGCACTGGCCACCGGCGGCTTCGGCACGGCGCTGGGGGTGATTCGCGGGGCTTTCATCGAGGGTATGGTCGAGCGCGTCTATGCCGATGAAACCCGTCCGTGGCTGCAAGGTTCGCGTTTGACCGCATGGGAATTGGCCAATGAAGGCATTCCCGTGACCCTCAATGCCGATTCCGCCGCTGCGCATATCATGAAAACCAAGGGCGTGACCTGGGTGATCGTCGGCGCCGACCGCATTACCGCCAATGGTGATGTGGCAAACAAGATCGGCACCTACCAACTGGCGGTCAACGCCATGCACCACGGCGTGCGCTTCATGGTGGTGGCACCGAGTTCGACCATCGACATGAACCTGGCCAGTGGTGACGAGATCCCCATTGAAGAGCGCGACGGCCGCGAGTTGCTGGAAGTTGGCGGCAAGCGGGTGGGGGCGGATGTCGATGCGTTCAACCCGGTGTTCGACGTCACGCCTGCGGATCTGATCGACGCGATCGTTACCGAAAAAGGCATCGTCGAACGGCCGGATACCGCGAAAATGGCGCAGTTGATGTGCCGTAAGCGGTTGCATTAGGGCTCTTTGGCGTCTGATAAATTGCCTTCGCGAGCAAGCCCGCTCCCACATTGGGCCGAGTCGGTCGCAGAATTTGTACCGACACCGATCCAATGTGGGAGCGGGCTTGCTCGCGAAGAGGCCCTGACAGTCAACAAATATCGCTGATCAGGCCCCTGATTCTCCATTCAACACGGCTCTAAGCCCCTCTCGTCCCTTTCAAGCCTGTCACCGGTCAACTAACTATGCTCCATGCGCATCTGGGGGATAGGTGCGTGGCGGCTCTTGTGATAACATCCGGCGGTTTCCAGGGTAGCCTGATGTGGCTGCCTTTACTGCGCAGATCCATGGCATAACTCGTTGATTTGTCGTAAGTCGGTGCATGGCACTCAGTCTGCATCGGCGAGCTTCGTTCGTCCCATATGGATGTGACGAAGTTTCACCAGAAAAAGGAATCAGGCTTCTCATGGGCGAACTGGCCAAAGAAATCCTCCCGGTCAATATCGAAGACGAGCTGAAGCAGTCCTACCTCGACTACGCGATGAGCGTGATTGTCGGGCGGGCACTGCCGGATGCGCGCGATGGCTTGAAGCCCGTGCACCGGCGTGTGCTGTTCGCGATGAGCGAGCTGGGCAACGACTTCAACAAGCCGTACAAGAAATCTGCCCGTGTTGTCGGTGACGTGATCGGTAAGTATCACCCTCACGGTGATACCGCGGTGTACGACACCATCGTTCGGATGGCGCAGCCATTCTCGCTGCGTTACCTGTTGGTAGACGGTCAGGGCAACTTCGGTTCGGTGGACGGCGACAACGCCGCGGCCATGCGATACACCGAAGTGCGCATGACCAAGCTGGCGCACGAGCTGCTGGCTGACCTGCACAAAGAAACCGTGGACTGGGTGCCGAACTACGACGGCACCGAAATGATCCCGGCGGTCATGCCGACCCGTATTCCCAACCTGCTGGTCAACGGCTCCAGCGGTATCGCCGTGGGCATGGCGACGAACATCCCGCCGCACAACCTCGGTGAAGTCATCGACGGTTGCCTGGCACTCATCGACAACCCGGAACTGACCGTCGATGAGCTGATGCAATACATCCCTGGTCCGGACTTCCCGACCGCCGCGATCATCAACGGTCGCGCCGGCATCATCGAAGCCTACCGCACCGGTCGCGGGCGCATTTACATGCGTGCCCGCTCGATGATCGAAGACATCGACAAGGTCGGTGGTCGCCAGCAGATCGTCATCACCGAACTCCCTTACCAGCTGAACAAGGCGCGTCTGATCGAGAAGATCGCCGAGCTGGTCAAAGAGAAGAAGCTCGAAGGCATCACCGAGCTGCGCGACGAGTCCGACAAGGACGGTATGCGCGTCGTGATCGAATTACGTCGCGGTGAAGTGCCTGAGGTGATCCTCAATAACCTCTACGCCCAGACCCAGCTGCAAGCGGTGTTCGGTATCAACATCGTCGCGCTGATTGACGGCCGTCCGCGGATCCTGAACCTCAAGGACCTGCTGGAAGCGTTCGTTCGTCACCGTCGCGAAGTGGTTACCCGCCGTACCGTGTTCGAACTGCGCAAAGCGCGTGAACGTGGCCACATTCTCGAAGGTCAAGCGGTTGCCTTGTCGAACATCGACCCGGTCATCGCCCTGATCAAGGCCTCGCCAACGCCGTCGGAAGCCAAGGAAGCACTGATCAAGACTGCGTGGGAATCTTCCGCCGTGGTTGCGATGGTTGAGCGTGCCGGTGCCGATTCGTGCCGTCCAGAGACTCTGGACCCGCAATACGGTCTGCGCGAGGGCAAGTACTTCCTGTCGCCGGAACAGGCGCAAGCCATTCTGGAACTGCGTCTGCACCGTCTGACCGGTCTGGAACACGAAAAGCTGCTGGCCGAGTATCAAGAGATCCTCAACCAGATCGGCGAGCTGATCCGCATCCTCAGCAGCGCCACGCGCCTGATGGAAGTGATCCGCGAAGAGCTGGAAGTGATCCGCGCCGAATACGGCGATGTGCGTCGCACCGAGATTCTCGATGCCCGTCTCGACCTGACCCTGGGCGACATGATCCCGGAAGAAGAGCGCGTCGTGACCATTTCCCACGGTGGCTACGCCAAGACCCAGCCATTGGCTGCGTACCAGGCTCAGCGTCGTGGCGGTAAAGGCAAATCGGCCACTGGCGTCAAGGATGAGGACTACATCGCTCACCTGCTGGTCGCCAACAGCCACACCACGCTGCTGCTGTTCTCCAGCAAAGGCAAAGTGTACTGGCTGAAAACCTATGAAATCCCGGAGGCGTCCCGCGCTGCCCGTGGTCGTCCGCTGGTCAACCTGCTGCCGCTGGACAGTGATGAATACATCACCACCATGCTGCCGGTCGAGGAATATACCGAAGGTCACTTCATCTTCATGGCCACTGCTAAAGGCACCGTGAAGAAGACCCCGCTGGAATCCTTCAGCCGTCAACGCAGCGTCGGCCTGATCGCGCTGGAACTGGACGAAGGCGACGTACTGATCTCTGCCGCCATTACCGATGGCGAGCGTGAAGTCATGCTGTTCTCGGACGGCGGCAAGGTGACTCGCTTCAAGGAAACCGACGTTCGTGCCATGGGCCGTACCGCTCGCGGTGTCCGCGGTATGCGTCTGCCGGAAGGCCAGAAGCTGATCTCCATGCTGATCCCGGAAGAAGGCAGCCAGATCCTCACCGCTTCGGCGCGTGGTTTCGGCAAGCGCACCGCGATCACCGAGTTCCCTGAGTACAAGCGTGGCGGTCAGGGCGTTATCGCCATGGTCAGCAACGACCGTAATGGCCGTCTGGTCGGCGCGGTTCAGGTGCTCGACGGCGAGGAAATCATGCTGATTTCCGACCAGGGTACTTTGGTTCGTACTCGTGTCGACGAAGTCTCCAGCCTGGGTCGTAACACCCAGGGCGTGACCCTGATCAAGCTGGCCAGCGATGAAACGCTGGTAGGCCTGGAGCGGGTTCAAGAGCCATCGGAAGTCGAAGGCGAGGAGCTGGAAGGCGAAGGGCTCGAAGGTGAAGAGGGTGCAGTGTTTGACGGTGAAGTCGTGATCGACGACGTTGCCGAAGACCAGCAACTCGACGCCGCCGCTGACGAAGAGCCGCAAGAGTAAGCGGGCAAGCAGGGGGCGGATGAAGATTCGCCCCCTTGTTGTTTGTCCCTCAGGAACTATGGAATTGTTTTAAATGTAGGGCTGTAGGACCGTAGGACCGTAGGAGCTGTCGAGCGAAGCGAGGCTGCGATCTTTTGATCTTGCCGTCGCTCTTGTCTTGGCGGGCAGAACGAAAAGATCGCAGCCTCGCTTCGCTCGACAGCTCCTACAGGTTTACAGATCCACCTACCGATTTACAGATTCACAGATTTATTGCGTGATACCACCAAATCAGAGCGAGATTGGATGTGAGCAAGAGAGCCTATAACTTCTGTGCCGGTCCTGCGGCGCTTCCCGAAGCTGTCCTGAAGCGCGCCCAGGGTGAACTCCTTGATTGGCACGGCAAGGGCCTGTCGGTCATGGAAATGAGCCATCGCAGTGATGAGTTCGTGTCCATTGCCACCAAGGCCGAGCAGGATCTGCGTGATCTGCTGAATATCCCCTCGAACTATAAAGTGCTGTTTCTGCAAGGTGGCGCGAGCCAGCAATTTGCTCAGATTCCTCTGAACCTGTTGCCGGAAAGCGGCACTGCCGACTATATCGACACCGGTATCTGGTCGCAGAAAGCTATCGAAGAAGCCTCGCGCTACGGCCACGTCAACGTTGCCGCCACCGCCAAGCCTTACGACTATTTCGCTATTCCCGGTCAGAACGAATGGAGCCTGTCGAAAGACGCCGCCTACGTTCACTACGCACCGAACGAAACCATTGGCGGCCTGGAGTTCCAATGGATCCCGGAAATCGGTGATGTACCGCTGGTCGCCGACATGTCCTCGGACATTCTCTCGCGTCCGGTGGATGTTTCGCGCTTCGGCATGATCTACGCCGGCGCCCAGAAAAACATCGGCCCGAGCGGCGTCGTCGTGAACATCGTTCGCGAAGACCTGCTCGGTCACGCCCGTTCCATTTGCCCGACCATGCTCAACTACAAGGTCGCGGCCGATAACGGTTCGATGTACAACACCCCGCCAACCCTGGCCTGGTACTTGTCCGGTCTGGTGTTCGAGTGGCTGAAAGAGCAGGGTGGTGTCGAAGCCATCGGCAAGCTCAATGAAGTGAAGCAGCGCACGCTGTATGACTTTATCGACGCCAGCGGCTTGTACAGCAACCCGATCAACAAGTCGGATCGCTCGTGGATGAACGTGCCGTTCCGTCTGGCTGACGATCGTCTCGACAAGCCGTTCCTGGCCGGCGCCGACGAACGCGGCCTGCTGAACCTCAAGGGCCACCGTTCCGTGGGCGGCATGCGTGCCTCCATCTATAACGCCGTCGATATCGTTGCGGTCAACGCGCTGGTTTCGTACATGGCAGAGTTCGAGAAGGAACACGGTTAATGTCTGAGCAAGAACTCAAGGCACTGCGCCTGCGCATTGATGCTCTGGACGAAAAAGTCCTGGAGCTGATCAGTGAGCGCGCACGTTGCGCCCAGGAAGTTGCGCGAGTAAAGATGGCCTCGCTGGCCGAAGGCGAAGTGCCGGTGTTCTATCGTCCTGAGCGTGAAGCTCAGGTGCTCAAGCGTGTGATGGAGCGTAACCAGGGGCCGCTGGGCAACGAAGAGATGGCGCGGCTGTTCCGCGAAATCATGTCCTCGTGCCTGGCCCTCGAGCAGCCGCTGAAAGTGGCGTACCTCGGCCCTGAAGGTACCTTCACTCAGGCTGCGGCCATGAAGCACTTCGGCCACGCGGTGATCAGCAAGCCGATGGCAGCGATCGACGAAGTGTTCCGGGAAGTCGCTGCCGGTGCGGTGAACTTTGGCGTGGTCCCGGTGGAAAACTCCACCGAAGGCGCGGTCAACCACACTCTCGACAGCTTTCTCGAACACGACATGGTGATCTGTGGTGAAGTCGAGCTGCGTATTCACCATCACCTGTTGGTCGGTGAAAACACCAAGACCGACAGCATCAGCCGCATCTATTCCCACGCCCAGTCCCTGGCCCAGTGCCGCAAGTGGCTGGACGCCCATTACCCGAATGTCGAGCGCGTGGCGGTTTCGAGCAACGCCGAAGCGGCCAAACGGGTCAAGGGTGAGTGGAACTCGGCGGCGATCGCCGGCGACATGGCCGCTGGTCTGTACGGGTTGACTCGTCTGGCCGAGAAAATCGAGGATCGTCCGGACAACTCCACGCGATTCCTGATGATCGGCAGCCAGGAAGTACCGCCGACCGGCGACGACAAGACCTCGATCATCGTCTCCATGAGCAACAAGCCCGGCGCGCTCCACGAGCTGCTGGTGCCGTTCCACGACAACGGCATCGACCTGACGCGCATCGAGACCCGTCCGTCGCGCAGCGGTAAATGGACCTACGTGTTCTTCATCGACTTCGTCGGCCACCACCGCGACCCACTGGTCAAAGGTGTACTGGAAAAGATCAGTCAGGAAGCAGTAGCACTCAAAGTGCTGGGTTCCTACCCGAAAGCAGTTCTCTAAGGGCGGTAGCAAATGAGTGGCAACTTCCTCGCTCTGGCACAGCCGGGCGTGCAACAACTTTCGCCTTACGTTCCGGGCAAGCCCGTGGACGAGCTGGCCCGTGAGCTGAATCTCGATCCGGCCAATATCGTCAAACTGGCGAGCAACGAAAACCCGTTGGGCGCCAGTCCCAAGGCGCTGGCAGCGATTCGCGAAGCGCTCACCGAGCTGACCCGCTATCCGGACGGCAACGGTTTTGCGCTCAAGACCCTGCTGGCCGATCAGTGCCGCGTCGAACTGAACCAGGTGACGTTGGGCAACGGCTCCAACGACATTCTGGAGTTGGTGGCGCGTGCCTATCTGGCGCCAGGCCTGAACGCGGTATTCAGCGCGCATGCGTTTGCGGTCTATCCGATCGTGACCCAGGCCGTTGGCGCCCAGGCAAAAGTGATCCCGGCCAAAGACTGGGGCCATGATCTGTCGGCCATGCTGGCCGCGATCGATGCCGATACTCGCGTGGTGTTCATTGCCAACCCGAACAATCCGACCGGGACCTGGTTCGACGCCGAAGCGCTGGATGAATTCCTGCAAGACGTACCGGCCCATGTGCTGGTGGTGCTGGACGAGGCCTACATCGAATACGCCGAAGGCAGCGACTTGCCCGACGGCCTGGACTATCTGGCGGCCTACCCGAACCTGCTGGTTTCGCGCACCTTCTCCAAGGCCTATGGCCTGGCGTCGCTGCGGGTCGGTTACGGCTTGTCCTCGGCCATCGTCGCCGATGTGCTGAATCGCGTGCGTCAGCCATTCAACGTCAACAGCCTTGCGCTGGCCGCCGCTTGTGCAGCGCTGCAAGACGTCGAGTACCTGGCCGAAAGCCGTCGCCTGAACGAGTCCGGCATGCAGCAGCTGCAAGCGGGTTTCCGCGACCTGGGGTTGAGCTGGATTCCATCCAAAGGCAACTTCATCTGTGTCGATCTGGGTCGCGTTGCGGCTCCAGTGTTCGAGGGGTTGCTGCGTGAAGGTGTGATCGTGCGTCCGGTGGCCAACTACGGCATGCCGAACCATCTGCGTATCACCATCGGTTTGCCGGCTGAAAACAGCCGCTTCCTCGAGGCGCTGGCCAAGGTTATGGCTCGTGGTTGATGTCACTGCACTGCAATCTGCTCAACCTATGATCGGTCGCCTGGTGGTGGTCGGCCTGGGGTTGATCGGCGGTTCGTTTGCCAAAGGCTTGCGTGAAAGCGGTCTGTGCCGCGAAGTGGTCGGGGTCGATCTCGACCCGCAGTCGCGCAAGCTGGCGGTCGAGTTGGGCGTGGTGGATCGTTGCGAAGAGGACCTGGCGGCGGCTTGCCAGGGCGCTGACGTGATTCAGCTGGCGGTGCCGATCCTGGCCATGGAGAAGTTGCTCGCACTGTTGGCGGGCATGGATTTGGGGCAAGCAATTCTGACCGACGTCGGCAGCGCCAAGGGCAATGTGGTGCGCGCGGCGACCGAGGCGTTCGGTGGCATGCCGGCGCGTTTCGTGCCGGGGCATCCGATTGCCGGTTCCGAGCAGAGCGGGGTAGAAGCCTCCAATGCCGAGCTGTTCCGTCGCCATAAAGTCATTCTGACGCCGCTGGATCAGACCGACCCGGCCGCGTTGGCAGTGGTCGACCGGTTGTGGCGCGAACTGGGTGCCGACGTCGAGCACATGCAGGTCGAGCGTCACGACGAAGTGTTGGCGGCGACCAGCCATTTGCCGCACTTGCTGGCGTTCGGTTTGGTCGATTCGTTGGCCAAACGCAATGAAAATCTTGAGATCTTCCGTTACGCTGCGGGCGGTTTCCGCGATTTCACAAGAATCGCCGGTAGCGACCCGGTCATGTGGCACGACATCTTCCTCGCCAACCGCGAAGCTGTCCTGCGCACACTCGATACATTTCGCAGCGACCTCGACGCCTTGCGCGACGCGGTCGATGCAGGGGATGGGCACCAATTGTTGGGCGTGTTCACTCGCGCCCGGGTTGCCCGCGAGCATTTCAGTAAAATCCTGGCCCGCCGGGCCTATGTGGACGCTATGAATTCCAACGATCTGATTTTCCTGGCACAACCTGGTGGCCGCCTGACTGGGCGGATTCGTGTACCGGGCGACAAATCGATTTCCCACCGTTCGATCATGCTTGGCTCCCTGGCCGAAGGCGTCACCGAAGTGGAAGGTTTCCTCGAGGGCGAAGACGCTCTGGCGACCCTGCAAGCTTTCCGCGACATGGGTGTCGTTATCGAAGGCCCGCACCACGGTCGTGTGACCATCCACGGCGTCGGCCTGCATGGCCTGAAGCCTGCGCCGGGCCCGATCTATCTGGGCAACTCCGGCACCTCGATGCGTCTGCTGTCTGGCCTGTTGGCTGCGCAGAACTTCGACAGCACGCTGACCGGCGACGCCTCGCTATCCAAGCGTCCGATGAATCGCGTGGCCAATCCGCTGCGCGAAATGGGCGCCGTGATCGAGACCGCTGCTGAAGGTCGTCCGCCGATGACCATTCGTGGCGGCAACAAGCTCAAGGGCCTGACTTACACCATGCCAATGGCCAGCGCCCAGGTTAAATCCTGCCTGTTGCTGGCGGGTCTGTATGCCGAAGGCAAGACCACCGTCACCGAGCCGGCACCGACTCGCGACCACACCGAGCGCATGCTGCGCGGCTTCGGCTACCCGGTGACCGTCAACGGCGCGACTGCCTCGGTCGAGTCCGGCCACAAGCTGACCGCGACCCACATTGAAGTGCCGGGCGATATCTCGTCGTCGGCGTTCTTCCTGGTGGCCGCGTCGATTGCCGAAGGTTCGGAGCTGGTGCTTGAGCACGTCGGCATCAACCCGACCCGCACCGGTGTGATCGACATCCTGCGCCTGATGGGCGCTGACATCACCCTGGAAAACCAGCGTGAAGTCGGCGGCGAACCGGTAGCGGATCTGCGCGTACGGGCAGCTAAACTCAAAGGTATAGAGATCCCTGAGGCGCTGGTCCCACTGGCTATCGACGAGTTCCCGGTGCTGTTCGTGGCCGCGGCATGTGCCGAAGGGCGCACCGTGCTGCGTGGCGCCGAAGAGCTGCGCGTGAAGGAGTCGGACCGGATCCAGGTGATGGCAGATGGTCTGCTGGCGTTGGGCGTCAAGTGCGAGCCAACCCCGGACGGCATCATCATCGACGGCGGCCAGATCGGCGGCGGCGAAGTGCATGGTCACGGCGATCACCGGATTGCCATGGCCTTCAGCGTGGCTTCTTTGCGCGCCACTGCCCCCATCCGCATTCATGATTGCGCCAACGTCGCGACCTCGTTCCCGAACTTCCTCGCGCTGTGCGCGCAGGTCGGTATCCGTGTTGCACAAGAGGCTCAGTCGTGAAAATCATCGCACCGGTCATCACCATTGATGGGCCAAGCGGCTCTGGCAAGGGCACGGTCGCCGGGATGCTGGCCAAGCGCCTGGGCTGGAACTTGCTGGATTCCGGTGCGCTTTATCGATTGCTGGCTTTCGCGGCGCATAACCATGGCGTCGATCTGACGAATGAGGAGTTGCTCAAAAAGCTTGCCGCTCATCTGGATGTGCAATTCATCGCGGCGACCGACGGTCAACTGCAGCGCATTATTCTGGAAGGCGACGAAGTCAGCGATGTCATTCGTACCGAAAGTATCGGCTCGGGCGCCTCGCAAGTCGCTGCGTTGCCCGCCGTTCGTGAGGCGCTGCTTCAGCGCCAGCGGGCCTTTCAGGAATCACCGGGTCTGGTGGCCGATGGTCGCGACATGGGCACGGTGGTATTTCCCGACGCACCGTTGAAGATTTTCCTGACCGCCAGTGCCGAGGAGCGTGCGCGCCGTCGATACTTGCAGTTGAAGGGCAAAGTCGATGGTGTTAGTCTGTCGAGTCTGCTAGATGAGATACGTGCACGCGATGAGCGTGACACCCAGCGAGCGGTAGCCCCGCTCAAACCGGCGGCTGACGCCATACAGCTGGATTCCACGGAATTATCCATCGATCAGGTGCTGGAACGCATCATGAGCGAGATCGCCATTCGCGATATCGCCGGGTGACCAAGAAGGCCGCAGGGGACCAGTCATAGTCCTGCGGTGGCTTCTTTTAAATGAAACTAACCCACACCGTCTGGGGTGTGGAGATGGGCGTATTCTTCGCCCTCATCAACAGGAATTAAAATGAGCGAAAGCTTTGCGGAACTCTTTGAAGAAAGCCTAAAAACCCTGAACCTTCAGGCAGGCTCCATCATCACCGGTGTTATCGTTGATATCGATTACCAAGCTCGCTGGGTAACCGTTCACGCTGGCCTGAAGTCTGAAGCACTCATCCCGCTTGAGCAGTTCTACAACGACGCTGGCGAACTGAACATCAACGTCGGTGACGAAGTTCACGTTGCTCTGGACTCGGTTGAAGACGGCTTTGGTGAAACCAAGCTGTCCCGTGAAAAAGCCAAGCGCGCTGAATGCTGGATTGTTCTGGAAGCAGCCTTCGCAGCCGAAGAAGTGGTCAAGGGCGTTATCAACGGTAAGGTTAAAGGCGGCTTCACTGTCGACGTTAACGGCATCCGTGCGTTCCTGCCAGGTTCTCTGGTTGACGTCCGTCCAGTGCGCGATACCACGCACCTGGAAGGCAAAGAGCTGGAATTCAAGGTCATCAAACTCGACCAGAAACGCAACAACGTTGTCGTTTCCCGTCGCAGCGTCCTCGAAGCCGAGAACTCCGCCGAGCGTGAAGCTCTGCTGGAATCCCTGCAGGAAGGCCAACAAGTCAAAGGTATCGTCAAGAACCTCACCGATTACGGCGCATTCGTCGATCTGGGTGGCGTCGATGGCCTGCTGCACATTACCGACATGGCTTGGAAGCGTATCAAGCATCCTTCCGAAATCGTCAACGTTGGCGACGAGATCGATGTCAAGGTTCTGAAGTACGATCGCGAACGCAATCGTGTTTCCCTGGGCCTCAAGCAACTGGGCGAAGATCCATGGGTTGCTATCAAAGCCCGTTACCCAGAAAGCACTCGCGTTACCGCTCGTGTAACCAACCTGACCGACTACGGCTGCTTCGCTGAGCTGGAAGAAGGCGTTGAAGGCCTGGTACACGTTTCCGAAATGGACTGGACCAACAAGAACATCCACCCTTCGAAAGTCGTACAAGTCGGCGACGAAGTGGAAGTTATGGTTCTGGACATCGACGAAGAGCGTCGTCGTATCTCCCTCGGCATCAAGCAGTGCAAATCTAACCCATGGGAAGATTTCTCTGGCCAGTTCAACAAGGGCGATAAAATCTCCGGCACCATCAAGTCGATCACCGATTTCGGTATCTTCATTGGTCTGGACGGCGGCATCGACGGTCTGGTTCACCTGTCCGACATCTCCTGGAACGAAGTGGGCGAAGAAGCCGTTCGCCGCTTCAAGAAGGGCGACGAGCTGGACACCGTTATCCTGTCGGTTGACCCAGAGCGCGAGCGCATCTCCCTGGGTATCAAGCAACTGGAAAGCGATCCGTTCTCCGAGTACGTTCAAGAGAACGATAAAGGCGCCATCGTTAAAGGCATCGTGAAGGAAGTTGACGCTAAAGGCGCCATCATCACTCTGGCCGACGATATCGAAGCGACTCTGAAAGCCTCCGAAATCAGCCGTGACCGCGTTGAAGACGCGCGTAACGTTCTGAAAGAAGGCGAAGAAGTAGAAGCCAAGATCATCAGCGTTGACCGCAAGAGCCGCGTAATCCAGCTCTCGATCAAGTCGAAAGACGTTGAAGACGAGAAAGAAGCCATCCAAAGCTTGAAAGACAAGCCTTCGGATAGCATCGCTGCTGGTCCTACCACTCTGGGCGACCTGTTGCGTGCACAAATGGAAAAACAGAACTAAGTTCTGTCAGACCATAGAAAAAGGGCGACTTCGGTCGCCCTTTTTTGTGTCTGCGATTTGGTGAGCCCAGGGGGGGGCAATACCGGTCAGTTAAGAGGCAAGTCTGTTAAGCGCGGAACCTGTGGGAGCGGGCTTGCCCGCGATGAGGCCGGCACATTCAATGTTGATGTTGACTGACGCGCCGCCATCGCGGGCAAGCCCGCTCCCACATGGATCGCGCCTAACTGACTGGCATTACGGCAAGCCTGGCTTCTACGAAAAGCGGTTTGCTCGCTTAGCAGGCTGGCAGTAGGGCTGGCGCCGCCTTATTTCTTTCGTGAAACCAATGATCTACATAAGCTGTCTGTAACTTCATACAGGTCAATCGTGTATTCAAGGCTAGGCTTAGTCTGAAGTGAACGACCGCTGGGCAATGCGCCCGGCATAAGGACGTGAATGAACAAGCTCATTGTCGTGATAGCAGTACTGACATTGGCAGGCTGTACCACCAGCGCCAAGACTCATGCGGTGCGCGGAGTCAGTGGTATAGAGATCGATTGTTCAGGATTGGGCTCCGGATGGGAAAAGTGTCACAAGCGAGCCGCCAGGGAATGTAAGGGCGCAGGCTATAAAGTCGTCGTAAGGTCCGATGATGCGAAGGAGGAAGATGGATTTCCTTTTGGCTTCAATCCCGCGGGTTATCTGACGCGCACCATGCTGGTTATCTGTAGATGAATGCCGGGTTTGAGCAATGTTCCGATAGTCTGAAATCGGGCGCCTCATTGCAGGGAAAGATATGTCAAAACTCGGGCTGTTCAAATTTCTCCGGGCATGCTAAAACCTTTGAAGCGCTTTTCCTAGCTGCTTGAAAAAGAAGGGAAAAATATGACGAAGTCGGAGTTGATCGAACGAATTGTCACCCATCAAGGGCTGCTCTCATCCAAGGATGTGGAGCTGGCCATCAAGACCATGCTTGAGCAAATGTCCCAATGTCTGGCCACCGGTGATCGAATCGAGATCCGTGGGTTTGGCAGCTTCTCCCTGCACTATCGCGCGCCGCGCGTAGGCCGCAATCCGAAAACCGGTCAGTCCGTCAGCCTCGACGGCAAGTTCGTTCCGCATTTCAAGCCAGGCAAAGAACTGCGCGATCGCGTGAACGAGGAAGAGGAGGAGGGGCTTTGACAGCTGCACTTCAAGGAACCACTGATGCGTAACCTCAAGCGCGTACTTCTCGCTGTATTTGTCCTGTTGCTCGTTCTCGCGATCCTGGCGTTCGTACTTGAGAACCAGCAAGGCGTGTCACTGCTGTTCCTGGGCTGGGCGGGCCCGCAGTTGCCAGTATCGCTGGTCATGGTGATTGCGCTGCTGATTGGCATGGTGATCGGTCCGATTCTCGGCTGGTTTCTGGGACGTACGTCCAGGGCCTCACGCAAACACCTTGTCTGATAGCGATAAACCCGTTGTACGCGTCGAATTTGCGCCATGGCTTGTCCATATCCATTAGTAAAACCTTCATTAAGCTGTAAAATGCTGCGCTTGGTCGATAGGGCGTTCCTGAATCGGTTCGGACTGACTCTGTCAGAAGCCACGGCTGACTTGATGGCTTTTGCATTCATGGATTAGACAGTGCTCGGTTGACGGCCCTGTCAGCAACTCAAGGGTATGGTTTCGCGTGAAAATTCTAGTAACCGGCGGCGCCGGGTTTATCGGCTCGGCAGTCATTCGTCATATCATCTCCAACACTAACGACTCTGTCGTTAATGTCGATAAACTGACTTATGCCGGTAATCTTGAGTCGTTGGCCGAAATTAGCCAGAACTCGCGCTACGTGTTCGAGCGCGTCGACATCTGCGACCGTGACCAAGTGGACCGCGTCCTGCGTGAACACCAGCCGGATGCCGTCATGCACCTGGCCGCAGAGTCCCACGTTGACCGCTCGATCTCCGGCCCGTCTGAATTCATTCAGACCAACATCATCGGCACTTATACCCTGTTGGAAGCTGCACGCCATTATTGGTCGGCACTGGATGATGCACGCAAAGCCAACTTCCGCTTCCACCATATTTCCACCGACGAAGTCTACGGAGACCTCGAAGGTCCGGAAGACCTCTTCACCGAAACCACTCCGTATCAACCAAGCTCGCCGTACTCGGCCAGCAAGGCCAGCTCCGATCACCTGGTTCGCGCCTGGAGCCGCACCTATGGCCTGCCGACTCTGGTTACCAACTGCTCGAATAATTACGGTCCCTGCCACTTCCCCGAGAAGTTGATCCCGCTGATCATTCTCAATGCACTGGAAGGCAAGCCGCTGCCTGTTTATGGCAAAGGCAACCAGGTCCGTGACTGGCTCTACGTCGAAGACCACGCCCGCGCGCTCTACAAAGTCGTGACTGAAGGCGTGATCGGCGAGACCTACAACATTGGCGGCCATAACGAGAAGCAAAACATCGAAGTGGTGCATACCCTTTGCGCACTGCTCGACGAACTGCGTCCAGATTCCGCTCATCGTCCACATGCCAGCCTGATCACCTACGTTCAGGATCGCCCGGGCCACGACCAGCGCTACGCCATCGACGCCAGCAAAATCCAGCGCGAGCTGGGTTGGACGCCGGAAGAAACTTTTGAAACCGGTATCCGCAAGACCGTCGAGTGGTATCTCAACAATACTGAATGGGTGGCTCACGTGAAGAGCGGCAGCTACCAGCAATGGATCGACCAGAACTACACGGGTCGTTCGGACAAGGCATGAAAATCCTCCTGTTGGGAAAAAACGGCCAGGTGGGTTGGGAGCTGCAACGCTCGCTCGCGCCACTTGGCGAGTTGATTGCGCTGGATCGTCACTCGGTTGATGGCTTGAGCGGCGACCTGTCTGACCTTGGCGCACTGCGTACGACTATCCGTCAGGTGAGACCTGACATTATTGTCAACGCTGCCGCTTACAACGCTGTGGATGAGGCTGAGTCCGAGACTCGCTTGGCCGACCTTGTGAATGGTCAGGCAAGCCAGGTGATGGCTGAAGAGGCTGCATCCCTGGGTGCCTGGCTGATTCACTATTCGACCGACTACGTGTTCAATGGTGAAGGGCTGACACCATGGCAAGAGACAGATCCCGTTGCCCCGCTGAATCACTACGGCGTCAGCAAACTGGCCGGCGAGCAAGCGATTACTGCTTCGGGCTGCAAACACCTGATCTTCCGCACCAGTTGGGTCTATGGCGCTCGTGGCAATAATTTTGCCAAGACTATGCTGCGTCTGGCCAAGGATCGCGACACCCTGAGCGTCATTGTCGACCAAATCGGTGCCCCGACCGGTGCAGATTTGATTGCCGACGTGACGGCGCTGGCCATTCGGCAGGTCTTGCAGCGTCCTGATCTGGCTGGCCTGTATCATCTGGCGGCCAGTGGCGAGGTGTCCTGGCACGGTTATGCCAGCCATGTGATCGATTTTGCCAAGGCCAATGGCGAAGAGCTTGCCGTCAAGGTGATCAATCCGATAGACGCGAGCGCTTATGCAGCACCGGCGCGCCGCCCTCTGAATTCCCGGTTGAACACTCAGAAACTGCGTGACAATTTTTCTCTTTATTTGCCGGATTGGCAAAGTGGTGTCACCCGAATGCTTATGGAAGTCCTGAATAAATGACCACGACAAATCGTAAAGGTATCATCCTCGCTGGCGGCTCGGGCACTCGTCTGCACCCATTGACCCTCGGCGTGTCCAAGCAGATGCTGCCGATCTACGACAAGCCGATGATCTTTTATCCGCTGTCGGTGCTGATGCTCGCTGGAATGCGTGAAATTCTGATTATCTCCACGCCTGAGGATTTGCCTAACTTCAGAAAGCTGTTAGGAGATGGCTCTCTTTACGGTATCAACCTGACCTACGCCGAACAACCTAGTCCGGACGGCTTGGCACAAGCCTTCATTATCGGCGAAGAGTTCATTGGCCAGGATCCTTGCTGTCTGATACTGGGTGACAATATTTTTTATGGTCAGTTTGCGGAGCATCTGCGCACCGCCAGCAGTCAGGTTCACGGCGCGACCATTTTCGGTTATCACGTGTCTGACCCGGAACGCTTTGGCGTGGTGGAGTTCGACGCAAGTGGTCAGGTGTTGAGCATCGAAGAAAAGCCGCTGAATCCAAAGTCCAGCTATGCGGTGACCGGCTTATATTTCTACGACAACCAAGTTGTCGAGATCGCTAAAAATATCAAGCCGTCCGCCCGTGGTGAGCTGGAAATCACTGACATAAATCGTGTTTATCTTGAACAGAAATCACTGAGAGTCGAAATGCTGCGTCGCGGCTTTGCCTGGCTGGATACCGGTACGCACGATTCGCTGCTCGAGGCTAGCCACTTCGTGCATACCATCGAGAAGCGTCAAGGCTTGAAGGTGGCTTGTCTGGAAGAAATTGCTTATAACAACGGGTGGATTTCCTCAGCCGAGTTGTCAGCTCAAGCAGAGCGTCTCGGGAAGACTGGTTATGGTCAATACTTGGAAAAGCTGCTGGAAACGCATTCCCGCTGAGGTTGATCAATGCAGAAGCGTGATGCCTTTTTGATAGCATGTTCATGTTTTTCAAGTGATTTCATTTCACCGGTCGGCGCCTGAGTTATTAATTTGCGATGCTACCTGTAGAATGGCCGACAGAATTTACTGCTCCGTTCGCTGAGCATTTTTTCGGGCACTTATTCGTTGCCGTGACTGCCTCGAATAAGACAGCAGATGTGCGAAAAGTGATGGAGTGGGTCAGGTGAGCCGATAGGTGTTGGATTGAAGTTAAGCTTTCACTTGCGTTCGCTTCAAGCAATATTTTGCATTGATTACGATGCAGGAATGACTGGATTATAACTGAGCCCCGCTTTCTGGTTATGTCTGCCAGAAGGGGATTAAGGATTTAGAGCATGGAACTGATTCCCGTAATTTTGTCTGGCGGAGTGGGTAGCCGGTTGTGGCCCGTTTCTCGAGAGGCCCATCCAAAGCCGTTCATGGATCTGCCAGATGGCCAGAATCTAATCCAGAAAACTTTCCTTCGTGCTTCGCGACTGGAAGGTGTAGTGGAGGTTCTTACGGTGACCAACCGGGAACTCCTGTTCAAGACCGAAGACGAGTACGGCGCAGTCAACACGCTCAAACATTCGCAAGGTTTCATCCTTGAGCCTTTCGGACGTAATACGGCTGCCGCCGTTGCTGCCGCCGCGCTTCAGCTGGAAGCCACGCATGGCCCCGACGCCCAAATGCTGGTGCTGGCGGCAGACCACCTGATAAAAGACGAAGCAGCATTTGCTGCGGCAGTAGCCAGTGCGATGACGCTTGCCGCCGAAGGCTGGCTGGTAACCTTTGGTATTCAGCCGACCTATCCTGAAACAGGGTTCGGGTACATCGAAGCGCAGAAAGACGCACCTCTGAAGGATGGCCTGAAGGTTGCGCGCTTCGTCGAAAAGCCCAATCTTGAAACCGCTGAAGGTTACGTCAGTGCAGGCAACTACTACTGGAACTCCGGGATGTTCTGCTTCCGGGTCGGCACTTTGCTGGAAGAACTTCGTCAGCATGCCCCGGACGTAGTGGAAGCTGTCAGCAAAACCATTGAAAGTTCGCGCCTCACTACCTCTGACAAATATCGTTGCCTGGCACTCGACGCTGATGCATTCGCAGAGGTTCCGGACATCTCCATCGACTACGCATTGATGGAGCGCTCCTCCAAAGTAGCGACCATCCCTTGTGATATCGGTTGGAGTGACATCGGGTCCTGGAATGCTGTCAGTGAGCTGACCGAGCCTGATGAAAACGGCAACCGTTTTGAAGGCGAGGTGCTGTCCCACAATTCCCGCAACAACTACGTAAACAGTGAAGATCGACTGACTGCGTTGGTTGGGGTTGAGGACTTGCTGGTCATCGATACCCCGGACGCGGTGATGATCGCCCACAAAGATCATGCCCAAGACGTAAAACATATCGTCAATCAGCTCAAAGCAGCCAGCCACACGGTCCATTTGCTCCACCGTACCGTGCATCGCCCTTGGGGGACTTACACAACCCTGGAAAACGGCGAGCGCTTCAAGATCAAACGCATTGTGGTGAAACCCAAGGCTTCGCTGTCCTTGCAGATGCACCATCACAGAAGCGAACACTGGATCGTCGTCAGCGGGATGGCCAAGGTCATCAACGACCAGCAGGAGTTGATGTTGAACACCAACGAGTCCACCTTCATTCGTGCTGGTCATCAGCACCGTTTGATGAACCCGGGCGTCATAGACCTGGTGATGATTGAAGTGCAAAGTGGCGACTATCTTGGCGAGGACGATATCGTTCGTTTCGAAGATAATTACGGCCGCGTCGATAATTAACAGTACTTTGGCATTGCTAAGTCAGGTCGGTGAGGTTTCCATCGGCCAGGCTTTTTTGCATTCGGCCTGGTCCTGATTCATTTCCATCGTGGCGAGCGTGCGGAGCCGTTAAATCGGCCTCGCCTCCACATACCTCAGCAAGAGAGCGGTATGAATACCCCGATCAATACCCAGTGTTTCAAAGCCTATGACATTCGTGGCCAGGTGCCATCCGATCTCAATGCAGAGGTGGCTTACCGGATAGGCCGGGCCATGGTTACCGAATTGCAAGGTAAAAGCATTGTGCTGGGGCGTGATATGCGGCTCGAAAGCCCGATGCTGGCAGAGGCGATGACGCGTGGATTGCTGGAGGCGGGCGCAAACGTCATTGATATCGGTTTGTGCGGAACTGAAGAAGTCTACTTTGCAACCAGCGCGTTCAAGGCGGACGGCGGAGTAATGATCACTGCCAGCCACAATCCCAAGGGTTACAACGGGATGAAGCTTGTAAAGTCTGAATCTCGACCGATCAGCGGCGACACGGGGCTCAATGCCATACGCGACCGTGTGGCAAGTGGTGATTTGGGTGCCTTGGCTGCAGGCCCCGGCGAAGTTCGATTCGAGCTGGATAAGACGGCCTACATCGAACATCTTCTGAGTTACGTCAATGTGGCTGATCTCAAACCGCTGAAAATACTTGCTGATCCGGGCAATGGCGCTGCCGGCCCTGTGCTGCAGGAATTGGTCAAAAAGTTGCCATTCGAATGGGTGATCATCAACGCCGAGCCTGATGGCGATTTCCCCAACGGTGTACCCAATCCGCTTCTTCCAGAGAACCGCACGCTGACACGCCAAGCGTTGTTGGCAAACGGCTGCGATTTGGGGATTGCGTGGGATGGTGACTTCGATCGTTGCTTCTTTTTCGACCAGGAAGGCCGCTTCATCGAGGGCTATTACCTGGTCGGTCTGCTGGCAGAAATGCTGCTCAAGAAAAACCCCGGCTCCAGGATCATCCATGACCCAAGGTTGACCTGGAACACGATCGATCAGGTTCGATTGGCGGGCGGTGTTTCAGTACAATGCAAGACCGGCCACGCCTTCATAAAAGAGCGCATGCGTCTGGAGGATGCAATCTACGGCGGTGAGATGAGCGCTCACCATTACTTCCGGGATTTCGCCTATTGTGACAGCGGCATGATTCCCTGGCTGTTGGTAACCGCATTGATGTCTGCGACGGGAAAAAACTTAGCCCAGCTTGTTGATGAGCGCGTTGCCGCCTATCCGTGCAGCGGTGAAATCAACTATCGAGTGAATGATGTATCTGCGGCGCTAGAGGAGGTCCTGGCACATTATTTACCTCAAGGGCCTCATCTTGATCAAACCGATGGCGTCGGTCTGGAGTTTCCTGACTGGCGATTTAATCTCCGGGGTTCGAACACAGAACCTCTGTTGAGGTTGAATGTGGAAAGCAGAGGGAATCCAGCGCTTGTGGCGTTGAAAGTCAAAGAAATTGAGGGACTGCTGAACAGTAGATATATGGAATGACAAAACGGTTCTCACTTCCACAAGGAAGGTGAGGGGCAGCAATAAGTTGGCTCTCTGATAGAGACATACTGTTCGATTGATTAATTTAAATTGGTGAAAAAATGAGCGACAAGAAAGTAGCGTTGATTACGGGTATTACTGGTCAGGATGGTGCTTACCTTGCTGAGTTCCTGCTTAAAAAAGGTTATTCGGTACACGGCATCAAGCGCCGTAGCTCCCTGTTCAATACTCAGCGTATTGACCATCTCTACCACGATCCGCACAACCAAGGCTATGATCTCAAGCTGCACTACGGCGACCTGACCGATTCAAGTAGCCTGATTCGTATCGTGCAAGAAGTACAACCAGATGAAGTCTACAACCTCGGGGCGCAAAGCCACGTTGCGGTTTCCTTCGAATCGCCAGAATACACTGCTGATACTGATGCCATGGGTACATTGCGCATCCTTGAAGCAATCCGCATCGCTGGTCTTGAGAAAAAGACCAAGTTCTATCAGGCATCCACATCCGAGCTGTACGGTCTGGTTCAGGAAATTCCACAGAAAGAAACCACGCCGTTCTATCCGCGTTCCCCTTATGCCGTCGCCAAGATGTACGCCTACTGGATCACTGTGAACTACCGTGAGTCATATGGCATGTATGCCTGCAACGGTATTCTCTTTAACCACGAATCGCCCATCCGCGGTGAAACCTTCGTAACCCGCAAGATCACTCGCGCCTTGGCACGTATCAAGGTCGATCTGCAAGATTGCCTGTACCTCGGGAATATGGACGCCCTGCGTGACTGGGGTCATGCTCGTGATTATGTGGAAATGCAATGGCTTATGCTGCAACAAGAAACTCCGGAAGACTTTGTGATCGCGACCGGTGAGCAGCATTCGGTTCGGGAGTTTGTTGAGGTTGCAGCGAAGGAAATCGATATCAAGATTCGTTGGGAAGGTACGGGTGTAGACGAGAAAGGTTACGACGTCGCAACCAACAAATGTATCGTTGCCGTCGATCCGCGTTATTTCCGTCCAGCCGAAGTTGAGACGCTGTTGGGTGACCCAAGCAAAGCCAAAGCCAAGTTAGGCTGGGTACCAACTACCTCCTTCAATGAGCTGGTAGAAGAAATGATGCGTGAAGATATGAGTGAAGCCAAACGCGACAAGCTGGTCGCTGAACACGGCTTTAAATACTTCAAGGGTCAGGAATAAGGGGGCTGGGATGATACCGGTATATCAGCCCTTTCTGGGCGGACGCGAAAAGGAATATGTAAACCAGTGTCTTGATTCGACCTGGATTTCCTCTCGCGGAGAATTTATCTCCCGCTTTGAGAGCGAGTTCGCCCGATACATCGGTGCCGAACATGCGACCACGGTGAGCAATGGCACTGTTGCCCTGCACTTGGCAATGGCTGCTCTGGGGCTTGGGCCTGGCGATGAGGTGATTGTTCCGACGCTCACTTATGTGGCGTCCGTCAACACCATCATGCAAACCGGGGCCAGTGTCGTTTACGCTGAATCCCTGGCGGATACCTGGAACGTCAGCGTTCCAGACATCCGAAGCCGCATTACGCCTAAAACCAAGGCCGTCATGGTCGTGCACTTGTACGGTCTGGCATGTGACATGGATGAGGTCGTTGCTCTGTGTAAAGAGCACAATCTACTGCTGATCGAAGACTGTGCAGAAGCCTTTGGCTCTCTGTACAAAGATCAGCATGTAGGGACTTTTGGTGATGTCGCTACGTTCAGCTTCTTCGGAAACAAGACCATTACCACCGGCGAGGGTGGGATGGTGGTGTCCAAGAACAAGGACATTCACGAAAGAGCCTGTCACCTAAAAAGCCAGGGTGTGTCCAAGACTCGCGAGTACTGGCATGACGAGTTGGCGTTCAACTACCGGATGACCAACATCTGCGCAGCAATCGGCCTTGCCCAGCTGGAGCGTGCAGACGAGATCATCACTCTTAAGCGGCAGGTTGCGGACTGGTATCGCGAAGCACTCGAAGGGCTTCCGCTGCAGATGCATGCAGAGCAACCAGGTACACGTCACTCCTACTGGATGTGCTCGGTGCTGTTGGATGATCCGAGTCAGCGCCAGACATTGCGTGATCATTTGAAGAACAAGGGCATTGAGACACGCCCTCTGTTCGCTCCTGCTCATAACATGCCGCATTGCAAGACGGAGGAAACCTTTCCGGTAGCGCAGGACCTTAGCTCGCGAGGGATGAACCTTCCGAGTTATCCGACCCTGAGCCGAGAACAGGTGCAGCAGGTTGCAGACGAAATTCGAAGCTATTTTGCCGACTAAAATGCGGGACATCGGGGCTGAGAAATCAGCCCCGATTACTAACTGCGCTCAGGAAGTAAAGCTATCAGCTTTCTGAATTAATGAAATTAATTAGGTGAAAAGATGTTTTCGTATTTTTCTCGCGTCTGGGCCGCCCGATATTTTTGGTCGCACCTTGCTTTATCTGATCTGCGGTCGAGGTGGAGAAGATCTTTTTTTGGTGTCACCTGGTCGATTATCCAACCATTGGGGCTAACCCTGTTGCTGACATTGGTGTTCAGCAAGTTGTTTAATACTGACGTCATTACTTACGCGCCCTATATTTTGTCAGGGATTATTGTTTGGGAGTATATCTCTGCAAACACGATAGGTGGATCGCTAGCTTTTGTACAAGCCGATGCCTATATAAAGCAGTGCAATCACCCACTTGCTATTTATACGTTGCGTGGGGTTCTGGGTAGCGCAATTGTACTTATGCTTGCCAGCATATCGTTATATGGCTGGGTGCTCGTAGTATTACCTCAAAATATTGGCTGGTGTTGGCTGGCGACACTTACGTTATATCCAATTGTCGCGCTGATCGCATGGCCCGTATCGACAATTTTAGCGTATTGGAGTGCAAGATTTCGCGATATTCCACATGCGCTTGGTTTGATAATGCAATCTTTATGGTTCGTCTCCCCTGTGTATTTTGAGGCCAAAATGTTTCAAAATGGCGGATTGCATGCGCTAGTTGATTACAATCCTATATATCATATCTTGCAGTTGATACGGGCACCCCTTCTTCAAGGGCAGTGGCCTACGATCGAGAATTATGCATTTAGTCTAGGGACTGCAGTTGTTTTCGGTTTGATTGCAATGATCGTCGGAGCCAGGTCCGAGCGGAAGGTTATATTTTATCTATGAATACTAATAAAATTATTTTAGACAATGTGAACCTTCACTATGCTTCTGTTGCATATCAAGAGCGGTCTCTGAAATCACTGCTTGCCGGAGCATTTCGCAAGAGTGAGCGTGCTTCGAGTGTTGCAGACATTCATGCCCTGAAAGACATTAGTGTGAAAATTCACAGCGGCGAGCGCGTAGGGCTACTGGGGCACAACGGAGCGGGGAAAAGTACCTTCCTTAAAACTGTTGCCGGGCTCTATCCTGTCTCAAGTGGTAAATTGACAGTAGACGGGCAGGTTCGATCGCTCTTTGATCTAAGTCTAGGCTTTGAACCCGATGCTACGGGTAGAGAGAATATTCTGTATCGAGGCTTGCTACTGGGATTGTCGCCTAAGTTCATGAGGGGCAAGATTGACGATATAGTAGAGTTTGCGGATTTAGGTGAGTTTATTGACTATCCTATAAAGACATACTCCGCAGGTATGCAAGTCAGACTTGCTTTCGCGATATCTACGACTGTTGGGGGCGACATACTGCTTCTCGACGAAGTGATAGGGGCGGGTGATGCTAACTTTATGACTAAAGCAAAGTCGAGAATAACCAGCTTAATTGAGCAAGCCGAAATACTTGTTCTTGCGTCCCATGATTTTAGTGCGTTGAAGTCCATTTGTAACCGTGGATTAGTATTTCATCACGGTGTTTTAATGTTTGATGGCGAAATGGCGGCTGCAATTACTGAATACCAAAGAATTAATGGGTTAAGTCATGGATCATAAACCTCTACGGATTATGTGGCTCTTAAATCATGGGTCGGCGCGAAAATTCGAGCTTGCCATGATGAAAAGTATTGGTATCAACGAGTTTTTCTTACCAAAGATAATTCCTCAAGAAGTAGGTTTTCGCTCCGCCAGCGTAGACTATTCGGAAGACAAGAATCTTACAATCCCACAAAGTGATCTGGATGTTCTAAATTTACAGAATTGGTATGTCAATCCCTCTTCCGAAGCGTGGGATATCGCCAATAAGTATTTTGATGTTTGTTTCTTCATTTGCCACTCGACTGAATTTTTAGCTGAAGTTTCAAAAAGATTCAAAGGCACAGCCATTTGGCGTGTTTTTGGATTGGATCGTTCTTTGTCTTATACCAAGGTACTCAAGCTTTTTGATTTTGGGAACGAATCGATTAGAAACCTGGGGGGAAGATTCTGGTTCGGGATGGCGTACGACCATTTGGCATCAGGTGAAATAGATTTGTTGGCTCGAAGCCAAATTTATCTCCCTCTAGGAATGTCAGATGCTTCAATTAAGGATACATGGGTAGGCGCGCGAAAGAGTATTTTTTTTGTATGCCCAGATATCGGCTTTAATAATTATTACAAACAGATATATAACGATTTTATTCGAGACTTTAAGGGTTTCGAATATAAGATAGGTGGTGCTCAACCCGTTCAAGTAGACGACCCCAACGTGCAGGGTTTTGTCTCAGCGGAGGAGCATGAGAGTAATATGAACGATTCGAGGGTGATGTTTTATCATTCTCAAGAACCGAATCATATCCATTACCATCCTTTCGAAGCTATACGTTCCGGTATGCCATTGATTTTTCTGGCTGGCGGTATGCTGGATAGAATGGGAGGTTTGAAGCTTCCTGGGAGATGTAAAAATATTAAAGAGGCGCGCGAGAAAATACACCGCGTGCTTAATGATGATTGGGCACTAATAAAGCGGATAAAAGAAACACAAACAGTTTTATTAGATGGTATGCGGTCTGATCGGCTTAGACAGTTCTGGCAGTCTGGGTTTAATAAGATTAGAGAGGACCTGCAGATCAGTCGTGAGCTGGTTTCTCCTCAGGTTATAAAGAAAAAACGTATTGCTGTGATTATTCCAGTTGAATACCGCGGCGGAAGCCTCCGAGGGGCTAAATTACTGGCTGGGGCGATTCACATTGGTAGCAAAAACGCAGGTGAACCTGTTGAGGTAGTATTTGTTCATCTTGGTGGAGAGGATAAGTATACCTCAGAGGATTTTGAGGACTTAGCAGAGGGGGTACAGCGGAGGACATTCAGTTGGAAAATACTGGATTACGCTGCTGCTCGGAGAGCTATGCTATACGCAGGTAATGAGGGTTGGGAACCAGAATTTGATACGTATTCAGTTCTTAATGACGGAGTTAATCAACTTCTCGATTGTGATATTTGGATTATTATATCTGATCGCCTTGAAACTCCCCTTCTGCCGATACGGCCGACTTTTTTCATGGTCTACGATTATCTTCAGAGATATGAGCCCATCTTACCTCATGGCGCAGATCGAGATTTTTTAAGGGCTGTACGAAAGTCTCAGGGCGTAATGGTAACAACTAATTTTACTGGAAGGGATGCATTGCAGTACGCAGGAATGCCGGTGAATAAAGTTCATAAGGTTCCCATGCTTGCCCCGTTTTTTACTGAATCATCACTTAAGGTAAGCAAAAACAAGGGGCTGTATTTTTTATGGACAACCAATGCGAACGCCCATAAAAACCACCAGAACGCGTTTAGAGCACTAAAAATTTACTATGAGGAACTGGATGGTGCCTTGCGGTGTGCAATTTCTGGTGTGAACACAACCAAAATACTTAAGTCGCCAGTAGCGCATCTTAAGGCTTCTTCGGCCATTATTAAAAATAGTCCTCTGTTGATGAGTCGTATCGATTGGGTGGGCGAGCTGTCAGAGGCTGATTATAAAAGTCAAGTATTCAATGCTGCTTTTGTTTGGCATGCGGGAAAAATTGATAATGGAACGTTCAGCGTAGTGGAAGCAGCGAGTTTGGGTGTGCCTGGCTTAAGTAGCGATTATCCGCCGATGAGAGAAATTGATGCTCAATTTTCGCTTAACTTGTTATGGATGAACTCTTCAGCTCCAAGAGATATGGCAGAAAAACTCAAGGAAATGGAACTTAGCTATTTGGCACGCTCGCAAAATTTGCCAACAGCAGAAGTTCTTGAAAAGCAGAGCGTAGAGCATTTAGCTGCGGATTACTGGCAAGTGGTGCGAAAATGCCTTTAAATTATTATGGTATATATCTATCTTGGGCGCCCGGAGTTGACTTAAGGCATGAAGGGCTTGGGCGCTATCTGGCAGCTTTTTTAAAAGGATCGACTTCGAAAGAAGGTGTGCGTTTTGTTATAGTCTGTCCAAGTTGGTCAAAAGTTGGGCTCGAAGAACTTTTCATAAGTGAAAGCGTTCCCCGCGATCGGTTTGAAGTTTTTTCGCCCGAAAGTGTTCCGTTGGCGTTACGGCTGTATAAATCTTATTCGGAAAGAAAAAAAAATCGTAAAAAAATAAATATCGGTAAATGGGCGATAACAAAGTACTATCAGTTAAAACAAGGTTTCTCCAGTTATTTTGAGTCGAGAATATTAGGAGTGAGTACCTATCTTGGATTGTTAGGTGCAATTTTAGAACTTGGTTTGATTTTTACCTTTGTTGCCCCAGTTTTAATATTCGCAAGTCCTGTGTTGGTCTTGATTGGGTTCGTACTGGTTGCAAAAAAACTATCATATAAAGTACAACATAAGTACAAAAGATTTTTCGTCAGGTTAAGCCGAATTCGGAAGGCGATGGGGTCTCCAAAAGACGATAATTTCGTACTCCGTCTTTATAAAGGCATGGAAAAGTTAGAATCTGAACGTATGCTTTCGATAATCGAGGGCCTAAACCATGTTAGAGCGTGGTACAGTCCAACTGCTTTTTGGCCTGCATTTAATAGTATCACCACACCACGGCTAATGTGCGTGCCGGATGTAGTGTTATCGGACTTTCCGATTGGGTTTTCAGGTATAGGTGGCGATCGTCTCCTGCAGAATTTTGCTGACTTGAATTCATCTATTCGAGACGGACAATACTATGTGACTTATAGTCAGCACGTGAAGTGGCATACTCTCGTAGATCAATATTCCGTGAAGGCCTCACATGTCTCGGTTATTCATCACGCGCCTAACGATCTTCATCGATTAGTTACAATTAGCGGTTTTGCAGACTCCGGTGCCGCATCTATTCATTACTGCCAGACGTTGTTGAGGTCGGCATTTACTAAATCAGCCAATAAAGAATATATGTCAGGGTTTGCTAATCTTGACGTGGATTACATTTTTTATGCTAGCCAGTTTCGGCCGAATAAAAATGTGATTACGCTGCTGCGAGCTTATGAGTATTTGCTTCGGAAAAAATATATTAGCCATAAGCTCGTTCTCACAGGTAGTTATCAGTACGCGGAAGTCCAAAGCTTTATTAGGAAGAATTTTCTTGAGAACGATGTTATTTGTTTGTACGGTTTGACATTGCCTGAGTTAGCGGCTTGCTACAAACTGGCTTCTCTAGCGGTTAACCCTAGCCTCAGCGAAGGAGGGTGTCCGTTTACGTTTTCTGAGGCGTTGTCCGTAGGCACGCCAGTTGTTATGGCCAGAATTCCAGTCACGGAAGAAGTACTCAAGAGTATTGAACTTCAAGAGGTTACCCTCTTCGATCCATACGATTGGCAAGACTTGGCAGATAAGGTTGAATGGGCCCTCGCAAACACTGATGCGTTGCTTTCTTTACAGGCGCCTTGTTATGCACAATTATCTGCTCGTACTTGGGACGATGTCGTCGCTGAACACGTAGAGATACTGGAGGCCATATCCGTTCCAGTAACAACTGGAGAGGTGTAACCTAATGGCAACGATAGGACTACTTGTTTTGGGATTCGGTGGACATGCCCGTAGCGTAGCTGACGTCGCGCTGGCTTCGGGCATAACACAGTTGTGTTTTATCGACGCCAATGCTAAACCAGAAGAATCGTTTTGTTCGTTCCCAGTCAAAACATCCATGGACTTTGAGTTGCCAGCAGATTGGTCGGTCATTCCCGCCGCTGGCGACAACAAAAAGAGAATAGAGCAGTGCGAATGGGTCATTCAGCAGGGATGGCCTTTAGCGACACTTATCTCTCCCACCGCCACCATAGGCCTTGGTGCGAAAGTCGGCGAAGGGAGTTTTATTGCTCATCATGCACATGTGGGGCCGATGGCATTGGTAGGACGTGGTTGTATTATTAATACCAGCGCAATTATTGAGCATGAGTGCGTGGTGGGTGACTACAACCATATTTCCGTTGGCGCGGTGGTCGCTGGCAGAAGTCGTGTAGGCGATCGCTGCTTCTTGGGAGCTGGCTCAACAGTGATCGATGGGCTACAGGTGACAGACGATGTCATGCTGGGTGCTGGTGCGTGTGCTCACCGCAATCTTGAGTTGGCTGGCACCTACGTGGGCGTTCCTGCAAAGTTTTTGGGGCGCAAAAATTGAAAGTCCTGCATTTTTTCAAGACTTACTATCCTGACACCATGGGCGGGATAGAGCAGGTTATCTTTCAGCTTGCTGAGGGCGGCATACAGCATGGCATCGAATCTGAAGTCCTGTATCTCAGCTCCCGTGGTGCAATGCGTAACGAAAGGCTTGGAAGCCATATTACGCATCGGTCATATGAGAATTTTCAGATTGCCTCCACTGGTTTTTCAATCGGAGCGTTCAAGGATTTCTTCGAACTCGCAAAGCAAGCAGATATTGTCCATTACCATTTCCCGTGGCCATTCATGGATATGGTGCACTTTCTAACCAGAATCAAAAAACCGACCGTTGTTTCTTATCACTCGGATATCGTGAAACAGCAGTCTTTACTCCGACTATATAATCCACTTTTGAATGCGTTTCTGCGAGATGTGGATGTGATCGTTGCGTCTTCACCTAACTATGTCGCCAGCAGCGACATACTGGGAAAGTACATAGATAAGGTCAAGGTCGTCCCTATTGGTATAGATCGCAATACATACCCGGAAGCGACTGACACATCAATGGCTCATTGGCGTGAGACGCTGGGTGAGCGTTTTTTCCTTTTTGTGGGCGCGCTGCGTTATTACAAGGGCCTTGATTATCTGCTGGAAGCTGCTCAGCAGACAAAACTGCCCATTGTGATCATGGGGAGGGGACCTATGGAGAAGGCGCTGAAACAAAAGGCTAAAGATGCAAACCTGGAAAATGTTTTTTTTGTTGGTGCCTTGCCCGACAGTGACAAGGCAGCACTGCTGTCTCTTTGTTTCGCTTTGGTATTTCCCTCTCACCTCCGGTCCGAAGCCTTTGGGATTACTCTACTCGAAGGCGCTATGTATGGAAAACCGTTAATATCTTGCGAAATTGGCACGGGTACAACGTTCATCAATATCGAGGGTGAAACGGGATATGTGGCGAAACCGGGAGACGGCGTATCGCTTGCAGTCGCAATGCAGAAGTTGTGGGATGCCCCGTTGACGGCTGCCAAAATGGGTGAAAGTGCTTTGAAACGTTATGAGCAGTATTTTAAGGCCGATAAGATGGTTAAGTCCTACTGCGAAATATATCGCTCGCTTTTGAAGTAAGATGTTTATGGTTGAAGTGTCGATTAGAGTTTTGCGTCTATACAGTACTTACATAGCGACAAGAATAGCGCATTAAACAATACTAAACGTAGAGAGTGTCATGGACTTATTGGGTTCGCTTCAACGGCAACAGCATTTATTTTCTTTTATTACTGTGTGCCTGCTGTCTTTCGTGCTTCATCGGGTCATGGATATATCTTTCTATCCTTTTGATTCGAGCTTGTATTGGGCGCTTAGTGCGCCTTCGGTCATAGTGAACTTTCCTGAAGTGTTACGTGGCTATTTTTACCCACTTTTACTTGTGCCTGTCCACATGCTTGCTGATATGGTAGGCGATAATGGTCGAATTGTTTTTCAGATTGCTTCTTCCGCAGTTTATGCTTACTTACTGACGGGCCCCATCGCTAACTTTTTCTTGAAGACCTTTGGTGGCAAACTGTCCTTTATTCGACGGACGGCTTTCGCATTACTGACGCTCACGCTTTTTCCGGGTTTATTTCTATTCCCATTATCTGACTTGCCTGCGCTACTTATACTTATTATTAGTGTCGCGTTGGCCAGTCGCGCGAACTCCCGATATTGGTTGTGTTGGCTGTTTCTGGCAGGTGCCGCTGTAAGTGCGGCTTATAATGTTCGCACAATTTATCTATTCGCTGCTATAGCACTTTTCTTTGTTGTTGTATTTGTTTTTATGCGGGGTAAACCTTGGCGCTTGCGTGCCCTTGGGATGCTTGTTTTTTTACTAGGTGCTTTAACTATCGCTGCGCCACAAATGTTGATTAACAAGCGTATACATGGGGTTGCCTCACCATTAGTGATGGGCATGGTGAAAGGCAAGCCGTTAATGGCCCAGCAACTCTATTGGGGAGTGGTAGTCCAGCGTTATGAAACCTATGCAGGTAAAGATACGCCCGCGCCAAGTATTTTTTACAGTGATCCTGCAGGAATGGCACTAAGGGATCTTGATAAGTCATCGTTCGCCGATCCCAATATGCGGGACTATTTATCTATGGTAATAAAGCATCCTGTACAGTTTCTGGGTATTTATGGGCGGCATTTTATCAATGGCTTGGATGTGCGTGATGGTATTGTCTATGCTGAAAAGCCATCAATCAACAAAAGCATTGTCTCATTTTTATGTTTTTGCTTATTGTTTTTCTGTGTTTTGGTCTATTGGTTGCGTAGGGATAAACGATGGATTGAGGCGGCTTATTTAGCTCCCCTTCTCTTGCCGGTATTGGCTATCTTGCCTGGCGCTGTTGAGACGCGTTTTTTCTTTCCCATTTACTTAGTACTGTTCGGTGCTGTAGTTACTGGGTTTGAATGGAATATGTTCAAGGCTAAAATTTACCAGAATTGGCTTGTACTTTTGCTAGTTTTTATATTTATGTCTTCCGTATCCTTGGGGATTTCAAGTGCGGCTATGGCCTGCATCTCATATGAGTTACCGTAACTTCTGAGGTTGTTATTTTCTTGTCGGACAGGACGAGAGCTGACAGTGGCAACCAGGGCTTGTATAGTTCTCGATGTCGCAATCACCTCCTCAGTCAACTGGCTACAATTCCTTAATGCGCGGTCAAAAAATGGCTAATAGAACCACCGACAGGATTGTTTTTCTCGATGTTATGCGAATATTTGCATTCATGAGTGTGTTAATTGCACACAAAATGTATGCAGTATTCGCTTTTGCCTCCACTAATGAAACTCTACATATAACTGTTCGGTATTTAGCGCAAGTCCTTCTTCCGTTGTGTTATGGCGGTGGTGCAGGGGTCATCGTTTTTTTTCTGACATCGGGATATATCATTACTCACGTTCTGCAGTCAGAGTCGACATTAGAGTTCCTGATAAAAAGATTTTTCAGGATCTATCCGCTGTTTATTGTAGCCGTGGTACTGGAGAGTATTTTTGCTTATTATTTAGGCGGTATTGCCTTTCCCCCTTTATCGGTATGGGTGCCGCGCGTTCTTTTGATAGGCGATTTTTTTGGCACTCCTTTGGCTCTGGGAGGCGTTGAGTGGACGCTTAGGCTAGAGATAGTTTTCTATATAGTAATGGCTGTCATCAAGTCTTTAGGCTTTTTTAGATGCCAGAAATATTTGCCTATTGTATTTATGGTTGTTGCCGCGGTAATTATTGCACTGCCACCCTTTCCTGGCTCAGAAAATCTGCCCTTGGCATATCAATCAATTTATTCATCCTTCCTGTTTATGGGGGGGTGTATCTATCTTTGGGAAACTGGAAACTCCAAAAAAAATCTATGTATCGCTAGTTTTTTTATTCTTTTTTCTTGTTTTCTGTATATGGTTCCGAAATATCAGCCTAATTGGAAAGAGTTTAATTTTGGCTTTTATGCTGTCGCGATATTTCTATTAGGGTGGAGCTTTCGATTTCGGATGGAAGACGGACCCTTGATACGCTTGGTTTCTAATATGACATTTTCTGTCTATCTGTTTCATAACTGGCTTTGGGGCTATATAACCTCCGCCGTAGATTATTTTGGATTGACATTCCTCCCTGCAACAATCCAAATTCTTGTCGTGCTATTTTCAGTGTGCTTTGGTTTACATAAAAGTGTGGAGCTTTATGGTCTGCGCACAGGCAAAGTGTTCTTGAGTTTTTGCCGTCAATTTTCATCACTCAAGCCTCTGTTTAAACAATCCGAACCGTTGAGAGGAAGTACAACGCCCCAATAAATTTGTTTCCTCTGCTTATGCAGGGCGGTGACAAGTAACTGGCGATGAAGAGTATCGATTGGTGGATGACCGCTTCACCTTGCCTCCGGGATCTCTTCATAGTGCAATATGACGGGATCAGCTGCGATCCTTACTTTTCCTTTAGATGTAAAAACGCCGTAAACTCTGCCTGTGTGAGGCAAGGTTTATATAAATACGGTGTAGGGCTGTAATGAACCCCGCATCCCAGTAGCGGAATATCTTGCTGGTTGCCAACTGGGCCTTGCAGGGAGCGTTTTTTTGGGGGCTTTTATTAGGTTCTTCATGGATTACCGGGAAAAACGCTCTTGATCTTCATGAAAAAGAATTCGCTATCCCGGTAACCGTACGCCATCCGCTTGATGACCTTTATTCGGTTGTTTATCCCCTCCAGCTACCCTGTGTGCATCGGCCAGCGAACCCGACTTACGATGCCCCGCCAGTAAAGCTTTAGCCGTTTGGGGAACTGGATCAGAGCAGGGATCTCACTTTCATGAGCATGGCAAAGCCATTGCTTCCACGTCGATCTCCAGCCCCAAGCGGTACGCGGCGTCCAGAGCGTCTTTAGTTCAGCCTTCATCAAATAGACCGTCATCAATGCTTGGTTGGCCGCCAGCAGATCTTCCAAGCGGACCTGTTGCTCCGGCGTTTTCAGATTCTGAGGGTTACGCAGAAGTAGCCAACGCGCCTGCTTGATGACCTTTCGGGCAGGCTTGTCATGACGCAGTCGATTAGCTTCGTCGACGCGAACCCGATCAATCACCTCTCGGCCAAACTTGGCCACCAAATGGAAAAGGTCGTACACCACTCGCGCTTTTGGGCAGTACTGACGAACCTCCAGGTCAAAAGCGTTGTTCATGTCCATTGCCACCGCTTCGATTCGAGCACACCCCTCTGGCCCCAACTCTTCGAAAAAGGGCCGAACCGCCGCCCGGCTGCGGCCTTCGCCGATCCATAGCACTCGTCGCGTATCGGCATCCAACACAACACTGGCGTAGCGATTCCCTTTGAACAGCGCGAATTCATCCATCACCAGGCGTCGTGGCTGCGCCTTCGGCAGCTCACTCAACATCGCCTGCAAGGCTCGACGCTCCAGCAACCGAACGGTGTCCCAATGCAACCCAAACATCTAGGCCACGTGCAAGGTGGGAAGGCGACCGCATCGGCCAAACGGCGCGTCATGCGGGCATAGCGATCCAGCCAACTGACGGCCTCCATGCGTTTGCCACAATCGCGGCAACCAACGCACCGGAGCAAGACGCTCAGGCGCACTGCTCGACCGAGAATGGGCAGATCACGAATGACTCGCTGGCAATACTCATGTGTGGTTGAACAGGGTTTTTGGCACCTGCCACAGGAAGGGAATCGGGTGGCGCTGGGTGTCAGATCGATCTTGAGGGCGTCACCATCAGCTTGATCGTGACGACAGAAAAACCCTCCCAAAAAGGAAGGAAAGTATTAATATCGCGCATAAGAACGCCGGTTTGTTAGATGTGTTTGCTCGCACGAACATTATCAATCAAATCGGCGTTCTTGTTTCTGTGTTTCCCGGGATTCCGTGAGAACCTTTTATTAGGTGCTGCTTCCTGCGCGTCGCTAATTGGACGGCAGGAAGCAGTAGCTAAATTAGTAAGTTTGAGGAAGAGTTTTTATCTCAAACCCGTCAAGTCTTGCCGAAAAATCAAAGTATTTTTCATCTACGTCACTAATAAACGTAATTGTGTTAATTCCATCCCGAAGCTGGATCTTGACAAGTTCAGCTTCGAAGCTGTTGTCTTCTTTCCATACGAAGGGGATGCGAACGCCATTTATTTCAATTTTCATGCTTGTCTTTATTTGGGTATTCATAAAGGCGTTAAATAACCCGTGTAGCTGATAGCGGTCTGATGAAGGTGAAAGTTTAAAGTCAATAGATGCCTGTTTGTTATTTTTCCAAGCTGAAGCATTATGTTGGAATTTGTTAACGATCCATTCAGCCTCGCGCCAGCCAGAGCCGGCTGTTGGCAACTCCATGCTCCACCATTTACCAAATCCCCAAAAATAATTTTCATTGGGTTTCTGATCGGAGAAATCTACTAGCGAATTATGATAAGCAGGTTTATCGAGGACCCCGCGATAGATAGAACCTGTACTACTTTGGTCATTTCGTAGAATGTCCGAGCGATTCGAATTAACTGTTACAACCTCATCAGGGTTTACTACAAGGGTTGTTGTCTGAGATTTGGTAAGCCTTTTGTCTTCTATCTGTGGGCTTAGTTTCATGCTTGGGTCACTGATTGGTGCCGGGTAATGAAATATCCATTCATTAGCTGTTTCTTCACAAGTTCCCTTGCGGGCAACACTGTCGATATGCTGCCATTCATCGCCCCGTTCATGGCAAACCTCCATTTTATTAAATGGATGGCCATAGATATAGTTAAGGCTTGCCTGAAGGTTTTCATTAATAAACATCCAGGTGTGATTCAGCTGGTTTGTCTTGTCAATAACTACGAGGGTTTTGTCCTTGATGTCTCCGTCAAACTGTTCGACGATATTGTTTAACACACCGCGCTGCCTATCCGAGAGTTTAACATAGTGGTGGAATTGATATAGCTGGGTTGAAAATCCAACGAAAATCAAGAATGCCATGCAGCTCGTAGCCAAATATTTGTTGGCTTTGTTAATGGCTAAAATTATGGCCAAAGTTGCAAGTGCGCCACCAGGAGTTGCGAAAAGGAACGTACGCTGGCTTATTGATTGATGAGGGGGAGATAATAGGAACGGGGCGTAGCCTAAAAGCGCTAGTATGATGCCAGCCGCAAATAAGCGTACTACGAGGCTCAGTTGAGGAGAGGTTTCAATGATTTTGTTTTCTTTGGACTGATGCAGCAGTCCAAAAATTATAATGGAGGCTAAAGCTAGTGTGCTGATAGCGTACCAGTATGTACTGAACTCTGTAGTGGTTATTATTATTGCGTCATACCACCCGCCCAAAGTTGTTCTCAATAGGCCGATCGAGAATAGATTGGGTAGCGAAAGCTTTATCGTGCTTATCACGTTGGTGCCAGAAAGAGCGCTCTGATAACTTGTAACATGTGGTGCCGTATATATCACGTAAACAATATAGCTAAGCGCGCCTGAGACCCATATTAGACTTTTCCAAGATTTAAGAATCAGATGTCGCGAGGTACATGTAAAGCCTGATTTAGTGAGCACTATTAGAAATGGCAACACCGAAAGTAATAGTGAGGCTTCATACATTGAGCAGGCGGCTAACAAAAACAATGCCGAAACGATAGCCATTGAGTATGACGCGAGTTTCGATCTCGGCTGCAGAGTTGCTATGAATATGGCCGTCCCTAGTAGCGTTAAGCTAAGCGCCCAGTTTATATGGAGTGCTCTGAGCGACAATTGCATTGTGTCGGCTGGATAAATAATAATTAGCAGTCCGGCGATAACTCCCCACTTTCGCGAGCCGGTAATATAGTTCGTTATGTAGCTCAGGCTTGAACCCTTTATGCATAATGAGAGGGCAAGTAACACATTCCAGTATTTAAATGAGTAGGGGTCCAAGTAGTAGGCAATTGCTTGTGGAAGGATCGTCAGTGGACGTAGCGCATGTGCAGCAAGAGGGCTGGTAGTATCCGCTATGAAGAATACACCGTGGGTTGTAAACAATCCCAGCAATCCCCACTCTTCGATCAAACCTATTAGAGAAAATCCGTAGGGTAACCACAATGCCAAGACCAAAATAGCGGAGGGCAAGATATGTGCCATCCAAAACTTTACCCCGGCATCAGAGTTCGGCGGGGAAAGTTTTTCAAGTGTTAGTTGTTCTGTCAGGTTTGTCATTTGGCTCTACTGGTCCATTCCTGTCTTAGACTGATGTGTAGCTTTAAGTATCGTTTTGCTCAGCAAGTAAGTTACAGGCAGAAGCAGGACAATGATCAAAAGCGGCGCTATTTCTTTAGGTATGCCTAATCTCTCCACCATAAGGCTAAGCATTAAGGCAGCCAATATGTACTGGAGCAGATACACTAAAGGGTAGGCCATCAAGCCTTTCCATGATTTTTTTACATTGAAAACAATTTGTGCGTTAAACAGGTACGAAAATACGATTCCGGTTATATAAGCGATGACATAGGATTTTTGATAGCTTATATACATGTTAAGCAATAAATAGATTCCATAGGTCAGGAGGGTGTTTAAAAAACCTCCTGCCAGGAACGATACCCATCGGCGTACATGTTCTTTTGAAATGGTAATGCTCACTAGTTTTTCGAGCCTGTTATTTTCAAAAAGTCGGAGTAGTCCCGAATGTAATCAGCCGCGTCATAGTAGTCGGAAGTGAATACCAGCAGGACAGCATCTTCCGAGTACTTATACTGGATACCCCAGATCAAGGGTGGCAAGTAAATGCCTTTGTTCGGAGCGTCGAGCATCACTTCTGCGCGGCTTTGACCGTCATCTACCACTACAGCGCAACTCCCTTTGACGCAGATAAGGAATTGATGGCATTTGTGATGAGCATGTTCGCCGCGGGTTTTTTGGCTGGGTACGTTAAACACCAGGAAATAGCGCTTCGGAATAAACGGGATTTCCTTTTCGAATTCGCCGACCGACAAATCGCCCCGCATGTCCGCTACGTATTTGAAGCTGTGTGAGGTGACTTCGCCCACTCCTACCCTTGTAATCCCTTCTTGCGACTCCGCGTTTTCAACGAGCTTCGGTTTTTCGCTGTTGTCGCTTGCCGCTGAATTCTCTACGTATCCGGTAATCCGCGCCGGTGACCCTGTCACAATCGCATACGGAGGCACGGATTTGGTGACCACCGCGCCAGCTCCTACCATTGCACCAATACCGATGGTGACTCCTGGGAGGATCACGGCGCCACCGCCGATCGAGGCCTTGTCGTGTATCACCGTTGGCAGAAACGTTTCCGGGTAAATCTTGGAGCGAGGAAACTTGTCATTGGTGAACGTGACATTCGGACCAATAAACACATCATTACCAATTCGCAGTCCATCCCAGACATACACGCCAGACTTGATTGTCGTTCTGTCGCCGATAACGACATCGTTTTCAATCAGGCAATGGGAGCAGATGTTCACATCTGCACCGATCACAGCGTCGGGGAAAACAACAACGTACTGCCAGACACGGGTGTTTTGGCCGATGCTGGTGCTTTTAACATCTGCGCTGGGATGGATAGTCGGGTTAGACATGATCAGCTTGCTCCCTATTGTTCAATTGCATGCTCACGACTGCCAACGGTCGTTGTTTGGTGTTCTCATAGGCGCGCCAGGCATAGGTGCCTACAAGGCCCAAACCCAGAAGATTCAAAGTACCCAGCAGCAGGACCACGACCATGGTGGCGGCATACCCTGGTACTGCGATGGTGCCGTGAATTCTTGCAATGATGACCATCAGGCCTATTACAGCTGACACCAATGAGCCTATCGCACCCATTTTGATCAAAAGACGAATAGGGTAGTCGGTGAAAGCGAAGACGCTGTCCATCATGTATTCCAGCTTCTTCTTGAACGTCCAAGCTGACTTGCCTTCCTGGCGAACCTGGCGATCGTAGTCGACGAATTTTCTTCTGAAACCGAGCCAGAATATTAATGCGATCAACGACGAACGAGATTCTTCAAGCTTCAGAAGCTGCTCTTTGAAGGCGTTGTTGCAGCCAAAGATATCCACGCCACCTTTAGGCATGTCGTGGACCACCAGCTTTCTATAGAGGCCCCAGAACATTGAAGAGGCCAGTCGGCTGAAAAGCGGATCCTTACGGGCGTTACGTGTCCCGATGGCCACATCACACTCATCGTTCGACAGCGACTGGAAGAAGCTGATCAACAGTTCCGGTGGTTCCTGCAGGTCGGCCGCCATGACGCCGAAATATTCCCCGGTTGCTGCCATCAGGCCCGTACGAATGGCCGGGAAAGAGCCGAAATTCCTCGAATGAGCAATTAACTGCGCGGAAAAAGGCAGGTTTGGCAGTTCTTTTTGAATCAACTCAAACGATGCATCCGGGCTGCCATCGACGACAAAAACCGCTTCTACCTCGTTGTTCAGACTCTCGTTGATTTCGCTGAGAGCCTGAATCAAGCGTGGAATGGATTCTGCGTTTTTGTAAACCGGGATGATGATCGAGTATGTCATGCAGCCCATCCATTGACTGCTTTGATCACTGCGCTGACTTCATGCTCTTCCATTTCTGGATAGCATGGCAGAGTCAAAATCTCTTTTGCCAAACGCTCGGTGTTGGCCAAGTGGCAGTCAACATTCACGTTCTTGAATACAGGTTGTTTGTAGTCAGGAATCGGGTAGTGGACCTCGGAAGCGATTTGCAAGCCACGCAGATGTTGCTGCAGGGAGTCCCGTTTCGGGCTCTTGATCACATAAAGGTGAGCGACCCAGGCATCGCTTTTCCCTTGCGGATGAACAATGTCAGGTTGATTTATTTCATTGCGATAACGTTCGGCAATTTCGTTGCGTCGGGCATTGCCCTGATCAAGATGGGGCAGGAACTCGGAGAGAATGGCAGCTTGCATTTCGTCCAGGCGGCTGTTTCTGGCTCCGCTCAGCTCCACGCAGTATTTGGAAGACCAGCCGTATTGACGCAATTGTGAGACTCGCTGCGCAATTTCAGCAGAGTTGGTGACTACTGCACCGCCGTCGCCAAGCGCGCCGAGGTTTTTTGTCGGGTAGAAACTGAAGCTCGAGGCGTTCCCGAATGTCCCTACACGTTTGCCATGCAGGCTGGCTCCGTGTGCTTGTGCGCAATCTTCCAGGAGCGCAATGCCGTTGTCCGCGCAGAAAGTGGCGATTTCCTGGATTTCCGGGATAGCCAAACCATAAAGGTGAGTGACGACGACGACTTTGGCGCCTGCCTCAACGGCACGTTTGACTTGGGCAAGCGTTACGACCTGGGTATCGAAGTCGACATCCATGAAGGTGGGTACGGCACCAATGGCCAGGACCGAAGTGGTGGTATACATGCCGGCGTTGGCGACAGTAGCGACCACGTCACCTTTTTCAACACCCAGAGCCTTGAGGGCCAATTCAATTGCATCGGTGCCATTGGCGACGGTTATGCAGTGGTCAGCGCCCAGGTATTGGGCAAAGGACGCTTCAAAACGTTTGACCTCCGGACCCAGCACAACCCATCCGCTGGACACCACGCGTTGGATGGATGCATCGATCTGATCTCGGTATTTGGCGATTTTCGCGCTGAGATTATTGATTTGCTGCATCGATGTGCTCCCTTCGAGGCCTGGCCTATTGAATTTAGTATTTATTTTGAATCACTTGCTGACGCCAGCCATCTTGGCTAGACGCCTAGGCTCTACTCAGTGAGCTTTTAGTCAAAATTGGGTGGATTCTATCTCTCCCGGGTGTTTGCTCCAACCGGTGTGATGGAAATTCGTCTTGAATCGATAGCGTGGAATTCCTCATCTGCGGACCAGACGCTTGGCGGTCGGAGGGAGGGCTGGGGGTAACACACAAATTCAGCGCTCAAAATGACGTCTTTTCGTGATAGATTATTCCATTGCTATCAATTTTTTAAATCGGTTTGAAATGTCAAAAAAAATACTTGTAACCGGTGCTACGGGGTTTCTGGGAAGTGCTCTGGTAAAGCATTTCTGCACGTTACCGGAAACATCGGTTGTGGCTCCGCTCAGAAATTTGAATAGCAAGTTGCCCGAAGTAGTACAAAAGATTTATATATCGAATATAGATCGAGCCACCAATTGGGCTCAGTCTCTTTCCGGTGTGAATGTGATTGTGCATTCGGCGGCTCGAGTGCACGTCATGCACGAGGATCCGGCGCAATCGCTGGAAAAATTTCGTGCGGTCAATGTCGAAGGGACACTTAACCTGGCGCGGCAGGCCATACTGGCTGGCGTTAAAAGATTCATCTTTATCAGTTCTATCAAAGTCAATGGGGAAACTACTGCGTCAGGACGTGCGTTCTCTGCAGATGATATTCCACTGCCTTCGGATTCATATGCGATTTCCAAGTGCGAAGCAGAACAACAACTTATGCAACTGGCCCAGGATGGAGCCATTGAAGTTGTAATCATCCGTCCGGTGCTTATTTACGGTGCAGGTGTAGGTGCGAACTTTCAGCAAATGATGCGATGGTTGATCAAGGGTATTCCGCTACCATTCGGGGCGGTGAACAATCAGCGAAGCCTAGTATCACTGCAAAATGTCGTTGATCTGATCAATACGTGTGTCGATCATCCCCACGCTGCGAATCAGGTCTTTCTGGTAAGCGATGATAGTGATGTTTCAACGACCCAGTTGATGCGGCGCCTTGTCACTTATTTGGGGGCGAAAACCTGGCTTATACCCGTTCCTGCCGGGTTGCTGCTGTTCCTGGCTGGCTTATTGGGACGACGTGCGGTAGCTCAACGGCTTTTCGGCTCATTGCAGGTCGATATCCAGAAAAACAAGGAATTGCTCGGGTGGCGTCCACCTGCAAGTCTGGATGAAGGGTTGAAATTGACCGCGCAGCATTTTCTGGAGTCTCGCCAAAAATGAATTATGCGTGGTTCATTCCAGTGGCTGTCTGTATTTCCTTTTTTCTGACGGCGGCGTTACGCAAGTACGCGATTTCTCGAAGATTGATGGATGTCCCGAACGCCCGTAGTTCTCACGTGGTTGCAACACCGCGCGGTGGTGGCGTAGCAATTGTCGTGGCTTTTATTGTGTCGTTGGTATTTCTGTACGCCGCTGGACTGATTGCGCCATCTGCCTTTTTCGCGAGTGCAGGGGCAGGGCTCTCGATAGCGTTGATTGGTTTTATGGACGATCACGGACATATCGCCGCACGCTGGCGTTTGTTGGGGCATTTCGCGGCGGCGGTCTGGTTGCTGGGCTGGATGGGTGGTTTGCCTCCAATCGCACTGTTTGGCGTGTATGTCGATATGGGCTGGGCAGGTCATGTGCTGGCAGCTTTCTATCTGGTGTGGTTACTCAATCTCTACAACTTCATGGACGGAATCGATGGCATTGCCAGCGTAGAAGCGATGTGTGCCTGCCTGGGAGCCTGTCTGCTTTATTGGTTGGCAGGTCTGGACAGCCTGATTTGGGGACCGTTGTTGCTCGCCGCTTCTGTGGCAGGTTTCCTTTATTGGAATTTCCCACCCGCGAAGATTTTCATGGGCGACGCCGGCAGTGGATTTCTTGGCATGGTGCTGGGGGGGCTTTCTCTGCAGGCGGCGTGGGTGAGTGCGCCTATGCTATGGGCCTGGCTGATTTTGCTTGGGGTATTCATCGTCGATGCGACATTTACGCTGTTTCGCCGTTTGTTTAGAGGGGAGAAAGTCTATGAAGCGCATCGCAGTCATGCCTACCAATTTGCCTCACGTCGCTTCGGCAAGCATTTACCGATAACGATCGCTGTTGGCATGATCAATCTGTTCTGGCTGTTGCCAATAGCCGTGTGCGTGACACGTTTTGGTCTGGACGGAGCTTTGGGGGGCATTTTGGCTTATGTGCCACTGATCGTGCTGGCAATAAAATTTCGCGCCGGAAATCAGGAAGATTCAGCGGTATAGAACTAAGCAGCTACTACTCTGTCATTAGGTTTAGAGTGATTGCGGCGCGCCTTTGAGGTTTCAGGTGAAGGGGCTGCAGAGAGGAGGACTAAGGTGTTTGAAGGGTTTATGGATAAAATCAGAGCGTACCTGGTAGGGCTCCCTCGGCGTCGAAAAAGGTTAATTCAGGTCGCTACAGACATCCTGCTGGTCTGGATCGCCCTGTGGCTAGCGTTTATCGTGCGTCTGGGCCTGGATGATATGTACAACCCCTTGAGAGTCCATTTTTGGCTCTTCGCCTGTGCCCCAATTATCGCTATTCCCTTGTTCATACGTTTTGGCATGTACCGTGCCGTCATGCGCTATTTCGGTAATGACGCCCTCATCGCCATTATCAAGGCCGTTAGCCTTTCGTCGCTTATTCTGGCTGTCGTTGTCTATTGGTACAGCAATCACGAAACGGTAGTGCCACGCTCCATCGTTTTCAACTACTGGTGGCTAAGCCTCGTCATCATCGGCGGTCTGCGCTTGTGCATGCGCCAGTACTTCATGGGCGACTGGTTCACAGCCGCCCAGCATGTACCGTTCACCAGTCGCGATGATGGCCTAACCAAGGTCGCCATTTACGGTGCAGGCGTGGCGGGCAATCAACTGGTTGCAGCACTTCGCATGGGCCGAGTCATGCGCCCCGTGGCGTTCATCGACGACGACTCCAGCATCGCCGATCGCTCTATCTCTGGTCTACAGGTCTACAAGCCCAAACACATCCAGCAGATGATCGACGTCACCGGTGCACAGGAAATCCTTCTGGCCCTACCGTCGTCCACCCGCGCGCGACGCAGGGAAATTCTCAATCTGCTGGAAGGTTTCCCGCTTCACGTACGAAGTGTTCCGAATTTCACCGATCTGGCCAGCGGCAGGGTCAAGGTTGAAGACATTCAGGAAGTGGATATCGCTGACTTGTTGGGTCGTGACGCCGTGCCAGCCCAGGCCGATTTGCTTGAGCGCTGTATCAAAGGCAAGACCGTGATGGTCACTGGTGCTGGCGGATCGATCGGTTCGGAGCTGTGCCGGCAGATCTTCTCCCTTGGCCCGACCACGCTTCTGCTGTTTGAGCACAGTGAGTTCAACCTCTACAGCATCTTGTCGGAATTGGAGCAGCGCGCCTGCCGTGAGTCGGTACCGGTCAAGTTGCTGCCTATCCTCGGCTCCATACGTCACCCGCACAAACTGCTCGATGTGATGAAGACCTGGCGCGTAGATACCGTTTATCACGCCGCCGCTTATAAGCATGTGCCGATGGTCGAGCACAATATCGCTGAAGGCGTGCTCAACAATGTCATGGGCACGTTGAATACCGCTCAGGCTGCCTTGCAGTCGGGTGTGGCCAACTTTGTGCTGATCTCAACCGATAAAGCTGTACGTCCGACCAACGTCATGGGCAGTACCAAGCGTCTGGCGGAGTTGACCCTTCAGGCCCTCAGTCGTGAAATCGCCCCGGTACTGTTTGGCGACAAGGCGAATGTATCCCGGGTCAACAAAACCCGTTTCACCATGGTTCGTTTTGGCAATGTGCTTGGGTCGTCCGGTTCGGTGATTCCGTTGTTCCACAGTCAGATCAAGTCCGGTGGCCCGCTGACGGTCACGCACCCGAAAATTACCCGCTACTTCATGACCATTCCCGAAGCCGCGCAGTTGGTAATCCAGGCCGGATCCATGGGGCAGGGCGGTGATGTGTTCGTCCTGGACATGGGTGAACCGGTGAAGATCATCGAACTGGCGGAGAAGATGATTCACCTGTCCGGTTTGAGCATCCGCTCGGAGAAGAACCTGCACGGTGACATTTCCATTGAGTTCACTGGCCTGCGTCCGGGCGAGAAGCTCTACGAAGAGTTGCTGATCGGGGATAACGTCGCTGCGACGCCACATCCGATGATCATGTCCGCCAACGAAGACCATCTGCCCTGGGACGTGCTCAAGGGCCGTTTGACTGAGCTGTTGTTGGCTGTCGAGGAGGATGATTACTCCCGCGTGCGCCAGCTCCTGCGTGAAACGGTCAGCGGCTATACCCCTGACGGCGAGATTGTCGACTGGATCCACCAGCAACGCCGTCTCGAGCCTTGATTGTTTCACATCCTGCAACAGACACACTTTTGACAGCTCCACCACATCGCCTAAGTTTAGGAGGCAGCTTCGGAAAAGCTGCTTTCTCAATCGATGTCATGGAGCTTCATTTATGCGTACTGGCTATTTCTACTCTCTGGTTTTTGCCCTGCTCACCAGCGCCTCTATTGCGGCCATCGCTGCGCCAACGGCTGCGCCAGAGGCTGCCAAGGCACCCTTGATGCTGGACGCTGCCGCCAAGGCTCAAACCGCCAAGGTCGATCTCAATGGGGCTGATGCGCCGACTCTGCAGCGCGAGTTGTCCGGGATTGGTGAAGCGAAGGCCAAGGCGATTGTTGCTTATCGTGAGAGTAATGGTCCGTTTTCGTCCATCGACGAATTGCTGGAAGTGAAAGGGATCGGCAAAGCCATTCTGGACAAGAATCGCGAGAAGCTGGAAGTGAACTAAGCTTATAAATCCACACCAAGAGGCCGGTCATTGACCGGCCTTTTTGCATATTGCCGCAGAGGGTGATTTGACGCCTTTCATCAGAAGACAAAAAATTACGACTATCATATAACGCTTAAATTATGCCTATAATAAATTCGTTATTCGCTGAAGCGCTTTGACATTCAGGCACTTCGCCTTCCTCAAGCATCCTCCAGGAGCATTGTCATGAATTCTGTCCAGAACCAAGGTACGGCCCTCGTCACCGGTGTTTCTTCCGGCATCGGGGCGGTTTACGCGGAGCGGTTGGCGGCGCGCGGTTTTGATTTGTTGCTGGTTGCCCGTGATCTGGAACGGCTGGAGGCCGCGGCGAGCAAGTTGCGCGCCGCGCATGGTGTTCAGGTGGAGGTACTGAAGGCGGATCTGACGCAAAAGGATGATGTGTTGAAGCTTGAGCAGCGTCTGCGCAGCGATTCGAGTATCAGCCTGTTGCTGAACAACGCCGGTGTCGCGGCGGATGGTTTGCTTGCCAACGCGGATATGGATCAGCTGGAGCGGTTGATTCAGCTGAACGTCACCACGGTGACGCGGCTGGCCTCGGCGGCGGCGGCCAGTTTTACCAAGGCGGGTCGTGGGACGATTATCAATATTGCATCGGTGGTGGCGTTGTTTCCAGAGCGGTTCAATGCGACGTACAGCGCGAGCAAGGCTTATGTGTTGAGTCTCACTCAGTCGTTGAACGCCGAACTGGAAGGCACCGGGGTCCAGGTTCAAGCGGTGTTGCCGGGTGTAACACGCACCGAGATTTTGGAGCGCTCCGGTATCGATGCGTCCCAGATTCCGGCGGACATGATCATGGAGGCGGGGGAGATGGTCGACGCGGCGTTGTCGGGTCTGGACCAGGGTGAGTTGATCACCATTCCTTCGTTACCGAATGCCTCCGAGTGGGAGGCCTTTATGGCGGCGCGTCATGCGATGGCGCCGAATCTATCCAGAAGCACGGCCGCCACGCGTTACAAGTGAGGCACCATGAATAGGCTTGAGGTATTTGCGTTATGAGTAATCGTCGAGTGGTGGTCACGGGCATGGGCCTGGTGTCGCCGTTGGGTAGTGGCGTCGAAGCGGTTTGGGCACGTCTATTGGCCGGGCGCTCCGGGTTGCGGGCGTTACCGGACGAGGTGGTTGCCGATCTGTCCACCAAGGTCGGTGGCGCGGTGCAAACTCTGGCGGAAGATCCCGAGGCGGGTTTCGATCCGGACCGGGCGACACCGCCCAAAGAGCAGAAGAAGATGGATCGCTTCATTATGTTTGCCATGGAGGCGGCGCGTCAGGCGCTGGAGCAGGCCGGTTGGCAACCGCAGGACGCCAAAGCCCAGGAACGCACTGCCACCATTATTGGTTCGGGCGTGGGTGGTTTCGGCGCGATTGCCGATGCGGTGCGCACCACCGACAACCGTGGCCCGCGACGTTTGTCGCCGTTCACCATTCCTTCGTTTCTGGTCAATCTTGCCGCGGGCCATGTGTCGATCGAGCACGGTTTCAAGGGCCCTTTGGGGGCTCCGGTAACAGCGTGCGCGGCCGGGGCTCAGGCGATTGGTGATGCGGCGCGGCTGATTCGATGTGGCGAGGCGGACATTGCGGTGTGCGGCGGTGCGGAGGCGGCGATCGATCGTGTCAGTCTCGCCGGGTTCGCGGCGGCTCGAGCCTTGTCCAGCGGTTACAACGACACCCCGGAGCGCTCCTCGCGACCGTTCGACAGTGGTCGCGATGGCTTTGTGATGGGCGAGGGCTCGGGCCTTTTGGTAATCGAATCCCTGGAACATGCACTGGCGCGCGGCGCTCAGCCGTTGGCCGAGCTGGTCGGTTACGGCACCAGCGCCGATGCTTATCACCTGACCGCGGGGCCTGAAGATGGCAGCGGTGCGCGTCGGGCGATGTCGCTGGCGTTGGCTCAGGCGGGTATTTCGCCGGCACAGGTGCAGCATCTCAATGCTCACGCAACTTCGACACCGGTTGGCGATCTCGGGGAATTGGCGGCCATCAAGTCGCTGTTCGGCTCGGACAACAAGATAGCGGTATCGTCGACCAAGTCCGCGACCGGGCATTTGCTCGGTGCCGCAGGCGGGATCGAGGCGATCTTTACGCTGTTGGCGCTCCGCGATCAGGTGGTGCCGGCCACGCTCAACTTCGATAACCCGGATCCAGCAGCCCAAGGCGTGGACATTGTTCATGGTCAGGCGCGGCCAATGACGATCGAGTACGCCATGTCCAACGGCTTCGGATTTGGCGGCGTGAACGCCAGCGTGTTGTTCAAATATTGGGAGGACTAGTTCACGACAGGTGATGGCACGAATAGTGACTACTCATTCGCTGACGATTGTTGAACAATCTAGAGGCGTTGAGTATGAGCAGCGGACTGTCCCTGGCCGACCACATCACATTGGAGTTACGCGCTGACATCATCGGCGGGCGTTTGCTGCCCGGCATGGCGTTGGTGGAAAACGATCTGGTGTCGGCCTACAACGCCTCGCGAAACACGATTCGCGAGGCGTTGCACCGTCTGGGTCAGGAAGGGCTGACCCGTTATGTCCGCAACAAAGGCGTGATGGTGCGTAGGCTGGGGGCTGATGATGTGCGCGATCTGTTCAAGGTCCGTCGCACCCTGGAACTGCAAGCCATCAGCGCCAGTCAGCCACTGCGTGATTATCAGTCCGACCGGATGCTCGAAGCCCTGGAAGCCACCGAGTTGGCCCGGGAGCGTGAGGACTGGCGTGCCGTCGGCACCCACAGCCTGGCATTTCACCAACACATCGTCGGATTGCTGCGCAGTCCATTGTTTGATGAGTTCTTCACCAACGTCGTCGCGCAACTGCGCCTGGTGTTTTGCACCGCTCCCGATGAATCACGTTTTCAGGCGCCCTGGCTGGCGCGAGACCGGCAGATACATGACTTGCTAGCCGACGGCGACAAACGCGCGGCCGGGGACGCCATGAGCCTTTATCTCGACGACTCCGAACACCTCCTGTTGCAGATGCTTGCCCCTTCTTCCCATCATTGATTGAGGATTTTGTGCCATGTACAAAGACTATCCGGCGGCCTATCAAGTCAGCAAAGGCTCGGCCTTGCAGGTGGATACGGCTTTCTACGAGAGAGTCCGGGACAAGAAAGAGGGGCGCACGCTGATCGAGCAGTTCGAAGTGCCGATCCGCACCGGCCGCGCCTGGAATGTGCCGGCCGGGCATGTGTTCAGGGTCACGACCCCGGTCGGCCCGCAAGTCGGGGACTTCAATGTCTGGAATGCCCACGACCCGCGCGAACGCTTGTGGGCAGCGCGGACCCGGCAGTTGCAAGGGGCGCATGTCAGCACCCATGACCGGCTCTGGTCGAACCTGCCTTTCTTACGACCGTTGGTGACTATCACCGACGATAGCCTGGCCGGGTATGGTATCGACGAACATGGCGGGCGTTTGCACGACTTGCTGGGGACGCGCTGCGATCCGTATGTGAACAAAATGCTCACCGGTGAGGACTTCCATCATCACTGCCACTCGAATTTGACTCGCGCAGTGTTACCCCATGGCCTGACCGAGTTTGACGTGCATGATGTGCTGAACATTTTCCAGTGCACCGGCCTGAATCACGATGACATGTACTTCATGAAAGCCTGCCCGGCGCAGCAGGGCGATTACCTGGAGTTCTTTGCCGAGATTGATTTGCTGTGCGCGCTATCGACCTGCCCGGGTGGGGATTTGTCGCTGGCCATGTGGGGGCCGGATGCGCAAGATCCGCTGAGTGTGTGTCGGCCGTTGGGGGTGGAGATTTATCGGTTGGAGGATTCTTTGCTCAAGGGCTGGAGCCAACCGGAGCGTGCGGCGTACAAGGGGCAGCATGGCTTGCACATTGCCAAGGCGGATTGGGAAAAGTAAGAGCAAAAAGATCGCAGCCTTCGGCAGATCCTACAGGGAAACGCATATTCCGTGTAGGAGCTGCCGAAGGCTGCGATCTTTTGATCTAGCGGTCCTGCGCATCCTTGGCATCCGCTTCCGCATTACGTTCGGCGACGCGCTTACGTTGCTCTTCGGTCAATTCGACCTTGTTGGCGGTGTCGCGCAGCATCATCAAACCACCAACGATCGAGCCGATGGCAACGATCAGAATCAACCAGGCATACCAAGGCATAGGAGTTCTCCTTAAGGGCAGGCCGGTGGGCGAGAGTTTCGCCAACCGACCCTGCATACCACTTTTGAGCGATCAATTTTCGCAGTGGTTCCATTCTATGCCTGTTATGTCCCGTTCATCTGCGCCATATCTTCGAAACTTGCACTTTCCCCGTAGGAGCTGCCGCAGGCTGCGATCTTTTGATCTTCGGCGCCAGATGCATCGATGAAGATCAAAAGATCGCAGCCTGCGGCAGCTCCTACAGGGAAGTGGTTTGAAGTCAGAGCCCGGTCAACATCGCATCCGCGGGCGCATCGGCACGCAACTGCGCCGTCAGCATGAAATACACAAAACCCACTGCCATGAAGCCCAGGAAAATCAACCCGATCAAGGTATTGAACCAGGCCATCGCCACCAGGCAAACCACCGCCAGCATCAGCGCAATGAAGGGCACCAACGGGTAGCAGGGCGCGCGGAAAGTACGTTCCAGGTTCGGCTCGGTTTTACGCAGTTTGAACAGGCTGAGCATGCTCATGATGTACATCACGATCGCGCCGAATACCGCCATGGTGATCATCGCAGCTGTCAGCGTCATGCCGCCAAGGTTGATCAAGCCGTCGCTGTAGATCGCCGCGATGCCGATCACGCCACCGGCGATGATCGCCCGGTGCGGGGTCTGGAAGCGCGACAGTTTGGCCAGGGATGCCGGCAGGTAACCGGCACGGGCGAGAGCGAAGAACTGCCGCGAGTAGCCGAGGATGATCCCGTGAAAACTCGCCACCAGGCCGAACAAGCCGATCCAGACCAGCATGTGCAACCAGCCGGAGCTTTCGCCGACCACGGCTTTCATGGCTTGCGGCAGCGGATCGTTGATGTTCGACAGGGTGCGCCAGTCGCCGACACCGCCGGCAAAGAACATCACGCCCATGGCCAGCAGCACCAGGGTCAGGATGCCGCTGATGTAAGCCTTGGGAATTGTGCGTTTCGGGTCCTTGGCTTCTTCGGCAGCCATGGCTGCACCTTCGATGGCCAGGAAGAACCAAATGGCAAACGGAATGGCCGCGAACATGCCGGCAATCGCGGGTGCACCGAACACATCAGAACCGGCCCAGCCGTTGAGCGCGAAGTTACTGAAGCTGAACGCCGGGGCGACCACGCCCATGAATACCAGCAACTCGGCGACCGCCAATACGCAGACCACCAGTTCGAAGGTTGCTGCGAGTTTCACACCGAGGATGTTCAGGCCCATGAACACGATGTAGGCACCGACCGCCGCGTGTTTCGGGTCGAGGGCCGGAAACTGCACGTTCAGGTAGGCACCGATCGCCAGGGCAATCGCCGGTGGGGCGAAGACGAATTCGATCAGGGTCGCCAGCCCGGCAATCAATCCACCTTTTTCTCCAAAGGCGCGGCGGCTGTAGGCAAAAGGACCGCCGGCATGGGGAATTGCGGTGGTCAGTTCGGTGAAACTGAAGATGAAGCAGGTGTACATCGTGGCGACCATGAACGAAGTCACCAGGAAGCCAAGTGTCCCGGCAACGCCCCAGCCATAACTCCAGCCGAAGTACTCCCCGGAAATCACCAGCCCGACCGCGATACCCCACAGGTGCAGCGTGCCCAGCGTGGGTTTGAGTTGTGTGTTCATGCGTTGCTCCCAGAACGGTTTGGAATGCTCGGGGGAGGGCGTGTGCAGCGGGCGTGCCATTTTGCAAGTGAGCGTCGCAAAGCGCTGAAAGCTGTCGTATCGGGGATGTTAGCGGCTGAATGGGGGCTGTTTGTGCGCCAGTTGGGGGCGTTGTTGCCTGTGCTGCCGTCTTCGCGAGCAAGCCCGCTCCCACATTTGGAATGCGTTTACCCACACAACTCCGATCCCTGTGGGAGCGGGCTTGCTCGCGAAGAGGCCCGCCCTGCCTCCGCAAAATTTCCCACTCTTTACGCTTTATTTATGCCCCGCCCCACCCCTCGATCTCGCGCCTTTACAGCCTCCCTGCAGACAATCACTCCACACGCGGCAATACGCCGTAACACGGAGAACTTCCATGAGCGTTCTGGATGGGGTGTCACTGCTATTGGCAGTGGGGCTGTTCATTTATCTGTTGGTTGCGCTGTTGCGCGCGGACCGGAACTAGGAGCGGCTATGCACAGTTATGACTATTGGCTGATCCTCGCCTTCTTCGCCGTGGTGCTGATCCCGGCACCGTTTCTGGGACGCTTCTACTACAAGGTGATGGAAGGGCAGCGCACCTGGCTTTCGCCGATCCTTGGGCCGGTGGAGCGTGGCTGTTATCGGGTGGCCGGTGTCGATCCACAGATCGAACAGAGCTGGCAGAAATACACCCTGGCCTTGCTCGCCTTCAACCTCGCCGGTTTTTTGCTGCTGTTTGCGATCCTGGTGTTTCAGGATTACTTACCGCTGAATCCGCAAAACCTGCCGGGTCAGGAGTGGACGCAAGCGTTCAACACCGCCGTCAGTTTCATGACCAATACCAACTGGCAGTCCTACAGCGGCGAAGCGACCCTCAGCTACCTGAGTCAGATGGTTGGCCTCACCGTGCAGAACTTCGTCAGCGCCGCCACCGGTCTGGCGGTTCTGGTTGCGCTGTGTCGTGGCATCGGTCGCAAATCAACCAAGACCCTCGGCAACTTCTGGGTCGACATGACCCGCGCCACTCTCTATGGCCTGCTGCCGCTGTGCCTGCTGCTGGCGCTGTTTCTGGTCTGGCAGGGCGTGCCACAAACTTTCGCCCACTACGTGAATGCCGTGACGATGCAAGGCGTCGATCAGGTGATCCCGCTCGGCCCGGCTGCCAGCCAGATTGCGATCAAGCAACTGGGCACCAATGGCGGTGGTTTCTTCGGCGTCAACTCGGCGCATCCGTTCGAAAATCCGACAGCCTGGAGCAACCTGTTCGAAGTCTCCTCGATCATTCTGATTCCGGTGGCGCTGGTGTTCACCTTCGGCCATTACGTGAAAGACCTGCGTCAGAGCCGCGCGATCATCGCCTGCATGCTGGCGCTGTTTTTGATCGGCGGCGCGACGTCGTTGTGGGCTGAGTACCAACCCAATCCGACCCTGGCCAACGTCGCCGTCGAACAGACCGCGCCGCTGGAAGGCAAGGAAGCACGCTTCGGCACCACCGCCACTGTGCTGTGGTCGGTGACTACCACTGCGGCGTCGAACGGTTCGGTCAACGGCATGCACGACAGCCTTAACCCGCTGAGCGGCATGGTCGCGATGATCAACATGATGGTCGGCGAAGTGATCTTCGGCGGCGTCGGAGCAGGGCTCTACGGCATGTTGCTCAACGTGCTGATCGCGGTGTTCCTCGCCGGGCTGATGATCGGCCGCACCCCGGAATACCTCGGCAAGAAACTGCAAGCCCGGGAAGTTCAGTTGCTGATGGTGACCTTGTTGGTGATGCCGGTGGGTGTGCTGGTGCTCGGCGCGATTGCCGCCAGCCTGCCAGGCCCGGTTGCGGCGGTAAGTAACCCCGGTGCTCACGGTTTCAGTCAGTTGCTTTATGCCTACACCTCGGCCAGTGCCAACAACGGTTCGGCGTTTGCGGGATTTGGGGCGAACACGGCATTCCACAACCTGATGCTGGGACTGGGCATGTTGATCGGGCGCTTCGGTTACATCCTTCCGGTACTGGCCCTGGCCGGCAGCCTGGCGATGAAGAAAACCGCGCCGATCGGCCAGAACAGTTTCCCGACCCATGGTCCGCTGTTCGTGACCCTGTTGACCGTGACCATTTTGCTGGTGGGTGGCCTGACATTCCTGCCGACATTAGCGCTGGGCCCGATTGCCGAACATCTGAGTTTAGGCTTCTGAGGAGCTGATGATGAATATGCCCGCAACTAAAGCCGTCGTCGCCAAGGCGCCGGAACAACCAAAAACCGCGATCTCGGCTCTGTGGCGTCCAGCGCTGGTGCAAGCCTTCGTCAAGCTCGACCCACGGCAATTGCAGCGTGCGCCGGTGATGCTGGTGGTGGAACTGACCGCCATCCTCACCACGGTGCTGTGCTTCATTCCCGATAGCGCCGTGCCGACCTTCGTCGCCGCGCAAATCGCCTTGTGGCTGTGGTTCACCGTGTTGTTCGCCAACTTCGCCGAAGCGCTGGCAGAAGGTCGCGGCAAGGCCCGCGCCGACAGCCTCAAGGCCGGCAGTGAAGGCTTGAGTGCCCGTCGCAAAACTGCCAATGGCAGCTTTCAAGTGGTACCGGCCACCAGCCTGCGCAAGGACGATGTGGTGCGCGTCGAAGCGGGGGAGATGATTCCCGGTGACGGCGAGGTGATCGAAGGTATCGCGGCGGTCAACGAAGCGGCGATTACTGGTGAATCGGCGCCGGTGATTCGCGAGTCCGGTGGCGACCGCTCGGCTGTCACCGGCAATACCCGACTGGTGTCCGACTGGCTGCTGGTGCGCATCACCGCCAACCCCGGCGAGTCGACTCTCGACCGCATGATCGCGCTGGTCGAAGGCGCCAAACGCCAGAAAACCCCGAACGAAGTAGCGCTGGATATCCTGCTGATCGGCTTGACCCTGATCTTCCTGCTGGTGGTGGTGACCCTGCAACCGTTCGCCCACTTCGCCAACGGCAGCCTGCCGTTGGTGTTCCTGGTGGCGTTATTGGTCACGCTGATTCCGACCACTATCGGCGGTTTGTTGTCGGCCATTGGTATCGCCGGGATGGACCGTCTGGTGCGCCTGAACGTGATCGCCAAGTCCGGTCGCGCCGTGGAAGCGGCGGGGGACGTGCATGTTCTGTTGCTGGACAAGACCGGCACCATCACCTTCGGCAACCGTCGTTGCTCCGCGGTCTATGCCGCGCCTGGCGTCACCGCCAAAGAGCTGGCCGAAGGTGCGTTATTCGCCTCCCTGGCCGATGACACCGCTGAAGGAAAATCCATCGTCGAATACCTGCGCGGTCTTCACCCGCAACCCGAGCCGTCCGCCGAGGTGCTGACCGCCGTGCCGTTCAGCGCTGAAACCCGCTTGTCCGGTGTCGACTATCAGGGCCGGGTCTATCGCAAAGGCGCCGTGGATTCGCTGCTGACCTTCGTCGGACTGAAACGCGCCGATCTGGCCGCGCCTCTGTCCCGGGAAATCGACAAGATCGCTCAAAGTGGCGGCACGCCGTTGCTGGTCTGCGTTGACGGAAAATTGCTCGGTGTTATCCACCTCAAGGACGTGGTCAAGCCTGGCATCCGCGAGCGTTTCGCCGAACTGCGCAAGCTGGGGATTCGCACGGTCATGGTGACCGGCGACAACCCGCTGACCGCTGCGGCGATTGCTGCCGAAGCGGGTGTGGATGACGTGCTGGCCGAAGCCACACCGGAGAAGAAACTGGCGCGCATTCGCCACGAGCAGAACGACGGTCGGCTGGTCGCCATGTGCGGTGACGGCGCCAACGATGCTCCGGCTTTGGCTCAGGCGGACGTGGGCATGGCGATGAACGATGGTACGCAAGCGGCGCGTGAGGCGGCGAACATGGTCGATCTCGACAGCGATCCGACCAAGCTGTTGGACGTGGTGCAGATCGGCAAGGAATTGCTGGTGACCCGCGGTGCGCTGACAACCTTTTCCATCGCCAACGACGTGGCCAAGTACTTCGCGATTCTGCCGGCGCTGTTCGCCTCGATCTACCCGCAATTGGGTGTGCTCAACGTCATGCACCTGAGCAGTCCGCAGAGCGCGATTCTGTCGGCGATTGTGTTCAACGCGTTGATCATTGTGGTGCTGATTCCGCTGGCATTGCGCGGTGTGAGGGTGCAGGCGGTGAGTGCGGCGGCGTTGCTGCGGCGCAATCTGCTGATCTATGGGCTGGGCGGGATTCTGGTGCCGTTCGTGGGGATCAAGGCGATCGACATGCTGTTGACGGCGTTGCATCTGGTTTGAGGTTGATCTGAGTGTGCGGGCTTTTGTGGTGAGGGGCTTTTGTGGCGAGGGGGCTTGCCCCCGTTGGGTTGCGCAGCAGCCCCAAAACCTAAAACCTCATTTCTTCAGACATACCGCATGCATCGGGCTGGCGACTGCTTCGCAACCCAACGGGGGCAAGCCCCCTCGCCACAAAAGCCCCTTTGCCACAGGGCTGAGCAGTAGCTTCCAGACCTGATTTTTTTATCGAATCGAGGATTGTGAAATGTCCACACTGATACGTCCGGCCCTGAGCCTGTTGATGCTGATGACCCTGATCACCGGCGTCGCTTACCCCTTGGTGGTCACCGGTGTCGCCCAGGTCGCCTTCCCGGATCAGGCCAACGGCAGCCTGGTGCGTGATGCCGACGGCAAGGTCCGCGGTTCGTCGCTGATCGCGCAGGATTTCGTCGGCGACACCTGGTTCCACCCACGGCCATCGGCCGGTGCCTTTGCCACCGTGTCGAGCAGCGCCAGCAACTTCTCGCCAAGCAATCCGGCGCTGGCCACTCGGGTTATCGACGATGCCAACAAACTGCTGGTGCCCGGCCAGGGGCCGGTGCCGTTGGCCTTGCTGACCACCTCCGGCAGTGGCCTCGATCCGCACTTGCCACCGGCCGCGATTGCCTATCAACTGGCGCGTGTTGCGGCGGCGCGCAGTCTGCCGGTGTCTACGCTTGAGCAACTGCTGGACGCGCACATCGAGCAGCCGTTGGTAGGGCCGCCGGTGGTGAATGTGTTGGCGCTGAATAGGGCGCTGGAAAAACTGTAGATCAAAAGATCGCAGCCTGCGGCAGCTCCTACAGATCAAAAGATCGCAGGCTTCGCCAGCTCCTACACTGCCCGTGTCGACCCCGCGACCTCTGTAGGAGCTGCCGCAGGCTGCGATCTTTTATGGCAACACCCCAATCCCAAGTCGAACAAGGCAATGACAGATGAGTGACTCCGGCCGCGCCGACGCGCTGTTAGCAGACCTGCCCCGCGATGGCCGTGGCCGGCTCAAGGTTTTTCTCGGCGCCGCGCCCGGTGTCGGCAAGACCTACGCCATGTTGCAGGCCGCCCACACTCAGTTGCGCCAAGGTGTGAAAGTCATGGCCGGGGTGGTCGAAACCCACGGTCGCGCCGAAACCGAAGCGCTACTGGCTGGCTTGCCGCAGCAACCGTTGGTGCGCTCGGAATACCGTGGCGTGATGCTCGAAGAAATGGACCTCGACGGTCTGCTGGCCGCCAAGCCGAAACTGGTGCTGGTGGACGAACTGGCCCACAGTAATGCCCCCGGCAGTCGTCACGCCAAACGCTGGCAAGACATCCAGGAATTGCTGGCCGCCGGCATCGACGTGTTCACCACGGTCAACGTCCAGCATCTGGAAAGCCTCAACGATCAGGTGCGCGGCATCACCGGCGTACAGGTGCGCGAAACCCTGCCGGACTGGGTGTTGCAAGAAGCCTACGAACTGCTGCTGATCGACCTGCCGCCGCGTGAGTTGCTGGAGCGTCTGCGCGACGGCAAAGTCTACGTGCCGGAGCAGGCGCGGGCGGCCATCGATGCCTTTTTCACCCAGACCAACCTCACCGCCCTGCGAGAGCTGGCGATGCAAACCGCTGCCGCTCAGGTCGATAACGATCTGGCGCAAGGTTATCGCCAGTTGGGGCAGGCCGCACCGGCGGTGCGCGGTCGTTTGCTGGTGGGCGTCGATGGCGATGCTCAGGCCGAGCGCCTGGTGCGTCACGCCAGTCGAGTGGCCCAGCGGCGGCATTTGCCATGGAGCCTGGTGCACGTGGACAACGGCCGTGTGCGCGACGAGCAATCGCGCCTGCGCCTGCAAAGCGCTCAGCAACTGGCCGAACGCCTCGGTGGCGAAGTGGTGTTGCTGCGTGCGGGCGAGGTGGCGAAAACGTTGATCCAGCACGCCACTGAACGACGCGCCAGCTTGGTGCTGGTGGGCCAGTCACGTCAGCGTTTGCGTCGACGGTTGTTCGGCGGCGGTCTGGCGTCACGTTTGCTGCGTGATGCTCGCGGGCTGGAAATCAACGTGCTCGACAGCGATCAGGAACAGCATCAGCCGCGCCAACGCTCGGCGCAGTCGCTGGTCTGGTTCGACTACGCGTTGGCGCTGGTGGCGACGGTGCTTGCCAGTGCCCTGGCCTGGGCGGTGTCGAGTATCTTGCCGCTGCCGAACATCTCGCTGGTGTTCCTCGCGGCGGTGTTGCTGGTGGCGGTGCGCAGCAGCCTCGGCCCGGCGCTGGCCTGCGCGGCGCTTTCATTTCTGACCTATGACTTTCTGTTCATTCCGCCGAATTTCTCCTTCAGCATCCAGCGTGAAGAAGACGTGCTGACCTTGCTGTTTTTCCTGCTGATGGCGGCCCTCACCGGCAACCTGGCGGCTCGGCAACGGCGGCAATTGCAGGCCTTGCGCGACACCCAGGAAGAAACCAGCGAACTGCTCGACCTGTCGCGCAAACTCACCGCCGCCACCGACCGTCAGGCCGTGGTCAGCGCTGCGGCGCAGCACCTCAATGGCTGGAACGATCTGAAACTGTGCCTGCTCAATCGCGATGGCCAGAGCGGCTGGAAAGTTGAAACCGGCGGGCCGCTGGAGTTTTCCGAAGCCGAGCGCGCCGCCGCCGATTGGGCGTGGCAACACGACCAACCGGCCGGCGCGGGCACCGGCACCTTGCCGTTCGGGCGCTGGTGGTGGTGGCCGTTGTCGGTGGACGATGGGCCTTTGGCACTGCTCGGCGTGTGTGCCAAAGAAGGTCAGACCTTGAGCGGCCAGCGGCGGCGCTTGCTGACTGCGCTGAGCCAACCGCTGGCCCAGGCGTTGGCCCGTGCGCAACTGGCCGATGACCTTGAGGCGGCGCGCTTGCATGGCGAAACCGAGCAACTGCGTAGCGCGTTGCTGGCCTCGGTGTCCCACGATTTACGCACGCCGCTGACCTCCATGCGCGGCAGCATCGACAGCCTGCTGGCACTTGGCGAGGCGATTCCCCTGGAGGACCGCCGCGAACTGCTCGAAGGCACCCGCGATGAAGCCGAACGGCTGGATCGCTACATTCAAAACCTGCTGGACATGACTCGCCTCGGCCACGGCGCCCTGAAGCTGGCGCGGGACTGGGTGTCGCCGGCAGACATCGTCGGCAGTTCGCTCAATCGTCTGCGCGCGGTGCTGGCGTCGCTGCAGGTCATTACCGAAGTGCCGGCCGAATTGCCGCTGCTCTATGTGCATGCCGCGTTGATCGAGCAAGCGCTGGTCAACGTATTGGAAAACGCCGCGCGTTTCTCACCGCCCCGCGGGCGTCTTGAATTGCGTGCCGGAGCCACTGACAGCGAACTGTTTTTTTCGGTGAGCGATGAAGGGCCGGGGATTCCGGAAGAGGAGCGGGCGAAGATTTTCGACATGTTTTACACCGCCGCTCGCGGCGATCGCGGTGGGCAGGGCACCGGGTTGGGGCTGGCAATCTGTCAGGGCATGGTCGGTGCCCATGGCGGGCGGATCAGCGTCGCCGACGGCATCGAAGGGCGCGGCACCTGCATCACGCTGCACCTGCCGTTGCAGACTCAGCCGGGATTGGACAGTGAAGCCTGATCTCGCCTGCGCTACTCTCTTGCCACTTCTTTGTGTTGATGTGAATTCATGAGCCAGACCGCGACCATTTTGGTCATCGATGACGAACCGCAGATTCGAAAATTCCTGCGCATCAGCCTCGTTTCCCAAGGCTACAAAGTGTTGGAGGCCGGCACCGGCACGGAAGGCCTGGCCCAGGCCGCATTGAACAAACCCGACCTGCTGGTGCTCGACCTCGGCCTGCCGGACATGGACGGCCAGCAGGTGCTGCGTGAGTTTCGCGAGTGGTCGACGGTGCCGGTACTGGTGCTGTCGGTGCGCGCCAGCGAAGGGCAGAAAGTCCAAGCCCTTGATGGCGGCGCCAACGACTATGTGACCAAGCCGTTCGGCATCCAGGAATTTCTGGCCCGAGTGCGCGCATTGCTGCGTCAGGCGCCGACCGGTGAGGCCCAGGAAGCGGCGCTCAGTTTCGGTCCGCTCACCGTGGACCTGGCTTATCGCCGGGTGCTGTTGGACGGCATCGAAGTGGCGCTGACTCGCAAGGAATATGCGGTACTGGCGCAACTGGCGCGGCATCCTGGGCGAGTCATCACCCAGCAGCAATTGCTCAAGGACATCTGGGGGCCGACCCATACTGAAGACAGTCACTATCTGCGGATAGTGGTCGGGCACCTGCGGCAGAAACTGGCGGATGATCCGACTCAGCCACGGTTTATCGTTACTGAAGCCGGGGTTGGGTATCGGTTGTTGAGTGAGGACAGCCTTTAGTTTTTGTGGCGCCTGATCCTGCGCCATCGCGGGCAAGCCCGCTCCCACAGTGTTCCGGGTGTTCACAGATCATGTGACCGCCACAAAACTCTGTGGGAGCGGGCTTGCCCGCGATGAGGCCCTTTGATTCACCCGAGAACCTCAAGAGTCCCGTTCATTCTCATACCGATCCAGCGTATCCCGCGCAATCTCGCGCCCCAGCGCGATCAACTCCGGCGCCTTGTAGAACTCGAAAAACCGACACACCCGCTTGGGCACGTTGATCAAAATATCTGGCGGATACCCGGCAATCTTGTACTGCGCCAATGACGTCTGCATCACCTCGAAACTCTGGTTGATCAGGTCCAGCAAGGACGCCGGCCCGACGTTGTCGATGATGAACGACCCGGTGGCGGATTTCGGTGCGCCGTTGCTTTCCGGGGCCGCCGCCGGTTGTTGGCCTTCGGGCTCGGCGGATTCGATCCAGGGGTTGATATCGGCGGCTTCGGCCATCAACGCTTCCTTTTCCAGCAGCAGCAATTGTTCGGCCTGTTTGCGGCGGAAGGGCAATTTCGAACCCAACGAGTTGATCAGGCTGTCGAAGCGGGTCTTGAACGCGGCCGGGCGCTGGATCACCGGCAGTTGATAGTGACGCTGGTTGGTTGAGTTGAGGTTGACCGCGATGATCAGGTCGCAATGGCTCGACACCACCGGCACGATCGGCAACGGGTTGAGGATACCGCCGTCCACTAGCATTCGATTGCCCTGCATCACCGGCGTGAACAGGCTGGGGATCGCCGCCGAGGCGCGCATGGCCTGGTGCAGGCAGCCTTCCTGGAACCAGATTTCCTGTTGGTTGGTCAGGTCCGTGGCCACGGCCGTATAGGGAATGCGCAGGTCTTCAATGTTGATCTCGCCGACGATCTTGCGGATCTGCCCGAAGACCTTCTCCCCGCGAATCGCGCCCAGGCGAAAGCTGACGTCCACCAGACGCAACACGTCGAGGTAATCCAGGCTCTCGATCCAGTCGCGATAATCGTTGAGTTTACCGGCGGCATAGATCCCGCCGACCACCGCGCCCATGGAGCAACCGGCGATGCAGGCGATGTCGTAGCCGCGCCGTTCGATCTCTTCAATGACGCCGATATGGGCGTAGCCCCGGGCGCCACCCGAGCCCAACACCAGTGCGACACGCTTTTTCATGAATCGACCTCTCTGACAAGGTTCAACAATGCACCTATCGAGGGGCAAGCTTCAATCGCTAGGGTCGTTCGGCGAGGCCAGTGCGTCGTTTTTTGACACTCCGGGAAGGCGAATGGGTATTCTCGCGGGCGCTGTGATTTTCACGGCGGGTTTCCAATTCGGCCCAAGGCACTTTTCACGCGCCAGACCGTCTTACGTGCATGCATGTTTACCTATCTTTGAGGTGTGAGTGATGAAAGTCTGGATCTGTGTGCCGTTGATTGCCCTGGCACTCGCCGGTTGTGCCGGTAAAACCGCGTACCGTGACAGCTGCGGTAGCCAGCTCGACGCCGCCTGGCATGAACTGGACCTGGCCAAGGTCGAGGGCTTTGCCGGAACCGTCAGCTACTCCAAGGCGCTGTCGTTGCTGACCGGTGCCAAGACCCAGCAGCAATTTGAAGCATACGAGGGTTGTACCAAGAAGGCCGAGAAGGCGCGCTTCTACATTCGTGAGTCCCGCGCGGGCCGATAGAAACAGCTACAGTCTGTAAGCAGCAAGCGACAAGTGCGTCGTGCCGGCTTTGGGCTTACTGCTTGAAGCTTGCCACTGTTTACGGAGAAAACCATGATCGATCGGTTGGTGGCTCATGTATTGAGCCTGGACGTTCGTTTGCTGGCCTGTCAGGCACGCTTGAGTGCCCGCACCGACTCTGAAGCGCTGCACGATCTACGCACCACCGTGCGCCGTTTGCGCAGCTTGTTGCGGCCCTTGCGCGGTTTGCCTGGGGTCGAGCAACTGGAAGCGGCGGCATCCCGGGTCGGTGACCTGACCACACCGTTACGCGATCGCGAAGTGCTGGCGGCGTACCTGCTCCAGCACGATCAACCCGAGGCCGCACACCGGCGGATGGCGCGGATGGACGAGGCTTATCCCATTGTGGCGGCGAGCCCGGAAGTGGCGCAGATGCTGATGATCCTCGACGCCTTTCCACGTTTCCTGCGGGCTTCCCAGCGTCAGGGTTTGCTAAAGGGTTTGCGCAAGCGCATCGAAAAACGCCTGGGCAAACAATGGAAAAAACTCGACAAGGCCCTGCATGATCCGGCCCATGACCGCCATCGTTTGCGCCTGCTGATCAAGCGAGTGCGCTATGGCATCGAAGCCTATCCCGAACTGGATCGCTTGCCGGAAGCGGCCCTGCCCAACCTGAAATCAGCCCAGTCCGCTCTGGGCGATTGGCACGACAGCTGGCAATGGCTGGAACGCGCCAAAGAAGAGCCCGATTTGCAGCCCTGTATCGCGGTCTGGAAAACCACCTTGGCCAAGGCCGAAGAAAACGCCGACCGCGTCCTCGATAAACTCAGCGCCGCCTGCTTCAAATCCTGAAAACCCACCGCTCCCCGTAGGAGCTGCCGAAGGCTGCGATCTTTTGATCTTTAGCGCCATCATTTGCGCCGAAAATCAAAAGATCGCAGCCTTCGGCAGCTCCTACGGGGTTGTAGTGTTATCCGGCCTATCTGTCAGGCTCTTTGGCCGGAATAAGCGCTGTGTCGACTCTGCAGGCTGGTTAAGATCGCTCCATACATTTTCCTGTCTCTGGGGTTCCCATGCACTTTTCCGATCTGCTCGACGCTGTCCGCAGCCATCCGCAAGAGCTGTCTATTCCGGCCGAATGGGGTCAGGGGCGGGCGAGTTTTGGTGGCCTGATAGCCGCATTGCAATACGAAGCCATGCGCGCAAAAGTCCCGGCGGATCGTCCGGTGCGTTCGCTGGCAATCACCTTTGTCGGCCCGGTCGAGCCTGATGTGCCAGTCAGTTTTGAAGTCGATGTGCTGCGCGAAGGCAAAGCCGTCAGCCAGGTGCTGGGCCGGGCGATGCAAAAGGGGCAAGTGGTGACGTTGGTCCAGGGCAGCTTCGGCGCCTCGCGACCTTCCGAAGTGGCGGTCACGGCCAACGCTGCGCCTGAGATGAAGCACTGGGACAACTGCCAGGAAATGCCCTATATCAAAGGGGTGACCCCGGAATTCATGCGTCATTTGGCAATGCGCTGGAGCATCGGTGGCCTGCCGTTCACCGGCAACACCTCCCGCGATATGGGAGGTTGGGTGCGCTTGCGTGGAGAAGGGAAGGACGAGGTGGTCAGCGAGGCGCATATTCTGGCGCTGGTCGACGCCTGGCCGCCGTCCTTGTTGTCGCATTTGAAGAAACCGGCGGCAGGCAGCACGCTGACCTGGACCATCGAATTCGTCCAGCCGTTGCTCGCGTTGAGCACGCTGGACTGGTGCAAGTACCTGGTGGAAATCGAGTATGCCGCTGACGGCTACGGGCACGCCGCCGCAAAACTGTGGAGCGAAGACGGTCAGTTGATCGCCATGAGCCGGCAGACAGTAACGATTTTTGCGTGACGGCAATGGCGTTCACGCCAATCGGTGACCGTGATGTTGCAGACCCAGGGCGGCAAGCAGGCTTATGACACCGATCGCGATGCTCGCCAGATCCAGGCTGAACACCCCCGAGACCATCAGTAAAAACGCCACGATGAACAGCGGCACGGCAATCAGGTGCAACACCAGATTGGTCGGGTGCTGGTGATTATGCGGGTACGCTCGCCATTGCCAGGCGGGTAGGTTGGGATGACGTTTGCCCATGATGCATATCCTTTGATTCGTTGAGGCGCTTGAATAAAGAATAGGCTTGGCGCAAGCCGTCGGCGAATCAAGGCTGGCTATCGGCGCAATAGGTGTGATGGTCAGGATTGATGTTGCTCGGTCTGACGCCTTCGCGGGCAAGCCTCGCTCCTACAGGTATAGCGGCGCCCTTGTAGGAGCGAGGCTTGCCCGCGAAGAGGCCCTCAAAGCTTGAGCTGCCCGATGGCCTTGCTCAATTCCCCTGCCAACATCGCCAGCTCATTGCTGGTAATCGCCGAGTTCACGGTCTGCTGCACGGTGCTTTCGGTCACGTCGCGAATGCTCACCACCGCCCGATTCATCTCTTCCGCCACATGGCTCTGCTGCTCGGCTGCCACCGCGATCTGCGTATTGCTTTCACGCATCTGCGCCACCGCACTGGTGATTTCGGCCAGGGCCACACTGGCTTCCTGAGCCTGTTGCATGCAGTCGTCCGCCTTGAACGAGCTTTCCTGCATGAAGTCCACGGCGTCCCGAGTGCCGGCCTGCAGCGCTGAAACCATGGTGGTGATCTCGTCGGTGGACGCCTGGACGCGTTTGGCCAGGTTACGCACTTCATCGGCGACCACCGCAAAGCCGCGGCCCATTTCACCTGCCCGGGCCGCTTCGATGGCGGCGTTAAGGGCCAGCAGGTTGGTCTGTTCGGCGATGCTGTGGATCACGCTGACCACGCCATTGATCTTCTGGCTGTCCTCGGCCAGACGCTGAATCATCTCGGCCGTTTGCTGCACGCCGGTGGACAAGCCGCCAATCGATTTCTGCACCCGAGTGACCACTGCCTGGCCGCTGCCCGCCAGGGTGTCGGCGGTTTGCGAGAGGTCGCGGGTGGCGCCGGCGTGTTGGGCAATGTGATGGACCGTGGCGGTCATTTCGTTGATCGCCGTAGCGGCCTGATCGGTTTCGCTTTGTTGACCGAGCATGCCGTGACGCACCTCATTCATGCTCGAGGCCAGCCGCGCGGCACCGACATCCAGTTGCCGGGCAGTGCTGGCGACGGTGTTGACCACCCGCTGGTAACCGGCCTGCATGGCGTTGAAGGCGTTGGCCATCTGCCCGACTTCATCCTTGCAGGCCAGCGGCACACGGGCTGACAGGTCACCGGTTTTCTCGACGTGGAGCATCACGTCTTTCAAGGTGTTGAGCTGGCTGAGCAGAAAGCGGATCAACAGTTGCGACGCGCCGAGCATCGCCAGCATCAGAATGAACACCGCTACCGCGTAGTGGGTGAAGCGTTCGCCGAACACTTGGCTCAGGCTCGGGCCATAGGCAATCACCGCGGCTTGTTGACCATCAGGGCGAGTGAATACCTCGGCGCCCATTAATGGGTTCTCACCGAACAGTGGCAGGGTGTTGATTTCGACCCAACCGTTGGTATCGGTCAGCTCCAGCAGCGGTTGTCCGTTCAGTAACGGTGTCTGCCCGCGATTGAAGGTCAGCAGGTGATCGGCCTTGGGCAGCGGCTGCCCGGCAGGCCAGGCATTGAGTAACCGCACCTGGGCCTGGGCCGCCACTTGGGCGGCATGGCTTCGGGCCTGTTGCTCAAGTTGCACGGCGTACAGCACCAGCAACAAGGTGGTGACGAAGGCGACGGCGTTGACCGCCCAGAATTTGTATTTCAGCGAGATGTTGCTAAGCCAGGCACCCATGGAGGTCTTCTCTGATAGCGGAAACAGTTTTGGCAAGGTGCCAGCATTGTGCCGCTACTGAGGGAGGCTAAATTTGATGTGGGTCAACAGATTTTGTGCTGTATGAAAAAGATCGCAGCCTTCGGCAGCTCCTACAGGGGAATGCGATCCATGTAGGAGCTGCCGAAGGCTGCGATCTTTTCAGGCGTTACGCTAACCCAGGCAGGCCAAAGAAGGCTCGCGCACAGGCGGTGCTGTGAGCAGCCAAATCTTCCACCGTTTCCCCACGATGCAGCGCCACCTCACGCAACACTTCAGTCAGATACGCGGGTTCGTTGCGACCGTTTTTCGGCTTGGGGCGCAAACTGCGGGGCAGCAGATACGGCGCATCGCTCTCCAGCATCAAGCGCCCGCGTTTAATCTCTTTGACCAACGGATGCAGGTGCGTGCCCCGGCGTTCATCACAGATCCAGCCAGTGATGCCGATGTGCAAATCCAGATCGAGGTAGCTGAACAGCGCCTTTTTTTCACCGGTGAAGCAGTGCACCACGGCAGCCGGCAACTGGTCGCGGTAGTCACGCAGGATCTCCAGCAATCGTTGGCTGGCATCGCGCTCATGCAGGAACACCGGCAATTGCAGCTCGACCGCCATCGCCAGATGTTCTTCGAGGACTTTTTCCTGTTGTGGGCGAGGCGAGAAGTCACGGTTGAAATCGAGGCCGCATTCACCCACGGCCACCACGTTTGGCTCCTTGAGCAAACTGCGCAGACGCTGATCACTGTCGGCGTTCCAGTCGCTGGCCGAGTGTGGGTGAATACCGGCCGTAGCGAACAGCCGCTGAGCGCTTTCGTCCAGTTGCTGGCACAGCTCCAGAGCCTGTTCACTGCCCTCGACGCTGGTCCCGGTGAGCACCAGTTGGCAGACCCCGGCAGCATAGGCACGGTCGAGTACAGCCTGGTGTTTGTCGGCGAAACTGGGGTTGGTCAGGTTGACGCCGATATCGATGAGTTGCATGGTGCTACCTCGGACCAAAGGCCGGAAAGCATATCAGAGCTGTAGATTTATAAGAAAAGCCAAGAACTACAACGAGTTAAAGCTGTCTGTTGAGGCCGCGAGACAGGTTGGGTTGGTAGATTTGCCATCACTGTGCCACTCTCACGCACTTTGCCAGCGCTTCAGGCGCTCTGTTTCTGTCGCTCGACGTCATGAAATCACCCATGAAGTCGACCAGTATTCTTTCCGGAGAGTGGATGACTCGTCCCTCGGTTTTGTTACTGCTGTGTTGTTCGTTGCTGCTGCCAATGCCGGCGGTTGCGCGTCTGGCCGGGCCGTTGCAAGCCGTGCCGGCGGCCAAGGTCCGCGACTTGGCGGAGATTCGCAGCAGCCGCGTGTTGCGGGTGTTGGTCAACCAGAGCCGCAACAGCTCCGGAGAAGTCCAGGGCCAGGCCATCGGCGTCGAATATCACCGCCTGCGCGCTTTCGAACAATACCTCAACGGCCATGCCCGTGACGGCCAGGAAATCACCCTCAAGATCATTCCCAAAGCCAAGGATCAACTGCTCGGCGCGTTACAGCGCGGGGAGGGTGACTTGGTCGCGCCGGGGGAATTACTCGATCCGCAATCGGGCGTCGCGGTCAGTACCAGCCAACCTGTTGACAGCAATGTACCGTTGCTGCTGGTGGGGATCAAAGGCGAGCGACGTTACACCCGTCTCGAACAACTCTCGGGTAAAACCCTCGCGCTGCCCACTGGCAGTGCCGCCGGGGATGCGGTTAGTCAGATCAATCAGAAACTCGCGCTGCACAAACTGCCTCCGGTGAAGATCGAGTGGGTCGATCCCAGCCTGGCGGTCGAAGACGTGCTGGAAATGGTTCAGGGCGGGATTTTTCATCTGACGATTGTCGAGCAACCGATTGCCGAACGTTGGGGCAAGATCCTGCCCAAATTGCGCTTCGATCGACAAGTCGTTATCAGCGAGCCAGGCGAGGAGTACTGGTTCGTGCGCCGCGACGCCTCAATGTTGCGTTCGAGCATTGATCGCTTTCTAACTACCTACAAGAAGCCGTCGGACCAGGATGCGGCGTTTTTGCGGATCTATCGACGCTTGTATCAAGTGCACTATCCCTTGGCCAAGGCCGATCGGCAGCGCCTGGAAAAACTTCGACCGGTGTTGCAGAAACACGCTGAAGCCCAAGGCATGGACTGGCTGAACCTGGCGGCGCTGGCCTTCAAGGAGTCGGCGCTGCAGCCCAACGCCAGAAGCGGTAGCGGCCCCACCGGCCTGATGCAAATCACCCCGTCCGCGGCGCAACGGGTTGGCGTCAGTAACATTCAGAACCTCGACGCCAATGTGCAGGCCGGGGCCAAGTACCTGGCGATGATCCGTCGCAAGTTTTTTGCCAGCCCCAAACTCAACGAGCGCGAGCGCATGGCGTTCGTGCTGGCGGCCTACAACATGGGACCGGAGCGGGTTCAAGGCATGCGCACCGAAGCCCGGCGGCGTGGCCTGAATCCTAACCAGTGGTTTTTCCAGGTCGAGCGCATCGCCATGGAGCAGGTGGGAATGGGGGCTGTCAGCTATGTTAATAGCGTGAACAAGTATTACTTGGCGTTCGATCGGGAGCGGGAGTCGTTGGAGCCCCAGGGGCAAAAAGTGGCCTCACGGAAATGATCGACTAAGCTGATTGTTATGGTGCGTTTTTTGCGCTTTTAACATGAGTTTTACTGATTAATATAGCGGCCAACCAACACACACTCACAATGGATGACACAGCATGAGCACACTGATCAATAAGGTACTGTCCACCCGCGCCGGTTACGGTCTGACGATTCTGCGGATTGTCGTCGGCATCATTTTCGCGGCCCACGGCTCACAGAAACTCTTCGGGGCATTCGGTGGCTACGGCATTGCCGGCACCGCGCAGTGGATGGAAAGTATCGGCCTGGCGCCGGGTCACCTGATGGCGATTCTGGCCGGTGGTACCGAGTTCTTCGGCGGTCTGGCGTTGATCATCGGTCTGCTGGCACGCCCTGCAGCACTGGGGCTGACCTTCGTTTCGCTGGTCGCTATTTTCTCGGTGCACATCAGCAACGGCCTGTTTATGTCCAACAACGGTTATGAATTCGCCCTGGCCTTGCTCGGGGGTAGCCTCGCGGTACTGATCGAAGGTGCAGGCAAACTATCGGTCGACCGCGCCATCACCAACTGACCGTTCGGACTCAACAAAAAGGCCTGCATTGTGCGACGCACTGTGCAGGCCTTTTTTGTTGCGCGTGATTCTTGACACTGTCCGGTCGGCTTCTCTAGGATGCTGCACATGCGCCGATTTAAACAGCTACTTGCGGGGCGCCAGGTGACTCATTCAGTTGCCGATAGAAGCTTGAAACAGGCTTCGAAATACCGCTAAAGCGCTGGTTCGGTGTTGCCTCTCACCTGCCATGCAGACTTTTGAGGCAGAGACACGACCCAATGAATGCATTAAGCCCCGTTATACGTCCCGCGCCGATCACGGCACACCTCACCCAACGCAATCCAAAAATCCTGCTTGGCGGTAAACATCAGCCGACACTTTTGCGTTACCTCGATGGCTGGCCACGTCGTACGGGGGGGCCTGCTGCCTTCCTGATTCAGTTTGTTGATGACGGCGAGTCACTGGCACGGTTTGCCAGCGACAGTTTCGATCTGGCGGTAATTCTGGCCCCCAGCGTCGAGGATGCGCCGGAGGTGATCAGGCAGCTGACTCGCGTGGCTCGCCAAGGGCTGATTACCCGCCGCTGAGGCTCAGCGCGCCGCGGCTCAGAAATACTCGATCGCCACGATATACACGCATTGTTCACCGGTGGGTGTCTGGACTCGTACTTCGGCGTCCAGTGCCTTGCCGATCAAGGCGCGCGCCAGCGGTGAGTCGATACTGATCAGGCCTAGTTTCAGATCCAGCTCATCCGGCCCGACGATGCGATAGCGCGACTCCTTGCCGTCTTCATCTTCAATCGTGACCCACGCGCCAAAGTAAACCTTGTTCGGATCGCTGGGTTTCTCACTGACAACCTTGAGCGCTTCCAGGCGTTTGGTGAGAAAGCGCACGCGACTGTCGATCTCGCGCAGCATCTTTTTACCGTAGGTGTACTCGGCGTTTTCCGAACGATCGCCCTGCGCCGCCGCTTCGCTGACCGATTGCGTTACTTGCGGTCGGCGCACATGCCAGAGTTCATGAAACTCGGCCCGCATCCGCGCTTCACCTTCGGGGGTGATCAGCGCGGTGCCAGCGGTGCGGGGAGGGCGATAACGGCTCATGGCGACTTCTTGTGGTTGAATACGTGATCAGAGCGCTTGAGTTTATCAACCCTCGCGCAAGACTGTCAGGGGGCTGGCGTTCAAGGCGCGGCGCGTGCCGAACACACCGGCACCGCCGATCAGCACGGCGCCGATCAGTGGCAACACCAACAGCCATGGATGCGGATGCCAGGGCAGGTCGAAGGCGTAGCGGTAAAGCACCATACTCACCAGTTCCGAACCCAGTGCGGCCAACAACCCGCTGACCGCGCCGAGCAGACCGAACTCGATCCGCCGGGCCCGGACCAGCAACTGTCGCTCGGCGCCTAGCGCTCGCAGCAATGCACCTTGGCGGATGCGTTCATCGAGGGTTGCCTGCAAACCGGAGAACAACACCGCCATCCCCGCCGCCAGCACAAACAACAGCACGTATTCCACCGCCAGGGTGACTTGGCCAAGAATGCTGCGCAACTGCGCCAGCAAGGCTTCGACTTGCAGAATGGTCACTGCCGGAAAGCTGCGGGACAGGTCGACAATCTGCTGATCATGACCGGCCGCCAGATAGAAACTGGTCAGGTAGGTCGCCGGCAAGTCCTTCAAGGTGCCGGGCTGGAAGATCATGAAAAAGTTCGGCTGGAAATTGTCCCAGTTGATCTCCCGCAGGCTGGTGACTTTCGCCTCCCGATTAGCCCCGCCGACGGTAAACACCATGTGATCGCCGAGCTTGAGCTTGAGGCTTTCGGCGACTTTGCCTTCCACCGAAACACCGGGTATTTCATCTGCGGGTTGCTGGTCCCACCAGTTGCCGGCGGTGAGTTTGTTGCCCGCTGGCAGGTCGGCCGCCCAAGTCAGGCTCAGGTCGCGTTGAATGGCTCGATCACCAGCCGAATCCTTGCTGACGATGTCCTGTACCGGTTCGCCATTGATGCTGATCAGCCGTCCCGGCACCACGGGGTACAGCGGCGCCGATTGTGCCGACAACTCCATCAGTCGATCGGTAAAGGCTTGCTTGTCCGCCGGCAGAATGTTCAGGGCGAAATAATTCGGGGCATTTTTCGGCAACTGGTTTTGCCAGGTGTCGAGCAACTCGCCACGCAGCAAAGCGATCAATGCCATGGACAGCAGAATCAAGCCGAAGGCCAGGGCTTGACCCGCCGCCGCCAGTGGATGGCGCAGCAGTTGGCCCAACCCGAGGCGCCATGGCAATGAGGCGCGCGCGAGCATCCGGCGCAGGCTCTTCAGTAGTAGCAACAGCAAACCGCCCAGCACCAGTGCCGCGATCACACCGCCGCCGAGCAGGGCGAAGGTCAGCAACAGGTCCAGGCTCAAGCGCCACATGATCAGGCCGAGGGCGCCCAATGCCGCGCCATAAACTATCCAGGTGCTGGACGGAATCGGCAGCATGTCGCGACGCAACACGCGCAGCGGTGGCACTCGACCCAAAGCGGCCAATGGCGGCAGGGCGAAACCGGCGAGCGCGACCAGTCCGGTGCCGATCCCGGCGATGGCCGGGAACAGGCCCCCCGGTGGGACATCGGTCGGCAGTAAATCACGCAGCAGCGCGAACAGCCCGAGCTGCGCCAGCCAGCCGAGCAGGGCGCCGCTGATGCTGGCGAGCAGCCCGAGTACGGTCAGTTGCAGACTGAACAGCACCATGGTTTCCCGACGGGACAGACCCAGGCAGCGCAGCAATGCGCTGGCATCGAATCGGCGCGTGGCGAAGCGTGTCGCCGACAGCGCCACCGCCACACCGGACAGCAGAACCGCCACCAGACTGGCCATGTTCAAGTAGCGTTCAGCCTTGCCCAAGGCGCCGCCGATCTGCCGGTTGCCATCGCGAGCATCCTGGATGCGTTGATTGGCCGCCAGGCCTGGCTTGATCAGCTGCCGATAAGTTTCCAGCGCCGAGGCGTTGCCGCGCCAGAGTTCGCGGTAACTGACCCGGCTGCCGGGTTGCACCACGCCGGTTGCCTCAAGATCGCTGAGGTTGATCAGCACCCGTGGCGTCAGGCTGTAGAAATTGCCGGCGCGATCCGGTTCGTAGGTCAGTACTCGCGCCAGCTTCAGCGTTTTCATGCCGACATCGATACTGTCGCCGATCTTCAAGTCCAGTGCGGTCAGCAGTCGCGCTTCGACCCAGGCTTCGCCGGGTTTCGGACCGCCGCCGGGTTCTTCCGGCGCGAAGGGCGCGGGGGCGCTTTTCAGTTCGCCGCGCAACGGGTAGACGTCGTCGGCGGCTTTGATGCTGGACAGCTGAATGCCGTTGTCGGTGGCGATGACGCTGGAAAACTCCACCACCTGAGCGTGCTCAAGGCCCAGCTCGGTGCCGCTTCTGACCTGCTCGGGCCGAGCCGGTGAGCTGCCTTCGAGTACCAGGTCGGCACCGAGAAACTCGGTGGCGCGCAGCATCATGGCGCCGTTCAGGCGGGCACCGAAGTAACCGATGGCGGTACTTGCCGCCACGGCCACCAGCAAGGCGAAGAACAACACCCGCAACTCACCGGCGCGGGCATCGCGCAACAGTTGGCGGATGGCGAGGCTGAACAGGCGCAACAGCGGCAAGCGTGCCATCAAGGCTCCAGAGGGGCGACCAGCAGGCCGGCTTCAAGGCGGATCAGGCGCCGGCAGCGATGTGCCAGGCGTTCGTCGTGGGTCACCAGCACGAGGGTCGTGCCGCTTTCCTGGTTGAGTTCGAATAGCAGATCGCTGATGCGCTCGCCGGTGTGGCTGTCGAGGTTGCCGGTGGGTTCATCGGCGAACAGCACGTCGGGCTCGGCGGCGAACGCCCGGGCAATCGCCACACGTTGCTGCTCGCCACCGGAAAGCTGACGCGGCGAGTGCGTCAGGCGCTGGCCCAGACCGACCCGTTGCAGCAGTTCGGTGGCGCGCTCGCGGGCGTCTTTTCGGCCATCGAGCTCCAGCGGCAGCATGACGTTTTCCAAAGCATTGAGACTGTCGAGCAGCTGGAATGATTGAAAGACAAACCCCACGTGCTCGGCGCGGATGCGCGCGCGTTGGTCCTCATCGAGATTGCTCAGGCCTTGCCCGGCAAGGGTGACTTCGCCGCTGCTCGGCAGGTCGAGGCCGGCGAGCAGGCCGAGGAGGGTAGATTTGCCGGAGCCGGAGGCGCCGACGATGGCCAGGCTATCGCCCTTGTTCAGTTCCAGGCTGAGTTCGTGCAGGATAGTCAGTTCACCTTCCGCGCTCGGAACCACTTTGCTGAGGTTCTTCGCGGTGAGAATGCTTGCGCCCATGGAGAATCCGATGCGAGTGTGGTTTTTGAGTGCTGGCCTGGCCTTGATGTGCATGGCCCAGAACGCAGCGGCGGGTACAGTCCTGATCGTTGGCGATAGTATCAGCGCCGGTTTCGGCCTGGATACCCGCTTGGGGTGGGTGTCATTGCTCGAGCAACGGCTCAAGCGCGAAGGTTTCGACGATAAAGTGGTCAATGCATCCATCAGCGGCGACACCAGTGCCGGAGGCCGGGCGCGCCTGCCGGCGCTGCTTGCAGAGCATAAGCCTGCGCTGGTTATCCTCGAGTTGGGGGGCAACGATGGGTTGCGCGGAATGCTGCCAACACAATTGCAACAAAATCTTGCGTCGATGATCGACAGCTCCCGCGCCAGTGGTGCCAAGGTATTGCTACTGGGCATGCAACTGCCACCCAACTACGGTGTGCGTTACACCCAGGCCTTTGCCGAGGCTTACACCAAGGTGGCCGATGAGAAAAAGATCCCGCTGGTGCCGTTTTTTCTCGACGGTGTGGGCGGTCATCCGGACCTGATGCAAGGCGACGGCCTGCACCCGGCTGCGGCGGCTCAGGACAAGTTGCTGGAAAATGTCTGGCCGACACTGAAACCGCTGCTTTGACGCTTTTCTAGTGGCGGTGTTTCGGCTAAGGTGGCGCCCCCGATTTGGAGCCCCCGATGCCGCGTCCTGCCTGGTCCCTTTTTGCCTACCAACTGATCGAGCCTGACGAACAGCTGGATCTGTTCGCCTGCCAGGAAGTGCGGGTGCATCTGGTGACCCGTCAGCTGGAGTTGGGCGGCTCGGTGGATCGAACCTTGTGCGGCAGCCTGTTGCCGGCGCAACCGCGCTGGTCGAGCGTCGACCGTACCGTGTTCCAGGACCAGCGCCTGTGCTCGTTGTGCCGGGCCATCCTGGAATCGCAAAAACGCGGCACTTCGCCGATCTGGCCCGAGTTGCGGTTCGAGCTTTAGGGCCCTGTGGGGCGAGGGAGCTTCCTGTGGCGAGGGGGCTTGCCCCCGTTGGGTTGCGAAGCGACCCTAAATCCGCTCAACGCGGTTCCGCAGTCAGAACGCGTTTACCGGTTTTACGACTGCTGCGCAGCCGAACGGGGGCAAGCCCCCTCGCCACAGGCAAGCCCCTCACCGCAGCCCCCCAACCGCAGGTCTTTACGTCTCCCCGAAATAACGGAAGGCGGTGTACAATTCCATTTTTATACCCTTGTCGATCATGCGAAGGATTTTCCGGATGTTGCCGCGCTTTCCCGCCGTCACCCGCTGCCTGTCTCTTGCCGCCCTCTGTGTCGCGGGTCCGGTAGCAGCATTGGAGCTACCCCTGCCACCACCCGGTGAAGACATCATCGGCCAGGTGCAAGTGATCAAGGCCAAGTACGAAGATACCTTCGCCGACCTTGGCACCACCTACGATCTGGGCTATTCGGAAATGGTCGCCGCCAACCCTGGTGTTGATCCATGGTTGCCGGGCGCAGGTACCGAAGTGGTACTGCCGACGCGCTTCATCCTGCCGCCGGGTCCCCGTGAAGGCATCGTCATCAACCTGGCTGAATACCGTCTTTACTATTTCCCGAAAGGCCGGAACGTGGTGTACACCTTCCCGCTGGGTATCGGCCGTGAAGGCTGGGGCTCGCCGATTGCCCACACCAGCATCATCGCCAAGACGCCGAACCCGACCTGGACCCCTCCAGCGTCGATCAAGGCCGAGCACGCCGCCGATGGCGATCCACTGCCGAATGTGGTGCCAGCCGGCCCGGACAACCCGCTGGGGCCGTTCAAGTTCACGCTGGGCACTCCGGGCTACCTGATTCACGGTTCGAACAAGAAGTTCGGTATCGGCATGCGCACCAGCCACGGTTGCTTCCGCATGTTCAACAACAACGTACTGGAAATGGCCAGCATGGTGCCGGTCGGGACGTCTGTGCGGATCATCAACGACCCGTACAAGTTCGGCCTCAGTGCCGGCAAGGTTTATCTGGAAGCGCACACGCCGCTGGACGATCTGGGCAACCCTTCGGTGGTCGACAAGCACACCGCAGTGATCAATGCGATGCTCAAGCGTGAGGACATCACCAACAACTTGCGCATGAACTGGGATGTGGTGCGTGACGTGGTTGCCGCTGAAGATGGCCTGCCGGTGGAAATCGCGGTACCGGGTACCTCGGCACCGATGGTCACGAGTGCACCGATCGACCTGCAGCAGTAACGCGTTAAAGCAACCCGCCGATGCAGGCCGCGTCGGCGGGTTTTTTATGGCCTGCAGAAAGTGCGGGCAATAAAAAAGCCGACCCAAAAAATGGGTCGGCTTGATAACAATCCCGAAGGACTATTACTTGCGGCTAGCTTTTTCCAGCATGCGCAGAGCACGCTCGTTAGCTTCGTCAGCAGTCTGTTGTGCTTTTTGAGCAGCAGCCAGAGCTTCATCAGCTTTACGGTAAGCTTCGTCTGCACGAGCCTGGGAGCGAGCTGCTGCGTCTTCAGTAGCAGTCAGACGTGCTTCGGTTTCTTTCGATACGCTGCTGCAACCGGTAGCCAGAACTGCGGCCAGAGCCAGAGCAGAGAATTTCAGAACGTTGTTCATCGTGTTCCCCTTCAAGGACTTTCTATTAAGTAGCTGTCTCCTCAGAGTGAGGAAATAGCCGGCGTACATACTACCCATTACTTGTAGTAAGTAAACTGACGTAGAGCAAGAAGCAAAAAAAATTGTAGGCGTTGATTCTTTTTCGAGCAACTTTTAACTGCATTGTATAAAAAATATCCAGCTGCGAGGCCCGAACTGAGCGAGCCGCCGAAGAAAAGTTCCCCACCTCGGCAGCTGTTTTTCAGTCTCGACTAAAGTCTGTCTAGATGGAATCGTCCACACTTTTGTTCGGATTTTGCGCAGCGGCTCTCATATCTTTATCCATGTTGAGGTGACTTAAACAAAGGGCGCTCGTCTTAAGTCTCAATATCCGGCAATGTTCAGGCCTGGCCCGGGAATATCCCGGTCGGGCCGCCCCTGCATTACCCCAAGCAGCCCCCGCCTGCCAGCATGACGAGCGTCCCTTGAGCATTTCTGCCAATGGTGCCTACTATTTGATACGTGCTCGGTTGCGCGAGATGGGTGTTGCTCTCGGTGTCCATTCAGGCACGGGGTGGCGTAGATGTTCCTTCGCCGGAAAAACATCGGTAAGGTAGGGGTCAGAATTAAAGACCCGCGAGGAGTAGTGATGAGCGAGGCGTTGTCCATCCACCATGACCAGGCTGGTCATCAGTTCGAGACCACTGTGGACGGTTATCGTGCCTACCTGACCTATATGGATCTGGGAAAACAGACCCTGGATATTTATCGCACCTTTGTGCCCAACGCGCTGCGTGGTCGCGGCATCGCGGCGGCGTTGACCGAGCAGGCACTGCAATACGCCGAGGAAATGGGCTACACGGTCATTCCATCGTGTTCCTACGTGGAGCGCTACATGGAACGCCACCAGCGGCATGCCGCCAAGCTGTGAACAAAGCGAACGCATAAAAAAACGCCAGGTTTGAACCTGGCGTTTTTTTATGCGTGAAACGAAACGGCGATCAGCTGCGATTGCGTTTGGGCAGCACATCCTTGAGCTTGGCGTGCATGCTGCGCAAGGTGTTCTCGGTAGCGGTCCAGTCGATGCAGGCATCGGTGATTGACACGCCGTATTGCAGGTCGGCGAGGTCTTTCGGGATCGCCTGGCAGCCCCAGTTCAGGTGACTTTCGACCATCAGGCCGATGATCGACTGGTTGCCTTCGAGGATCTGGTTGGCGACGTTCTCCATCACCAGCGGTTGCAGGGCCGGGTCCTTGTTGGAGTTGGCGTGGCTGCAATCGACCATGATGTTCGGCTTGATCTTCGCTTTGTTCAGCGCTTGCTCGCAGAGCGCGACGCTGACCGAATCGTAGTTCGGTTTGCCGTTACCGCCGCGCAACACGACGTGACCGTAGGCGTTGCCCTTGGTGGTGACGATCGACACGCCACCTTCCTGGTTAATGCCCAGGAAACGGTGCGGGCTGGAAACCGATTGCAAGGCGTTGATGGCCACTGTCAGGCCGCCATCGGTGCCGTTCTTGAAGCCGACGGCCGAGGACAGGCCGGAAGCCATTTCACGGTGAGTCTGGGATTCGGTGGTGCGTGCGCCGATCGCCGACCAGCTGATCAGGTCCTGCAAGTATTGCGGGGAGATCGGGTCGAGGGCTTCGGTCGCGGTCGGCAGGCCCATTTCGGCCAGGTCCAGCAGCAACTGACGACCGATGTGCAAGCCATCCTGAATCTTGAACGAGTCGTCCAGGTACGGGTCGTTGATCAAGCCTTTCCAGCCGACGGTGGTGCGTGGCTTCTCGAAATACACGCGCATGACCAGATACAAGGTATCGGACACTTCCGCCGCGAGCACTTTCAGACGCTCGGCGTATTCGTGGGCAGCCTTGATGTCATGGATCGAGCACGGCCCGATCACGACGAACAGGCGGTGGTCGGTACCATCAAGAATGTTGCGAATGACTTCGCGGCCCTTGGTGACGGTGCGCAGGGCAGCGTCGCTCAGAGGAATATCACGCTTGAGCTGATCGGGAGTGATCAGGGTCTCGTTGGAAGCGACGTTAAGGTCGTTGATCGGTAAATCAGCCATCGTTTACTCGTCAGGTCACGGGTGCCGGCCGCCAGCGAACCCGCGCGGCGGAGCACAGCAAATTTAAGCGCGTCGGGGAGCTGAACCTTAGCGCGTTACACCGTGGCTCGACAATGGGCAGACACCGGTTTAACTATGCAAATGCCTTGCGAACCGTGTCGTGGGAGAACTCGTCGGCGTGTTGCTGGACCCATTCGAGAGCGAGGGCCTGAATATCCTGCAGGTCGTCGTGTGCGTCATGCTGGCGGCGGTAACGTTCGATCTGACACACCTGTTCGCCCATCCTGGCACTGAATAGCATCTGTTCGTCAACAAAGGCGATGCCGACCAGATAGCCGCGCTTGCGTCGCAGGCACCAAGCCACATAGCCCAGAAAACACAAGTCCGGGTTCAGGGTCGGCATGCGTACTTCCAGCGCCGTACCGTGGCGCCACGCGCGGTGGTAATTGCAAGCCATGCCACCGAGGCTGATAGTGTGCAGCTGTTGTCGCGAAATACACTCATGTTTGAACAACGTTAATTCGACGGGCACATCGTCAGGATGAGGAAGATAACGTCTCATGAACACGGACTCCCTGTGTCGGCCATATGACATCGTTTCTCCCAGTATAGTGGTCGAATCGGAACTGACTGATTTTGACGCCGACCAACGGTTGCTGGCGATGAGCGGCATTTCCCTGGTGGTCTTTACCAGCGTCGGCTGCGCCAGTTGCCGTTTTGCCCGTGAGCAATTGCCCGTGCTCGATCTGGCGGTCGATCGACTGTGCTGGATTGATGCGGGGAACAACGGTGGCGTGGTCGAGCGTTATCGGGTCTTTCATTTGCCGGCGCTGTTTGTGGTGCGCGACGGTGAATTCTTTGGGGCACTACAGTCGCGTCTGACCCGCACAGCGCTCAACGAAGCTGTGAGTCAGGCGTTGAGTCGACAAGCAGAGGAGTTGCCATGACAGACACAGTGGCCAAACCGACAATCGGCATCATCGGGACCGGCGCAATCGGTGGTTTCTACGGGCTGATGCTGGCGCGTGCCGGCTTCGATGTGCACTTTTTGTTGCGCAGTGAGTTTTCAGCGGTGGCCGAACGCGGCTTGCATCTTGACCATGCGTCGTTGGGCCCGCTGACCCTGAACCCGGTCCAGGCCTATTCGTCGGCTGCCGACATGCCGCCGTGTGACTGGCTATTGGTGGGCGCCAAGACCACCAGTAATGCGGACCTGGCACCGGCCATTATTCAAGCCGCGGCACCTGATGCCAAAGTGCTGTTGCTGCAAAATGGCCTGGACATCGAAGACAGTCTGCGCGAGTTACTCCCCGATTCGCTGCATCTACTCGGCGGGCTCTGTCTGATCTGCGTCCATCGCGCCGGCCCAGGGGTCATTACCCATCAGGCGCTCGGGGCCGTGAACGTCGGCTACCACAGTGGTCCCGTCGCCGATGAACAGGCGCGCATGAATATCGTCGAGGAGGGCGCCGGTCTGTTTCGCGTCGCCGGCATCGACTCCCAGGCCATGCCGAATCTGCATCAGGCGCGCTGGCAGAAACTGGTCTGGAATATCCCCTACAACGGCCTGTCGGTTCTGCTTGGGGCCAGCACCACGCCGTTGATGACGGATACCGACAGCCGCGCGCTGGTTCAGGCATTGATGGCCGAAGTGGTTCATGGGGCCAAGGCCTGTGGTCACAACATGCCGCCGGGTTACGCCGATTATCTGTTCATGATGACCGAGAAAATGCCCGATTATTGGCCGAGCATGTACCACGACTTCCTGCACAAGCGGCCGCTGGAACTGGATGCCATCTACACTCGGCCACTGGCAGCGGCGAAAGCGGCGGGATGTGAGTTGCCGCGAATTGAAGCCTTGTATCGCAGCTTGAGTTTTATCGACCGACGTAATCACTGAGTCGGTCAACAGGAGAGGGAAGGGCATGGCCAATGGCATAGACGACAAACTGGTGTTGGCGATTTCTTCGCGAGCGCTGTTCGATTTGAGCGAGAGCCACAAGGTTTATCTGTCGAGCGGCGTCGAGGCCTATCGGCAATACCAGATCGAACACGAAGACGAAATTCTCGAGCCCGGCGATGCGTTCCCATTAGTCGAAAAACTCCTGAACCTGAACGCCAGTCTCGGCCGTGCCCGGGTCGAGGTGATCCTGGTGTCGCGCAACAGCGCCGACACCGGCCTGCGGGTGTTCAATTCGATTCATCACTATGGCTTGGCGATCTCACGTGCGGCATTTGTCGGCGGGCGCAGCCCTTATCCGTACCTCAAGGCCTTTGGCTGCGACCTGTTTCTTTCGACCCATTCCGACGATGTGCGCAGTGCGCTGGATGCGGGTTTCGCCGCAGCGACTATTCTATCGGGCGGTGCCAGTCGCGCCGCCAGTGATGAATTGCGCATTGCTTTCGACGGTGACGCGGTGCTGTTTTCCGATGAGTCGGAGCGGGTCTATCAGTCGGGAGGCCTGGCGGCGTTTCAGGCCAGCGAGCGTGAGGCCGCCCGCGAGCCTTTGCGCGGCGGGCCGTTCAAAGGCTTCCTCGCGGCGCTCAACCTTTTGCAGCGCGAGTTCCCCGATGATGCGTGTCCGATCCGCACCGCGCTGGTGACCGCGCGCTCGGCGCCGGCCCATGAACGGGTGATCCGCACCTTGCGTGAATGGGACATCCGTCTGGACGAATCGCTGTTTCTTGGCGGGCTGACCAAATCAGCTTTTCTCGAAGCCTTTGCCGCCGACGTATTTTTCGACGATCAGGCCGGCCATTGCGAGCTGGCCCGCGAAGTGGTCGCCACCGGTCACGTGCCGCATGGCATCAGTAACGAGCCGTCGATTTAAAGCGCCACGGTTCAATACGTTGCGCCGAACGCCGCTCTCGCCACGGCACTGCTAAGCTGAATCAATCTCCGCCATGTTGGCATTAAAGGAGGTCACTATGATTCATTCGATGCTGTATGCCACCGACCTCGGTCTGTATGCACCTTTTGTGATGCAGCATGCGTTGGCACTGGCTCGAACATTCAATGCCGACTTGTATGTGGTGCACGCGGTTGAGCCGATGGGGTTGTTCGCCGAATCGGTGCTTCAGAGTTACCTCGATGAGCAGGCCCTGAACGAGTTTCACAGTCAGGGGCTGAATACGGTGATTGCCAATATCGAGCAGCGGGTGCTCGACAGCTTTCGCGAAGAACTGGGGGATGAGGGGGAGCAGGACCTGGAACGGATTCGGGCAGTGCGAGTGCTGCAGGGCGATCCGTCGCAGGTGATTCTCGACCAGGCGCAGAAACTCTCCGTCGATTTGCTGATCGTAGGGAGTCACAGTCATGGCGCTGGCGCGGAAACGCCATTGGGTCGAACCGCTGCGCGCGTGTTGCAACTGTCCAGGGTGCCGGTCTATTTGGTGCCGCTGATGGAACGTCGCCGCAAAGGGGATCGCTAGGACACGAATAATGGCATTTTGATAAAAAAGTTCTAGATTTATTAATCAAACCATTAATATAGTTATATACCGTCGCTGATGCCCGTGGCGTCTACCTGCTTTGAGGGATTCATATGAAGCTCCAACAATTGCGCTACATCTGGGAAGTGGCGCACCACGACCTCAACGTTTCAGCTACAGCCCAAAGCCTCTACACCTCGCAACCGGGCATCAGCAAACAGATTCGTCTGCTGGAAGACGAATTGGGGGTCGAGGTTTTCGCGCGCAGCGGCAAGCACCTGACCCGGGTGACCCCGGCCGGCGAGCGCATCATCACCACCGCTGGTGAGATCCTGCGCAAAGTTGAAAGCATCAAGCAGATCGCCCAGGAATTCTCCAACGAGAAAAAAGGCACCCTGTCGATCGCCACCACGCACACTCAGGCGCGTTATGCGTTGCCACCGGTGATCAGCAACTTCATCAAGCAATACCCGGACGTTGCCCTGCACATGCACCAGGGTTCGCCGATGCAGATCGCCGAGATGGCCGCTGACGGCACCGTCGATTTCGCCATCGCCACCGAAGCCCTGGAACTGTTCGGCGACCTGGTGATGATGCCGTGCTACCGCTGGAACCGCTGCGTGGTCGTGCCTCAGGGCCACCCGCTGACCAAGCTGTCGAAGCTGACTCTCGAAGCGTTGGCCGAATACCCGATCGTGACGTACGTGTTCGGTTTCACCGGTCGTTCGAAACTCGACGAAGCCTTCAGTCATCGCGGCCTGACACCGAAAGTTGTATTCACCGCCGCCGACGCCGACGTGATCAAGACTTACGTTCGTCTGGGCCTGGGCGTGGGTATCGTGGCGAAAATGGCGGTCGACACCAAGCTCGACAGCGACCTGGTGGTGCTCGATGCCAGCGAGTTGTTCGAATCCAGCATTACCAAAATCGGTTTCCGTCGCGGCACGTTCCTGCGTGGTTTCATGTGCGACTTCATCGAGAAATTCGCGCCGCACCTGACCCGCGAAGTCATGGCCAAGGCCATTCAGTGCCACAACAAACAGGAACTGGAAGAGCTGTTCGACGGCGTCGAACTGCCGGTGCATTAATCGTCAATCGTCTTGCCTAGACCACCTCGGTAACAGAAAACTGTTGCCGAGCGCCCGCCACCAGAATCTCCACTTCATCCCCTTCGAACTTGCCCAGCAGGCTTTTGCCCAGCGGCGAGCGGGGGGTGATGACAGTAATCAGTTGCCCCACCAGATCAATCTTCAGCCCGGCCGCGTCAGGGGCCAGGAACAGCCACTGTTCGCGCCCCTTTTCGTCTTCCAGACCGAGCAGGGCACCGACTTCGATACCGCGCTGATCATCATAAGGCCGCAGTGTCAGGTTCTGGCAAAGGGTCAATGACTGCCTGATTTCTTCCACTCGTCTGGCCTGTCCGGCCGCCAGGTAAGACGCCTCCAGCCCCAGCGTGTCGTACTTGTTTTCGGCGATGTTTTCTTCGTGGGTCGCGGTTTCGTAAGCGGTTTGCGCGGCCCGCTCGGCGATGTCGAGATCGATCCGCAGCTTGTCGATAATCAGTTGGTGGACGGTCGGCTTGTGCATAGAGAGCTTCATGATCAATCGCAGAATTGCAGGACGTTGGCGCGGCTTTTTTCGCTCGGCGCAGTTTGATTCTGCTGCAGCCAGAACTGGCATTTTGGATTGGACAGATTGTGTTTGCTGCTTCTGGCCTGTTCCACCATTTGCTGCTGTTCATTCCTGCGCAGGTGATCCTCGTACTGTTCGAACATCGGGTTCTGCGGCGCAGGTTGGGCAGGTTGCTCAATCACCGGTGGCTTGGCCAGTTGCTCCACCGCCTGGGCCAAGGGCGCCAATTGCTCGTTGAACAACAGGCGCCAGGCGAGCCAGCAAGTCAGTGCGATCGCGATGAATCCCAGCCACAAACCGAGGGCAATGCTGCCGGTCAGTTGCAGCGCATTAAACTGGATCGGCAAGGGGCGGCGCGGGTTTGGGCGGTAGGGCATTGCTGCCTCCTGGCGGGTGGTCGCGGGCAAGTGGCGATTGTCGCATGAAGATTAATCGCCGTCGGCTCTTCTGCACGGGGTAATTTATGCGGACAATCGGCGCCTTTGCCAACGGGAGCCTGGAATGCCTGAAATGCCTCAAGTGAAAAACCGCTGGCGCTGGGATATTTTTTGCACCGTGGTCGACAACTTCGGCGACATCGGTGTGACCTGGCGTCTGGCCCGACAGCTGGTGGCCGAACATGGCGCGACGGTGCGCTTGTGGGTCGATGACCTGCGGGCCTTCGAGCGTTTGTGTCCGCAAATTGATATCAACGCTGCGCAGCAATGGCAGCAGGGCGTCGAGGTGCGACAGTGGTCGGCCGACTGGCAACCCACTGAAGCCGCTGATGTCGTCATCGCCGCATTCGCCTGCCAGTTGCCGAGTGCCTACATGGAGGCCATGGCCGAACGGGAAAAACCGCCGCTGTGGATGAACCTCGATTATCTGAGTGCCGAAGACTGGGTCGTCGGCTGCCATGGCTTGCCGTCGGTGAAGTACAAGAACGTGCAGAAGTTCTTTTTCTTCCCGGGGTTCCGCAAAGGCACCGGTGGCTTGCTGCGTGAAAGCGGATTGCTGGAGCGGCGTCGGCAGTTTCAGCAAAGCCCGCAAGCTCAGCGAGAATTCCTGCAAGGCTTGGGAATTGATCGCGCGCCGAATGCATTACTGATCTCGTTGTTTGCCTACGAAAATACCGGACTGGCCAGTTGGCTGGACACGATGGCGGCCGACTCGACGCCGACTCATCTGCTGGTACCCGAAGGCCGGATTCTCGGCGACGTCGAACGTTGGCTCGGGGTGGATGGGCTGAAGGCCGGGGTGGTGCATGTGCGCGACGCCTTGACTGTGCAAGTGCTGCCGTTCGTCCGACAGGATCAATATGACCTGCTGCTGTGGAGCTGCGATTTCAACGCCGTGCGCGGTGAAGACTCCTTTGTCCGCGCTCAATGGGCAGGTCGTCCGCTGCTCTGGCACATCTATCGGCAGGACGAAGATATCCATCTGGACAAGCTCGATGCTTTCCTGACCCTGTACACCCAAGGCCTGTCCGAGCCTGCCCGCGAGGCGATCAGCGGTCTATGGCGGGCATGGAATGCAGGTGAGACAATGACTGATCACTGGAAATCAACCCGCAAACATTGGCCTGAACTGGAAAAACATGCCGAGACATGGTGTCTGGAACAAGCCTTGCAGGCAGATCTTGCCGCAGCGCTGGTACAGTTTTACCTAAATTGGATATGATACGCGGCCTAGATTTTTGTAAATCCCATCCAAATTCGGATATTCGCAATGAAAACTGGTAAAGAACTGAAACCCGGTACCGTGATCCGTCTCGAAAACGATCCTTGGCTGGTTCAGAAAGCTGAATTCACCAAGTCGGGTCGTAACAGCGCGATCATGAAGACCAAGCTGAAAAACCTGCTGACCGGTTACAAGACCGAGATCGTTTACAGCGCCGACGACAAGCTGGACGACGTAATCCTCGACCGCAAAGAAGCGACCCTGTCCTTCATCAGCGGCGACACCTACACGTTCATGGACACCACCGACTACACCATGTACGAGCTGAACGCTGAAGACATCGAAGCCGTTCTGCCTTTCGTTGAAGAAGGCATGACCGATGTTTGCGAAGCGATCTTCTTCGAAGAGCGTCTGGTTTCCGTAGAACTGCCGACCACCATCGTGCGTCAGGTTGACTACACCGAAGGTTCCGCTCGCGGTGACACTTCCGGCAAGGTGATGAAGCCTGCCAAACTGAAGAACGGTACCGAACTGTCGGTTGCTGACTTCATCGAAATCGGCGACATGATCGAGATCGATACCCGCGAAGGCGGTTCCTACAAAGGCCGTGCTAAATAAGCACAGCTTCAGGAATGAAAAAGCCCGACCATTGAGTCGGGCTTTTTTGTGGCCGATGCCCCCATCCTGTAGGAGCGAGGCTTGCCCGCGAAGGCGGTTTATCATCCGACAGTGTTGTCGGCTGACAGTACGCTTTCGCGGGCAAGCCTCGCTCCTACAAGTGGTCGTTATTTCAGGTGTTGCTTGAGCTCTTCAGACGCCTGCAACATCGCCGAGCGCACCGCGGGCACCTGGCTCACTACGTTGAGCAAACCGTAATCGTGGATCATGCCGTTGTAGCGAACTGCCGTGACCGGTACACCCGCCTCGTCGAGTTTGCGGGCGTAGGCTTCACCCTCATCGCGCAGTACATCGGCGCTAGCCGTCTGCACCAGCGCGGGTGGCAAGCCCTTGAGTTGCGCGGTAGTGGCCCGTAGCGGTGAGGCGTAGATTTCGTTCCGCTGTTTGGCATCGGTGGTGTAGTTGTCCCAGAACCACTTCATCATGTTTTTGGTGAGGAAGTGCCCCTCGGCGAACTGGTTGTAGGACGCCGTCTCGAAGCTGGCGTCAGTCACCGGCCACAACAACACCTGGAATTTGATCGCCGGCGTGCCTTTGTCTTTGGCCATCAGCGCAACCACGGCCGCCATGTTGCCACCGACGCTGTTACCGGCCACGGCCAGACGTTTGCCGTCGACGTTGATCTCTTTACCGTGCTCGGCCACCCACTTCGTCGCGGCGTAGGCCTGGTTGATCGCCACCGGATAACGCGCTTCCGGCGACGGTGTGTAATTGACGAATACCGCTGCCGCGCCCGAACCCGTTACCAAGTCGCGAACCAGCCGTTCGTGGGTCGGGAAGTCCCCCAGCACCCAACCACCACCGTGGAAGAACATGAACACCGGCAGCTCGCCTTTGACCCCGGCCGGCCGAACGATGGTCAGGCTGATCGGTTGGCCGTCGACCTGGATGGTCTTCTCGCTGACGTCGGCTTTGGGCAGCGTCAGTTTCACCCCGGCCTGCGCACCCACCAACACCGCGCGGGCATCGGCAGGAGTGAGCTGTTCCAGCGGTTTGCCGGTGCCGGCATTCAGTACATCGAGGAACGCCTGGGTGTTGTGTTCAACCCCATTGCCTGCGAATGCACTGCTGATGGACAGGGCGAGAAGGGTACCGGTCAAGACTTTGCTGAAAGTGTTCATATTCATTTCCTGTTCGACCTTGGAGTCAGCGGTTAGACGGTTACGTGCAGGCGCACATCGACGTTGCCACGGGTGGCGTTGGAGTACGGGCAAACCTGGTGGGCAGCTTCGACCATGCTTTGTGCATCAGCTTGCTCAAGACCCGGCAGGCTGATGTGCAGGTCGATGTCCAGACCGAAACCGCCAGGGATCTGGCCGATGCCGACATGGGCGGTGATCGACGCGTCGTCCGGGATTTTGCGTTTGGTCTGGCTGGCGACGAATTTCAGTGCGCCGATGAAGCAGGCTGCGAACAGTTGTTCAGGGTTGGTTGCGGCGCCGCCAGCACCACCGAGTTCTTTCGGGGTGGCGAGTTTGACGTCGAGAACGTTGTCGCTGGAGATCGCACGACCGTCACGGCCGCCGGTGGAGGTTGCGATTGCGGTGTAGAGAGTTTGCATGGTGTGAGCCTCGTTCGGATTTGGATGTTTTGCGCTAAATGTTTGCGCGCTAAGTAAGTGCGAGGTGAATGTAGCTCGCAAGTATTTAGCGCGCAAGATAAATTTTCGAAAAAATTTGTTTTGAGTCGTCATTCAGCAATTCGATTGGGGAGGAGAAGCTTGAGATAGAGGCTTTGGTGCGGGATTTTTGCGAGGTGAAATTTTTTGCGGCGGGGAGGACGTCTTCGCGGGCAAGCCTCGCTCCTACAGGTTTTGTGTCGTTTGCAGATTATGTTATCGACCGAAAACCTGTAGGAGCGAGGCTTGCCCGCGAAGAACGATAACGCGGTCTAAAGGCTATCTTGCAGATGACTCCGCAACGCTTGAAGATCCGCTTGCAGCTTCTTCAATTGTTCCAGCGTTTGTCCGCTGGCGCCGAGGATGCACTGGGGAATGCCCCGTGCCTTGTCTCGCAGCGCACGGCCTTGCTCGGTCAGTTCGACAATCACCACTCGCTCGTCTTCACGGCTGCGGGTGCGGCTCAGCAGGTCTTCGGCTTCCAGGCGCTTGAGCAGCGGGGTGAGGGAGCCGGGATCGGTCAGTAGTCGGGTGCTGATTTCGCCGACCGTCAGCCCATCCTTTTCCCACAACACCATCATCGCCAGGTACTGCGGATAGGTCAGGCCCAGCGCTTGCAGCAGCGGCTTGTAGACCTTGGTCATCAGCAGCGAAGTGGAATGCAGGGCGAAGCAGACCTGATTGTCCAGCAGCAAGTCGTCGCAGTTATCCGGGGTGTTGCGCTCGGTGTTCATTTCAAAGCCTTGATCAGTGATCGTCATGAATCTAGCGGGCGAATCTTTAATGCGCCAGATAATTCTGGACTAGTGGCGGTCCAGGTTGGTTTGCAGCGCCAGATCCCACGGCGGGATGGGGCTGAAACGGGTCTTCAGGTATTCCAGCAACAAGCGGCTGCGCGAACTGGGTTGCTGCTCCAGGCGCAACGCATAAATGCCGGTACTTTCCGGTTTTGGCAGACCATTCTCGCAAAACAGCGGCAGCAGTTCGCCGCGCAATAAATATTCGCTGGCCAGCCAGGTCGGCAAATGCGCGATGCCCAACCCGGCCAGTGCGCCGCAGACCAGTGCCTCGGCATTGTTGGCGCTCATGCGGATTCGTGCTGGCCGGTGCAAGTGCATCTGGTCATCCCGCTCGAAGCGCCAGGCGAACGGCGGCGCCAGGCCTTCCCAGTCGAGGCCATCATGGTCGACCAACTGCGCAGGGGCGGTCGGCACGCCACGGCGTTGCAGGTAATCGGGGCTGGCGCAGGCGATGCGCACCATGCTCGCCAGCGGCGTGGCCACCAGCCGGGTGTCGGCCATCTGCCCGGCACGCAGGACCAGATCGACTTTGCCCAGGTTCGAGCCCTGCATGTCGACAAAGCTGTCAATCAGGTGCAATTGCACGTCGAGGCCGGGGTAAAGCGTCAGGAAATCGGCAATCACCGGCGCCAGGTGTCGGCGTCCGAACGCTGCCGGCGCATCCACCCGAATCAAGCCTTCCGGCGCACTGCTCAAGGACACTGCTTCCGCCCGGGCCAGGCGCAGTTCAGCGACGATCCGCCGCGCGCGCTCGGCAAAAGCCAGCCCGGCCGGGGTCGCGCGCACGGCATGGGTGCTGCGAATGAACAACTGGCTGCCGACCGCGTTTTCCAAGCTATCAATACGTCGTGCCACCGCCGATGGCGTAAGTGGATGACGACGGGAGGCGGCGGAAAAACTGCCGCTTTTCAGCACATCGAGAAACAGGCCAAGTTGTTCGGTCAATTGATTGGGGTTCATGGTTCGTCGGCACTTGTGCGAAATTGGCACAGCCATTGTGCGTTGCTGTGCGTTTCCCCGCCAGAGCCGACTGCGTAGGATGAACAGCCTGACAAAAGGAAATTCGCCTGTGATTGAGTTTTTGATGTATCTGGTTTTTGGCGCAGCGTTGGGAACCCTCGGCGGCCTGTTCGGCATCGGTGGCGGGTTGGTCGCGATCCCGCTGCTGGGCGTATGGTTCGGTCTTGATCAGCAGATTGCCCAAGGCACGGCGCTGGTGATGGTGGTGCCGAACGTGATGCTGGCGCTGTGGCGCTATCACCAGCGCAATCGCATCGAATTGCGGCATGCGCTGCCACTGGCCTCGATGGGGTTTTGCTTCGCCTGGATCGGTTCGATCTGGGCGGTGGGCATCGATGCGCAAACCATGCGCTTGGGCTTCGTCGCTTTCCTGATCGCGCTGTCGGCCTACAACCTGATGCGAATGTTCACCACCAACGCACCGGCCTCTTCGCAGATGCGCTATTCCTGGCCGTGGTTGGGCGTGCTCGGCGCGGCTTCCGGGACCATGGGCGGACTATTTGGAGTGGGCGGAGCAGTAGTTGCAACGCCGGTGTTGACCAGCCTGTTCGGTACCACTCAAGTGGTTGCCCAGGGGTTGGCGCTGGCGCTGGCGTTGCCGAGTACGGGCGTCACCCTGGCGACTTATGCGGTGCACCATCAGGTGCATTGGGCGATTGGCGTGCCGTTGGCGGTCGGTGGATTGATGAGCATCAGTTGGGGCGTGAGAATCGCCCACGCATTGCCGGAGCGACTCCTGCGTGGGCTGTTCTGTGGTTTTCTGGTGGTCTGTGCGGTGATGCTCGCGTTTAAAGTTTGAAACCTTCGACGATGTGCTCGGCCAGGCATTCGGTGATCGGCGAAGGGTTGTTCAGGTTGCGGATCAGCATGATGCTGGCTTCCGGCAACAGCGGCAGGTCTTCGTTGGCGCCGAGGATGCGCATGTCCGGTGTGATCAGGCTTTCCAGCTGCGCGGTGATCGCCAGACCCGCGCTGACCACGGCCATCAACGCCGACAGGCTGGAGCTGTTGTAGGCAATGCGGTAATCGCGGCCCATGGCATCCAGGGCATTGCATGCCCAGACGCGGCAGAAACAATCACTGTTGAACATCGCCAGCGGCAGCGGTGTTTGCTCATGGGCGCTGAAGCATTGGGCCTCGGCCCAGACAAAACGCTCCTTGCGCAACAATTGGCCAATCTCGTTACCCGGCTCACGGGTGACGATGGACAGGTCCAAATCCTGGCGCTGCAACAGTTGTCGGGTCGATTCGCAATGAACCTCGATCTGGATCAGCGGGTAGAACTGCGCAAAGCGCGACAGGATGCCCGGCAGAAAGCGCATGACGTAATCATCGGGCGTGCCGATGCGCACCGTGCCGACCATGTGCGGTTCGCGCAGGGTATTGAAGACTTCGCTATGGAGTTTGAGGATGCGCCGCGCATAGCCCAGTAATACCTGGCCTTCGGCGGTCAGTTTTACCTGGCGCCCGTCGCGTTCGAACAGCTGACGCTGCAACACGTCCTCTTCCAGGCGCTTCATCTGCATGCTCACCGCCGACTGGGTACGGTTGACCATTTCACCGGCGCGGGTAAAACCGCCCTGATCGGCAATCGCGACGAAGGTGCGCAGTACATCGGTGTCGATACTGGGGTAGGCGGACATTCATCAATCTCCGAGATGTATGCCATCAGAAACATTCGTTGGATTGATCTTAGCGCTGGCGCGAGACTTGAGCCATCCCTAAAGGAGGGCAACACGATGAAAGGTCACAACGAGCATGTAACGGAACAAAAATTCTCAATCCACGCGGTATCCGATCTGTTGCACAAGTTTAGTCGCTGGTACGAACTTCACCGTGAACGTGAAATGCTGGCGGGCTTGAGCGACGAAGCACTGAAGGATATCGGCGTGAGCCGTGCGGATGTGGAGCATGAGGCGGTAAGACCGTTCTGGGATGATCCGATGCATAAATGATGATGCCATCGCTACACAAACCACTTGCGGGTGAGGTAGGTTGCGAGCAGACAAGGAGATGCTCATGCCCGCCACACTGTCTTTTTCCCTCAATCAGGCTCGACGTCTGGCGCTGGCTGCCCAAGGGTTCAACGGGCGCCAGCCGCCGGCGACGATCAAACCGGTTCAGCTCAACCGGCTGATCGAGCGCCTGGGCATTCTGCAGATCGATTCGGTCAATGCGTTGGTGCGTTCGCACTACCTTCCCTTGTTCTCCCGTCTTGGCAATTACTCATCCGACTTGCTTGATCAGGCTGCCTGGAGTCAGGGTCGTCGACGCACGTTGTTCGAGTACTGGGGCCATGAAGCGTCTCTGTTGCCCTTATCGATGTACCCCTTGATGCGCTGGCGCATGCAGCGCGCGACCCACGGCGAAGACATCTATCAGCAATTGGCACGCTTCGGTCGTGAGCGGCAGGATACGATTCGCCGCGTTTTGGCGTCGGTTCAGGAACTTGGTGCGCTGGGTGCGGGCAGCCTGTCGACCCGGCAGGAGCGGGCTGGTCCGTGGTGGGACTGGAGCGCGGAAAAGCATGCGCTGGAATGGCTGTTCGCTGCCGGTGAAGTGACCGTGGCCGGCCGGCGCGGGTTCGAACGGCTTTATGATTTGCCGGAGCGGGTGATTCCTTCGGCGATTCTTCAGCAGCCCTTGCTCAGCGAGGCCGAGGCTCAGCGTGGCCTATTACTGCACGCCGCCACGGCTTTGGGTGTCGGTACGGAAAAGGACCTGCGGGATTATTTTCGCCTGAGCCCGGCAGACAGCCGACCGCGGCTGGCGGAACTGGTCGAGGAGGGGGATCTGCTGGTGTGTGAGGTTGAACGCTGGCGGCAACCGGCCTATTGCCTGGCAGAGCCGAAAGTACCGCGCAAGGTCGAGGCCAGTGCGCTGCTTTCACCCTTCGATTCGCTGATCTGGGAACGCAGTCGTACCGAGCGATTGTTTGATTTCCGTTATCGGCTGGAGATTTATACGCCACAGCACAAGCGCGTCTACGGCTATTACGTATTGCCGTTTTTGCACAACGAGCGGATTGCTGCGCGGGTCGACTTGCGGGCCGAGCGAGCGTTGGGCCGGTTGGCGGTGCATGCCGTGCATGAGGAGGAGCCGGGGCTGGATGAGGCGGGTATGCTGGCGTTGGCGGTCAATCTGCGGCGAATGGCGGATTGGTTGGGGCTTGCGCAGATTCAATTGAATTGCCCGCGGGCGAGTGCAGCAAGATTGCGGGTGGCATTGGCACAGATTGATGGTGATTGAACTGGCCTTTTCGCGGACAAACTGTCTCCCTGTAGGAGCTGCCGCAGGCTGCGATCTTTTAGCGGTCTGGAATCAAAACAAGATCAAAAGATCGCAGCCTTCGGCAGCTCCTACACTCACCGCCGAACCTGCTTCAGGGTTTCAGCAATCAAAAACGCCAACTCCAGCGACTGATCGGCATTCATCCGTGGGTCGCAGTGGGTGTGGTAACGATCCGACAAGCCATCCTCGGTAATCGGCCGCGCGCCACCGATGCATTCGGTGACGTTCTGCCCGGTCATTTCGATGTGGATGCCGCCGGCATAACTGCCTTCCGCTTCGTGAACCTGGAAGAACTGCTTCACCTCGCCAAGAATCTGCGCAAAGTCGCGGGTCTTGTAGCCGCTGCTGGCCTTGATGGTGTTGCCGTGCATCGGGTCGGAGCTCCAAAGCACCTGCTTGCCTTCGCGCTGCACTGCGCGGATCAGCTGTGGCAGGTGATCACCGACCTTGTTCGCGCCCATCCGCGCAATCAGGTTCAGGCGGCCCGGGTCGTTGTCCGGGTTGAGCACATCGATCAGGCGAATCAGGTCTTCGGGGTTCATGCTCGGGCCGACCTTCACGCCGATCGGGTTATGCACCCCACGCAGGAATTCGACATGCGCGCCGTCCAGTTGACGGGTACGGTCGCCAATCCACAGCATGTGGGCCGAGCAATCGTAGTAGTCGTTGGTCAGGCTGTCGCGGCGCACGAAGGCTTCTTCGTAATTCAGCAGCAGCGCTTCGTGGGCGGTGAAGAAACTGGTTTCGCGCAGTTGTGGCGAGCTGTCCATGCCGCAAGCACGCATGAAGGCCAGGGTTTCATCGATGCGGTCGGCCAGGTGGCTGTACTTCTCGGCCAGCGCCGAGTTGGCGATGAAATCCAGGTTCCACTTGTGCACCTGATGCAGGTCGGCAAAGCCGCCCTGGGCAAAGGCACGCAACAGGTTCAGGGTTGCAGTGGACTGGTGGTAAGACTGCAGCAAACGTTCCGGGTCCGGTACGCGGCTTTTTTCGTCAAAACCGATGCCGTTGACGATATCGCCACGGTAGGCCGGCAGCGTTACGCCGTTGATGGTTTCATCGTTGGCCGAACGGGGTTTGGCGAACTGGCCCGCCATGCGTCCGACTTTGACCACCGGGCAACCGGCGGCGAAGGTCATGACGATCGCCATTTGCAGCAACACTTTAAAAGTGTCACGAATTTTCGCAGCGGAGAATTCGGCGAAGCTTTCGGCGCAGTCGCCGCCCTGCAACAGAAACGCCCGGCCCTGGGTGACTTCGGCAAACTGACGGCGCAACTCCCGGGCTTCACCGGCAAATACCAGCGGCGGATAGCTCGCCAGGGTTTGCTCGACGTGCAGCAAGTGCGCCGCGTCGGGGTATTGGGGTTGTTGCTGGATCGGCAGGGCGCGCCAGCTGTCAGGGCTCCAGGGTTGGCTCATTGCAGTCTCTAGTGTTTTACGCTCGGACGGTTATGTTATCAGCAATTAGTGCGTGACCTGTTCCCGTCGCTTCGCGGACAATCGCGCCTTTGCCGCACCACCCACGCGGTCTTATTGCGCTGCTATTTATTACATTGCAGGCCCGGTGACATCAGGAGACGAGATGACTGAGGAGCGCGTCGAGCATCTGCTCGCCGAGGTACAGGATGAGTTCGGCGTGATTCGCGTGCTGGAAGTGGCTGATTACCGTTTTCTGGAGTTCGGTGATGCCATCGAACAGAGCTGCGTGTTCACCGCTGACCCGAGCTGGCTCGAGTACGATTACACCCGGGCGATGCTGATTGGCGCGCTGTGCCACGAACAGCCGGAAAGCGCGCTGTTCCTCGGTCTTGGCGCCGGCACTCTGACTCAAGCCTGTCTCAAGTTCCTGCCTTTGGAAGATGTCGAAGCCATCGAGCTTCGCCCCGATGTGCCGCGTCTGGCCATCGAATACCTCGGGCTGGATGACGATCCACGGCTGTACATCCGCGTCGGCGATGCCTTGGAGCTACTCGAAACGGCTGAACCGGCCGATCTGATTTTCGTCGACCTCTATACCGATGTCGGGCCGGGTGTCGGGCATCTGGCCTGGGGTTTTCTGGAAAACTGTCAGAAACGGTTGAATCCGGGGGGCTGGCTGGTGATCAACCAGTGGGCCACCGACGATGGTCGTCCGTTGGGGGCGGCGTTGTTGCGCGGTCTCTATCACCGGCATTACTGGGAACTGCCAGTGAAGGAGGGCAACGTGATTCTGATCGTGCCATCTGAGCTGGATCAGGAACTGGATCTGGATGGGCTGATCGCTCGCGCTGAAGGCCTGGCACCGCAGTTGGGGTACTCGTTGCAGTCGTTGATCAAGGCGATTCGGCCGGCGACATAAGTCGTTGTCTGTTCGGGCCCTCTTCGCGAGCAAGCCCGCTCCCACAGTGATTTGCGTCGTTCACGGACCTGTGGGAGCGGGCTTGCCCGCGATGAGGCCCTCACAGTCAACACATGCCTCAAAGCCCTTTGAAAACGCCCGGCCGTTTCTCGAGCATCGACCGCACCCCCTCCTTGGCATCTTCGCTATTGAGCAATGTCTTCACCAGCGCCGGCAAAGCCTGAGCTGCCGCCATTTCACCCTCATAGCGCGCCTGCCGGGCAGACATCAGCGTTGCCTGAACCCCAAGCGGCGCCTGCCGGGCAATCCGCTCCGCCAATTCAATGGCCCGCGGCAACAAGTCCTCGCTGGCCATGACTTCCTGCACCAACCCCAGATGCAAGGCGTCATGAGCGTCGAATTCATCCCCGGTAAGCAACCAGCGCATGGCATTGCCCCAACCGGCGACCTGATGCAGGCGCAAAGTGGCGCCGCCGAACGGGAAGATCCCGCGCTGCACCTCCTTCTGGGCAAAACGGGTATTGCTGGCGCACAGGTTGATGTCGGCAGCCAGCATCAACTCGATGCCAACGGTCAGGCAGTAGCCTTGAGCCGCGACAATCACTGGTTTGCTGACCCGCGGGCCTGCGAGCACACCCCATGGGTCGCAGCCTCCGGGCGGTGCCTGCCAGCCTTCGGCCAGGGCCGCGCCGGCGCTGACCAGATCGAGCCCGGCAGTGAAATGCTCACCATGACCGAACACCACCGCGACCCGCGCTTCGCTGTCAGCCTCGAACTCGCCATAGGCAAGACTGAGTTCGTTGAGCAGGTCGAGGTCGAATGCATTGCGTTTGGCCACCCGATCCAGGCCGATCATCAGGACATGGCCGTGTCGTTCACGGGTTACACGACTGGTGCTGGGCTGATTCATGGGACATTTCCTCGGGTGGGAAGGGGCGGGAAGGGATATGTGAGACCGAAGGTCTGTGTCACAAGAGTGAACCGTTTTAGCGCCATCGTCAGCAGGGCCGGGCCTTTGCAAAATAGACCGTCGCACAATTATCCGCAAAGCCCGTGACACAACGGCGTACGCCGGTTTTTTCCGATAAAAAAAGCTCCCTTTTCAGGCTAATTCCGGTATAGTGCGCGCCGGCCTTTAACCGGGCCGCGTTTAGGTAGCGCAATTCCCCGAAGCCAGCTTCGGCTGCACGTCCGCACAGCGGACTCTTCCTTGACGAATCTTTTTCATTCATTCGTTTTCGCAAATCCCCGCCGACAAAGCAGCCAGGGCGACTCTTGAGTCTTACACGGCATGCGCAGCTTTGGAGCATGGGTCTTTGCGGATGCACTTAGAGGCAGACCCATGACCCAGGAAACCGGCGGCTTCGCCGCTTTTAATCTTAATCCGAATATTCTTGCAGCCGTCATTGCGACCGGCTACGAAGAACCTTCGGCTATTCAGCAGCAATCGATCCCGATCATCATGGCCGGTCACGACATGATTGGTCAGGCGCAAACCGGTACCGGTAAAACCGCCGCGTTCGCCCTGCCGATCCTGCACCGCATCGATCCTGCAAAGCGCGAGCCGCAAGCCCTGATCCTGGCGCCAACCCGTGAGTTGGCGCTGCAAGTAGCAACCGCTTTCGAAACCTACGCCAAGCAAATGCCGGGCGTTACCGTTGTGGCCGTTTACGGCGGCGCGCCTATGGGCCCACAACTGAAAGCAATCCGTAATGGCGCACAGATCGTTGTCGCCACGCCGGGCCGTCTGTGCGACCACCTGCGTCGCGACGAAAAAGTTCTGGCTACCGTGAACCACCTGGTTCTCGACGAAGCTGATGAAATGCTCAAACTGGGTTTCATGGACGACCTCGAAGTCATCTTCAAGGCCCTGCCAGCAACCCGTCAGACCGTATTGTTCTCGGCCACCCTGCCGCAGTCGATCCGGGCCATTGCCGAACGCCATCTGCGCGATCCGCAACACGTGAAGATCCAGACCAAGACTCAGACCGTTACCGCGATCGAACAGGCTCACCTGTTGGTTCACGCTGACCAGAAGACCTCGGCTGTATTGAGCCTGCTGGAAGTGGAAGATTTCGACGCCCTGATCATGTTCGTGCGCACCAAGCAAGCGACCCTGGACCTGGCCAGTGCCCTGGAAGCCAAAGGCTACAAAGCCGCTGCGCTGAACGGTGACATTGCTCAGAACCAGCGTGAGCGCGTGATCGAATCCCTCAAGGATGGCCGTCTGGACATCGTTGTGGCGACCGACGTTGCCGCTCGTGGTCTGGACGTTCCGCGTATCACTCACGTGTTCAACGTTGATATGCCGTACGACCCGGAATCCTACGTTCACCGTATCGGCCGTACCGGCCGTGCCGGTCGCGAAGGTCGTGCGCTGCTGCTGGTGACTCCTCGTGAGCGCCGCATGCTGCAAGTGATCGAGCGTGTAACCGGTCAGAAGGTTGCCGAAGTTCGTCTGCCGGATGCTCAGGCCGTTCTTGATGCCCGCATCAAGAAGCTGACCAACAGCCTGTCGCCGCTGGTCGCTGATGCCGAATCGACTCACGGTGATCTGCTGGATCGCCTGACCGCCGACATCGGTTGCACCCCGCGTGCACTGGCCGCTGCTCTGCTGCGCAAGGCAACCAACGCTCAGGCGCTGACCTTGGCCGCAATCGAGAAAGAACGTCCACTGGTGCCGAACAACGCACCGCGTGGCGATCGTCCAGAGCGTACCGGTGATCGTCCGGACCGTGGTGATCGTGAGCGTCGTGCTCCGGTTCCATTGGCTGAAGGTCGTGCTCGTTGCCGTACCGCGCTGGGTGCGCGTGATGGTATCGCTGCCAAGAACCTGCTGGGCGCTATCCTGAATGAAGGCGGTTTGGCCCGTGAAGCCATCGGTCGCATCCAGGTGCGTGACAGCTTCAGCCTCGTCGAGCTGCCGGAAGATGGTCTGGAGAAACTCCTGACCAAGCTGAAGGACACTCGCGTTGCCGGTAAGCAGTTGAAGCTGCGTCGCTATCGCGAAGATTGATCCGCTCTCGAGCTGATTGATCGAACATAAAAAATCCCCGGCTGGTTCGGGGATTTTTTTTGCCTGAAAAAAGATCGCAGCCTCGTTTCACTCGACAGCTCCTACAGGAATGTCGTCGAACGCGGTCAATGCAGGAGCTGCCGAAGGCTGCGATCTTTTGATCTTGACGTTATCCGAAACGATAAATATCCATCCCAAGCGCACCCATGGTGAACCCCTGATGGGCAACGGTGAACTCACCCCCGGCCGCGCGGGCAAAGTAGAGCGGCAGCAGATGCTCGTCACTCGGATGGTTGCGCACTGCATTCGGAGCTTGCTGACGATAGTCGTGCAATGCGGCTTCGTCATTCGCTTCAAGCCTCTCGATCATCCAGTCGCGAAACGCCTTGGCCCAGGGTTCGACGCTTTCCGGGCCGGCGTGCCAGTCCAGTTCGCGCAGGTTGTGGGTGATGCTGCCGGAGCCGATCAACAGCACACCGTGCTCGCGCAGACTGGCCAAGGCATGGCCGACGCGGGTTTGCAGGGCAGGGCCGCCACGGGTGGGCAGCGAGACCTGCACCACCGGGATATCAGCTTGCGGATACATCAACGACAAGGGTACCCAAACGCCATGGTCGAACGGTCGCTGGCTGTTGATGCGCGCCGGCAGGCCATCGGCTTTCAGCAGCTCGACCACCTCCGCCGCCAGTTGCGGATTGCCGGGGGCCGGGTATTGCACCTCGAACAAGGCCTGCGGAAAGCCGCCGAAGTCGTGCCAGGTTTCAGGCTGAGGGTTGCCGCTGACTAGCAGCTCGCTGCTTTCCCAATGCGCGGAAACTATCACGATGGCCTTGGGTTTCGGCAATGCCGCGGCCAGGCGCGCGAGAGCCGGCCCGCTGGCGCCAGGTTCCAGGGCTAGCATCGGGGAGCCATGAGAGATATACAGGCTGGGGAACATGAATGAGCTCCTGAGAGTAAGATGGCACCATCTTCAGTCAGATCATTGATCTAAATCTAATATAAGTTTTAGGGTCTTTTGATCGAATTTTTCGGGGTTAATTATGCAGCCGGAGTTTTGGCACAAACGATGGGCGTCGAATCAGATCGGCTTTCATCTGCCGGAAGTGAATCCTCATCTGCAACGGTTTTGGCCAGCGTTGGGCCTGGAAGAGGGCGCTCGCGTGCTGGTGCCGTTGTGTGGGAAAAGTCTGGATCTGTTGTGGCTGGCGCACCAAGGTCATGAGGTCTTGGGGATTGAGCTGTCGGAAAAGGCCGTGGAGGATTTTTTCAGTGAGCATCAATTTGACCCGGACGTCAGTGAACAGGGGCCGTTCAAGGTCTACCGTGCCGGTTCAATCGAGTTGTGGTGTGGCGATTTCTTTGAGCTGACGGCAGGCGATGTCGCCGATTGCAGCGGGCTGTACGACCGCGCGGCGTTGATTGCCCTGCCGCCGGCGATGCGTGAGCAATACGCGGCCCATCTGATTCGGATTCTACCGAAGGATTCTTTAGGGCTTTTGATTACGCTGGATTACGACCAGGCGCAAATGGCCGGGCCGCCGTTTGCGGTGCTGGATGATGAAGTGCAGCGGTTGTTCGGTGATGTGTGGGCGCTGAAAATTCTGGAAGACCAGGACGTCCTGGGCGAGAGCTGGAAGTTTCTTGAGGCTGGTGTGACGCGGCTTGAAGAGCGGGTTTATCGGGTTTCCAGTCATTAAGGTGTGTTGAGTTTGCTGGCATCTTCGCGGGCAAGCCCGCTCCCACAGGTTTTGTGTAATTCGCCGATTATGTGAACGACACAAAACCTGTAGGAGCGAGGCTTGCCCGCGAAGAGGGCCTGAAGAGCACCGCACTGATCAAACAGACAAAAAAAGGCCCGCATTGCGGGCCTTTTCTTTTAGTGCAGAGCCTGTCAGCCCCGACGACGCAATGCGTCAATACGCTCTTCCAGCGGTGGGTGGCTCATGAACATGCGGGCGAACCCTTGTTTGAGACCACCGTTGATGCCGAAGGCATTCAGCGTGTCCGGCATGTGCACCGGCAGCCCTTGTTCTGCACGCAGACGCTGCAGGGCACCGATCATTGCACTGGTACCGGCCAGGCGTGCACCGGCTTCGTCCGCACGGAACTCACGTTTGCGCGAGAACCACATGACGATGGCGCTGGCCAGAATACCCAGGACCAGTTCGGCGAAGATGGTCGCCACGTAGTAGGCAATGCCCTGGCCTTCTTCGTTCTTGAAGATCACCTTGTCGACAAAGTTGCCGATGATCCGGGCGAAGAACATCACGAAGGTGTTCACCACGCCCTGGATCAACGCCAGGGTAACCATGTCGCCATTGGCCACGTGGCCGATTTCGTGGGCCAGAACAGCTTTCACTTCATCCGGCGAGAAACGCTCGAGCAAGCCCTGGCTGACCGCGACCAGTGCGTCGTTCTTGTTCCAGCCGGTGGCAAAGGCGTTGGCTTCATAGGCCGGGAAAATCCCGACTTCGGGCATCTTGATCCCGGCTTCGCGGGACAATTGCTCGACAGTTTGCAGCAGCCATTGCTCGTGCCGGGTGCGCGGCTGGCTGATGATCTGGGTGCTGGTACTCATTTTCGCCATCCACTTGGAGATGAACAGCGAGAACAGGGAACCGGCGAAACCAAAGACCGCACAGAAAATCAGCAGCTGATTGAGGTTGAGATCAACCCCGTTGGCCGCCATGAACCCGTTGAAGCCGAAAAGGCTCAGGGTGATGCTGGCAATCAGCACGACCGCCAGGTTAGTGGCCAAAAACAGCAAAATGCGCATCATGGTTGTAGAAATCTCCTCGTGCTAAATATGTAGCGTACTGCGGGGTATATAAGGTGCTGCACCGGGCTATTCAACCGAGTGACTATTTCAAACTGTGTCCTACAGCAACAGTCTAGCGGCTTGAAGGGCGTTTCCGACGTCGGCATGGGAAACGGTTGTCAGCCAATTAGCCTCGCAGGCCCCCGCCGTTGTTAGGCGCGGGCATGAAACGTGTCGTCAGTCAGCGCTTGAAACAACGATGCAGGGCAGGGTGCAAAGATATGTTGCTGAATTAATCACCGTGCGACATTAACCAGCGTCGCACGGTGACAGGCCACTTATTGGCGATAGGATTTGAGGAAGTTGCCGATCCGGCCAATCGCCTGATCCAGGTCGTCGAGTCGTGGCAGGGTGACCACACGGAAGTGGTCCGGCCATGGCCAGTTGAAGGCCGTGCCTTGTACCACCAGCAGCTTCTCCGAGAGCAGCAGGTCGAGCACGAATTTCTCGTCGTTGTGGATCGGGCAGACTTTCGGATCGATCCGCGGGAACGCATACAGCGCGCCCATCGGCTTGACGCAGCTCACGCCCGGAATGTCGTTCAGCAGTTCCCAGGTACGATTGCGCTGTTCCAGCAGACGCCCTTGTGGCAGCACCAGATCGTTGATGCTCTGATAGCCACCCAACGCGGTCTGGATGGCGTGCTGGCTCGGCACGTTGGCACACAGGCGCATGTTGGCCAGCATGTCGATGCCTTCGATGTAGCTCTGGGCGTGGTGTTTCGGACCGGAAATGGCGATCCAGCCGGAACGGAAGCCGGCCACGCGATAGGACTTGGACAGGCCGTTGAAGGTCAGGCACAGCAAGTCCGGCGCCAGTGAGGCGGTGCAGATGTGCACGGCGTCGTCATACAGGATCTTGTCGTAGATCTCGTCGGAGAACACCACCAGATTGTGCTGACGGGCCAGTTCCAGCATGCCCAGCAGCACTTCCTTCGAATACACCGCGCCGGTCGGGTTATTCGGGTTGATGATCACCAGCGCTTTGGTGTTCGGGGTGATCTTGGCCTTGATGTCGGCCAGGTCCGGCCACCAGTTGGCCTGCTCGTCGCACAGGTAATGCACCGGATTGCCGCCCGACAGGCTCACTGCAGCTGTCCATAGCGGATAGTCGGGAGCGGGCACCAGTACTTCGTCGCCGTTGTTGAGCAGGGCCTGCATCGACATCACGATCAACTCGGAAACGCCGTTGCCCAGGTAGATGTCTTCGATGCCGACGCCTTCCACCTGCTTTTGCTGGTAGTACTGCATCACGGCCTTGCGGGCGCTGAACAGGCCCTTGGAGTCGCTGTAGCCTTGGGCGGTCGGCAGGTTGCGGATCACGTCCTGAAGGATTTCATCCGGCGCTTCGAAACCAAAGGGCGCCGGGTTGCCGATGTTCAGCTTGAGGATGCGATGGCCTTCCTCTTCCAGGCGTTTGGCGTGCTTGAGCACTGGGCCGCGAATGTCGTAGCAGACGTTGGCGAGCTTGTTCGATTTGCTGACCTGCATGGCGATGTGTTCCCGAAAATGAACGATCCAGGCGGCGTATGAACGACCGTACTGGGAATCCTGCGTATTCACACAGGCCTGACGCCTCGAGTGGCGGCACTCATAATCCGTTTGAATGCGCGTGGTCTGGCTGCCAGACTGGCGTTTGACGAGGCGCAATCATACGTGCCGCCCGATCCGTGGAAAAGGTACAGATCGGGCTTTTTCAGCTGCTGAGGTGTGATCATGGAAAAGTTGGAAAAAACCCTCGAAGAATGGCGTGAAATGCTCGATCCGGAGCAGTACAACGTTTGCCGCCTCAAAGGCACCGAGCGGCCGTTCTCCGGTAAGTACAACGACAGCAAGGTCGACGGTGTTTACCACTGCATCTGCTGCAACGCACCACTGTTCGACTCAAAGACCAAATTCGATTCCGGCTGCGGCTGGCCAAGTTTCTACGCACCGATCGGCGACAGCGCCATGGTCGAGATCCGTGATGTCAGCCACGGCATGGTCCGCACGGAAGTGGTCTGTGCCACATGCGATGCACACCTTGGGCATGTGTTCCCGGACGGTCCGCCGCCCACGGGCCTGCGTTATTGCATCAACTCGGTGTGCCTGGACCTCGTTCCCCGCGAATAATCTGCTGATATCGCGTATGTAACTTGCGTACGTAGGAGCTGCCGAAGGCTGCGATCTTTTGATCCTGATCTTCTACGATCTCAAACAAGATCAAAAGATCGCAGCCTTCGGCAGCTCCTACGATGTTCGCCTGTCGGTTGGTGATCGATTTATTAAATTGCACACAATTCAATTGCTCGCTATGTTTGGTCTTTGTTCTTCCATTCGGAGTTCGTGCCATGAGCGACAACCTGTTGAGCATCCCTTGCACCACCATCAAGGGCGAGCAAAAGACCTTGGCCGATTTCGCCGGCAAAGCGGTGCTGGTGGTCAACACCGCCAGCAAATGCGGGTTCACCCCGCAGTACAAAGGCCTTGAAGAGCTGTGGCAGACCTACAAGGATCAAGGTCTGGTGGTGCTCGGCTTTCCCTGCAATCAGTTCGGCAAGCAAGAGCCGGGCAACGAAGGGGCGATTTCCGAATTCTGCGAGCTGAATTACGGGGTGAGTTTCCCGCTGTTCAAGAAGATCGAAGTGAATGGTGCCGACGCCCATCCACTGTTCGTTCAGCTGAAAAAGCGCGCACCGGGCGTGTTGGGTTCTCAGGGCATCAAGTGGAACTTCACCAAATTCCTGATCAGCCAAGACGCCAGGCTGGTCAAGCGCTTTGCTCCGGCGACCAAACCGCAGGACCTGAGCCGCGAGATCGAAGCCCTGCTCAAATGAACACGTTGTCAGTTGATTCGCTGAAGCTCGACAGTCAGCTCTGCTTCAAGCTGTACGCCGCATCTCGGGCGGTGATCCGTGCCTACAAGCCGATGCTCGATCAGTTGGGCCTGACTTACCCGCAATACCTGGCGATGCTGGTGCTGTGGGAATGGCAGGAGGCGGCGCCGCAGCTGCCGACGGTCAAGGCCTTGGGTGAGCGCCTGGCGCTGGATTCCGGGACCCTGACGCCGCTGCTCAAGCGGCTTGAGCAACTGCAGCTGGTGCAGCGTAAGCGTTCGGCGCGCGATGAGCGTGAGGTGCACTTGAGCCTGTCGCCTGCCGGCAAGGCTTTGCGCGATCAGGTCGGGCCGCTCAAGGCCCGGCTGTTGTGCGACAGCGGCGTTGATCTTGATCGCCTGAATGATCTACGCGATGGCCTCGATCACCTGCTGGGGCAAATCAAAGCGCTGTCGTAGTGGGTATCCACAAGTCGAGCAGGGCGGCCAGTTCTTCCCGGCGGAAAGGTTTGGCCAGGTAGTCACTCATGCCCGCCGCACGGCAGCGTTCGCGTTCTTCGGACATGGCGTTGGCGGTCAGGGCGACGATGGGCAACTGTGGCCAGCGCCCGCTGCGACGAATCTGCCGACTGGCTTCATAGCCATCCATCACCGGCATGTTGCAATCCATCAGCACCAGATCGAATTCGCTCAGCTCAAGCTGATCCAGCGCTTCGCCGCCGTGGGCCGCGACGCTCACCTCGCAACCGAGTTTTCCGAGCATTCCCTTGGCCACCAACTGATTGACCGGGTTGTCCTCCACCAGCAGGATGCGTCCGCGTCGCAGGGGTGAGATGGCTTCGATCCGGGCACCGTTGATCGTGGTGAGTTCCGGCTGCAAGATCCGCCGCAATGCCTGGTAAAGCGCATTGCGCGCCAGAGGCCGTGCCTGTTGCTGCAAGGGCGCGAGGGCGTTGACTTGCTCGCTCGGCAGGAAACTGCCGTAAGCGGTTACCAACAGAATCGGCGCAGCGAAGGTAGGCCGCAGGCCAAACAGGCATTCGGGACAGTCGGTGATCAGTACATCTGGCTCCAGACCGATCAATCGATCATCGATGGAACGCTGCTGATAGTCGAGCCCCCAGCCGGGCAACAGACTGCTCAACAATTCCGCCAGACCGCTGCTGGCAGCGGTAATCGCGACGATGTTGCCCCGCAGTGCGGTCGGAGAAATGGCCCGGGTATGGCAGGGCAGGGGCAGGTCGGCGCAGAACTGACTGCCAAAGCCCGCTTCCGAGCTGATCGTCAGACGCCCTTGCATCACTTCGCAGAGGCTATAAGTCAGCGCCAGACCCAACCCGGTCCCGCCGAATTGCCGGGTAATGCCAGCGCCGGCCTGGGTGAACGGCTGGAAGATCTTGACCTGCGCGTCCTGGGCGATGCCGATGCCAGTGTCGCAGACCTCGATTCGCACACCGTCTTCGAACGTTGAAAGGCGCACATCGACCCGCCCGAAACGGGTGAACTTGAGGGCGTTGGACAACAAGTTACTGACGATCTGCCGAACCCGGGTCGGATCACCGAGCACCAGCGCGGGAAATTGCGGGTCGATCAGGCATGCCAGCTCGACACTCGGCGCGGCGTTCTGGGACAGCAGGTTGGCGGTGTCTTCGATCAGCGAACCAAGGTCGAATGGAATGTGTTCGAGTTCGAGCTGGCCGGCGTCGAACTTCGACAGGTCGAGAATATCGTTGAGCAGTTCCACCAGCACTTTGCCCGAGTCATGGGCGATGGACAGCTGTTGCTGCTGCTCGGCATTGAGCGGGCCGTCCAGCGAGAGCGCGATCATCCCCAGCAGACCGTTGAGAGGCGTGCGGATTTCATGACTCATGTTGGCCAGGAACACCGAGCGCGCTTCGGCCATGTCCAGGGCAGTGCTGCGGGCGACTTCCAATTCCTCGTTGGATTGGCTGAGGCGGGTATTGATCGCCTTGAGTTCCGCGGTGCGGGCCGAGACGATGTTTTCCAGTTGCGAGAGGTAGTCGGTCAGGCGGTTTTCGGCGTTGCGTCGTTGCTGGATTTCGGTGGCAATGTTTTCGAACTGCTGATTGGCGACCTCGACCAAGACCCCGATTTCATCGTTTTCATGCCCCGTCGGACACTCCAGCAACGTCGGTTCCGCGCTGCGGGGGTCACGGCCACTGAGTTCGCGGATAACCCGCACCAACGGTTTGGTCAGCATCACGTAAAACAGCGCCAGCAGAATGCCCGTAAGAATCAGGCTGCGCGCGAAGCCGTTGAGCAGGGTCACTTCGGCCCGGCGCAGGAAACGACTGCCGAAGGTGTAGGTATCGACTTCCAGGCGCAAGATCCCGAGGGATTCGTCCGGCAAGTGGTCGAGATAAAGGCGGTCTTCGAACTGCCGGTTGGCGCCGAACAGGAAGTCGCTGATCATCCGGTCATTGTTTTCCAGGCCCGGACGTTTGACGCTGGCCAGCACGGTATCGTTGTTGTCGATCAATTGCGCGCCGATGATTGCCGGAGAGCGCAGCAGGCCCAGGCTCAGCTCTTGGGCGAGTTCGGCATCGATGTTGTAGGCGATGCGGGACGCGGGGTTATGGCTGATTTCCAGCAAGGACAGTATTTCACGGTTGATGGAGGCGTCTTCGCTGGCATAATCGATGCCTATTTGCAGCAAGCTGAGCAGCGTGCCCAGAATGAAACCGGCCAGTACCGTAAGCCTGGCTTGTTTGTACGACAGCCGGTGGCTGAACTTGATATCCATGGGATGTTGAACCACTTCCGTTTCCCTTCGCTGCTCAAGCATAGTCGATCATCAATGGATACCGATGTTCTCGCAAAACACCTGTAGGGGTGTAGATGCTGTGTTTCGTCGATGTACCGCCATCATTACCGTGAACGTGCCCGAGGAGAAGACGTGGATTCCCGATTGAATGCTTTTCTTGAACGCGCCGATGCCGTTCTGGCCCGTATCGAGCCGCTGCTGCCCGCGCCTCGGCAAACCATCGACTGGACGCACTGTCTGGCCGCACGCTGGCAGCGCGAGGGGCGCAGCGGTTTTCTGTTGCCGCTGCAAGTCAGCCTGGACACGCGTTTGTCCGACTTGATCGGCGTTGATCGGCAACTGGAGCAACTGGGCCGCAACACCCGACAGTTTCTCGACGGCATGCCGGCCAACCACGCTTTGCTCTGGGGCTCGCGTGGCACCGGTAAATCGTCGCTGGTGCGCGCCTTGCTGTCGGAACATGCCAAGAGCGGCCTGCGGCTGATCGAGATCGAACGCGATCACCTGGCGGACTTGCCGCGCGTGGTCGAGCAGATCGCCAAGTTGCCTCAGCGCTTTGTGCTGTTTTGCGATGACCTGTCGTTCGAATCGGGCGAGGGCGATTACCGCGTGCTCAAGAGCGTGCTCGATGGTTCGCTCGAACAGGCGCCAGACAACGTTCTGCTGTACGCCACCTCCAACCGTCGCCATCTGGTGCCGGAAAAGGAAAGCGATAACGAGAACTGGAAAAGGGTCGATGGCGAACTCCATCCCAGTGAGGCAGTGGAAGACAAGATCGCGCTGTCGGACCGTTTTGGTCTGTGGCTGTCGTTCTATCCGTTTACTCAGGAGCATTTCCTCAACGTCGTCGAACACTGGATCGGCCAATTGGCCGACAAGGCCGGCCTGCAGTGGCAGCGCGACGAAGCGCTGGACATCCTCGCCGTGCGCTGGGCCACGGGCCGAGGCAATCGCAACGGACGTTGCGCGTATCAATTCGCCCGCTATTGGGTCGGGCTGAAGCTGTTGGAGCATAAGGCATGATCGATTTACAAAAGAGCGGCCAGGGCCTGGAGGGCTACGGCATGCTGTGGGCGCAGCTGGAATCGCTGCTGGCGGACGAGCGTGATTTTATCGCCAATGCCGCACAATTTTCGGCGTTTCTGTTCAACCAGCTCGATGACCTGAACTGGGCCGGTTTCTACCTTAATCGCAACGAAGAACTGGTGCTTGGCCCGTTTCAGGGGCAGATCGCCTGTGTACGGATTCCATTCGGTCGCGGCGTGTGCGGGGCGGCGGCGGCCACCCTGCAGACCCAGCGGGTCGAAGATGTCCATGCGTTCCCCGGGCACATTGCGTGCGACAGTGCCTCGAACAGCGAGCTGGTGGTGCCGCTGGTCAAGGACGGTCGACTGATCGGTGTGCTGGACCTCGACAGCCCGAAACTCGCGCGTTTTACTGCTGACGATCAGGCCGGTATCGAGCAACTGGCGGCGATTTTCCTGCGTCTGACCGACTGCTGATCAGGCCATCAAGCCGGCCTTGATCAGCAGGCTTGACGGGTCGACCGCATCAATCTGCCGTGGGTCGAGAAAACGCTTGGCGTACTGCAAGTAGACTTCGTCGTTGATGAACAGCCCGAACAATTCAGCGTCAATGTGGGCGTCACGGCACATGGTGGCCATGATGCCCAGTGCTTCACTCAAGGACTTGGCTTTCTTGTAGGGGCGATCGGCCGCGGTCAGCGCTTCGAAAATATCGGCAATCGCCATCATCCGCGCCGGCAGGCTCATGTCTTCGCGCTTCAATCGTTTGGGATAACCGGTGCCGTCCATTTTTTCGTGGTGGCCGCCGGCGATCTCCGCGATGTTATTGAGGTGGCCGGGGAAAGGCAGGTGCCTGAGCATCAGGATCGTCTGCACCATGTGGTGATTGATGATGTAACGCTCCTCACGGGTCAGGGTGCCTCGGGTGATGCTCAGGTTGTAGAGCTCGCCCCGGTTGTATTTGTAGCGCGGCACGTCGAGCTTGAACCCCCACGGATTGTCGGCCGGGATCAGTTCGCTGTCGGCGCGTTCGAGCAAGTGTTCGGGTTTATCCGCCAGCAGCGGCTCGCTGACCGGCAGGGTCGGCGCCGGGGTCCGGGCCTGACGACGGTTCTCTTCCCACGAAACCCCCAGTCGATCATCCAGGGTTCGGGTCCAGGTGCGTTGGGCGATGGTGTTCAGGCGTTGCAGATCGGCCTCGGCCATGGCCTCGCTGCCAAGGTTGCAGCGGGCGATGAACGCGAAATCATCATCCAGCGCCGCCAGGTTCGCATTGCGCAATTGAGCCAGATGCTGCTCGTCACCTCCCCGCGTGATGGCCTGCCAATAGTTGATCCAGGCATCACGCTTGAGCACTTCGAAACGGGTGCGGATTTCGTGGATGCGGTCGTTCAGGGTCTCAAGCTTCGTGGCTTTGTCGACCACGTATTCAGGCGTGGTGACCTTGCCGCAATCATGCAGCCAGGCAGCGATGTGCAGGGCTTCCCACTCATCTTCGGTGGGCCGATAGCTGCTGAAGGCCGGATCCTGACTGGCCGCGGCCGCCTGCGCCAGCATCAGGGTCAGTTCCGGCACCCGCTGACAGTGCCCGCCGGTATAGGGACTCTTGGCATCGATCGCGCCAGCCAGCAGCTGAATAAAAGACTCCAGCAACTGTTTCTGTTTGGCTTGCAGGCGCTGACTTTCGATACTCACGGCGGCGGCACCGGAAACCGCTTGGAGAAACGCGATGCGGTCCGGGCGAAGTTTTTCCAGGTCGTCCTGCGTGCCGCTGTCGGTCAGCAGCAGGATCAGCAGGCCGACGGTTTCGTTATGACGATTGTGCAGCCGGATACCGATCAGATGAACCCTTGGGCACTCCAGTGCGAGCAAAACCTTCTGCAAGTCCCCTGCCTCTTCGAAACCCAGGCTGGTGACGACATTGTTGGCGTTCGACAATTGCTGCATCCATTGAGGGCTCTGCGGATCCTGAGGCGCGTGTCCTTGAATGGCGAATGACGGCAATGCCTGTGAACTGCCGTTGATGACCAGCGCATGAGGCTCCACGCGATCGTCATCACTTTCCCGCAGGTAGAGCAGACCGGCCTGGGCCTGGCCGATCTTTACGGTTTCAAACAACACCCGTTGCAGTAGCGGGGCGAAACGGGTCTCGGCGCTCAGGCTGTCGGTGATCTGGAAAAAACTCGCCAGGGTGTCTTTCATGCGCGCCATCGACACACTCAGTTGGTCGACTTCAAGCACCGGCGAGCGACGGGAGGGCGGAAAATTGAAATCGAAACTGCGAATCGCATCGGCTTCCTGCACCAGGGCGCGCAAGGGTTTGACCAGGATTCTCGAGGTCAGCCAACCCATCGGCAGGCACAACAGCAGCGTCGCCAGGGTAATCAACGCGCCTTGCCAGCGCATGCGGTAGGCATCGACGAGCAATTCATCCTCCGGCACCAGTAGCGCCAATTGCAGTCCCTGCGGGCCACCCTCCTGGATGCTGCTGCGCGCCACGATCCATTGGCGACCTGCGGCGTTCAATCGATTGACCTCGGCGGGGCTGGTGAGCAGCGCCGCGAGTGTGGGGCTCAGGTCTGCGGCTTTGGTCAATCGCGCGGTTTGGTCGTCGACGATCAGTTTGCTGCTGTCGGGGTAGGCGATGGCATTCCCTTGGGCATCGAACAGCACAATTTCGGTACTGGGGGTCACCACATGTTCGGCCAGGGTCGCCGACAGTTCAGCCAGCGTGAGGTCGGCCCCCATCACCGCCTGCTCGCCACTGCGCCGGGCCAGTGTGGTGCCGACGTTGTGGGTGGAGAAAAAAAGGTAGGGTTCGGTGGTGATCTGATCACGCTCGCTACGAGCGCTGGAGAACCAGGCGCGGGTACGGGGATCGTAGGTTTCATCGGGGTTGTCCTGACGGCTGATGAGGGCCAGGTTCTGATCGAAAAACATTGATTGGGAGCGGATCTGACCGCTACCTGGGTGCTCGATGCTCCATACCTGATACGCCGCCATGTCAGGTGCCTTGACCAGCGTTTTCAGGGCGCCGGTGCGCAGCGGGCGAACCATGAAGAAGTCGCCATTGTCGTAGCCCAGGTACAGCGAGGCCAGATCGGGGTTGTCCTTGAGCGATTGGCTGAAAGGCTTGAGCAACGCCAGGCGTTGCTCAAGATCGGGCGCCTCGGTCGCCGGATTGTCCGCCAGCAGGCTCAGCAGATGACGAATCGGCTGATAGGTGCGATGCAGGTCCAGACGGACATCCTGCTCGATGCGGTTGAAGAGTTTTTCGCTGCTGGAAAGAATGATCTGGGTGGTTTGCCGATAGTTGAAAATGCCCAGTACCACCCCGGTCAATAACAACAGGAAGGTGAACATCACGCTGATGTGGATGTGCAGAGGAAACCGGCGTTGATCCGGGTGCAGTGGGCTGGGCATTGCAGCTTTCTCCATGATGATTAACACACTGCTCAGCCCCCAAGCATAGTTAATGCTCCTTCATTCTGCTTTTGTCATGGCGTGCCATCTGTTGTTGCAATGCCTGCTCCAGTTCGAGCATGGCGCGCTCCATGGACTTGCTGCAATTGGCCACTTCATCGTGGTGGAGCCTGTTATTGCAGGCCTGTTCGAGCGCCTCGCAGCTGTCGATCAGCCGGGATGCCTGGACGATTCGGGCCGCGCCCTTGATTTTGTGGGCAATGTCGAGGAGTGACTGCCGGTCCTTTGACTCGGATAACGCCAGCAGCGCTTTTCGGTCCAGGCGGTTGCTGTTAAGCAGTTCGGTCAACAATCGCTGGTTCAGTGTCGGGTTGCCACCGGTCAACAGGTGCAGCCCCTCCAGACTGAAGGCTGGCTCGCGGACCATCGGCGTGATGCCTTCGACCCATTGGCTCAAGGCCGTCAGGCTGAGGGGTTTGAACAGGCAATCGTCCATCCCGGCCAGTTTGCAGCGTTGTCTTTCCTCCGGCTGCGCGTTGGCGGTGAAACCCAGAACGGTGCAGGGAGGGCGCTGCAGGTGCTGTTCATGTTGGCGAATGGCACGGACCAGCTCATATCCATTCATGATCGGCATGTTGCAATCAGCAATCACCAAATCGAATGGCTGATTCTTCCATGCCTCGAACCCCGCCTCGCCATCCGCTGCGACGTTGAACCGATGCCCCAGAAACTCCAGTTGCTGGCACATGAGCAAGCGATTGGCGGGGTGATCATCGACCACCAGAACGTTCAAGGGGGCAGTGCTCGGGTGGATTTGCAGCTCGGCAGGTTCCGGCATCCGTTCTGTCGGCAGGGTGGCCAGGTTCAGCGAAACCCGGACCTGGGTGCCGACTCCCGACTGACTGTTCAATTGCAGGCTGCCGCCCATCATTTCGCACAGATTGCGGCTGATCACCAGGCCCAGCCCCGCACCGCTTCTGGCTAACTGGCCGGAGTTATCGGCCTGGACGAAGGGCTCGAACAAGCGCTGTTGATCCTGTTCGCTGATCCCTGCGCCACTGTCTTCAACCCGCAACTGCAACTGGACCCGGTCGGGCTCGTCGGTCGGCTGCAACTCGACGCTGATCCTGACTTGGCCCTGTTGCGTGAACTTGATGGCATTGCTGATCAGATTGGACAGCACCTGCTTGAAGCGCATCGGGTCCAACACGACATCGGTCGCCGGTTTGGCAGGGCTGAATTCCAGTTGCAGTCCGAGGTTTTTCTGCCGGGCCAACCCGTCGAAAATTCGCACCACGGAGGCTACGGTTTCAGCCAGATTGACGCGCTCCGGGTTCAGGCTCAGACGCCCCGATTCGATATGCGCAATATCGAGAATGTCCCCGATCAGTTCCAGCAGGTCTTTCGCCGAGTGGTACGCGACATCGATGGCGGGTCGATCCGGATGACTGTGATCGATACGTTTAAGCGTCAGTTCGAGCATGCCGATGATTGCGTTCATGGGCGTGCGGATCTCATGGCTCATGGTCGCCAGAAAGGTACTTTTAGCTCGGTTGGCAGCATCGGCTTGCTCTTTAGCGGCCCGCAACTCATCGAACAGTTGCCGGCGTTCGCTGATGTCGATCCAGCCGCCAATGATGCCTTGCACGTCACCGCTCGAGTCGCGATAGGGAAGAATCCAGTGATAGATCGTCAGCTTGCGGTCGTCGATGTGCAACGGACGGTCGAGAATCAGCGGCGTCCCTTCGGCCATGACGCGCTGGTAGTCCGCCTGATATTCCCGTGCTTCGAAGGCGTTGCCGAGGCTGCCCTGCATGACACCTTTACCGATGATGTCTTCGCGTTTCGCGCAGAAGGTTTGCAGGTAACTGTCGTTGCAGCTTTGCAGCAATCCCTGGCGATCACGCACGTAGATCGGATGAGGCGTGCCATTGACCAGCGATCGCATGAACTCAAGTTGATCGTTCAATGCGCGCTCGGCCGCCTGCCGTTGTTTTATCTGGCGACGCATATAGGCGTTCCAGGCAATGGATATCAGCAGCAATACACCGGCGCTGATAACGATCTGATAGAACACGCGGTGATAGTTGCGCCAGGTACTTTGCGTGGCCGCTGAATAGCCACGCCAGCGGTTGTTGATAATGCCCAACTCTTCCGGTGCGATGCTCAGCAGTGCCTTGTCGAGGATGGCGTTCAGTTCTTTGGCGTCGCGCCCGGTTGCCAGGGAAAACGCTGCCTGTCGGGTACCGATGGTGGTGCTGATCTGAAGTGTCTGTTCGAAGATCCGCGATGAGATGAAGTAGTTGGCAATCACCAAAGAGTTCACCGCACCTTCTGCCTGGCCCTCGGCGAGCAACTCCACGGCACTGAACGTGTCCGGGGTTTCAACCAGGTTGATCCGCGGAAACTCGCTGCGCAGGTAACCCACCAGTGGATGGCCTTGGGCGATGGCCAGGCGTTTGTCCTGCAATTGCGTGAGGTTTGTCGGGCTGTCGGCCGCTTTGCGCGTCAGAAGTACAAAGGAGTTTTCCAGATAGGGGCGGCTGAAGTTCAACGTCGTTTCACGTTGGACGCTGGGGAGCAAGGCGGCGATCAGGTCAGCCTGATGGTTAGCGATCTGCTCGATCATCTCGTCATCACTTCGGCTGCGCTGGATTTCGAAACGCAAACCGGTGCGCAATCTGATCAGCTCGAGCAAATCCGCCGTGACACCTCGAAAGTTGCCGTCGCTGTCGAAAAACGTCAGCGGCGCAAACGCTTCATTGACCACGACGCGCACGACTGGATGTTGTGCCAGCCAGCGTTCTTCGCGGTGGCTGAGTTGCAGTTTGTGATCGGTGAGAAGTATGTCGCTGCCGGCACTCCAGCGCTTGGCGATGTTTTCTCGCTCGCTGGTGGGGATGGTCTTGAGTACCGCGTTGATGATCCCGAGCAGATCCGGGTTGTCCTTTTGCACGGCAAAGCTGAAACCATGGGCTTCGTGTTTACCGAAGTTGGCCATGCGGATGTTGTTCAGATACCCCTTGTTGATCATGTAGTGGGTTGAAATGGTGTCGCCGAGAAAAACGTCGGCCTGGTCGAAGGCAACCGCATTGATTGCATTCTGGTAGGACGGATAGGAGGTGATGATTGCCTTCGGATACAGCGCCCTGACCTCGTCCAGAGGCAGATAGTGATACACCATGCTCAGCCGCATGCCGGCAAGTCCATCGGTCAGCGACCTGGTTTCTCCTTCTCGTGTCACCAGTACGGGTTGATCCACCGCATAAGGCGTGGATAGGGCAATGTCGGCATTGTCGGCCTCGAAGCCATTGGCGGTGCCGAGCATATCGACCTGGCCTTTTTCCAGCGCCTCGATCGCGGCCCCCCGGGATGCGAAGCGCTGAACCTTGACCGGCAACCCTATGGCCTTGCCAAGGATGCCTGCGTAATCGGCGGTGAAACCTTCATAGTCATGGCCGCTGAGGGTCAGGTCGAAAGGAGGATAATCCGGGGCCGATGTACCGAGGATCAATTCACGTTTTTCTTTAACCCATTGTCGTTGTGAGGTATCCAGTTGGACTTCCATGTGTCCGGCCGTCGAGCGACTGAGCAGGGTGTAGTGCTCGCTGGCCGTCTGAGCCGCGAGTACTGAGGTGCTCAGGCATAAACCCGCGGCCATGAGTATTAGATAATCCTTGAAACGGCTGGGCATCCTGTTTCTCACACTAACGCGTTACGTTTTGCCATATCGATGAGTTCAACCAGGGATTTGGCCTTGAGTTTTTGCATGAGTCGTTTTTTATAAGTGCTGACAGTTTTATTGCTGAGAAACATACCCTTGGCAATTTCTTTATTGGTGCGGCCTTGGGCGAAAAGTTGTAACACCATCAGTTCTCGATCGTTAACGGATTTAAATAACTCCAGATCGGCCCACTGCGCGTCGTCACACCGAACAGGGTTCAAGGCCTGACTGGGGAAATAGTTGTAACCTGATAAAACCGCTTTTATCGCGCTCATCAATTCACTGAGTTCTTCCTGTTTGCATACATACCCCGATGCACCGGACTGCATGCAGCGAATACCGAAAAGCTTCGGGCATTGTGCAGTTAATACCAATGTTTTTAATGGTGTACTCATGGCGTTGAAACGGGAGAGAACTTCCAGTCCATCCAGTTTTGGAATGCCGATGTCGAGGATGATCAGGTCTGGCATGCATTCGCGAACCATCTGCATTGCATCGACCCCATTGTCAGTTTCGCCGACGACTTTGTAACCTTCATGTTCCAGCAGCATTCGAACGGCAAGGCGGATGACAGGGTGATCGTCGACAATAAAAACGGAGTTCATAATCAAATCCCATACGTGCACAAATAAAGCGCGCACCTTAGCTCAGATAGTTGAGGGGCCGCATGAACTGAGGGGGCTGTAGCGGCAATATAGGAAAAGTCCTACAAATGAAGAAGAATGGGACTACGTATCAACTAGGTTTTGCATGAGGAAAGGCAAAAATTTGGTAAGACTAGTCAAGAGGTTGAAAGTATTGAGTTGGAGGTTTGGACCTATATGTTGGTCATTGTTTTAGTACGTTTGGGTTCTCGTGTTTTTATGCTGAGGCCAAGGTCAACAAGTTTCTGAAGTCTGATTGTTTCAATGGCTTGATCAAGTAACCGAGCAAGGGTAGTCCATGTTCGTAGGCCATTATTTTAAGTTTGTCCAGTTCGACGGATGTCAGGCTGCTCAGAAGTATGGCCTGTCTGATCATCCCCCGGTGACTGGCGTATTCAATCAAATCAAGGCCGGGAAGGTCGGGCAGGCATTGATCGCACAGAAGAATATCGAACGGTTGCGCAACCTTGAGCATTTGTTGCAAGGCGCCTTTGGCACTGTCAGTGGCGGTCAGTTGGGTGAAGCCATAACTCTCGAGCAGGTACTGAGTCGCCCGTAGCTGAAAGGGATGATCTTCCACCAGCAGGATGCGCCAATCATGTTTGAACATAGGAGTTTTCATGCGTCATCTGTCGAGCAGGGGAGGGTGATTATTTCGCGAGACGGCCGAACAATCGATCAGTCAGCTCTGCACAAGGTGTAGGGCGATTCTGTTGACGTTGAAATACGGATGATTGTCGAGAAATTCGATCAGCCGCTCAGAGCTCTCTGACACGGCTGATCGATACGTTTTATCGGTGGCTTGAACGACCGGTCATTTCCAGCGCCATTTCACCGGCATAGCTGTCGGTCATGCCGGCGATGAAATCAATCATGCGCAAGAAGGAAGTGTGTAAAGGGCCGTGAGGATCGGGTGCATTGTTGCCCAACAGGTCGAGTATGCGACGGTGCTTGAAGGATGGCGTACGGCCGTTGTGCTGCTCTAGTGCCGCGCCGCAAAAGGCGTTGAGCAGGATTTCAAGGGTGGTGTAGGCGCCGATTTCATGGAGCGTCTTGCGCTTGTCCTGGAAGATTTTTTTGCGCGCCATGTCCTTGGCATTCAAGACGCAGCGTTTGGCGGGGCCATGCATGTGTTCCACCAGGTCGCCAGGCAGCGTGCCGGCCAGTAGCGCGTCTTGTTGCTCGACGAACGCTCGGGCTGCTGCGTTGGTCAGGTGTTCGATGGCTTTGCCCCGCAGGATCGCCAGTTTGCGCCGACGCGAATCCTGCGAACCGAGCTGGCGATAGGTTTCCGGGAGGTCGTCGCCCACCAGGTCCAGCAGCAGGGACTCGACTTCGGCGTATTCCAGCAGCTCCATTTCCAGGCCATCTTCCAGATCGATCAGCGCGTAGCAAATGTCGTCGGCGGCCTCCATCAGGTACACCAGTGGATGGCGCGCCCAGCGCTGTTCGTCCAGCTGGGGCAGGCCGAGCTTTTGAGCGATCTGTTCCAGCAGCGGCAGTTCGCTCTGATAGCAACCGAACTTGTGCTTCTTGTAGCCCAGTGAGTCGGCGTGCCGAGCCGTCCACGGGTATTTTAGGTAGGTGCCCAGCGTGGCGTAGGTCAGCCGGGTTCCCCCTTCGAACTGGTGGTATTCAAGCTGGGTAAGCACCCGGAAACCTTGGGCATTGCCTTCGAAATTGAGGAAGTCATTGCGTTCGGCTTCGTTCATCGCATCCAGCCAGCCACGGCCTGCGGCCTGCTGGAACCAGTGGCGGATCGCGTCTTCACCGGAATGACCGAAGGGCGGATTACCGATGTCATGGGCCAGGCAAGCCGATTGCACCACCATTCCCAGGTCGCTCGGTTCGCACCAGTCGGGCAGGGCGCTACGGATGGTTTCACCGACGCGCATGCCCAACGAACGACCGACGCAACTGACTTCCAGTGAGTGGGTCAGGCGCGTGTGGATGTGATCGTTGCTGGAGACCGGATGGACCTGGGTCTTACGCCCGAGACGGCGAAACGCGCCCGAGAAAATGATGCGGTCGTGGTCTTTATGGAAAGGGCTGCGGCCGAGTTCTTCCGGGCTGTGCACAGGCTTTCCGAGGCGTTCGCGGGTAAGCAGGGTTTGCCAATCCAAGGCTGGTTTCTCCGTCAGGTGACTGATTCCCTAGCTTCCCGGTTCGTGCCGGTCCCTGCAAGAAGAACTACAGCCCCGCGGCATCGATATCGATGAGCAGCAATCGCTCGCCATTGTCGAAAAATTGCCCGGCGGTGAGGCAGTACTGATTGCTGGTGGCGTCGCGGTAGGTGTTGGAAAGCGTCAGCCGGCGCTCGTCCCAACCCTCGGCCAGCAAGTGATAAAAGTAGGGGCGCCATGACCAGTTATGGCCCAGGTAGCGGTTATCCGCCTCCCAACCGTTGTTGCGCCATTCCAGGTTGGGGGTCAGCTGCGTGCCGTGGCGGTCGCATTGATAAAAACGCAACAACCAGGGAAACGCTTCCAGTTGCGGCAAGGTGCTGAGGGGCGCGCTGGCTTGAGCCCAGGCTTGCAGGATGGTCATCAATTCGCTGAGTTGCTGGCGCATGATCATCAGGCGTGCGCGCTCAGCCAGTTTTTGCTGAACATAGCGCTGGCGCAGTTGTGCGAAGCGCTCGACAAAGGCATCTGTGGCGAAGAAATCAGCTTGCGCGCGGGCAAACAGAAAGCCCTGTACGTAGCGTGAACCACACTCCAGGGCAAAATTCAGTTGAGCTTCGGTTTCCACGCCCTCAGCGATAATCCAGCACCCGGTTTTTTCCGCCATTTGCGCCAGGGCCTTTACCACGTCGCTGCTGGGGCCACCCAATGCGGCGGCCTGGAACAGCCGCATGTCGAGCTTGAGAATGTCCGGTTGCAGGGCCAGCACGCGATCAAGCTGAGAGTAACCGGCACCGAAATCATCGATGGCGATCCGCGCCCCGGCTTGTCGGTAGCGGGCCACGACTTCGGCAAGACGCTGGCTGTCGCCGCCCAGTTCGGTGATTTCGAAGACGATTCGTTGCGCGTCGACGCCATGCCTGCTCAGTTGCTTGAGGCTCGGCAGTGCCTGGTCCCGGCGCAAGCGGCTGATCCAGCGGGGCGATATGTTCAGGCTGAGAAACCAGTCTGGGGGCGCTTCATGCAGACGGCTCAGGGCATTATCGCGAATCTGGCGATCGAGACGACGCAGGGCGATGGCGGGCGTTCGTGGGTCGGCGAACAGCGGTCCTACCGAGGTCAGTTGGTCGTCGGCCTGACGCAGTCGACCCAGCGCTTCGACGCCAGCGATGCGGCCCGTGGCGGTATCGATAAACGGCTGAAAGCAGGCGAGCGGTTGCCCGTCGATCACGAGGCCTCCTTAGTGAGGTTTTGTTCTGGGTAAACCTGGACACCAAGCAGGCACGCAGGACTAACCTCTCGATAAAAGAGGCTAATCCCGGTGGTGTGCAGAATGCAGCCAAACAGGACTGATTAGTGTTTGCGCGAATTCTGCATGATCAGCTTGATCAGTGGCCCCAGCGTGACGCCCAAGCGAGCCAGCCGAGTCAGGCTGCCGATACCACCCTTGGCACCCTTGCCGGTCAGAAAGCCCAACCCGATCACGGCCGCGATGCCCCAGAGCGGGGCGTGTTTGATGCCGAGGCCGTCTTGCAGATTTTGCGTCATGCCACGCACCCGTTGCAGGGGATGCAGCAGGTGTTGGGACTCGTGGCGGATTTCCTGGCGATGCATTTCCATGCGCAGGCGAATCAGCGCCTTGCGCATTTCCGTGCGCGAGCTGTTGCGGGGAAGTTCAGACATGCTCATGGCAACAGGCGCTCCCGATCATTGGCCAACTCTTCCAGGGTGCCGTGGAAGGGCGAGGACTCATCGAAAATCGCTGCTCTCAAGCGCATCGCACAGAACAACGCGGCGAGGGTATAGAACACACAGAGCCCGATGATTGCGGCCAGGCGATAGGTGTCCCAAAACAGGATCAACACCAGCGTCGACAACCCCACCAGCAACAACAAGGCAAAGACCAGCGTGAGGCCTGCAAACAGCAACAGGCTTACGGTGCGTGCTTTTTGTTCCTGCAATTCAATGCCAAACAACTCGACATGACTGTGCAGCAGTCCAAGAAACGCGGCACCGAGGCGCCGCGGTGATGAGCCGGTGCCCGTCGCGGACGGGCCGGATTCGCCGATCGCCATATCAGCGCCGAGTGGCCAGCAGGCCGATCAGGAAGCCCACGCCAGCCGCGATTCCGACCGATTGCCATGGGTTGGCCTGGACGTAATCTTCCGTGGCGGTGACAGCGGCTTTGCCGCGCTCGCGCACAGAGTCTTCGGTCAATCTCAGGGTTTCCCGCGCGCGCAGCAGACTGTCATGGATCTGCTGGCGCAACTCATCGGCTTGATCGCCAGCCAGGGATTTGGTGTGTTCCAGCAATCTTTCAGTGTCGGTGACCAGTGTCTGAAAATCTTCCATCAGAACTTCTTGAGCAGTCTTTGCTGTGGTGCGGGCCATTGGTGATCTCCGTAAGTGGCTTCTGAAGCGTTCGAGTATGAGCCTTGTGTGAAGGTTCAGTACAAATGACTGGTACAACTTTTGCTGTGTCGTGGTGCGCCAGCCTGCGCTGTTGCGCTGTTGCTGGGCATGATTTCAGGAAAACCTTAACTCAAATAATCAAAACTCGCGCGGAGGCTGCGGTCTTGTGCGCCAAAGCGGTTCATCCAGATAAACGCTGTGGTCTGGATGAGCTGCAACTTGGTGCGTCAGCCATCTACGCGAACTGCTTTGGTGCTTTTTTCAGCCTTCAGGTCTGCCAATCCATGGAAAATCTGCAAAGTGCTGTGGACAGTCTGGTCCATAGCTCCAACACGTTGTTCATCCTTATCGGTGCGGTCATGGTCCTGGCCATGCACGCCGGTTTCGCCTTTCTCGAGGTGGGTACGGTTCGACAAAAAAACCAGGTCAATGCCTTGTCGAAAATCCTCAGCGACTTCGCCATTTCGACCCTGGCCTATTTCTTTATAGGCTATTGGATTTCCTACGGAGTCACTTTCATGCAGCCGGCGGCGGTGATCACCGCCGATCATGGCTATGGGCTGGTGAAATTTTTCTTTCTGCTGACCTTTGCTGCGGCGATACCGGCAATCATTTCCGGAGGCATCGCCGAGCGCGCCCGGTTCGCACCTCAATTGTGTGCGACGGCGCTGATCGTAGCGTTCATCTATCCCTTCTTCGAAGGCATGATCTGGAATGGCAATTTTGGTCTGCAAGCCTGGTTGCTGGAGCGCTTTGGCGCCAACTTCCATGACTTCGCAGGCTCCGTGGTGGTTCACGCCATGGGCGGCTGGCTGGCACTCGCGGCGGTGTTGTTGCTCGGTCCAAGGCAAGGTCGTTATCGCGACGGACGACTGGTGGCTTTCGCACCGTCGAGCATTCCCTTTCTGGCGTTGGGTTCTTGGATTCTGATCGTCGGCTGGTTCGGCTTCAACGTGATGAGCGCCCAGACCCTGCAAGGTGTCAGCGGGCTGGTGGCGGTGAATTCGTTGATGGCCATGGTCGGTGGCACCGTGGCGGCGTTGATCATCGGCCGCAATGACCCGGGCTTTCTGCATAACGGCCCATTGGCCGGACTGGTGGCGATCTGCGCCGGCTCGGATCTGATGCACCCGGTGGGCGCATTGGTGACCGGAGCCATCGCCGGGGCACTGTTTGTCTGGTGCTTTACCGCCGCCCAAGGCAAATGGCATATCGACGATGTGCTGGGCGTCTGGCCTTTGCATGGACTGTGTGGTGTCTGGGGCGGGATCGCTTGCGGCATCTTCGGTCAAACCGCCTTGGGTGGTTTGGGGGGCGTGAGCCTGATCAGTCAGTTGATCGGCACTTCTCTGGGGGTGATCGTGGCGCTGGTCGGTGGTTTTGCGGTGTATGGAGCGATCAATGCGTTGTATGGTCTGCGCCTGAGCCAGGAGGAGGAGTACTACGGCGCGGACTTGTCGGTGCACAAGATCGGTGCCGTGAGTCAGGATTGAATCAGCGTTCTTCATCGTCGGTGCCGGGGTAGAAACCATGCAGCAGGCGATAACGGTCATGCCGTACCTGGTCGACCCGGTCTTGCACCTGTTGGCCGGGAATGCCCAGCATGATCAGCGCATGGGAGGCGAGCATCAGGCTCGACTCCAGCAACTCGGGTACGACTTCGCTGGCACCGGCCGCCTTCAACTCGGCCAACTGACTGTCGTCCCGTGTGCGCACCAGGACCGGCACGCTCGGGTTGAAGCGGCGCGCTTCCTTGAGTATCAATAGTGCGATGTCCGTCTGGTCCACGGCGACCACCAGCAGTCTGGCGCGTTCCAACCCTATCGCGACCAGCAGTTCGCCGCGACGTGAGTCGCCGTAATGAACACAGCTTTCATTGACGGCTGCTTCCTGGACCCGCACCGGGTCGGTATCCAGCGCAATGTAAGGTTGATGCACATTACGCAGGACGCGCCCGATGGACTGACCTACACGGCCATACCCACAGATCACTACGTGATTGTGCAAGCCCGCGTTGAGCGCGCTGATTTCTTCGAGTTCGGCTTCTTCGTTGGGCTTGTGGTGCAGGCGTGTGGCGATGTGGGGAGCGGCGCGTAGCAGTAAAGGCGTCACCAACATCGAGCAGAACGTGGCGGCCAGCAGCAGGCCACCGAAGTCGGCGGGCATCAGTTTGTTTTGCTGCATTTGCGTCATCAGGGCAAAGCAGAATTCGCCCCCTTGAGCCAATGCCAGACCGCTGCGCCAGGCGGTTTCGACATCGCTGCCGCGCCATTTGACCAGCAGCGCGACCACGGTGCCTTTGATCAGCAGCAGCCCCAGCGTCAGACCGAGAATCAGCAATCCGTGGCTGGCAAACAAGCGCAAGTCGATCAACATGCCGATACTGACGAAGAACACCCCGAGCAGAATGTCGCGAAACGGACGGATGTCCGCCTCGATCTGATGTCGGTAGTGGCTTTCCCCCAGCAGCATGCCGGCGAGAAAGGCGCCCAGGGCTGGGGAGAGGCCGAGCAGGTGAGTCAGCCAGGCCGTCAGCAGAACGATCACCAGCGCCAACAGCACGAACAGCTCAGCGGACCGGGACGCGGCGACTTCATGAAACAGCCGTGGCAAAAACCAGCGACTGACCAGCAGCAGACCGACGAACAGCACGATAGTCTTGCCCAGCGTCAATGGCAGAGCCCAATACCAAACCTGGTCGCTGGTGCCTGCGAACACCGGCACCAGGGTCAGTAGCAACACCGCGACCACGTCCTGGAACAACAGCACGGCGATGGCATTCTGGCCGTGGCGGCTGAAAAGCTCACCGAGGCTGCTTAACTCCTTGCTGACAATGGCGGTGGACGACAACGCCAAACCGGCCCCGAGTAACAGTGCAGGCGTGGTTGGCATGCCAAACAACATCAGCAACCCCCCCAGCACTATCCCGGAAAGCAGCACTTGCAGGCTGCCCAGGCCAAAAACCACTTGGCGCAGTGCGAGCATTTTCGACAGGGAAAACTCAAGCCCGAGGGAGAACAGCAAGAACACTACGCCCAACTCGGCAAGGTCGGGCAACTCTTCACTTTCATTCACCCAGTTGAACGCGGTCGGCCCGATCATCAGCCCCACGCACAGGTAGCCCAGCACCGGTGGCAAGCGCAGACGCTGGAACAGTGCAATCACCACCAGGGAGGAGGTGAAGATGATCAACAGATTGGCGAACACAAAAAACTCCGGTGAGGTTCTGGCTACTCAAGCGTAGAAGTAAAAAAGACGCGAGCATCGTGCAAATGGCCGTTGAGGCGAATGATGTGCGTCAGGAGTTTGCCGAAATCTCTTGAAATCAGCCATTGCTCAGACAGATAGGGCATCGGCTCGACGGCTTTTGATAGCGGGCCTAGAATGAGCGCTTACTTCGATGGGTCTTGTCGTCATGCCTCCTGAATGTCAGCTGTTCGGCACCATTGGTTGCCATCTCTGTGAACTCGCCGAAGCCATGCTGATGGAATTTGTCGAGCGTGGTCTGTTGGTGGAGCTGGTGGATATCGCTGACGATGAAACCTGGTTCGAAGCTTACAGTCTGCGTATTCCGGTGTTGCGGCGGGTCGATACCGGCGCTGAGCTGGGCTGGCCGTTCGGTGCCGATGAAGTGGTAGCGTTCCTGCGGTAGGGGGGACGGCGACGATGTTCCCGCGTGTCGAACTTTATGATTGATACCTTGGCTTAACCGATGTTATTCGGATACTGTATGCGCATACAGTTATTCCGATTGCCTGCCATGCTTTTCCCTTTTCGGGTTTGGCAGCCGATCCCGGACGTCAGAGGGATGAACCTTGGTCAATGTCGAGCAATTGAAGAACAGCGTGAACCGGATGTCGGCGGACGTGGTGCGCGAGGCCGTCCTCGAATTGCGTTTGGATGGCCTGGTCACGGAGGGAAAAACGCCCTTCAACAAATTGCATTTCAATACCTGTTTCGCCGAGATCGAAGCCTTGTTCCAGCGTGCGGGCTATCACCGGCAGCTGGATGTCGTGGGCTATCAGGGGTTGTTGTATGCGCTTTATGATCCGGGTCGCTGGGAAGCGGTCGATGTGCTGCGCTGGCTCAAGGAGTTCACCGAAGCGGCCGCTCGCACACAGTCGATACCGGCCTGAGGATTCTCTTCTAGGTTCGTTCCGGCCACTGTTGGATAATGCCGCCCTGCATTGAGGGTTAGAGCTTTTCGTATGTCCATTTCATCTTTTTCTGCTGCACATAACCAGGCCAGCACGCTCTATCTGCCGCCGGGGCCGTGGCAGACCGTACTCGATTGCCTGTGCGAACACTTCAGCGCCATCGGTCGTGAACAATGGCTGGACAGAATTGCTCGCGGTCGCGTCCTCGATGGGCAAGGCCTGCCGATCGCCCTGGACCTGCCTTACAAGGAAGGCCTGCGGATTCATTATTTTCGTGAGGTGCCGGACGAAAAACCGATCCCGGTGGTGGAGTCGATCCTCTATGCCGACGAGCATCTGGTGGTAGCGGACAAACCGCACTTTCTGCCCGTGACTCCGGCGGGTGAATACGTGGAACAGACGTTGCTGCGACGGCTGATCCGTCGCCTGGGTAACCCACATCTGGTGCCTTTACATCGCATTGACCGGCATACGGCGGGGCTGGTTCTATTTTCAGCCAACCCGCAGAGTCGGTCGGCGTATCAGTCATTGTTTCCTACACGCCAGATCGAAAAGCGCTATGAAGCAATCGCTCGGGCATTGCCTGAGCACTCCTTCCCACTGGTCCATAAAAGTCGACTTGTCAATGGCGAGCCGTTTTTTCGCATGCAAGAAGGTCCGGGCGTCAGCAATACCGAGACGGCGATCGAGGTCAGGGAAAAAAACGGTGAGCTCTGGCGTTTTGCGCTGTACCCGGTGACGGGCAAGAAACATCAGTTGCGAGTTCACATGACAGCCCTGGGGGCCAGCATCTGCAATGATCCGTTCTATCCGCAGGTGCTCAAGGACGTAGAAGATGACTATGCCAACCCCTTGAAGCTGTTGGCCCAGGGGCTGCGATTTGTCGATCCGGTCACGGGGCAGGAAAGAGAATTCGAAAGCACCATCACCTTGCAATGGTGATCACAGGGCTAACGACTCTGCTTTTCTTCAGCCACGAAAAAGCCCGCTTTAAAAGCGGGCTTTTCTGTATCTGGTTGTCGCCGTAAAGATTACAGATCTTTAACGGTACGGACCTGATCTTTGTTGACGCGGGTTTGCTTGCCATCCAGTTGTTCGAATTCGTAAAAGCCCGATTCTTCATCGTACTTAGGCGCGTCGACGGCCTGGATTTCTCGACCGTCATTCAAGGTGATCACTGTAGGCGATGCGCAACCGGCGAGGGTGGCAAGGCCCAGTGCGAGCATGAAAGTGGCGAGGGTCCGTTGAGTCATGAGTGTGTCTCCGAATGGGAATTCTTTTGGTTGCTGGTCTTGAGACGTATACAACGCGCGCAAGTTCCTTCGCGTGTCAGTCTGACACAGTGCGGTGTGTGCTTAACAGTTCCGGCGTATTGAGATTAGCCAGGCGAGGGTCGTTATCCAGGCATTGCAGGGCTGTGGCGCCCAGCTTGCGCATAAGGCGACCCGGGCTGCGCTCACCTTCGTTCCAGGCGGTTTCGAAAGCCGCTGAAAGGGCGACAGGAATCATGCACAGCAAGGGTTCCCAGTGTTCGCCATGGCGCAGCATCAGCGGTTTGTCCGGATGCTGGCCGGCGGTTTCACGCATAGTCTGGAGCAGCGCAGCATCGATGCGTGGTACATCGCAGGGCAGCACCAGTAGGTGAGTGTGGCGGGCGGCTTTCAAGCCTGCGCGAATACCGGCCAACGGCCCTGGAAAGTCGCCTTCGTCGTCATGGACCAACTGATCCGCATAAGGCGCATATTTTTCCAGGTTTCTGTTGCAGGAGATGATCAGGTCATCACTCAACGGGCGCGTCTTGCGGTGCAGATGCGCGATCAGCGGTTCGCCATGCCAATCCAGCAAACCCTTGTCCTGACCGCCCATGCGTTGGCCGCGCCCGCCCGCCAGGAGCAGAATGGAGCAAGGCGCCAGAGGTGTATTCGAGGTCATCGCACTTCTCCATGGGGGCGGCGAAAAAATGAGGCGCTGTGATATAACACCGGGCTGTTTCTCCTACAACTGGACGAGCCTATGAAAGCCAAGGCTGATGTACCTTTCGCACCGCTCAACATCGCGGTGCTGACTGTCAGCGATACCCGTACCCTGGAAACCGATACCTCAGGCCAGGTCTTCGTCGACCGCTTGAGCGCTGCCGGTCATAACCTGGCGGCCCGTGTACTGCTTAAAGATGACCTCTACAAAATTCGCGCGCAAGTCGCCAACTGGATTGCCGATGAGGTCGTGCAAGTGGTGCTGATCACCGGCGGTACCGGGTTCACCGGTCGCGACAGCACACCCGAAGCCGTGAGTTGCCTGCTGGATAAGCAGGTCGATGGTTTTGGTGAATTGTTCCGGCAGATATCGGTAGCGGATATCGGCACCTCGACGGTTCAGTCCCGGGCCTTGGCCGGCCTGGCCAATGGCACGCTGGTTTGCTGTTTGCCGGGCTCGACCAATGCGGTGCGCACCGGTTGGGACGGCATTCTCGCCGAGCAACTGGATTCGCGTCACCGTCCGTGCAATTTCGTGGCCCATCTGAAACAGGCGGCACCCTGTGAAACCCGCGGGTAAGCCAGGCAAGACTGGCAGTCTGATGGCTGTCGAGGTGGCACTGGCGCGTTTACTGGAAATGGCCGACGCCTCGAAAATTAGTGAGCACGAACGCTTGCCGTTGGCGCAGGTTCAGGGGCGTGTACTGGCCGCTGACCTGGTCTCGACACTGGATTTGCCGCCTTGGCCCAACAGTGCCATGGACGGTTATGCCTTGCACCTGGCCGACTGGACGGGAGAGCCGTTGGTGGTCAGTCAGAAGATTTTTGCAGGCCAGGCCCCGGAACCTTTGAAGCCGGGTACCTGTGCGCGGATCTTCACCGGCGCGCCTGTGCCCGCAGGTGCCGACTGTGTCGAGATGCAGGAGAACGCCGAAGTTCAGGCGGATGAGCGGGTACGTTTCACCGAGACCATGACATCAAGACAGAACATCCGTCCACAAGGTCAGGAAGCCACTGTCGGTGAGCTGATCTTGCCCGCCGGAACACGTCTGGGGCCTATCGAGCAGGGGCTGGCGGCATCGCTGGGATGCGCTGAGCTGGACGTGGTTCGCAAAATTCGTGTTGCGGTCTTGTCTACCGGTGATGAGTTGATTGAGCCAGGTCAGGCCCTTGGGCCGGGACAGATCTACAACAGCAATCGAGTATTGCTCTGCAGCTGGTTGCAGCGCTTGGGTTGTGAGGTGATCGATGCCGGCATTCTTCCCGATGATTTAGCGACCACTCGGGCCCGCCTCGGTGAGTTGAAGGATGTCGACCTGATTCTCTCGACCGGTGGCGTATCAGTGGGAGAGGCCGACTTTCTGGGCATTGCCTTGCGGGAAGAGGGCGAATTGACCCTGTGGAAGCTTGCCATCAAACCAGGTAAGCCGCTGACGTTCGGGCATTTTCGCGGCGTGCCGGTAATTGGTTTACCCGGCAATCCGGCATCGACCCTGGTGACTTTTGCTCTGTTGGCAAGGCCCTACCTTTTGCGCCGCCAAGGGGTAAAAGAAGTCGAGCCCCTGAAGTTTCAGGTGCCGGCAGGGTTTGTCTGGCCCAAGGCTGGTAACCGACGTGAGTACTTGCGCGGACGTTTGGAGAATGGTCGGGCAATCATCTACAGGAATCAGAGCTCTGGTGTACTGCGCAGTGCTGCCTGGGCTGACGGTCTGGTTGAAGTGCTGGAGGGCCGTACGCTGATCGAGGGTGATTGTGTGAGCTTCATCCCGCTGAGTGAAGTCTTGAGCTGATACAGGCACTGGTTTTGTCCCGCAAGCCCGGTTGATCGCATCGGGCTTGCGTGCATGACCATTTCTTAATGTGCCAGAAGTGTCACGACCTGGTCGAAGCGGCTGTTGGCGATCCAGGTCAGAAGTCCCAGGATCACGGCTGTTCCGCCAGCTGAATAGGCAAGCCTGTGTTTGATGGATTTGACGTCACCCCGGACTTCATCCGTGTCTCTTCGGATGTACTTGAGGTGTGTCTCCAGTTCAATGACGCGAGATTCCATATCCACTTCTCCGACGGGCTTTGCGCTGTTTTTGAGTTCAGCCTGATGATTGGCGCGATTGTCTGCGAACGGCGCGACCGGAGTTACCGGTAGTCTGAGGTCATGGCTTTGCATGGAGAAACTGGCCCCTTGCGTTAAAACCATTCAAGTGATCGATGCCGTTGTTGCTTGCGCTTTTTGAGGCCCTTAAGGGGGTTCCATTCATTGTTTTCACGTCCCTGTGTAAATTAACGGGTGATAACTGATAACCGAGATCCAACGGTGTACCAATTGTTCGGGTGGGTCAATTGAGCCGATTCCTCATGTTTTGTAAGAAAAAATACCGCTCTGTAGGACTCACGTTTCCTTCCCTTGGAAATAATTGAAATCCTGTCGACTTTTATCAGGGGCTGCGAGGTCAACATATCCTATGGAATTGCGGATATGGGAGTGGCAAAAATGAGCGAGCGCAAGGCGCTGTTGATTCTGCATGGCAAGCAGGCACTCAATGAGGAGGTCCGTGCAGCCGTCGAAGGCAAGCGCCAGCAGGGCTGGGAACTGGCTGTTCGACTGACCTGGGAGGCCGGCGATGCGCAACGGTTGGTGGAGGAAGCGCTGACGGCAGGCTATACGCAGCTGATTGCCGGCGGCGGCGATGGGACTTTGCGTGATATTGCCGAAGCCATGGCGGCGCATTCGACGCAGGCCAGTCTGGTGCTTTTGCCCTTGGGCACCGCCAACGATTTTGCTCGCGCTGCCGGTGTGCCTCTGGAGCCCGCTCAGGCGTTGGACCTTCTGGAGACTGCCCCCCGAGCCATTGATCTGGGAGAAGTCGGCGGGCAGGTTTTCCTGAACATGGCCACTGGCGGCTTTGGCAGTCAGGTCACGGCCAATACCTCCGAGGATCTGAAAAAAATTCTTGGAGGCGCCGCTTATCTCTTCACGGGTTTATCGCGCTTCAGTGAGTTGCATGCGGCCTATGGTGAATTGCAGGGGCCGGATTTTCACTGGAGCGGCGAATTGTTGGCATTGGGCATTGGCAATGGTCGACAGGCTGGTGGTGGTCATGTGTTGTGCCCGCAGGCGCTGGCTGACGATGGTCTGTTGGATATCAGCATTTTGCCCGCGCCACAGGAAGTGGTCGGTACCTTGAAAGATTTGCTGACCGATGGCTTCGGCATCGACAACATGTTTGTGCGAGCTCGCTTGCCATGGGTCGAAATCAAAGTCTCGGAGGGCCTTTATATCAACCTTGATGGTGAACCTCTGGAGGGCGATAGTCTGCGTTTCTCGGCGCGTCCGGCGGCATTGCGTGTGCATTTGCCCGAGGGCTCGCCGCTATTGAGTGTCTCGAGTCCAGCTAATCGTCCAGACTGATGATTTGCTCGCGCACGGCGAACAGCACCAGGCCGGCCACATCATAGATCTGCAAGCGTTTCATGATTTGCGAACGGTGGGTTTCCACAGTCTTGATGCTCAGACCCAGGCCATTGGCGATTTCCCGGGTGGATTTTCCACGAACAATCAGTCGCAGGATTTCCAGCTGACGTGCCGTCAGGTTGTGCGAGTCCTGGGTTTGTACCTGATTTTTCTGGGTTCGGGTCAGCGCCTGGTTGATGACGGTATGGGCAATGGCCGGGCTCAGGTAGCGTTCGTTATTGCGCAAGGCATCCAGGGCATGTTCGAGTTCGGTGGCCGTGGTGTCTTTGAGCAGGTAGCCATGAGCCCCTGATTCCAGTGCCTGCATGATGAGCGCCGGGTCGGTATGCATCGACAGGATGAGCACTTTGCACTGCGGGCGTACGCGCTTGAGTCGCTGCAAGGCTTCAAGGCCATCGGTTTCCTTCATGGAAATATCCAGCAGAATGATGTCCGGGGATAGCTGCTCGACCATCTCGACCAACTGCGAGCCGTCATTGGCCTCCCCGATTACCGCATAGCCGGGAATATCCAGCACCAGAGCGCGCACGCCAGCCCTGATCAGCGAGTGGTCGTCCACCAGAAGTAAGTTACAAGTCAATGCATAACCTTATTCGTACTGGCCCGTTCTAGCGCACGGGGCTCCCAGGGGAAGAGTGCTTCTATTTGAGTGCCTTTGCCCGGTTCGCTGGTCACGGTCAGTGTGCCACCTAACTGATCGATCCGTTCCGACATCCCGGCCATTCCCCGTTGCCCCTCGCGAGCGGGATCTGCCGCTGGCGCGAAACCCCGGCCATCGTCGCTGATCAACAACGTCAGGCCCTGGGGCAGGCGTTGCAGGCGGACCAACAGATTACTGGCCTCGGCGTGACGCAGTATATTGGTAATTGCTTCTTGAGTGATTCGAAAAGCTGCCACCGCCATTTCCTCCGGTATGCCCGTCAAGCGTTGATGGCATTCCAGGCTCCAGTGCACGGAGGTATTGGCCAGAGTCCTGAGTAAATGCGCACGCAGACTGGCTTCCAGCCCGAGACTGGCCAGTTGCCGCGGATTGAGGATGGCCGAGACGTCACGAACCTTGGTCAGGGTTTCGTCCAGCGTATCGCTGAGTACCGAACACTGACCCTGCAGTTCTTCGGGCAATCGACGTTTGAGCCATTCACTTTGAAGTTTTGCGGCGGTCAGCAGTTGACCGATGTCATCATGCAGCTCCCGACTGAGCCGGTGGCGTTCGTTTTCCTGCACTTCCAGTAGGCGGTCAGCCAGTTCTTGAGGTTGAAACTTTATCGATTTGCGCGAGAGGCAATGTCTCACCCAGACACAGGTCAGCGCTGCACTATTGAGCACCAGCAGACTCAACGGCAGAGGTATGGACAAGCTATAGACCAGCAGGCTGCCAAGCGCCGAGCAGATGCACAGTAAAAGCGTAAACCGGCGCGCGTTTTTTCGGGAAGGTGGCCACAGGGTAATTGACTTGAGGCTGGCGTACATAGCGGATGGAGCCAATGGATGTTCGCTGCGGGCAGACCGGCCATAAGGCTGACGCGTCTGTGTGTGGAAATCGTTGTGTGAAGACGCCTTCAATGGCTGCGGTGCAGTGCTCGAAACACAGCCTTCAATGTGCTCGTCTGGAGTCACTCTGTCATTAATTGACGTCAACTAATGGTCGGCATAATACCACTTAAGGTACCGTTGGTCGCGTTCGGTACATAGCTCTAATACAGTTAATATAATTTTTGGACGATAGTTCCATAATGGAAAAAACTTTCGAGTTTTATCGTAGGAAGATATTGATTGCCAGGCACTTTGTTTTTATTGGGCAGGCACTATCTGAAGTCGAGACAGAGATAACTATTTGTTTCGAGCTGTCGTCGAATGGTCAGAAATATTCAGTTGCGACATGAGCGCACCAGGTTATAGGGCAGCTCATGACAATAAAAAGCGCAACACGGCCAGAGGCGGTAATTTCAAGCTTGCCGTTCCGCGAACGAAACGAGCCTGAACGGTCTTGAGTGGCGGGGCGTCTGAAACTGACTGTGTCCCACTTGAAACGCAAACGCTTCAATCAGCGAGGTCTGTTCACTGTCATCGAGACCGAGCTGGCCGGTAGTCTGATCGATGAGTTCGAGTTGCCAGGCCATTAATGTGAAGCAGTCCTTGAGCGCGTCCAGCGCTTGATCGTGCAGGTCCATGTGGTTCTGCGCGTGGCTCAGCAACCCATGAATATGCAGCGAGAACTCCGAGACCGTCGCCAGTGCCAAGGCATCGGCCTTGCTGGACAGCTTGAGAAGGGTGCTGAGCATGCAATCGATGGCGTCCTTGTCATTGCTGATCAGTTGCAAATGACTCAGGCATTCCTCGGATTTGGCCAAGAGTGTTTCGGCCTCGACGAGAAACTCTGGAAATCGTTGAGCCCACTCTTTGGTGTCGTTCGGCATGCTTATCTCCACAACGTCATGTCAGATGAGGGAATGTCGTGTGTGCCGACGGGAACCATACGCGTCCCGGCGCTGGCAAGCCTTCGTGAGATCGCACTCCGGCAGGTTTGAGCGCCGGCTGGGGAACTCGAGAGGGTGGATGGCCACTGACCTGCGATCGCACACAAAAGCCTGACTCCGTTCATGCAATGAGAATGGCGTCACATTAATGGCTATTGGATATTGCGAATATCAGGTTGGGCCTGATTGTTACTAGGGGAATCCCTTACGCAGGGGAACCTAACGTGCAAACCGAGGTCGCGCCGCAGGGAATGAAGCAGATGAAAATCACGGAGCCAGTAAAGCATGATGTTAATGTGACATCAATGCTTGATCGTGGCATTTCGTCTGGGGGTCAAGGTCCGGCAAAAACAGCCGATAACTCCCTTTAGTGAATTCATCAGAACAAGCCCAGGAGTCATTAATGGCCGGCATTCTCGACACGGTAGACCAACGCACGCAACTAGTGGGTGAGAATCGCCTGGAAATTCTCATGTTTCGGCTGGCCGGACGGCAATTGTTTGCGATCAACGTTTTCAAAGTCCAGGAAGTGCTGCAGCTGCCGAAGCTGACTCTGATGCCGCAACGTCATCCCTTTGTCTGCGGCGTGGTCAACCTGCGTGGCCAGACACTGCCAGTGATCGACCTGTCCCAGGCCATCGGCATGCGTCCGCTGGTGCCAAGCCCCACCAGTACCATTATCGTCACCGAATACAACCGCTCGGTGCAGGCGTTCCTGGTGGGGGGTGTGGACCGCATCGTCAACATGAACTGGGAAGCCATTTTGCCGCCGCCGGCCAGTGCCGGTCGCCAGCATTACCTGACCGCCATCAGCAAGGTCGATGATCAGTTGGTGGAAATCATCGATGTTGAAAAAGTCCTGGCGGAAATCGTTCCGTACAACGCCAAGGTATCGCGCGAAAAACTCGAGGATCCGGTGCTGGAGCTCGCTCGAGGCCGTGAAGTGCTGCTGGTGGATGACTCTAACGTGGCCTTGTCGCAATTGCGCGACACCTTGGGTCAACTGGGCGTGAAGATGCACATCGCCAGCGATGGCTTGAAGGCGCTGAACATGCTCAAGGCCTGGGCCGATACGGGAGAAGTCATGACTGACAAGTTGCTGATGATCTTCACCGATGCGGAAATGCCGGAGATGGATGGCTATCGTCTCACCACCGAAATCCGTAACGACCCCCGTTTGCGCGGCCTTTATGTCGTGTTGCACACCTCGCTGTCGGGCAGCTTCAACGACTCGATGGTGAAGAAGGTCGGTTGCGACAACTTCCTCTCCAAGTTCCAGCCCGACAAACTCGTCGACGTGGTGCGCCAACGCCTGATGCTCGATGCAGTGCCTGCTTGATAACGATCTGGAAAAAAGCGCAGTTGCAGTGTTCGGGCCGCTGCGCAGCCAAGCCCCAATGCCGGTAAGTTGAGCGACGAAAATCCTGTGGGAGCGTGGCTTGCCCGCGAAGAATGCACCGCGGTTTTTCAGGTATTACGCGTCATCGTTCTTCGCGGGCAAGCCACGCTCCCACAGGTTCTGCGCAAGCTCCCCCCGCCACAGGGTCTTTGATTCGGCAATCAAGCTCGTATAGGGTGGCGTTTTTACCCACCAGGGAGCTGGCCATGCGTCTGAGCGCGCTTTATCGTTTTCCGTTGAAATCCGGCAAGGGCGAGCCCCTCAATCAGGTCGGCCTGGACAAGCTGGGACTGGACGGCGATCGACGCTGGATGCTGGTGGACGAGGCCAGTGGGCGCTTTCTGACCCAGCGCGCGGTCGCGAAAATGAGTCAGCTGTCGGCGTTGTGGAATGCCGATGGCGGCTTGACCCTCAGTGCTCCGGACCATTCACCGATCGATATTGCGTTGCCTGACGGTGAGGCCGATCTGCGTGGGGTGACCCTCTGGCGCGACACTTTGCGCGTTCCCGATGCCGGCGATGCGGCGGGTGCCTGGGTCAGTGAGTTCATCGGCAAGCCGACGCGTCTGGTGCAAGTACCGCTTGATCGCGCGCGGACCACCCAGGCCGGCTATGGCAAGGACGATGATCAGGTAGCTTTTGCCGACGGTTTTCCGTTGTTGCTGATTGGTCAGGCGTCGCTGGAAGACTTGTCGAGCAAGGTAGGGCGGCCGCTGGAGATGTTGCGTTTCCGGCCCAATCTGGTGATCGAGGGCAGTGAAGCGTATGCCGAAGATAGCTGGAAGCGCATCCGCATTGGCGATGTTGAGTTTCGCGTGGTCAAGTCCTGCGCACGCTGCATTCTGACCACTATCGACCCGCAGACCGGCGAACGCACCGAAGATCGTGAACCGCTGGCGACCTTGCAGAAATACCGGGCCGAGGCCGACGGCGCGATGTTCGGTCAGAACCTGGTCAACGACGGCAATGGCCGGCTTGAAGTCGGCATGCCGGTGACGATCCTCGAATAAAAGCCCTTCAAAATGAAAAAATGCCCGCGTCCAAGGACACGGGCATTTTTTGTCACTGTGAAAACCTGGGGGTTTAGCCGCGGTATTCGCACAGGTAAGCGGTGTCGACGGCCACTTTCAGCTGGAACTTGCTGTTGGCGGGCACGTTGAACTGGCTACCGGCGGCGAAGGTTTCCCAAGTGTCGCTGTCAGGCAGTTTGACGGTCAGGGCGCCGGACACCACGTGCATGATTTCACGCTGGCTGGTGCCGAATTCGTATTCGCCCGGCGCCATGACGCCGATGGTCGCTGGACCTTCAGCGGTGCCAAAGGCGATCGACTTGACGGTGCCGTCGAAGTACTCGTTGACTTTAAACATGGGCGGTTCCTCGAAAAGGGCTAAAAAGGGCCGGCCAGTATGCACAAGGTGTCGATAGGCGTCACCTCCTGCACTCAAGGATTAGCGGGGAAAACTAGCGGTAACAAACGCGCAGTATTGCGCGCGTCTTCCAGCGCCCGATGCTGCTGACCGTTGAACTGCAGGCCCGCCAGTTGCAAGGCTCCATTGAGCCCCAGCGGGCGCTCGAGCCGACGAGCCTTGGCGAAGCGTTGCTTGAGGTTCATGTGCGGCACCCGGCTCAGGGCGCTGTCGAGTTGCAGGCGCTGCCAGTCCTGAAGCAGTTGTTTACGGTCGTAATCGCCCCAACTGGCCCAGCCTTCCAGGCGCGCGTGATGTTGGCCGAGCCAGCGTTCGAACAACGGCCAGATGTCGGTGAGCGGCTGTGCGGCATCGATATTGGCCTGGGTGATGTGGGTCAGTTCCCGGCAAAACGGCGTTAGCAAGGGCCGGCGCAACGGGCGCACGAAGCACTGGAAGTGATCCAGTTCCTGGCCCTTGCGGTCCACGAGGGTGGCACCGATTTCGATGATTTCCATTTCTGTTACTGGCCAGCCACCCTCATCGGTGGTGGCTTCCAGATCAATGACCAACCAGTGAGGCATCGCAGGGTTCCTGGTATCCGCGTCCTGATAGGGCTTGAGCGTAGCCAAACCCGGCGGATCCGCCTAGCGGCTTATTCGACCTCTAACAAAATCTGACGATTTTTGACCTGATCGCCGACCCTGACCTGCAAGCGTTTGAGTACCCCGTCGATACCCGATTTGAGCGGATGCTCCATTTTCATTGCTTCAAGCACCACCAGCAGCTGACCTTTGCTGACCGGGCTGCCCTCACTGACCAGTACATCGACGATTGCCCCGTCCATCGGCGCCTTGAGCGTGCCGGAACTGACACTGGCCTGGCCGCTGACCAGCGCCTGGGTCCGATCGACCAGTCGCAAGCTGCCGGGGCGCGTGAACAACCACAGGTGCCCGGCTTCGAGGCGATAGGCATGGCGTTGGCGAATGCCGTCGATTTCCAGGGTGGCCCAGCGTCCGTCGCATCCGATGACCTTCAGTTCGAGGGCGCGAGTGCGAACCTGAACACGGTAGGGTTTGCCAGGTTCAGCGTTCAATTCCACCGGCCAATCCTGATCCTCCAGGCCGATTCGGTAGTGCAAAGGCACGCTGGCGTTGTTGCGCCAACCGGCCAGCGGGGCGCGGTGAGCCTGTGCCGACGCTTGATAAAACAGCGCCGCGGCGATGGCCAGTTCTTCGGCGCTCGGCACGTGGGGATGCAGGCACGGATGATCGGCGAAGCAGGTGGGGATGAACCCGGTGCTGAACTCGCCGCTGATGAACTGCGGATGTTCCAGCAGACTGGCGAGCAAGCGCTGATTGTTCTGCACCCCCAGCAGCACGCTGTCCTGTACCGCCCGCAGCAACTTGCGCCGGGCTTCTTCGCGGCTGGCGCCGTGGGCGATGAGCTTACCCAGCAGCGGGTCATAGAACGGGCTGACAGACTGGCCTTCGATCAGGCCATGGTCGATCCGCACGCTGCCCTGCAACGCAGGTTTCCAGGCTGCGATTCGCCCGGTTTGCGGCAGAAATCCCTGGGCTGGATCTTCGGCGTACAGGCGCACCTCCATGGCGTGCCCGTTGAGTTGTACCTGTTCTTGTCGCAACGGCAGTGGCAGTCCTTCGGCGACGTGAAGCTGCCAGGCCACCAGATCGAGGCCGGTGATCAGCTCTGTCACCGGATGTTCCACCTGCAGCCGGGTGTTCATCTCCAGAAAGTAAAACTGCCCGCGAGCATCCAGCAGGAACTCCACAGTGCCAGCACCGACATAATTCACCGCGCGCCCCGCCTTGAGCGCAGCTTCGCCCATGGCTTGGCGCAGCTCGGTGGTCATTACCGGGCAGGGCGCTTCTTCGATGATTTTCTGGTGACGGCGCTGGATCGAACAGTCGCGCTCGCCGAGATAGATCAGGTTGCCGTGCTGATCGCCGAACACCTGAACCTCGATGTGACGCGGGTCGATCAAGGCTTGCTCGAGGATCAGTTCGTCGCTGCCAAATCCATGTAGCGCCTCGGAGCGTGCGGTACGGAGTTGCTCCAGCAATGCTCCAGCGCTGTGCACCAGGCGCATGCCACGACCGCCACCGCCGGCACTGGCCTTGATCATCAGTGGGTAGCCGATGCGTTCGGCTTCGCGGCTCAGGGTCGCGTCGTCCTGTTCGCTGCCCTGATAGCCTTTGATGCAGGGCACGCCGGCTTTGATCATGGCGAGTTTCGACAGACGTTTGCTGCCCATCAGCTCGATGGCCTCGGGGCTCGGGCCGATGAAGATGATGCCGGCCTGTTGGCAGGCGCGGGCGAACTCTGCGTTTTCCGAGAGAAAGCCGTAACCGGGGTGGATCGCATCGGCACCGGTGCGCCGGGCGGCGTCGATGATTGCCGGGATGTTCAGGTAAGACTGCTGCACCGGAGCCGGGCCGATGTTCACGGCTTGGTCGGCGATCTGTACATGCAATGCATCGGCGTCGGCATCGCTGAACACGGCGACGGTGCGGTAGCCCAGCGCTTGCGCGGTGCGCTGGATGCGGCAGGCGATTTCACCGCGGTTGGCGATCAGGATTTTGCTGAAGGCGGGCATGGGGGCTTTCCTTGAGTTTTGCGGTGTCATTCAGGGCCTCTTCGCGAGCAAGCCCGCTCCCACATTTGAAATGCATTCCCCTGTGGGAGCGGGCTTGCTCGCGAAGCTTTTAAGAAGCCCAACCCGGTTTTCGCTTTTGCACAAAAGCCATCGTCCCCTCGACCCCTTCATCCCCGGTCACCGCTTCACTGAACCATTCCGCTGCCTGATCCAGCAGGCCATCCGAGAGTTGCACCGCACTCGCCAGCAAGAGTTTTTTGGTCGCCGCATTGGCCCCAGGGGCGCAGCACAACACATGGGCCAGCACTTCATCGAGGCGCTCGGCCAAGGCTTGCGGGTCATGCTCGACAAAATGCACCAGCCCCATCCGCCGTGCCTGGGTGCCATCGAACCGTGCGGCGGTCAGGGCCAGTCGGCGGGCCTGGGTCAGGCCGATGCGCTGCACCACGAATGGCGCGATCTGCGCCGGCAACAGGCCGAGGCTGGTTTCCGGCAGGCCGAATTGCGCCTGATGATCGGCCATGGCGATATCACTGACGCAGGCCAGGCCGAAACCACCGCCAAGCACCGCGCCTTGCAGCACCGTGATGACCACTTGCGGCGCGTGCTGAGCTTCTTCCAGCAAGGCGCCGAACGCACGGTTCAATTCGCGGTAGGCGCTCGCGCCTTGAGCGCGGGCATTGGCCATGTCCTTGATGTCGGCACCGGCACAAAAATGCCCACCGGCACCGCCGATCACCAACGCGCGAACCTGCCGGTCATCCCGCACCGCCGCCAGCACCGCGCGCAATTCGGCGACCATTTGCAGGCTCATGGCGTTGCGACAGTCGGGGCGATTGAGAGTGATGTGCAGGACGCCGTTGTGCCGTTCGAGCAACAGGGTCTGGCAAACGGGAAGGCTGTTCATTTCTTTTTCCCCGGCAGGATGCCCATGAGTTTGCAGATGATCCCCAGCATGATTTCGTCGGCACCGCCGCCGATCGACACCAGCCGCACGTCGCGGTAAGCCCGGGCCACCGGGTTGTCCCACATGAAGCCCATGCCGCCCCAATATTGCAGGCAACTGTCGCTGACTTCCCGCCCCAGTCGCCCGGCCTTGAGTTTGGCCATGGATGCCAGACGGGTAACGTCCTGGCCTTTGATGTATTGCTCGGTGGCTTGGTAGACCAGCGCCCGCAGGCATTCGATTTCGGTTTGCAGTTCGGCGAGGCGGAAATGGATGACCTGATTGTCGATCAGCGCATTGCCGAAGGTTTTGCGCTCCTTGCAGTACTCGATGGTGCTGTCGACGCAATATTCCAGGCCTTTGATCATGTTCGCCGCGCCGAACAGACGTTCTTCCTGGAACTGCAGCATCTGCATCATGAACCCCGCGCCTTCGTGGCCGATGCGGTTGCGTTGCGGCACGCGCACGTTGTCGAAAAACACCTGGGCGGTTTCCGAGCTGCGCATGCCGAGCTTATCCAGGTGCGAGCTGAGGCTGATGCCGGGGCTGTTCATCGGCACCATGATCAGCGACTTGTTGATGTGCGGCTTTTCGTCCGAAGTGTTGGCCAGCAGGCAGATGAAGTCGGCGCTCGGCGAGTTGGTGATCCACATCTTGCTGCCGTTGATCACGTAGTCGTCGCCGTCCTTGCGGGCGGTGGTTTTCAAACCTGCTACATCGGAGCCGGCGCCGACTTCGGAGACGCCGATACAGCCGACCTGCTCGCCGGTGATCGCCGGGCGCAGGAACTCTTCACGCAACTCATCGGAACCGAATCGCGCCAGGGCCGGGGTGCACATGTCGGTCTGCACACCGATGGACATCGGAATGCCGCCGCAATGAATGGTGCCGAACTCTTCGGCGGCCACAATCGAATAGCTGTAATCGAGCCCCATGCCGCCGAATTTTTCCGGTTTGGAAATCCCCAGCAGACCGAGGTCGCCGGCCTTGCGAAAGATCTCATGGATCGGAAAGCGCCCGGCCTTTTCCCATTCATCGACATGAGGATTGATCTCGTGATCGACGAATTGGCGGACGGTGCGGCGCAGTGCTTCGTGTTCCTGGGTGAAGATCATTTTTTATTGTTCTCCTGTGATCGTTCCCACGCTCTGCGTGGGAATGCAGCCTTAGACGCTCTGCGTCATCAAAAACGGGCTACGCCGAAACTGTTGGATTGCAGCGAACGAACTTCAGCCTCATGACAGATATCCAGCAAATACCCGAGCAATGTGCGGGTGTCCCGCGGATCGATCAGCCCGTCGTCCCACAGATTGGCGCTGCCATACAGCGCGGTGGACTGGCTGTCGAGTTTCTGCGCGGTGACCTGTTCCAGCATGTCGAGCATTTTCGGGTCGGGCACCAACCCGTCCTTGAGCTGTTTGGCTTCGGTGACGATCCGCAATACTTTGCCGGCCTGGGCGCCACCCATCACCGCGGTGCGGCTGTTGGGCCAGGCGAAGATGAAGCGCGGGTCGAGGCCACGGCCGCACATCGCGTAGTTGCCGGCGCCGTAGGAACCGCCGACGACGATCGTCAGTTTGGGCACTCGGGCATTGGCCACCGCTTGAATCATTTTGGCGCCGTGCTTGATCACCCCTTGTTGTTCCGACTCGGTGCCGACCATGAAACCGGTGGTGTTGTGGAAAAACAGCAGGGGCGTCTGGCTCTGGTCGCAGAGCTGAATGAACTGTGCAGCCTTGCTCGCACCTTTGGGCGTAATCGGGCCGTTGTTGCCGATGAAGCCGCAGGCTCGACCCTGAATCTGCACGTGCCCGCAGATTGTTTGCTGGTCGAACTCGCCCTTGAATTCGAGGAAGTTCGAAGCGTCGGCAATCCGGGCGATGATTTCGCGCACGTCGTAGGGTTTTTTCGGGTCATCCGGGATCAGACCCAGCAGTTCGTCGATGGGGTAGAGCGGTTCTTCCCACTGACGTTCGGGTAACCATGGCAGCTGATCGTTCCACGGCAACAGGCTCATGATCTCGCGCACCTGGCGCACGCCATCGGCATCGTTCTCGGCCAGGTATTCGGCGGTGCCAGCGGTTTGCGCGTGCATTTCGGCGCCGCCCAGTTCTTCGTCGGTAGCGACTTCACCGGTGGCGGCCTTGAGCAGCGGCGGCCCGGCGAGAAACAGCTTGGCCTTGCCGCGCACCACCACCACGTAATCCGACAACCCCGGCTGATAAGCACCGCCCGCCGTGGCCGAGCCATGGACCACGGTGATTTGCGGCAAGCCCATGGCCGACATCCGCGCCTGATTGGCAAAGCTGCGCGCGCCTTCGACGAAAATCTCCGCCGCGTAATTGAGGTTGGCGCCTCCGCTTTCCGCGAGGGTGATTACCGGCAGTTTGTTTTCCATGGCGATCTGTTGCAGGCGCAGGGACTTTTTCAAACCGCTGGGGGAAATGGTTCCGCCCTTGATCGCGCTGTTGTTCGCCACCACCAATACCCGCACGCCGGACACGTAACCGATTCCGGCGATCAAACCGCCACCGGCCGAGCTGCCGTCCTTGTCGTCGTGCAACTTGTAGCCGGCCAGGCTCGCCAGCTCGAGGAACGGCGCGCCGGGGTCGAGCAGCAGGTTGAGTCGCTCCCGGGGCAGCAATTGCCCGCGCTTGTCGAACCTGGGCTTGGCTTCGGCGGCTTTGCTCAGCAGGTTCTGTTCGAGTTGACGGATTTGCTCGATGCTGGCCAGCATGGCCGTCCGGTTACGGGCGAACGGTTCGCTGAACGGATCTACCTGGGACTGGATGACCGGCATGGTTATTCCTTGTCCTTGAGCTCGTCTGGATTGGACGCGTCTGGTTTGGGCACGTCGGGTCTGAGTACTTCGGGTAAATAGGCGCGGTGAAAGCCGTTGTACGAATGACTGTTCTGCGCCTTGTGCATCGGCCACGCCCGCCCGCCGAGGCTGGCGGCGCCATCGATGCGCAACGTGCTGCCGCTGACAAAAGCGGCTGCCGGGCTGAGCAGGAAAACAATCGCCGCGCTGATTTCCGATTCGGTGCCGATGCGTTTGAGCGGCACGTGTTCGCACAGGGTCGGGATCACGGCCCGGAACGCACCTTCGTAGGTATCCATGCCGCTGGAGGCGACCCAGCCCGGCGCGACGGCGTTGACCCGCACGCCGGCATAGCCCCATTCAAACGCGGCGGTCTTGGTGAAGTTGTCCATGCCCGAGCGCGCCGCGCCCGAGTGGCCCATGCCGGGCATGCCGCCCCACATGTCGGCGAGCATGTTGACGATGGCGCCGCCGTGCTTGCTCATGGACTGATTGAACACCTCCCGGGCCATCAGAAAACCACCCACCAGGTTGGTGCGCAGGATGGTTTCGAAACCTTTCTGATTGATCGACGCCAAGGGCGAGGGGTACTGCCCGCCAGCATTGTTGACCAGCCCATGAATCGGCCCGTGTTTGCGGATCAATTCGCTGACCAGTTGCGTGACGGCGTCTTCATCGCGGATATCGCAGACCTGCCAACTGGCTTTACCCCCGTCTTCGGTGATTTCGGCGGCGACCTTTTTCAGTTTCTCGACATTTCGCCCCACCAGCAGCACATGCGCGCCGAGGGCTGCGAGCTCATGGGCAGTGCAACGACCGATGCCGCTGCCGCCACCGGTGACGATGATGTTTTGGCCAGCGAACAGGTCGGGTTTGTAAATCGAGTCATAAGCCATGGCGACGGTCCTCTAGTTGACCTGATCGGCGATGCGCTGCGGCACCGGAATCTGGATCTCCAGCAGTTGTTGGGCGAACGCCTTGCCTTGTGGATCGATCCGCAGGCTGGCCACGCCACCGCCACCGAGTGCGTTCTCCAGAAGAAAATTAAAGCTCTGAGTGCCGGGTAAATACCAGCGTTCGACACGCCCGTGGATCGGGTCGAGGACATGGCTCATCCAGTCGACAATCACTTCCGGGGTCAGCGCTTCGGCGATCCACGGCAGGTAGTCGGGATGGCGGGCCATGACGCCGATGTTGCTGTGATTGCCCTTGTCGCCGGAGCGCGCCACGGCGAGTTTGATCAGGGCCACGCTGGCGTCAGCGCGTTCTGTGGGTTGGGGCGGATCGAACGGTAGTGGCAAGTCATCCGGGTCGAGTACATCGAGGGCGGGCAGGGCGCACGGGTGGCGCTCATCGGCGAGGTCGATTTCCAGGGTGCAGGCCGTTTTGTCGATCAGGAATGAAAACAGCCGGATCAGCGGGTACACCGTCGGCCGCCCGCCGACAATCCCGGTCAACCCCGGCGCCATGCCGGTGGCGGCCTGGGCGATTTCCCTGGAAAACAGAATCAAGGCCTGTTTGCTTGGGTGGCGCACGGCGAGTTTGATCACCACTTCACGGCTGTCCTGGCGCTGGCCATGAGGGCCATAAGTGGCTTCGCTGCCCAGCAGTTCGATGTTCACTTCGCTGTAGGGCGCCCAGCCGCGCTGGCTGAAGATTTCCGAGGTCTTGTTGATGATCGCCTGGCTGACCCGTCGGGCCTTGGCCACGGCATCGATCCCGGCGATCAGACAGCTGGCGGTACAGCGGAAACCGTCCGGATATGTGGCGCTGACCTTGTAGTGATCGGTCGGCGGCAAGCCTTTTGCGCCATGCACCTGAACTGCGTTTTTGCCTTGTTGCACGAGTTTGACCTGACTGAAATCGCACACCACGTCGGGCAGCAGATAGGCCTGCGGGTCGCCGATTTCATAAAGCATCTGCTCGCCCACCGTCAGGGGCGTGACCAGGCCGCCGGAACCCTCAGGTTTGCTGACGATAAACTGGCCGTCGGCGCTGACTTCGACGATCGGAAAACCGATGTGTTCGTAATCGGGCACGTCGCGCCAATCGGTGAAATTGCCGCCGGTGCACTGGGCACCACATTCGATAAGGTGCCCGGCCAATGCCGCCTGGGCGAGTTTGTCGTAGTCGTGCCACGACCAGCCGAACTCATGCACCAGCGCGGCGCTGACCACGGCGCTGTCGACCACGCGCCCGGTAATCACAATGTCGGCGCCCAGGCGCAGGGCTTCGACGATGCCCGGCGCGCCGAGGTAGGCGTTGGTCGAGACGCACATCGGTGGCAGGGGCGTGCCATTGAACATCTCATGGAGGCCAAGACTGCTCAGGCGTTTGAACTGCGGTTGCAAATCGTCGCCCGACAGCACGGCGATCTTCAGCGCCACTCCGGCCTTGTTGCAGGCGGCTTGCAGGGCAGCGGCGCAAGCCTGTGGATTGACGCCACCGGCATTGCTGATGACGCGGATCTTCTGTTCCGCGAGCTGGTTGAGGAGGGGACTGAGCACTTCTATGAAGTCGCTGGCGTAGCCGGCCGCCGGATCTTTCATCCGCGCCCCGGCCATGATCGACATCGTGATCTCGGCCAGATAATCGAACACCAGGTAGTCCAGCCGCCCGCCTTCCACCAGTTGCTCGGCGGCGGTCGAGGTGTCGCCCCAGAATGCGCTGGCGCAACCGATGCGGATTGTTTTAGGCGCAGTCAATTCCATAACCACCTCCAACAGAAGTGCTTCGAGACTACCAAGCAAGCGCTTGGTTTGTAAACGACTGAAATATCTTCTGCCCAAGCGCTTGCTTGGTCGCCCCCGCCAGCTTAAATTGCCCGCGCAACCCCGCTGTTTTAGCGGCCAGCGGCGCAATTGATTGATCGACTGTAGGAGAGAACGGGTGGACGAGCAAAAAGCCCTGAGGGTGATGCGCGAATTGGTCGACAGCGGCCAATTGACCGACCCGGACAGCGCTCGCGGCAAACTGCTGCAAGTGGCCGCTCACCTGTTTCGTAATAAAGGTTATGAACGTACCACCGTGCGTGACTTGGCCGGTGCGGTGGGTATTCAGTCAGGCAGCATTTTTCATCACTTCAAAAGCAAGGATGAGATCCTGCGGGCGGTGATGGAGGAGACCATTCGTTACAATACCGCATTGATGCGCGCAGCCCTGGCCGAGGCCGGCAGTGTGCGCGAGCGGGTTCTGGCGCTGATTCGTTGCGAATTGCAGTCGATCATGGGCGGCAGCGGCGAGGCCATGGCGGTGCTGGTGTATGAGTGGCGTTCGCTGTCAGCAGAAGGCCAGGCGCAGGTTCTGGCGCTGCGTGATATTTATGAAGACATCTGGTTGCAGGTGCTGGGCGAAGCCAAGGACGCCGGTTTTATCCGTGGCGACGTGTTCATCACCCGCCGTTTCCTCACGGGCGCGTTGTCCTGGACCACCACCTGGTTTCGTGCCGATGGCAGCATGAGCCTCGATCAATTGGCCGATGAGGCGTTGATTCTGGTACTTGAAGAACGGCAGTAAGCCGTCTGTCTCGGCAAGAAACTGGCTAAGTCGGCGAAACCGCCTAGCTTGTATGCATTGATGAGTATTTTTTGGGGAGTGGCTGTTTTGATGTCTTCGCCAATTCGAACGGCGTCGCGGCTTTTGCTGGCGGCGCTTGCAGTGTGCTGTGTGTTGCCGTCTCAGGCTGCACAACTGGTGCGGGTCGGTGCCGCGCATTTTCCGCCCTATACCGTGCGACCGGAGTCCGGTGCCGACACCGGTCTTTTGCCGCAATTGGTGGAAGCGCTGAATCAGTTGCAAACCGATTATCAGTTTGTGCTGGTGCCCACCTCGATTCCTCGACGTTTCAACGACTTCAAGGAAGGCCGGGTCGATATGGCGATTTTCGAGAACCCGGACTGGGGCTGGAAGGACATCCCGCATACTCTCGTCGACATGGGCCTGGAGGATGCAGAAATCTTTGTCGCACAGAAGAAACCCAATCGCGATGAGAGTTACTTCAAGGACCTGACGGACAAGCGCCTGGCGCTGTACAGCGGCTATCACTACGAGTTTGCCAATTTCAATGCCGATCCCAAGTATCTGGCCGACACCTACAAGGCCACGTTGACCTATTCCCATGACAGCAACTTGCTAATGGTGCTGCGCGCACGGGCGGACATTGCCTTGGTGACACGTTCCTACCTGAGCGATTACCTGCTGCGTAACGAAAAAGTCGGCGAGCAATTGCTGGTGTCCCAACGCATCGATCAGGTCTATCACCATTACGCGCTGATCCGCCCGCAGGCGCCGATTACCGGCGAAGCATTCGGCAAGTTGCTGCAAGGCCTGCGAAACAACGGCCAGATGCTGAAGATTTTCGACCCCTACAAAATTGCCCTGGTGCCGCTGGGCAAATCCTGAAACGTGCCACGGGTTGCGTATTTGGCGACGGCGCTTAAATTTCCTGCTCCGGCTCACGTCACATCGTTGAACTGTCGACGATTACCGTGAGCCCGACCCATGTCCAATCTGAATGACCTGACCACCCTGGCCTTGCCCTCAGGCAACAGTCTTGTAGCCGATGAAACCGCCAGCCGCCTGAGCCTCAGTCTGCAAGGGCAACCGCTGATCGAACTGCGGCTGACTCGCGAGCCCGAGTTGCGTCTGTGGCTGGAGGAGCGCTTCGGCCGTCCTGACGGTCAGGCATTCTGGGCGGCCTGCTATTGGCTGTTTGCCCGTGACCCTGGCTGTCAGCGCCTGACCTGGCATCTGGAAGAGGCACCCACTGAAGCCTTGCTCAGTGGGTTGCTGATTGCGACCGAAGTCACCGGTCAGTATCGCTGCGAACGCACGCTGTTCTGGCAATTGCCCCAGCCTTGGCTGGGTGAGTCGCGCACCGGCAGCTATCCGCAGCAAATGGTCATCAGTGGCGGCAAGCGTCATCCATTGCGTGCGGTGAAACCCCGTGGTGAGGTGTATCGACGCTTCGATGCGCGGCTCGGTGCGTGGGTCTCCCTGCGCACGGTAGAATTCGAGCATGACCTGGCGCGTTTCAACCGCTGGCAGAACAGCCCTCGGGTGGCGAGTTTCTGGCAGGAGGAGGGTAGCCTCGAGAAGCATCGCGAATACCTGAGCAAGCTCGAAGCCGACCCGCACACCTTGACGCTGATTGGTTGCTTCGATGATCAGCCGTTTGCCTATTTCGAAGCCTATTGGGCCAAGGAAGATCGCATTGCGCCGTTCTATGATGCCGGCGATTACGACCGTGGCATTCACATGCTGGTGGGCGAAGAACATCACCGCGGCCCGCACAAGGTGGCGAGCTGGCTATCGGCGCTGGTGCATTACCTGTTTCTCGACGATCCACGCACTCAACGGGTAGTCGCCGAGCCTCGCGCCGACAACACGAAGATGATTGGGCATATGCACAATCAGTGTTTCCACTGCGAAAAAGAGTTCGACTTCCCGCACAAGCGCGCGGCGCTGATGATGCTGGGGCGTGAGCGGTTTTTTGATCGGTGTTCGTTGGCTTGATGCGTAAGGCTCAAGGTCTGTGGCGGTCTTGAGTCAGTCTTCGCGGGCAAGCCTCGCTCCTACAGGTTTGTGGTGCATCGCGCATCACCTCTAACTGTAGGAGCGAGGCTTGCCCGCGAAGCTTTTAACGGCGAGCAAAGGTATCCGCACGATTGCCCGACACCTTGCGGCAATGCACCAGCGCATCACGAATCATGAAGTTCACCAGGGTTGGCGAGACGCCGAGCTCCTTGGCGATGTCTTTTTGCGGCACGCCGTGCAGGCGGTACATCTCGAAGGCGTAACGGGTGCGGCTGGGCAGCTCCGTCAGGGCATCGGCAATGTTTTCCAGGGTCGAGAAATTCATGTGCGAGGTTTCCGGCGAAGCGCCCTGAATCACCACGTTCAGACCTTCCTCTTCCGGCCCCGAATACTTCTGCTCCAGCGCTTGCTTGCGGTAATGATCGATCGCCAGGTTACGCACGATCTGGAACAGATAGCTGAGCTGCGCCTTGATTGACGACGTGATCTGCGGCGCTGATTGCAGCCGGAAGAACGCATCCTGCACCACGTCTTCGGCGCGTGATCGGCAACCGGTGATGCGGGCGGCAATCTTGACCAGAATCAGTCGGTTGTCGACGAAGGCCTGAAGTAGCGGTGAATCGCACCTGCTTGTGGATACTTGTTCCGTCATTGGAAATCACCTTGCTGCAAATAGGGTCGTGGGACGGCAGGGGATAGGAGCCGTCCTACACATCGAGCGACAAATTAGGCTGAATGATAATGATTGTCAATTGAGAAAGAGAATTAATGCGCCAGAAAAGAGCAGAGTGAGAACTGCGACACGCTGACTCACCTGCTGACCGCAAGCCTGCTGGCACTCAAGCCTGGCGACTAATTATTTCAAGACCTCATCCGTTCTCATTGGTGAATGGCTGCGGGCACAAACCCCGGCCAAAACAGCATTCCCAAGCCTTGCGCGGTCGGCGAAGACCGCGTCCTGCATGCCCGTGAACGGGCGTGAAGTACGAAAACCGATTCCACTTGCAAGCCGAAATCAGGCAGGAAACCCCATGACCGACGCGTTCGAACTCCCTAGCACACTGGTCCAAGCCCTTCAGCGCCGCGCGGCCCTGACGCCGGACCGGGTGGCCTTGCGTTTTCTCGCCGAAACCCAGGATCAGGCGGTGGTGCTCAGTTATCGTGAGCTCGATCAGCGGGCGCGAACCATTGCCGGCGCGTTGCAGGCCGAGACGTCGTTTGGTGATCGCGCGGTGTTGCTGTTTCCCAGCGGCCCGGATTACGTCGCGGCGTTTTTTGGCTGCCTGTACGCAGGTGTAATCGCGGTGCCGGCCTATCCGCCTGAATCGACCCGTCGTCATCACCAGGAACGTCTGCTGTCGATCATTAGCGATGCCGAGCCGCGCTTGCTGCTGACCAGCGCCGACCTGCGCGACGCGTTGCTGCAAATCGACGAGGCGCCGCCGCTGCTGTGTGTCGACACCCTCGACGGCGCCCTGGCCGAACGCTGGGTTGCGCCGGACTTGCACGGCGACCACATCGCCTTCCTGCAATACACCTCCGGCTCCACGGCGTTGCCTAAAGGCGTGCAAGTCAGTCACGGCAACCTGGTGGCCAACGAACGGCTGATTCGTCACGGATTCGGCATCGATCTGAACCCCGATGACGTGATCGTCAGTTGGCTGCCGCTGTATCACGACATGGGCTTGATCGGCGGCCTGTTACAGCCGATTTTCAGCGGTGTGCCGTGTGTGTTGATGTCGCCGGCGTACTTCCTCGGTCGACCATTGCGCTGGCTGGAAGCGATCAGCGAGTACGGCGGCACCATCAGCGGCGGGCCGGACTTCGCCTATCGACTGTGCAGCGAACGGGTCAGCGAATCAGCGCTGGAACGCCTCGACCTGAGTGGCTGGCGCGTGGCGTATTCCGGTTCCGAACCGATTCGCCTCGACACCCTGGAGCGCTTCGCCGAGAAGTTCGCGGCCTGTGGCTTTACGCCGGACAGCTTCATGGCCTCCTACGGCTTGGCGGAAGCCACGCTGTTCGTTGCCGGCAGCCCGCGCGGCCAGGGCATTCCATCGTTGCGCGTGGATGATCAGGCCTTGGCGCAGAACCGTGCCGAGCCGGGCGATGGCAGTCCGATCATGAGTTGCGGCATCAGCCAGCCGGATCACGCGGTGCTGATAGTCGATGCCGTATCGCTCGAAGAACTCGCCGACAACGCAGTCGGTGAGGTCTGGGCCACCGGGCCGAGCATCGCCCATGGCTACTGGCGCAACCCCGAAGCCACGGCCAAGACGTTCGTCCAGCACGCCGGCCGCACCTGGCTGCGCACCGGCGACCTGGGCTTTTTGCGTGACGGTGAGTTGTTCATCACCGGCCGCCTGAAAGACATGCTGATCGTTCGCGGTCACAACCTCTATCCGCAGGACATCGAGCAGACCATCGAGCGTGAAGTGGAGGTGGTGCGCAAAGGTCGCGTGGCCGCATTCGCAGTCAACATCGAGGGGCAGGAGGGCATCGGCATCGCCGCGGAAATCAGCCGCAGCGTGCAGAAAATCCTGCCGCCCGAGGCCCTGATCAAAGCCATCCGTCAAGCGGTGGCCGAGGCGTATCAGGAAGCACCGAGCGTGGTGGCATTGCTCAATCCGGGAGCGCTGCCGAAGACGTCCAGCGGCAAGTTGCAACGCTCGGCGTGCCGCAATCGCCTGGCCGATGGCAGCCTCGACAGCTATGCGCTATTCCCCTCGGCAGACATCGCAAGCACGTCTGAAACCAACATCGGCTCAGAGTTGCAAACCCTGATCGGCCAGATCTGGTGTGAACAATTGCAGGTCAAGCAGGTCAGCGCCGATGACCATTTCTTCCTGCTGGGCGGCAACTCCATCGCCGCCACTCAAGTAGTCGCGCGCCTGCGTGAAGAGTTGGGGCTGGAGCTGAATCTGCGCCTGTTGTTCGAAGCGCCAACCCTCGGCGCATTCGCTGCCGCGGTCGCCCGGCAACAACAGGATGGCGGCGTGGCCCAAGGCGCGATCATGCCCTTGTCGCGCAGCGAAGCCATGCCGCAATCCCTGGCGCAAAACCGTCTGTGGATCACCTGGCAACTCGACCCGCAGAGCAGCGCCTACAACATCCCCGGTGCCTTGAGCCTGCGCGGCGAACTGGATGAAGACGCCTTGCGCGCCAGTTTCCAGCAACTGATCGAACGTCACGAATCCCTGCGCACGCGGTTTTTCGAGCGTGATGGTGTGGCTCTGCAACAGGTCATTACTGCCGGCGAATTCAACCTGCAAGTGATCGACATCAGCGACCTGCCAGCCGCCGAGCGTGAAGCCCGCGCGCAACAGATCCGCGAGGACGAAGCCCGCACCCAGTTCGATCTGGAAAAAGGCCCGCTGCTGTGGGTGACGCTCGTGCGCCTCGGCGATGAGGACCATCAACTGCTGGTGACGATGCACCACATCATCGCCGACGGTTGGTCGATGAGTGTGCTGATCGACGAATTCTCGCGGCTGTACGCGGCCGCTTCTCAGGGCCAGACCGCCAGCCTTCCAGCGTTGCCGACGCAATACGCCGACTACGGCAGTTGGCAGCGCCAGTGGTTGGCGCAAGGGGAGGGCGAGCGTCAACTCGCTTACTGGAAAGAGCAGTTGGGCGTTGATCATCCGACCCTGAACCTGGCCACCGATCATCCGCGTTCGGCGCAGCACATTCACAGCGCCGCCCGCCACACGCTGCGTTTGGACGCGAGCCTGAGCGATGCCATTCGCCAGACTGCCCAGCACCATGAATCGACGCCGTTCATGCTGTTGCTCGCGGCATTCCAGAGCTTGCTGCATCGCTACAGCGGCCAACGCGACATCCGCATCGGTGTGCCGAATGCCAACCGTCCGCGCCTGGAAACCCAAGGGCTGATCGGTTTCTTCATCAATACCCAGGTGCTGCGCGCCGAGGTGGATTCGCGACTGCCGTTCGTGGAGTTGCTGGCGCAAACCCGTCAAGCCGCATTGGGTGCGCAAGCGCATCAGGATCTGCCGTTCGAACAACTGCTCGAAGCCTTCCCGCAGGCCCGCGAGCAGGGTCTGTTTCAGGTGATGTTCAACCACCAGCAACGGGATCTCAGTGCGCTGCGTCGCTTGCCGGGACTGCTCGCCGAAGAGCTGCCGTGGCACAGCCGCGAAGCCAAGTTCGACCTGCAATTGCACAGCGAAGAAGACCGCAGCGGTCGCCTGAGCTTGTCGTTCGACTACGCCAGCGAGTTGTTCGACGTGGCAACTATCGAGCGACTGGCCGAGCATTTCAGCAACCTGCTGCGAGCTGTCTGCAAACAACCGACGACCGCCATCGGCGACCTGCAATTGCTGACCTTGAGCGAGCACGATCAGCAATCCGCCTGGAGCGCCGCACCCTGCACACCGGCCAGCCAATGGCTGCCTGAGTTGCTCAACGAACAAGCGCGCCAGACCCCGGAGCGCACCGCGCTGCTGTGGGACGGTGGCAGTCTGGACTTCGCCGAACTGCACGCTCAAGCCAACCGTCTGGCGCATTACCTGCGCGACAAAGGCGTCGGTCCGGACGTGTGCGTGGCCATCGCTGCCGAGCGTTCGCCGCAGTTGCTGATCGGCTTGCTGGCGATCATCAAGGCAGGCGGCGCTTATGTGCCGCTGGACCCGGATTACCCGGCTGAGCGCCTGGCCTACATGCTCAGCGACAGTGGCGTCGAGTTGCTGCTGACCCAAACCGAATTGCTCGATCGCTTGCCGGCCACCGACGGCGTCAGCGTGATTGCCATGGACGCCCTGCATCTGGAGAACTGGCCAAGCCATGCACCCGGTCTGCACCTGCACGGCGACAACCTGGCCTACGTGATTTATACCTCCGGTTCCACCGGTCAGCCGAAGGGCGTTGGCAACACTCACGCGGCCCTCGCTGAACGCCTGCAATGGATGCAAACCACCTACCGTCTGGACCAGACCGATGTGCTGATGCAAAAAGCGCCGATCAGTTTCGACGTGTCGGTGTGGGAATGCTTCTGGCCGCTGATCACCGGGTGCCGCCTGCTGCTCGCCGGCCCCGGCGAACACCGCGATCCGCACCGCATCGCGCAACTGGTTCAGCAATACGGTGTGACCACATTGCACTTCGTACCGCCGTTGCTGGCGTTGTTCATCGACGAACCACTCAGCGCCGAATGCACCAGCCTGCGTCGACTGTTCTCAGGCGGCGAAGCCTTGCCCGCCGAACTGCGCAACCGCGTGCTGGAACACTTGCCGGCAGTGCAACTGCACAACCGCTACGGCCCGACCGAAACGGCGATCAACGTCACCCACTGGCACTGCACAACGGCTGATGGCGAGCGCTCACCGATTGGCCGGCCATTGGGCAATGTGCTGTGCCGCGTGCTCGACAGTGATCTCAATCCGGTACCGGCCGGTGTGCCGGGTGAACTGTGCATCAGCGGTATCGGTTTGGCCCGGGGCTATCTGGGGCGTCCGGCGCTGACCGCCGAACGCTTTGTGGTCGATCCACTGGGTGAGCAGGGCGCTCGGCTGTACCGCACTGGCGACCGTGCTCGCTGGACCGCCGATGGTGTGATCGAATACCTAGGCCGTCTCGATCAGCAAGTCAAACTGCGTGGTTTTCGTGTCGAGCCGGAAGAAATCGAAGCGCGTCTGTTGGCGCAGTCTGGCGTCGCCCAAGCGGTGGTGCTGGTGCGCGAAACGGCGGCGGGTGGGCAGTTGATCGGTTACTACACCGCCACTGACACCAGCGAAACCGTCGATGCTCAAACCATGCGCCTGAAAACCGCGCTGGCCGCTGAGCTGCCGGAATACATGGTCCCGGCGCAACTCATGCGTCTGGATGAAATGCCCCTGAGCCCGAGCGGTAAACTCGACCGCCGCGCCTTGCCGGAACCTCAGTGGCAAGTCCGTGAACACGTCGAGCCGGTCACTGCCCTTGAGCAAAAAATCGCCGGCATCTGGCGTGAGGTGCTGGGCCAAACACAGATCGGCCTGCGCGATGACTTCTTCGCCCTCGGTGGTCACTCCCTGTTGGCCACGCAAATCATTTCCCGCACCCGCCAGGCCTGCGACGTCGAATTGCCGTTGCGGGCGCTGTTTGAGAACAGTGAACTGGGCGCTTTTGCCGAACAGGTTCGCTTGATCCAGGCCAGCGGCAAAACCAACCAACAGCCGCCGATCGAGAAAGTCGATCGCAGCCAACCGGTGCCACTGTCCTATTCTCAGCAACGCATGTGGTTCCTCTGGCAGATGGAACCGGACAGCCCGGCCTACAACGTCGGCGGCATGGCGCGGTTGCGCGGCGTGCTGGATGTCGGGCGTTTCGAAGCGGCGCTGCAAGCGTTGATCATGCGTCACGAAACCCTGCGTACGACGTTCCCGAGCATCGACGGCGTGGCCCGGCAACAGGTTCATCCAGACACTCGCCTGCGCATGGACTGGAAGGATTTCACCACGCTGGATGCCGATGGCCGCGAATGGCAGGTCCAGCAACTGGCCGATGACGAAGCCCATAAGCCTTTCGATCTGGAAACCGGGCCGCTGCTGCGTGCTTGCCTGGTCAAGACCGCCGAGCAGGAGCATTACTTCGTCCTGACCCTGCATCACATCGTCACCGAAGGCTGGGCGATGGACATTTTTGCCCGGGAACTGAGCGCGCTCTACGAAGCGTTCGTCGATGACCGCGAATCACCGTTGCAGCCGCTGCCGGTGCAGTACCTGGATTACAGCGTGTGGCAGCGTCAGTGGCTGGAATCCGGCGAACGTCAGCGTCAGCTCGATTACTGGACCGCGCAACTGGGCCGCGAACATCCGCTGCTGGAATTGCCGGCTGATCGTCCACGTCCGCCGGTGCAAAGCCATCAGGGCGAACTGTTCCGCTTCGACCTCAGCGATGAGCTCGCGGCGCGGGTTCGTGCCTTCAACGCCTACAACGGTCTGACTCTGTTCATGACCATGACTACCGCTCTGGCGGTTCTGCTCTATCGCTACAGCGGCCAGACCGATCTGCGTATCGGTGCGCCGGTGGCCAACCGCATTCGCCCGGAAAGCGAAGGGCTGATCGGCGCGTTCCTCAACACTCAAGTGCTGCGCTGCCAGCTCGACGGGCAGATGTCCGTCGGCGAGTTGTTCAAGCAGGTTCGCCACACCGTGATCGAAGGCCAGTCCCATCAGGACCTGCCGTTCGATCATCTGGTGGAAGCCTTGCAGCCACCGCGCAGTGCGGCTTACAACCCGCTGTTCCAGGTGATGTGCAACGTGCAGCGCTGGGAATTCCAGCAGAGCCGCACCCTGGCCGGGATGACCGTCGAGTACTTGGCCAACGATGCGCGAGCGACCAAGTTTGACCTCAACCTGGAAGTCACCGACCTCGACCATCGCCTCGGTTGCTGCCTGACCTACAGCACCGATTTGTTCGACGAGCCGCGCATTGCGCGCATGGCCGGGCACTGGCGCAATCTGCTGGAAGCGTTGCTCGACGATCCGCAACAACGCCTCAGCGAACTGCAGTTGCTGGAAGCCACTGAACAGCAAAACCTGCTCGACAGCCTCGGCATTGAGCCGGGCGAGCATCGCCTCGATCAATGCATCCATCACCTGTTCAGCGAGCAGGCGCTGGTGCGCAAGGACGCGCCGGCCCTGACCTTCGCCGGACAGACCCTGAGCTACGCCGAGCTCGACAGCCGCGCCAATCGTCTGGCCTGGATGCTTCGCGAACGTGGAGTCGGGCCGCAGGTTCGGGTCGGCCTGGCACTGGAACGTTCGCTGGAGATGGTCGTCGGCCTGCTGGCGATCCTCAAGGCTGGCGGCGCCTATGTGCCGCTGGACCCGGAATACCCGCTGGATCGCCTGCACTACATGATCGAAGACAGCGGCATCGGTTTGCTGCTCAGCGATGTGGCGATGTTCGCCGCACTTGGTGAATTGCCGGCCAGCGTCGGTCGCTGGTGCCTGGAAGAAGACGCCGCTGCACTGGCCAATTACCCGGCCACTGAGCTGCCGTTTATCAGCCTTCCGCAACATCAGGCGTACCTGATTTACACCTCGGGCTCCACCGGCAAACCGAAAGGCGTGGTGGTGTCCCACGGTGAAATCGCCATGCATTGCCGCGCGGTGATCGAGCGCTTCGGTATGCGCCCGGACGACTGCGAATTGCACTTCTATTCGATCAACTTCGATGCCGCGACCGAACGTCTGCTGGTGCCGCTGTTGAGCGGCGCGCAGGTTGTCCTGCGTGCGCAAGGCCAGTGGGATGCGCAAGAGATTTGCGGGCTGATTCGCCGTCATAACATCAACATTCTTGGTTTCACCCCAAGCTACGGCAGCCAGTTGGCGCAATGGCTGGCGACCCAGGGCGAAACCCTGCCGGTGCGCATGTGCATCACCGGTGGCGAGGCCCTGACCGGCGAACACTTGCAACGAATTCGCGCGGCGTTCAAGCCGAGCCTGTTTTTCAACGCCTACGGCCCGACCGAAACCGTGGTCATGCCGCTCGCCAGCCTGGCACCCGAGCAATTGGAAGAAGGGCTTGGCAGCGTGCCGATTGGCAGCGTGATCGGCGCTCGCGTCGCTTACATCCTCGACGCCGATCTGGCGTTGGTGCCGCAAGGCGCGACGGGCGAGTTGTATGTCGGCGGTGCCGGTCTGGCGCAGGGGTATCACCAGCGTCCGGGCATGACCGCCGAACGGTTTGTTGCCGATCTTTTTGCAGCGAACGGCGGACGTTTGTACCGCACCGGTGACCTTGTCCGTCAGCGCGTCGATGGTCTGGTCGAGTACCTCGGCCGTATCGACCATCAAGTGAAGATCCGTGGTTTCCGCATCGAACTGGGCGAGATCGAAACCCGTTTGCTGGAACACGAGTCCGTGCGTGAAGCGGTGGTGCTGGCCCTCGACGCACCGAGCGGCAAGCAATTGGTCGGCTATCTGGTCACCGACGTCGCCGAACAGGATGAAGCGCAACAAACCGCATTGCGCGAAGCGTTGAAGGCGCACCTCAAATCTCAGTTGCCGGATTACATGGTGCCGACGCACCTGATCCTGCTGACAAGCATGCCGCTGACCGCCAATGGCAAGCTCGACCGCCGCGCACTGCCGGCACCGGACCCGGAGTTGAATCGTCAGCACTACGTGGCGCCGAGCAACGAACTCGAGCTGATGCTGGCCGGGATCTGGTGCGAAGTGCTGAACGTCCAGCAGGTCGGCCTCAACGACAACTTCTTCGAGCTGGGCGGCGATTCGATTCTGTCGATCCAGGTGGTCAGTCGTGCGCGGCAGCAGGGCATCCACTTCAGCCCACGGGACTTGTTCCAGCACCAGACCGTGCAGACGCTGGCCGCCGTCGCGACCCGCACCGAGCAGGTCACGGCCGAGCAAGGGTTGTTGAGCGGTGAATCGCGGTTGACGCCGATTCAGCACTGGTTCTTCGACACTGAAATTCCGGAGCGTCAACACTGGAACCAGGCGTTGCTGCTGGAACCAACAGTGGCGCTGGAGCCTCATCGTCTGGAGCAAGCGCTGCTGGCGGTGATTGAACAGCACGACGCCTTGCGTTTGCGATTCACCGACGTCGCCGGCCATTGGCAGGCCGAGCACCAGGCGGTTTCCGACGCTGCCGTGCTGTGGCAGGTGCACGTGCCGGCCATGGACAGATGTGTGGCGCTATTCGCCGACGCTCAACGCAGCCTCGACCTAGAGCAAGGGCCGCTGATACGGGCGCTGCTGGTCGATGATGCTGAAGGGCAACAACGGCTGTTCATCGCCATTCACCATCTGGTGGTGGACGGGGTGTCGTGGCGGGTGCTGCTAGACGATCTGCAAACGGTTTATCGTCAACTCGACGCAGAGCAGTCAGTAAAACTGCCGGCAAAAACCAGCGGCTTCAAGGACTGGGCCGCACGGTTGCAGGCTTACGCCGGCAGTGAATCCTTGCGGGAAGAATTGAGCTGGTGGCAGACGCAACTGGCCGGCCCAAGCGCTGAATTGCCGTGTGATCACCCTCAAGGTGGTCAACAAAATCGTCACGCGCAAACCGTCAGCGTGCGCCTCGACAGCGAGCGCACCCGCCAACTGCTGCAACAGGCGCCGACGGCCTATCGCACTCAGGTCAATGACCTGCTGCTGACCGCATTGGCCCGTGTGTTGTGCCGCTGGAGCGGTCATCAATCGGCGTTGATTCAACTCGAAGGCCACGGCCGCGAAACCTTGTTCGACGAGATCGACCTGACCCGCACCGTGGGCTGGTTCACCAGCGCCTACCCGCTGCGCCTCACACCTATGAATGAACAGGGTGCGTCGATCAAGGCGATCAAGGAGCAACTGCGTGCGGTGCCGCACAAAGGTTTGGGTTATGGCGTGCTGCGTTATCTGGCCGATGGCGTGTGCCGTCAGACCATGGCCGCGCTGCCGGTGGCGCCGATCACCTTCAACTACCTGGGGCAGTTCGACCAGAGCTTCGGCAGCGATGCGTTGTTCCGTCCGCTCGATGAACCGGTGGGCGCGGCCCATGATCCACACGCTCCGCTGCCCAACGAGCTGAGCGTTGACAGTCAGGTCTACGGCGGTGAGTTGGTATTGCGCTGGACCTTCAGCGCCGAACGCCACGATCTGCAAACCATCACTGAACTGGCAGAGGCGTATCTGGGCGAGTTGCAAAGCCTGATCCAGCATTGCCTGAGCGACAACGCGGGCGGACTGACGCCGTCGGACTTCCCGCTGGCCAGACTGACTCAGCCGCAACTCGACGCATTGCCAGTGCCAGCGGCGATGATCGAAGACGTTTACCCGCTGACCCCGATGCAGGAAGGCATGCTGCTGCACACCTTGCTCGAACCGGGCACCGGCCTTTACTACATGCAGGACCGCTACCGCATTAACAGCGAGCTCGACCCGCAACGTTTCGCTCAGGCCTGGCAAGCGGTGATCGCCCGACACGAAGCCTTGCGCGCCTCGTTCTGCTGGAACGTTGGCGAAGACATGCTGCAAGTGATCCACAAACCGGGCAGCACGCCGATCGAATATCTGGACTGGAGCGCGGTTGCCGAAACCGAGCAAGAGCCGAAGTTGCAGGCGCTGCTGAAAAGCGAGCGTGAGGCCGGGTTCGATCTGCTCAATCAGGCACCGTTCCACCTGCGTTTGATCCGCGTGGGCGCGGCGCGTTACTGGTTTATGATGAGCAACCACCACATCCTCATCGATGCCTGGTGCCGTTCGTTGCTGATGAACGATTTCTTCGAGATCTACACCGCCCTCGGCGAAGGTCGGGAAGCGCAGCTGGCAGTGCCGCCGCGTTATCGCGACTACATCGGCTGGCTGCAACGCCAGAGCTTGGCCGAAGCGCGGCAGTGGTGGCAGCAGAACCTGCGAGGTTTCGAGCGCACCACGCCGATTCCGAGTGACCGGCCGTTCCTGCGTGAACATGCCGGCGACAGCGGCGGCATGATCGTCGGCGACCGCTATACCCGACTCGATGCCCGCGATGGTGCGCAATTGCGCGAACTGGCCCAGGCCCATCAGCTGACCATCAACACCTTCGCCCAGGCGGCGTGGGCGCTGGTGCTGCGTCGCTTGAGCGGTGATCGTGACGTGCTGTTCGGCGTCACGGTGGCCGGGCGTCCGGTGGAAATGCCGGAGATGCAGCGCACCGTCGGGCTGTTCATCAACAGCATCGCCCTGCGGGTGAAAATGCCCGAAGACGATCAGCGTTGCAGCGTTCGTCAGTGGCTCACTGGCTTGCTCGACAGCAACATGCAACTGCGCGAGTACGAATACTTGCCGCTGGTGAGCATCCAGGAAAACAGCGAACTGCCTAAAGGCCAGCCGCTGTTCGACAGCTTGTTCGTGTTCGAAAACGCGCCGGTGGAAGTCTCGGTGCTGGACCGTGCGCAGAGCCTCAACGCGACTTCGGATTCGGGCCGCACCCACACCAACTTCCCGTTGACGGCGGTGTGTTATCCGGGCGATGACCTGGGCTTGCACCTGTCTTACGACCAGCGTTATTTCGACGAATCCACGGTCGAGCGCATGCTCGGTGAGTTCAAGCGCCTGCTGCTGGCGCTGGTCGAAGGCTTCCATGGCGACATGGCTGATCTGCCGTTGCTGGGCACCGAGGAACAGGACTTCCTGATCCATGGCTGCAACCAGAGTGAACACGACTACCCGCTGGAGCAGAGCTATGTCTCATTGTTCGAAGCGCAAGTTGCCGAGCATCCGCAGCGGATTGCCGCCAGTTGCCTGGATCAGCAGCACAGCTACGTTGAGCTGAACCAGCGCAGCAACCGTCTCGGCCATGCGCTGATTGCAGCTGGCGTTGGCCTGGATCAACCGGTGGCGCTGCTCGCCGAACGTAACCTTGATTTGCTGGGCATGATCATCGGCAGCTTCAAGGCCGGTGCCGGTTACCTGCCGCTGGACCCGGGTCTGCCGAGTCAGCGCCTGAGCCGGATCATTGACCTGAGCCGCACGCCGTTGCTGGTTTGTACTCAGGCGTGTCGTGAGCAAGCCGTCGCTCTGTTGGAAGAATTCGGTTGTGCCAATCGACCTCGATTGCTGGTCTGGGAAGACGTGCAGGCGAGCGATGTTTCGGTGGCCAATCCGGGCATTTACAGCGGCCCGGACAACCTCGCCTACGTGATCTACACCTCGGGTTCCACCGGCTTGCCGAAGGGTGTGATGGTCGAGCAGCGCGGCATGCTCAATAACCAGTTGAGCAAGGTGCCGTACCTGAAACTGAGCGCCGCCGATGTGATCGCTCAGACCGCCTCGCAAAGCTTCGACATTTCGGTCTGGCAGTTCCTCGCGGCACCGCTGTTCGGCGCTCGGGTCGACATTGTGCCGAACAGCATCGCCCACGATCCGCAAGGCTTGTTGGCTCACGTTCAGAGTCACGGCATCACCGTGCTCGAAAGCGTGCCGTCGCTGATTCAGGGCATGCTCGCCCAGGACCGCATGAGCCTCGACGGCCTGCGCTGGATGCTGCCGACCGGTGAAGCGATGCCGCCGGAACTGGCGCATCAATGGTTGCTGCGTTACCCGGAGATTGGCTTGGTGAACGCCTATGGCCCGGCGGAATGCTCGGACGATGTGGCGTTCTTCCTCGTCGATCTGGCCTCGACGCGCGGCAGTTATCTGCCGATTGGTACGCCGACCGACAACAACCGTTTGTACCTGCTCGATGGCGCGCTGGAGTTGGTGCCATTGGGAGCGGTGGGGGAGTTGTGCGTGGCCGGCACCGGCGTGGGGCGCGGCTATGTGAGCGATCCGTTGCGTACCGCTCAGGTGTTTGTGCCGAACCCGTTCGGCGCACCGGGGGATCGCTTGTATCGCACCGGCGACCTGGCCCGACGTCGCAGTGACGGCGTGCTGGAATACGTCGGGCGCATCGACCATCAAGTGAAGATCCGCGGTTACCGCATCGAACTGGGTGAAATCGAGGCCCGTCTGCACGAGCAACCGGAAGTTCGCGATGCAGCGGTGGGTGTACAGGAGGGCGTCAACGGCAAGCATTTGGTTGGCTATCTGGTTGCAGCGGATTCGGCGCTGAACCCGAACGAACGACTGGAACGCATCAAGCAACGTCTGCGCGCCGAATTGCCGGAATACATGGTGCCGCTGCACTGGTTGTGGCTCGACAAGCTACCGCTCAACGCCAATGGCAAACTCGATCGCAAGGCCTTGCCAGTGCTGGAAATCGGCCAGTTGCAGAGCCAGGACTATCAGGCGCCGCGCAATGAGCTGGAACAGACCCTGGCGGATATTTGGGCTGAAGTGTTGAAGGTCGAGAAGGTCGGCGTGCGTGACAACTTCTTCGAACTCGGCGGCCATTCGCTGCTGGCCACACAGATCGCCTCGCGGGTGCAAAAAGCCCTGCAACGCAACGTCCCGCTACGGGCGATGTTCGAGTGCAGCACGGTGGGGGAGTTGGCCGAATACATTGATGGGTTGGCGGCGAGTGACATTACCGAGGAGAAGGTGGATCGGCTTAATGACCTGATGGCGGAGTTGGAGGGCCTTTAAAGTCAAAAGATCGCAGCCTGCGGCAGCTCCTACAGGTGTACGCCGAGCCCATTGGGTTCGTGCGGGTGTACACCGAGCCCATGTAGGAGCTGGCGAAGCCTGCGATCTTTTGATCTTCAATCGGGTTGACTGCCGGTCCCATGCGGATCAGTCTTCCTGTGCTTTTTAATGGATCCGATTTCACCAGGGAGACAGTCAATGCCCTTCGTAACGGTTGATGGACAAGCGCTTCACTACATAGATCAAGGCACAGGCCCTGCGGTTCTGTTGGCTGGCAGTTACCTGTGGGACCAGGCCATGTGGGCGCCACAGATTGCGGCGCTGTCGCAGCATTATCGGGTCATCGCCCTGGACCTGTGGGGCCATGGCGAATCCGGGCGGATGCCAGAGTGCATGACGTCGCTGGATGACGTGGCGCGCCAGGCACTGGCATTGCTCGATCATCTGCACATCGATCGCGTCACGCTGGTCGGTCTTTCGGTGGGTGGCATGTGGGGTGTTCGACTGGCGCTGTCAGCACCGCAGCGGCTCAACGGTCTGGTGCTGATGGACACCTACGTCGGCGTCGAACCGGAACCGACACGCCAATACTATTTCTCGCTGTTCAAGCAGATCGAAGACAGCGGTGTGATCTCGCCGCAGCTGCTCGACATTATTGTGCCGATTTTCTTCCGTCCGGGCATCGATCCGCAGTCGGCGCTGTATCAGGATTTCCGCGCCAGACTGGCTGCGCTGCCGGCCGATCGTCTGCGTCAAAGCATCGTGCCGATGGGGCTGATTACCTTTGGTCGTGATGATCTGTTGCCGCGTCTGGGTGAACTGAATCCTGAAACCATGCTGTTGATGTGCGGCGATCAGGACAAACCGCGACCGCCGTCGGAAACCAAAGAAATGGCCGAATTGATTGGGTGTCCGTATGTGCTGGTACCGGAGGCGGGGCATATCTCCAATCTGGAGAACCCGCAGTTTGTTACAGATGCACTGATGAAGTTTTTGGCTGAGAGAACTTAGTCGATCAGGCGGACGCCTTCGCGGGCAAGCCTCGCTCCCATAGGATTTGAGTCGTTCGCAATAATGGCGAATCACACAAATCCTGTGGGAGCGAGGCTTGCCCGCGAAGAGGCCAGAGGGATCACTTAGGCCCGAGAATCTTCACCAATTTATCCGGCGACGGCGCGCCTTGTTGCTGTTGCAGCTGACCTTTGTCATCCATATAGAAAATCGCCGGGGTGGCGGCCAGTTCCAGGTCTTCCATCAACTGCATGTTCGCCGCGAGTTTCGCCTGAATGGCCGGCGGCACGTCTTTCAGGGCTTTGAGCGAACTGTCCTTGCCGGATTTCTCGTGGTCTGCCAACGCTTTTTGCGGGTCCTTGGCGGCCAGCAGCGCGGCGGATTTGCCCGGGCTGTCTTCGCGAATGATACCGACCATGATGTGCCGCAACTGCACTTTGCCGGCCTTGACCCACGGCCGCGCCTGTTCCCAGAACATGTTGCAGTACGGGCAATTCGGGTCGCTGAACAGATAAACGATTCGCGGTGCGTCCTTGTTGCCATCACCGATCCAGTTGCTCGCTTCCATTTTGGCCCAGACTTCCTTGGCCATCGGCGCGTAGACCAGTTTCTGCAACGGCGCGCTGCTCAGGTCATTGCCTTGGGCGTCGTACAAATTGCCCAGCAGTACATGTTTGCCGTCCGGGGTCAGGTACAGCGCCATGCCGCGGTTCTGGTACTGCGCTGCATAACCGCGCAGGCCGTCGGGCGCGTCGAAGGTGCCGACAATTTTGGCGCCCTTGGCTTCGATCTTCTTGATCGCTTCAGGCAATTCTTCGGCCTGTACCGACGGCAAGTGCAGCAGGGCGGCACCCAGGGTCAACGTCAGCAGGTGGCGGAGGCGGAGCATGGCAATTTCCTTGAAGGCGTGGCCGAGGTGGCCGGGTTCGAGGTGTCGAAGTTTTCCAGGGCGCGGGCCAGGCTGGCTTCAGAGAGTTCGCCCAGATGGCTGCCCAGCAGGTATCCGTCGGGGCTATAGAACAGCGTAGTCGGCAATGCCATGGAACCCACGGCCTGACTCAATCGACCGCTGCCATCGAACAGCACGTTAGTCAGGCTCAGGCCCTGGGTTTCGAGGAAGGTGCTGACGCTCTGCATGCTTTCGGCTTGGTTGACGAACAGAAATGTCAGGTCCGGACGCTGTTGCTGGGCATTTTCCAGCACTGGCATTTCCCGGCGGCACGGCGGGCACCAAGTAGCCCAAAGATTGATGACCAGCGGACCGCCCTGGTAGTCGCTGAGCTGTATGGTTTGGCCGGCGGCATTGCGCAGGGTGATCTGCGGCAGGCGCGTGCCTTGTTCGTAAATATTCAGGGAGAACGTCGCCAGCAGCCAAAATGCCAGACCGCAGCCTACGCCGAAGCCTAACGGGCGACGCAGGGCCGGGCGACGCCAGCCTCGATACAGGGCGGCGAGCAACAGCACAATCACCCCGGGCCAAGCGAGGAAACCACCGTCGCGCAAGTCGATGATCTGCCATGGATCGTTGCGATACTGCGCCCAGTAGGCGATCACGAAACCGACCCGAGCCGCCAGCATGCCCAGCAGGAACAGGCTGAACAGCACCGACTCCGGGTTCTCGCCGCCACGCTTGGCCACCCGCCAGCCGACAAAAGTCGCCAGCGCCAGGGCACTGATCAGCAGCAGGTGATTAAGCGCGATGGCAAAGGTGCCGAGGGTAAAAGTCAGCATTAACGAGCGTCTCGGGTGGTGGTCCAGCGTTGCAGGAAGGTGCCGGCATCGACCTCACCGGTGATGCGCTGGCTGCGGCGCTCTTCGCCGTCGGGGCCGATCCACAACAGGCTTGGCGGCCCCGGCACTTTATAACGGCCGAGCAGTTCGCGGCTGGCGGCATTGTCGGCGGTGACGTCCAGCCGTAGCAAGCGCACATCGCTGAGCGCTTCCAGTACCTGCGGTTTGCCGAAAACCTGTTTTTCCATGACTTTGCACGACACACACCAGTCGGCGTAGTAGTCCAGCAGCACCCATTGGCCCTGAGCTTTGGCCGCGTCGAGTTCGCGTTGCAGGGCGGCGGGCTCCTTGATCGTCGTGAAGGCATCATGAGCGCTCGGCGCGGTAACGCCGGTACGGCCGGCGCTGTACACCTGCAACGGCTGATACGGATCGTCACTGCCGCCCGCCGCACCCACCACCAGCAGGCTGCCCCACAGTCCCAACAACAGCGAACTGGCGCCGAAAAGTTGGGCGATGCGACCGAAGCCCTCGGACTGTTTCCACGCGCTGTAGGCAGCGATCAGCAACAAGGCGCCACCCAGACCGAGCCATAACGACGGGTCCAGAACCGGCCGCAGCATCAGCAATGCTGTAGCGAGGAACAGGAAGCCGAACACGCCTTTGAGCAGGTTCATCCACGCACCCGGTTTGGGCAGGAAGCGATTGCCGACAGTCACCAGAAGCAACAGCGGCACACCGATGCCAATGCCCATGGCGAACAGAATCAGCCCACCGTGCAGCGCATTACCGCTCTGCGCGATATAGAGCAGAGCCCCCGCCAGCGGTGCGGTCATGCACGGACCGACCAGCAGGCCGGACAAAGCCCCGACCACACCGGCACCGATCAGGCTGCCACCACGCTGATTGCGCGAAACATGTTCCAGCCGATCTCGCACGGCCACCGGCAATTGAAGCTCGAAGAAACCGAACATCGGCAAGGCCAGCAATACGAACACCGCCGCAAAACTGCCCAGCAACCAGGGGTTCTGCAACAGTGCCTGAAGGTTCGCCCCGAGCAGCGCAGCCAAAACGCCCATCGCCGCATACACCAGCGCCATGCTCACGACGTAACTGGTTGCCAGGGCGAAGCCGCGTTTCGGCGTGGCCCCACTGCCAACAATCAAACCCGCCAGAATCGGCAGCATCGGCAACGAACAAGGCGTGAACGCCAACAGCAGCCCCAGGCCGAAGAACACCAGCAGGCTCCAACCCAACGCTCGTTGTTGCAGGCCGCTGGCAAGGGCCTGGTCGGGCGCCTCTTCACCAAACGCGGCAAGGACGTTACTTGTGCCAAGGTTGACCACTTGAGACTGCGGCGGATAGCACAAACCGGCATCGGCGCAGCCCTGGAAGCCAACTTTGATCTGACCAGTGGCTCCGGCCGGTATCTTCAGCTCCAGGCCTTGGCGGTAGACTTGCTGTTCGCCAAAGAACTCGTCGCTGTGGGACTCGCCCTCCGGTAGCACTGGCATCTGCTCTGGGGCCAGACCGTCGAATTTCAGGCGTTTCTGATACAGGTAATAATTGTCGGCAATTTGCCAATAGAGCTGGGTTTCCCCGGATTCAAGGCGTTCGGAGGTGAAGATGAACGCTTTTTCCACCGGGAGAAACTCGGGTTTGGTCTCGAACGGATTCGTTCCAGCCTGGGCCACACCCGAGATCAACAGAACAAAGAATAAAAACAATCGACGCATGGGTAAGCCTTATCCCTGTGCAAGTGAGGTGCACAGTGGCGGGCGGCGATTAACCGATGATTAACCACACTCGCCTTGTGACAATGGCACTTGCGGCATAATGTCCGCTTAATCGGCTACCGGCCTAATCACCTTTTTTCTACGGGGCTCACCATGCACGTACTGGTTTGCGAAGACGATGAGCTAATCGCCAGCGGCATCGTTGCCGGGCTTACTGCCCAAGGCTTGACCGTGGAGCATGTCGCCACCGCCTCGGCAGCCCGGGCGATGCTCAAGGTCGCGGAGTTCGACGTCATGGTGCTCGATCTCGGTCTGCCCGATGAAGATGGCCTGAAGCTGTTGCAGCAGTTGCGCCACCATGGCCTCGAAATCCCGGTGCTGATCCTCACCGCGCGGGACTCGGTCACCGACCGGGTCGACGGCCTGCAAGCCGGTGCCGACGACTACTTGCTCAAACCGTTCGACCTGCGTGAACTTGCCGCGCGCCTGCACACCTTGTTGCGACGAGTGGCGGGGCGCAGCGTCAACCTGATCGAACACGGCCGTCTGACCTACGACCCGAGCAGCCGCGAAACCATGCTCGGTGGCCAATCGGTGGATTTGTCACGCCGTGAGCAATCGCTGTTGCAAGCCCTGCTACATAACCGTGGCCGGGTACTGTCCACCGAGCAATTGAAAGACAGCGTCTACGGTTTCAACGACGAACTGGAAAGCAACGCCCTTAACGTCCATATCCATCACCTGCGGCGCAAACTCGGCAACGGCATTGTCGAGACGGTGCGTGGCCTGGGCTATCGCCTGGGGCCGGCCGATGGCGGAGAGCAATCGAAGTGATGAGCCTGCGTTTGCGGCTGAGCCTGACCCTCGGCGCCGCGTTTGCGCTGATCTGGGCCCTGGCCGCCGCCTGGATGCTCAGTGATCTGCGCAACCAGATGATGTTTTCCCTCGACCAGCGGTTGGTGGCGTCGGCGCGGATGGTGGCCGGGCTGCTGGAGCAACTGCCGGCGTTGCCGAGCAAGGGCGAGGGGACCCATTTCAGCGCGGAACAGCTGAGCATCCCTGGCGGCATGGCCTGTCAGGTCAGCTCGTTGCGCGGTGAAATCCTGGCTCGCAGCCACAGTAGCCCCGAACAAACCCTGGAAGCCGAAAAAATGGGCTTCCACGATCAAATGATCGACGGCGCACCCTGGCGCAGCTTCACCCTGGCGCGCGGTGATGTGCGCATTACCACCGCCGACCGGCAGATCGAGCGCGAAGCACTGAACATGTCCATCCTGCTGGCGGCCTCGGTGCCGGTCGGCGTGGCGCTGCTTGGTTGCCTGTGCCTGCTGTGGCTCGGCATCGGTCAGGGGCTGGCACCGCTTAATCGCATGCGCGATGCATTGATGCGACGTAGCGCCGATTCTCTGGAACCGTTGCAAATCCAGCCGCTGCCCAGCGAGCTGCAGCCACTGCTCGAAACCCAAAATCAGTTGTTCCTGCGCATCGGCAAGACCATCGAGCGCGAACGGCGCCTGACCGGTGATGCGGCGCACGAATTGCGTAGCCCGCTGACTGCCATCAAAACCCACCTGCAAGTGGCGCGCATGACAGAAGGCAGCGCCCGGGATCAGTCCCTGGCGCGGGCTGAAGAGGGGGCCGACCGGCTGCATCGCACACTTGAACAATTGCTGCTGCTGGCGCGCGTCGAGGGCAGTCTGTCGTTCGATGATGGCGTGCAATGCAGCGCCGAGCAGGTGGCGAAACTGGCGATACAGGATGCCGCCAGCGGTGATCGTCAGCGGATCAAGCTTCAGTTGCCGACGACATTCTCCGATGCGCCGCTGCAAATGCCCGCGGTGCTGTCGATTGCCGCATTGCGCAACTTGCTCGACAACGCCCTGCGCCATACCCCAGGCGATGGGGCAGTGGAGCTGAGCCTGGAAACCACCAACAATCGCGTGAGCTTTTTGGTCCGCGACCATGGTCCGGGGATTGCCGAAGATGACCTGCAACACCTGACCCAACGTTTCTGGCGCAACGGCCAGAGCACCGGTTGCGGCCTTGGCCTGGCGATTGTCCAGGCCATCGTCCAGCGCTGCGGCTGCACCCTGCATTTCGACAGCCGGCCGGATGGCTTGCGGGTTGAGTTGACGATGCCTTTGCAACCCATCTAACGACACAAAACCCTCTGTAGGAGCTGCCGAAGGCTGCGATCTTTTGATCTTTTTTAGAAGCAAGATCAAAAGATCGCAGCCTTCGGCAGCTCCTACATAAGTTCTGTGTCGCACACCAAATGTAACGTCTCTCCATTAGCCACCCGGCCCCCACAGCGCTATCGTCCCCGGCAGCTTTGACTCAATGGATTGAGGTAACAGCGCCATGGATGCATCGATACATATCTGCAAGGCAACGCCTGCCGACGCCGGCATCATCAGCCGCATCGTCGAGCGGTCTATTCGCGTCGGCTGCGCGCTCGACCACCGCAACGATCCGCGAACCGTCGCCACCTGGACCCACAACAAAACCATCGAACACGTGCAGCCCTGGCTGACCGACCCACGGTTGTACCTGAACATCGCCCTGTTGCAGGACAAACCGATCGGCGTCGCCATGGCGGCGATCAGCGGCAAGGTCGCGTTTTGTTACGTACAACCGGAATGGTTTCGGCGCGGCGCCGGACAAGCGCTGGTGCAGGACCTCGAGACGTGGTTGATCGCTCAGGGTTTGCCTCAGGCGCGGCTCAACAGCACCCGAACTGGCGAGGCGTTTTACCACCGTCTGGGTTACCGGGCTTGCGCTGAAACCTTCACCGTGGCGGGACTCCACGCCATTCCCATGCACAAGGCGCTGTCGCCACCTTCATAGAAAGCTGATCGAGGGTCTAAATCCTTGAGGTCCTGATGCGTTTCCAGAACAGGAAAACCTGCAAGTGCGCCCCGTGACCGGAACGCGCACCTGCCCGGTGTGCAGTTTTGGTCACTATCAACAGCGTATTGAGGGATCGAGAGATGTCAGTCGCTACCAGCCTTATCGAAGATCAGCCGGCCCGGATCGTCCCGACGCCCGCCGAGACGCTTTATCAATTCAACGAATCGCCGCTTCTGGCCCGTCAGAGCCAGCAGGAATCGAATGCTCGCAGCTATCCGCGGCGCATTCCCCTGGCACTCAAACGCGCCAAGGGCATTTATGTCGAAGACGTCGAAGGCCGCAGTTTCATCGATTGCCTCGCCGGTGCGGGGACTCTGGCCCTGGGGCACAACCATCCGGTGGTGATCGACGCGATCCAGCAAGTGCTGACCGATGAACTGCCGCTGCATACCCTCGACCTGACCACGCCGGTGAAGGATCAGTTTGTCCAGGACCTATTCGGTCTGTTGCCACAGGCATTGGCTGCTGAAGCGAAGATCCAGTTCTGCGGCCCCACCGGCACCGACGCCGTTGAAGCCGCGCTGAAACTGGTGCGCACCGCCACCGGGCGCAGCACCGTGTTGTCGTTCCAGGGCGGTTACCACGGCATGAGCCAGGGCGCGCTGAGCTTGATGGGCAGCCTGGGGCCGAAAAAGCCGTTGGGTGCCTTGCTCAGCAGTGGGGTGCAGTTCATGCCGTATCCCTACGATTACCGTTGCCCGTTCGGGCTTGGCGGCGCGCAGGGGGTGCAGGTCAACCTGAATTACCTGGAAAACCTGCTGAATGATCCAGAGGCCGGCGTGCAATTGCCCGCTGCGGTGATCGTCGAAGCGGTGCAGGGCGAGGGCGGGGTGATTCCGGCCGATCTCGATTGGCTGCGCGGCTTGCGACGCATCACCGAGCAGGCCGGCGTAGCGCTGATCGTTGATGAAATCCAGAGCGGTTTCGCCCGCACCGGCAAGATGTTCGCCTTCGAGCACGCCGGGATCATTCCGGACGTGGTGGTGCTGTCCAAAGCCATCGGCGGCAGTCTGCCGCTGGCGGTGGTGGTCTATCGCGACTGGCTAGACACCTGGCTGCCGGGCGCCCATGCCGGGACATTCCGCGGTAATCAAATGGCCATGGCCGCCGGCTCCGCGGTGATGCGCTACCTGACCGAGCACAGGGTTTGCGAGCACGCCGCTGCCATGGGCGAACGCTTGAGTGAACACCTGCACATCCTGCAGCGGGACTTCCCGCAGTTGGGCGACATTCGCGGACGCGGCTTGATGCTGGGCGTCGAACTGGTCGACCCGACCGGCGCGCCGGACGCTCAGGGTCATCCACCGATATTCGGTCGTCTGGCGCCGCTGGTGCAGCGCGAATGCCTCAAGCGCGGGTTGATCCTCGAGCTGGGCGGGCGTCACGGCGGTGTCGTGCGTTTCCTGCCGCCGCTGGTGATCACTGCCGCAGAAATCGATCGGGTGGCTGACATTTTCGGCAGGGCCATGGCCGCAGCCACCGCCAGCCTTTAAATTTTTTGGTGCCTTGAACGTTCCTTCTACATAACGGCTGCGCACGCCGCGCAGCCCACCCTACAGCGATGGAGAGACAGCATGACGTCAGTATTCGACCGCGAGGACATCCTCTTTCAGGTCGTGGTCAACCACGAAGAGCAATACTCGATCTGGCCCGACTACAAAGCCGTGCCACAAGGCTGGCGCACCGTGGGCAAGAGCGGGCTGAAAAAGGAATGCCTGGCCTACATCGAAGAGGTCTGGACCGACATGCGTCCGCTGAGCTTGCGCCAGAAAATGGAAGAACAGGCGGCCGTGGCTCACTAAAGTCACTGCCCATAGAGAAGCCCGCTGACCGATATCGGTTCAGCGGGTTTTTTGTGTGTGGTTGAAAGTCAAAAGATCGCAGCCTTCGGCAGCTCCTACATAGACCGTTTTCATCCGCAATTTAACGGATGGATCCAATCCATGTAGGAGCTGCCGAAGGCTGCGATCTTTTGATCTTAGGCCGAAGGCCCGTTACTCAACCCCTTGATCACCAAATCCACATTCCCTTCCAATTCAGCCACCGGATCCGCCGCATCGACACTCAACACCACCAACCGGCTACCAGCCTCGGCAATCACCGCTTTCACCGCATCCGACGGCTGGCGATGATGCAACACCACCGCCACATCATTGTCCTTGAGCGTCGCACCCAATTGCTTGAGTGCCTCCGGTGTCCACTCGGCATCCGGTCGTGCGTCAAGGCCGATCAGCTCCAGATTAAGGCCACCGATCAGGTAGCCGAAATGATCGCTCAGGCTCATCACACTCAGGTTGTCGGCATTGGCCAAGCGTGACTCACTGTCGGCGCTGAGCTTGAGCAGGCGCTGTTTGAGCGCTGTCAGGTTGGCATCGATCTTCGGCTTGGCTGTTGGTGCCAGGCGCACCAGGTCTGCCGCCATGACATCCGCCATGCGGCCCATGTTGTTGCTGGCCAGCCAAGGCTGACTGTTCAAACCGTCGACCTTGCTGCCAGGCTGCACGGCGATGCCGGGCAGGGCGCCGTCCACCGGGCGGGCGGCGTCGATTTCAATGATGCGGATATTGCTGCGACGGGCGTTCGGGTACAGCGGATCGTCCGGCCATAGCGAGCGCAGGCCGATGACCGCATCGGCATCGACCGCCAATTTACTTAGCTCCGGAGCGCCGCGGCCAGTGAAATAAGCGGTCTGCCGACTGCCGGGCAGATTGGCCGGCGCGGCACGCTCAAGGCTGACATCGGTGCCCTCCAGCAGCAGGGCACCCAGACCGTAGGTCACTGGCAACGCCGCCAGGACCAGCACTTTGTGCGTTGAAGTCGAGGCAAAGAGCGCGGTGTTACCCACACCGTGATTGGCCATCAGGCGGATCGGTTCGAAGCTGTCGGTGGCGAATGCGTTAAACGAGGCTGGCCCACACAAGGTCACCGCCAGGGTCAATTGACGCAGAGAAAAAGACATTTATCCGAGGTTCCCTTTCAGACTTGGAACGATGCCGCGAGCAATCGCGGCCAGGGCGAAGGCGATACCGGCCACCAGAATGATCGCGGCGCCGGACGGGATAGGCAGATCAAAGACAATCGGTGCGAGAATTCCGCACAGCGTGCTCACCGTGGCGATCAGCACCGAACACCAGAAGAAACCCTTCAGCGACTGGCTGAGCAAACGTGCGGCCGCCGCTGGAATCACCAACAGTGCGCCGACCAGAATCGCGCCGATGACTTTCACCGCCGCCACCGTGATCAGGGTCACCAGAATCACGAACAGGTAATCCAGGGTCTTCACCGCCACACCACGCACCGCCGCCAGTTGCGGATTGAAACTGGCGAGCATGATGCGGTTGTACAGCGGCAGGGCCAACGCCATGACCAGCGAACCAACGATGGCCAACACCAGCAGGTCATTGCCGTTGACCGTGAGCACTGAACCGAACAGCACGTTTTCCAGAATGTGCACGTTGATTTTGCCGGCCAGGATCAGCAGCAGGCTCGCACCCAGCGCCAACGATACGGAGAGAAACACACCGATCAACGTGTCCGGTGCCAGACCAGTACGATTGCGCAGGTAGTTGAGCAAAATGCCAAACAGCAGGCAGTAACCGAACAGGCTGCCATAAGGCCCGGTGTAGGGTTCACCGAGCAGAATGCCGATGGCCACACCGGTCAGCGCCGCGTGGCCCACGGCTTCGGAGAAAAACGCGAAACGCTTGACCACCACTAGCGTGCCCAAACCGCCCAACACCGGGCCGATCAACAGGCCAGCGAGTAGGGCATTGACCACAAATCCATAGGCCAGCGCTTCCGGCAGGTAACCCGACGAGGCCCAACCCTGGACCATCAAACGAAAGGCTTCGTAACTCATCAGGTAGCGCTCCGGGGATGGGTCGAAAACAGGGTCAGCAGTCGCTCCGGGGTCAGTGCCTGTTTCGGCGTGGCATCGAACAGCACCCGGCGATTGAGCCCGGTGACCCGGTCGGCCAGTCGCCCGACCGCTTCCAGATCATGTTCGATCCACAGCACGGTGATGCCGCTCTGGCGCCAGTCGCCCAGTAGCCGCTCGAACACTTGAATACCGGCCTCATCGAGGGCCGACATCGGTTCATCGAGCACCAGCAACTTCGGCACCGGAATCAATCCTTGGGCCAGCAAAACACGCTGGCGCTCACCGCCGGACAACGCGCCCATGCGCCGCTTGCGCTTGTCCTGCATGCCGACCCGTTCCAGTGCTTCGCCGATGGCCGCTGCGTAATGCTTGCTCAACCCGAGGAACGCCGGGCGCCGCTGACACATGGCGGCCATGAAGTCATCGACAGTCATCGGTAAGCCGCGATCGAACTCCAGCGCCTGAGGCACGTAACCAATGGTTCCCGGTTCGCCAGGCCATTGCAGGCTCAAGCGACCCTGATGCGGCATTTGCCCCAGCAGGGTCTTGATCAGCGAACTCTTGCCGCCACCGTTGGGGCCGACCAGTGCATGCACGCTGCCGGGCTGAACCTGAAAGGTCACCTTGTCGAGGATCGTCGTGCGACCCAGCGTCAGGCTGACCTCGGCAAAATCCAGGGTCGGTCCCGAAGCCTGTGGGAGCGGGCTTGCTCGCGAAAGCGGTGGGTCAGTCAACATTGATGTCGACTGAGACTCCCTCTTCGCGAGCAAGTCGGATCGCCGCACCGCCGCTCCCACAGGGGATTCAGTGATGGTTTCTTTAGCCGTCATGCGCCGGACTCCTGAATCGCCCGGACCACGGTGTTGAGATTACCGGTCATTTCTTTTTCGTACTTGTCGGCGGTGTATTCGCCATAGGAAATGTGCGACAGCGGGTACAGCTTCACCCCGGATTCACGCTGGATGGTCTCGACGTAAGTGGACGGGAAATCCATCTCCGAGAAGATCACTTTCACGTCCAGCTCCCGCAGTTGGTCGATGGTCTTTTTCAACTGGCTGGGGCTCGGTTCGATACCGTGGGCCGGCTCGACCACAGCAGTCACTTCCAGGCCAAACTCGCGCAGTAAATAGTCATAGGCGGCATGCACCGTGGCCACGCGCAACTCTGCGTTCGGCGCCTGGGTCAGTTTTGCCAGGGCGTCCGCGCGCATCTGACGCAGGCGTTTGCCGTAGGCGCGGGCGTTCTGGGTGTAGGTTTTGGCGTTGCTCGGGTCGAGCTTGCCCAGTTCCCGGGCGATGTTGTTGACCTGGGCAATGGAAGCGCTGATCGACAGGAACGTGTGCGGATTGACCACCTTGCCGGCACCGCGGGCAGCAACGCCGGTGGCGGCCAGCAGGGGCACGTTTTCGTTGGCTTCGATCACCTTGATGTTCGGGGTTTCGCTGGCGGCGATCATGCGGTCGGCGAAGTCGTCATGGCCCACGCCGTTGAGCACAATCACGTCCAGCCCGCCGATGCGTTTGATGTCTTCGGCCCGCGGCTCGTAGGCATGCGGGTTGAAACCTGCCGGGATCAGCGGCACCACTTCGGCTTTGTCACCGACGATGTTGGCCACGTAACTGTAATAAGGGTGCAGGGTGATGCCGATGCGCAGGCGCTTGGCTTCGTCGGCACTGGCCAAAGGTGTCAGCAAACAGGCAAACAGGCCGACCAGCAGCAGGCGAAAAAAGGCATGGCGTTGAGATGAACTAGGCATGGGAAAGCGGTCTTCTCTCGGGTAAAGGCGAGGGTTCAATGCCGATGCTGGCGGGTGACGCCGGCATCGAATTGCGCGACGATCTGCTGCCAGCCGGCGCCATTGAGCGCAGCGTCGGTGAGATCGTTCGGCGCGGGGAGGGCGCTGCTGCGGTTGAGCCAGATGTCTGGCGCAGAGTCGTCTTCAGCGGTCAAACGCATCAAAAACGAGCCGGCGACGGTTGGGCTCTGGCTCTGGCCGAAGTACGCCTTGGCGTCCAGCAACTGCCAGGCATGGCCGCCACGACTGACAGAACTGGCGTCCTGGGCAAACGGCGCAAAGCCTTCATCGGCGAGGGTGGCGGGTGTGGGCAGCGCCTGTTGTTCCTGACGCAACAGATGAATTTCATCCAGGGTGACCCGCAGGTCGGCGTAAATACCTTGCTCGGATGCGCTCAGATCACGACGGGCATCCAGTTGATGACTGCCAACGCTGCTCACTTCTTGAGCCTCGCCACGCCAGGCGACCACCGAGCCGGCAACCGCCAGGATCATCAGGCACAACAGCAACACATAAAGGGTTTCATGGCCGGCACCGGCCGGGCGAACAACTTGGGTGGTGGGCGAGGTCATGCTCACGTTCAGGGCGCCTCGATGTCGGCTTGGTCGATCTCGACGACATGGCCGGGACCGGCGTCGAACAGCACGTAGAACTCAGCGCCGGGTTTCTTGAACGTCAGAGTCGAATCGGCGCCGAGCTTGCCCGGCACCAGAATGGTTTCGTCGTAGCCGATCACGTCAAGAGTCACTCCAGGTGCGCCGCTGCCGTCGGAAAAACCGCCGGTGCATTGAATCTGTTCGGCGTCGATGGCCTTGCATTCGCACATCGGGTTATGGGCCAGGGCGCTGGTGCTGAAGGCGGCGCACAACATCAATAGAACGGGCCGAAAAGCGTTGATCATGGATTGCCTCCTTGTTTGTTCAGCCATGCGAGAGTGGCCGGGGATGCCTGGCTCAGGGGGATGGACGCTTGATGCATGGCGCCGTCCCAGCCTTCCATGGTGATCCACAGCTCGGCGTCGGTTTTGGTCTTTTCAGGCACCGGCAGCATTGCGCCCATGCGGTACGGCGTGCCGAAGAAAATCGCCCCGGCCGCGCGCAGGCTGCGGGGTTTGCCGAGGCGCAGGTAAATCGCCTTGACCTGATCGCGACAACGCTCGCACAGCGCTATGTTGAAGCCCTTCATGTAGCCGGCGGGGCCCGTCAATCGCGGCGCTTCGTTGCGCAGTTCGGCCAGTCGCAGGCTCCAGGGGCCAACCTGGATTTCGCCGATCTCCCGTTCCCCCAGCCCGCTGTCGCCGCGAAACAGCGAGGCGTCGGCAAAGTATTTGGGCATGAAGCCCAAAGGGATCAGCAGCAAGAAAATGTTGATGTGGAAGCGCCATTTGCGCCAAAGCAGGCTCGCCCGCGAAGGCTGCGGTGCAGTGATCGTCTTGCTCACAGGTTGCCCTCCGGAGTCTGTTGGTTCATGACCGTTTGCGGGCTCGACACCGGGCGTGGGGCCTTGTTGCTGCGCTTGAACGCATTGGCGGTGGCCAGGGCGGTGCGTTTGGTCCAGATCAGCAACCCGCTGAGTATCATCAGGCTCAGCAGCAAACCGAAGAAGAACCAGATCAGCTTGATCCAGATCCCGCCAAAGTCACCGGTGTGTAACGGACGCATCGACTCGGTCACGAATTCCAGGCCGGTGCGATCGGTCAGCAACCGCGTGCTGGCGATATCGCCGTTGTACGGGTTGACCTCGGCCGTCTGGAACATCAGCGGATACCAGCTGCGACCGCCCACTGAGAGGTGGCTGTAAGCATTGCTCGGCAGGGTGACGAAACTGGCATCGAGTCCGGGGATCTGCTCTTGAGCGACCTTGATAGCCTGTTCCAGATTGATCATCGGGGCCGGCTTGCCGGTGCGGGTCAGCGGCACACTTTCGCGCGAGACGACCGACACCACCGGTTCCGTGGTAATCGAAATCTGGTTGTCGAACAGAATCGCCTTGATCAGGAACCAGACACCGGTGATCGAGATCACCGCGATGAACCAGATCGACCAGATGCCACTGAGCCGGTGAAAGTCGCCCCAGAAAATCCGCGCGCCATGACGAATGCGCAAGGTCGGTCGGAAAAAGCCTTTCCAGAACCGTTTGTAAACCACCAGCCCGGTGACCAGCGACGCCAGCATCGGCAGCGCGAGGAACGACACCAGATACCAGCCCCAGCTGTAGCCGTTGGTGAACGGCACCAGCCACCAGCCATGCAGTGCGCGGGTGAATGCCTTGAAATTGAATTGTGGAGCGGTGCCCTGAATCACCCCGCTATAGGGGTTCACATAGACCGTTACCGAGCGTCCGTCCGGGTAACTGACGTCCACGTCGAGGGCGAAATGCGACTCGTCGGGGCGACTGATGCCCTCGACCAGCGTCTGGGGTTCGGCCTTTTTGATGGCGGCGATGATCTCGTCATAATTGAGCCGCGGCGCATCGTCCGAAGGCGGGCTGGCACGCATTTGCGGATTGGCCAGCCAGACAATCTCCTGACTGACCACTGCCAGCGTGCCGGTCACACAGACGATCAAGACAAAGAACCAGATGGGCAGCGCCAGCCAGCTATGGACCAGAAACCAGAGTTTTGAGCGGGATTTCTTCGACATGATTAAAGGTCTTGTTTCGATGAGAGGAGCGCTGCTGTGGGCTTCCCAGCGTTGCGCTCCATGAAAAGTCCGGCCGTGGCTTTTGCCTACGCGACCGACTGCATCTAAATAAGACGTATGAGCATCGGAAATCCCGAAAAGGGATATGAAAGTAAATGTTTCGTGTTTTGCCTTGGGTGGGAGCTGGCTGATAGTCAACATTGATGGTGGATGTGATGACCTCTTCGCGAGCAAGCCCGCTCCCACATTTGACCGCATTCTTCAGATAGAACTCGGTCGAATGTGGGAGCGGGCTTGCTCGCGAAGGGGCTCGAACATTCACTGAAAAACTCAACCCTGCTTAAACATCTCCTTCGCCCGCTGTTCGATCTGTTCCTGAGTCAAATCCTCCTTGCGCGTGGCCAGAAACCACAAATGCCCGTAGGGATCCTTCAAAGTCCCCGAACGGTCGCCATAAAACTGGTCCTTGACCTCGGACACCACCGTGGCCCCTGCATCGATGGCCTGTTTAAAGGACTTGTCCACATCGTTCACATACAGATGCAGCCCGACTGACGGCGAGTTGTCCGGGTTGCTCAATGGTCCCTCGTCACACGGTGTGCCAAGCATGATCGGGCAGTCGCCGATACGCAGCTCGGCATGCCCGATGCCGCCATCGGGCATGGCAAGGCGCATGACTTCGGTGGCGCCAAAGGCTTTCTTGTAGAAGTCGATGGCTTCGGCAGCTTTCTGAATGCCCAGATAAGGGGTGATGCTGTGATAACCCTCTGGAATAGGTTTTACGCTCATGACGGTTCTCCTTTTGTTGTGGGGTTAAGGTGTTCCTTCGCCGATTTCCGGTCGAATAACTATAGGTCAGCCCCTTTTCCCGCAACCGAGTGCCCGACGAGCAGCAGTGCCACTGTTCAGCTATCAATCGATCATTTCAGTAGCTGCGCCCCCGGCCCTTGCTCACCCAACACATCACCAAAGTTACGCAGCGGGCACGCCTCCATCGACAGACATCCACACCCGATGCACCCATTGAGCCTGTCCCGCAGCAGGGTCAGCTGATTGATCCGCTCATCCAGATCCCGGCTCCACTGCGCCGACAACACTTTCCAGTCCGCCGCCGTCGGTGCACGGTTATCCGGCAGGGATTTCAACGCCTCGCCAATCTCCGCCAACGGAATCCCTAAACGCTGAGCCACTTTGATCAGCGCCACCCGGCGCAACACTTCCCTCGGATAACGCCGCTGATTGCCCTGGTTGCGGTTGCTTTTGATCAGGCCCTTGGACTCATAAAAGTGCAGCGCCGTGACCGCTACACCACTGCGGGCGGCCACTTGGCCGACGGTCAGTTCTTTATGCAGGTTTTGCGAGGTGATCATTTAAAAAATGCCCCTTGACCTCTAGTTAGCTCGAGGTTTTACCCTGCAGGCCTTCGGATCGCAAGATCCGGCTTACAGTGAGTGGGGACTATTCATGCACGCGCCAGAGAAGAATCGCAGCTTCACCCAACTGATCGAATTCGAGATCGAGCCCCGTCAGCAAGCCGCGCTGGTGTCGGCGCTGTCGGCGCACACTGAACGTCTGGCCCAAGGCTACCCAGGTTTCTTGAGTGCCAACATCCAGGCCAGCGACGATGGCCGGCGGGTGCTCAACTACCTGCAATGGCAATCCCGCGAAGCCGGAGAAGCCGCCTTTCAGAGCTTCGAGAGCGGCGAGCAGGATTTCTGGCAGCTGATTCGCGCCCATCGGGCGAAAACCGTGACCTTCGGCTCATTTCAGGTGCTGCATAGCCTGGCGCTTAGTCACGACAACGCGCTGCACTGTACGCTGATCGGCTAGATCGACAACTGCATCAAACGCTCGCCCTGCAGGTTCTCCGTGGGCCGGCGTTTATTCACCGCCAGTTCGCCGATCTTGATCAGCCGAGTGCGGGTTACGTTGCGGCTCAGCCCCAGCAGGGCAGCGGTGTGCACCTGGTTGTAGTGGCTGAAGCGATAGGCTGCCCGCAACAATGCATCTTCGACTTTCTCGTGCAGCGCGCCGGCCTGTTCCTCGAAGAGCTTTTGAAAGGCCCGATCAAGCAAGGCTTCCGGTGAGTCGTCGACGTTGGCGTGGTGGTCGTCCTGACGCTCGATGCGCATGTTCGACAGGCGCAAGTCATCGCGCTCGATCACACTGTTGCGGCAGATCAACAACGTGTGGTGAATGACGTTTTCCAGCTCACGGATATTGCCCGGCCAACTGTAGCTGCGCAGTTTGTGTTCGGCCTCTTTGCTGATGGTGATGCTGCCGTAACCCAAGCGCTGGCTGTAGGCTTCGACGAAATGCCGGGTCAGCGGCAGGATGTCTCCGGGGCGCTCGCGCAACGGGCTCAGTTCCAGGCTGACCACGTCGAGGCGGTAATACAGGTCCTCGCGAAAGTGCCCGGCGTTGATGGCTTTTTCCAACTGCACGTTGGTCGCCGCCAGCACTCGCACATCGATGGGAATGCTCTTGCGCGAACCCAGGCGCACCACTTCGCGCTCCTGCAGCACCCGCAGCAATTTCACCTGAATCGCCATTGGCAAATCGCCGATTTCGTCGAGGAACAAGGTTCCGCCATCGGCCTCTTCGAACCAGCCGGCCTTAGCGCTGAGCGCGCCGGTGAAGGCGCCTTTTTCATGGCCGAACAACTCGGCCTCCACCAGCGACTCGGAGAATGCGCCGCAGTTCACCGCCACGAACGGCCGGTTGCGCCGGGCGCTGAGGTTGTGGATGTGCCGCGCTACCAGCTCCTTGCCGGTGCCGGTTTCACCGATGATCAGCACGCTGGCTTCACTCGGCGCGACCTGCTGCAAGTGCGCGAGCAGGGCTTGGGATTTCGGGTCTTCGAACACCTGTGCCGTGGCGCGAATCGAGGTGGCCAACGCGGGCGAGGGCGGTAAGGTCAGCAGTTGCATGGGGCAGGCTCCATGAGTGGAAGGCTATGAATAGAAGGTCGGAATCGGCAGGGACTGGTTCAGCGCCCAGTCACCCAGTTCATGGAGTTTGTAATCCACCGGATCGTGCAGGGTTTGCGTGCGCAAGTTGCGCCAGTGGCGGTCCAGCCGCAGTGAGGCGTGAGTCGAGCGGGCGCCGGTCACTTCGAACAAACGGCTACACAGTTCCAGGCCATTGCGCGTCGCTGCGACCTTGGCGGTGGCGATGGCGGTGGCCAGATGTCCGCGTTCCTCGGCGCTCAGAGTCGAGCCCTTGGCCCAGGCTTTGTCGAGCAACTCGGCGGCGCGTTGCACCAGTAATCGAACACCTTCCAGTGCCACCCAGAATTCGCCGTAATGGCCGAGCACATAAGGATCCTCCCGCACATCCGCAGCACTGGATTTGTGCCACGGACGGGTTTCGGTGAGGGTGTATTGCCGCGCCTCTTCGAAAGCGCCTTCGGCAATGCCGAGGAACATATGGGTGAATGTGAGCTGGGCAATCAAGGGGCGCAAGCAGGCGAACGGCGTGCTCAACGGACCGGGGTCAAGCAGTAATTCCGACTCTTCGACCCGCACCCGTTCAAACGTGGTGCTGCCGCTGTCGGTCTGGCGCTGCCCCATGTTGTTCCAGTCGTTGTGCAGCGTGATACCGCTGCGCCCACTGGGAATCGCGGCGATCAACAGCTTGCCGCCGGCACTTTCATCGACGGCCGAGGCGATCAGCATTTCCGAGTCGCTGGCGCCGGAGCAGAAGCTCTTCTTGCCGGAAAACTCGCGCCAGCCTCCGAGGTCTTTCACCACGGTGCGGGTGTCCAGCGGGTTGAGGGCGTTGCCCCAGAACCAGTTCTTGCGCGCGGTTTGTTCAAACCACGGTTGCCATTGTTCCGGTCGGGCGAACAGGCGCACGGTGGCGAGCATCAGGTGATGAAAGCCGAAGACGTGAGCGATCGAACTGTCGACCTTGGCGAACTCGCGCACGATGTTCAGGGTTTCGCTCCAGCTGGCGCCGAGACCGCCGTACTGGACGGGAATGCTTAAAGCGAGCAGGCCGCTGTGGCGCAAGGCATCACGTTCGGTTTTCGGCGTACCGCCGCGTTCATCGCGCTCGACAGCGGTCAGGGCAAACTCGGCGGCCAGCTGGCGGGCGGTCTGTAAGGGGGGCAACAGGGCGCTTAGCGGCTTGGCAGTCACGCGGAATTTCCTATATGTCATGGACCACTGTGATTGATCGTTCCCACGCTCTGCGTGGGAATGCCTCTAGGGACGCTCCGCGTCCAGTGACGCGGAGCGTCACGGGCTGCATTCCCACGCAGAGCATGGGAACGATCAGTAGGGGGAGGTTTTCAGGCCGTGGCTTTGGCCGGCAGCACATCATTGGCGATCATTTCGCCAAACGGCCCGGTGAGGTTGGTGACGCCACGTCCGGCCAGGCTGGCATACGGTTCGGGCAGCAGCGGGAACACCAGTTCGGCAAAGCGATAAGCCTCTTCGAGATGCGGGTAGCCGGAGAAGATGAAACTCTCGATTCCCAGATCCGCATACTCCTTGATCCGCGCCGCCACTTGCTGCGGGTCACCCACCAGCGCAGTCCCGGCCCCGCCGCGTACCAGACCTACACCGGCCCACAGGTTGGGCGAGATTTCCAGGTTGTCGCGACGGCCGTCATGCAGTGCGGCCATGCGTCGCTGGCCTTCGGAATCAAATCGCGAAAACGACTTTTGCGCGGCAGCAATGGTCTCGTCGCTGATGTGCTCGATGAGTTTGTCCGCGGCTTTCCAGGCCTCTTCGGCCGTCTCGCGCACGATCACATGCAGGCGAATCCCGAACTTCACCGTGCGACCGTTTCGCGCCGCGCGCTCTCGAACATCGGCGAGTTTTTCAGCCACTGCGGCGGGTGGCTCGCCCCACGTCAGGTAAACATCGACCTGCTCGGCGGCCAAATCATGAGCCGCGTCGGACGAACCACCGAAATACAGCGGCGGATAAGGTTTCTGCACCGGTGGATACAACGCTTTGGCGTTCTGTACTCGCAGGTGCTTGCCTTCGAAATCCACCGATTCGCCTTGCAGCACGCGGCGCCAGATCTTCAGGAATTCGTCGGTGACTTCGTAGCGTTCGCTGTGATCGAGAAAACTGCCATCGCCACGGTTTTCATCCGGGTCTCCGCCGGTCACCACATTGATCAGCAAGCGGCCGCCGGACAGTCGATCCAGCGTCGCGGCCATCCGTGCCGAGACCGTCGGCGAAATAATCCCCGGACGAATCGCGACCAGATACCGCAGGCGTTCGGTCAGCGGCACCAAGGCCGAAGCGATCACCCATGAGTCCTCACAGGAACGCCCGGTAGGAATCAGCACGCCGTGGTAACCGAGACTGTCGGCAGCCTGGGCCACTTGTTTCAAATAGTTGAGGGTCACCGGGCGGGCGCCCTGAGTGGTGCCCAGGTAATGGCCGTCGCCGTGGGTCGGCAGAAACCAGAAAACATCCATGAAGAGATCCTTAAGCGATTTTCAGCAGATTTTTGGGGTGCACGCCGAACAACGGCGCCGCGCGTTCTGCAGCAAGACGAATGCGGGCCTTCAAGGGCTCACTGGTTATTTGGTAATTGGAGAAGTCGGCTTCGGTGGCATAGACGCCAATCGGCAAGGTCAGGGCCTGGAAGAAACTGAACAGCGGCCGCAACTGATGATCGAGCACCAGCGCATGACGTTCGCTGCCCCCGGTGGCAGCCAGCAGCACCGGAGTGTCGATCAGCGCGTTGAGGTCGATCAGGTCGAACAGGTGCTTGAGCAGGCCTGGGTAGGAGCCGCGATAAACCGGCGCGGCGACGATCAGCAAGTCGGCGCTTTCGATCGCTTGCAGCTCGGCTTCGATGTCGGCGCTCAGTTCCTGACGCGACAGCGCGGCGCCCAGTGGTCGGGCGATGTCGCCCAGTTCGATCAGCTTGCTCTCAATCGGCAGCTGCTCGGCCAGTTCGGCCAACAGCGCCTGGGTCAACACCAACGTGCGAGACGGACGCCAGGTACCGCCGGAGAGGGCAACGACTTTTAATGGACGCGACATGATCAGTTCCTTTTTAAACAGTTGCTCAGCGAGCAGTGATGAGTCACCGGAGTGGAGCAAGAGCTGTACCAATCCTTGGGAGCCCCGTTTTCCGTGGCTTTCAGCGCGGTTGCTGGCAGGCACTGTTCGATTTGACCGGCTGTTTGTTGATTGACTGTTGCCAGGCAAACAGTTGCGTGGGCAACAGTGCGTGAGGCGATGGAGTTGTTTATAAAGGCTCTCTGTTATTCCGTAAAAGACCATAAATTAATATTTATAGATCATTTGGAGATATGAGGCCGGCAATCGTGACCGCGTTTACCAAAGTCGATAGCGACTATCGAGAGCGTTGATTTCTACCCTTCGAGCGGCACGAGTAGCCTGTGTTCATTGCCCCAAACACAGATCACCGGACACCCGAAATGAAATCTCTAATCGCCACTTTCTTGTTGCTCGCCATCTCCGTTCTTGCCGGATGTGCCACTCATGTTTCACCGGAATTGCGGCCCTACACCGCTGAAGAAACCCGGGAACTGGCGTTGGAGGCCCTGAATCGTCGTGGCTTGTCCTTCGAGGAGTACCACGCGAAGAAAGCCGAATTGCTCGGCCAGCCGGCAAAATCGTTCAGTTTCGACAAACAAGGCGAGATGAACGCCGAACGCGCAGTACAGCTGCACGGCCGCCAGAGCTGAGCGACAACTGTACTGCTCGAACTTTCACGCAACTGTCCATGGGTTTCCCTCAAGGTGTGCGATAGGGTCAATACCTGACCCTGATGGACTGCCCCCATGACACTCTCGCTCGACCTGCTGCTGGGCTTTGCCCTGTTTGCCCTTGTCACCTCGATCACCCCCGGCCCGAACAACACCATGTTGCTGGCCTCTGGCGTGAATTTCGGCTTTCACCGCACCATTCCCCACATGCTGGGCATTACCTGCGGCTTCTTCGTCCTGGTGGTCGCTGTCGGTTTCGGCCTGGGCACGGTGTTTCAAACCTATCCAATGCTTTACACCGTGTTGCGCTATGTCGGCGCGGCGTATTTGCTGTACCTGGCGTGGAAGATTGCTCATTCCGGGCCGGTAGCCGAGGGTGAACAGGGCGAGGGCAGGCCGATCAGTTATTTGGGGGCGGCAGCGTTTCAATGGGTCAACCCCAAGGCCTGGATCATGGCCATCGGTGCCATCAGCACCTACACGCCGATGCAGGGCTATTTCACCAACGTGATTGTGATTGCCGCGGTTTTCGCCTTGATCAACCTGCCAAGCGTCGGGGTGTGGGCCGGTTGCGGCACGCTGTTGCGCAATGTGCTGCGCGATCGCCGCTGGTTGCGGCTGTTCAACTGGGGCATGGCCTTATTGTTGGTGGCTTCGCTGTATCCGTTATTGCTCGAAAGCTTTGGCTGACGCATTGCTTCATCCGGTGGCCCGATGCCTGTTAAGCTCGACTTCAGGAGCGTTCCTACGCACTTTTAAATGAAGTTGTTCTTCTTTAATGGCCTCCGATCAGGTATTGCTGTCGTTCTGAAAATTCGGCGTCGCTCATGAGGCGGCGCTTTGAAACTTCCAGTGACGAGCTTCCTGATCCCGGAACACGCTCTGCGAGTCTTTTATGAATAAACGTCCGTTGTATTTCGACTACGCCGCCACCACGCCGGTGGATGAGCGGGTCATCAAGGTCATGGTCGAGTGTCTGGGTTTCACCGGTAACTTCGGCAATCCAGCGTCCAGTTCCCACGCCTTCGGCCAGCAGGCCCGGCAATCGGTCGAGCAAGCACGGCGTCAGGTCGCCGAATTGGTGGGTGCCCAGGCGGAGCAGATCGTCTGGACCTCCGGCGCCACCGAATCAAACAACCTTGCCCTCAAGGGCGTGGCCCAGGCCCGCGGTGTGTCCGGCGGCCACATCATCACCAGCCAGATCGAACACAAAGCGATTCTCGACACTGCAAAACAATTGCAGGACGCAGGCGTTGCGGTGACGTATCTGGTGCCCGATGCCGAAGGCCTGATTACCCCGCAAGCGGTCAGCGAAGCGATGCGTGAGGACACCTTTCTGGTGTCGTTGATGCTGGTCAATAACGAACTGGGCACCATCAACGACATCCCGGCCATCGGCCAGGTGGTGCGTGATCGCGATGCGTTGTTCCATGTCGATGCGGCCCAGGGCGCGGGCAAAGTGGCGATCGATCTGGCCCGGTGGCCGGTGGATTTGATGTCGTTCTCGGCGCACAAGGTCTACGGTCCCAAAGGCATCGGCGCGCTGTATGTCGGTCCTCGTGCGCAGCAGCGTCTGCAGGCGCAGATCCACGGTGGCGGTCACGAGGGCGGGTTGCGTTCCGGCACTCTGGCGACGCACCAGATTGCCGCCATGGGGGCAGCCTTCGCGTTGACGGCCACCTTGTTCGATGAAGAAAAAGCCACCATCGCGCGTCTGCGTGAACGCTTGCTCGAGCCGCTGCTGAGCATTCCCGGCGTGCGTCTCAATGGCAGCCCGACCCAGCGCATTCCCCATACCTTGAGCCTGACTTTCAATGAAGGCGAGTTCAGTTCCGCGGCGTTGAGCACCTCGATCGCGTTTTCCGCGACCTCGGCCTGTAATTCCGCCAGCAATGCGCCGTCCCATGTGTTGCTGGCCCTGGGGCATGACGCACGCTCGGCCAGTCGCACCATTCGCTTGAGCCTGGGGCGTTTCACCACCGAACAGGATATCGATCAAGCGGTACACCTGATTAAAGCAACTTGCGCCAGTGCTCCGGCATTCTGGGCGACAGGTCCTTAAGCGCCGACTCTGATCGGCACCGAATAATAATGATGAGTGGTTAGCAGGAGACACGATGAGTACACAGCCTTTGACCAATGGATTGGTACCCCAGCGCCTGGCGCAAACCCGCGAGCTGATGAGCCGGGAGGGCATTCATGCTCTGCTGGTGCCGTCGGCCGACCCGCACCTGTCGGAATACCTGCCGGGCTATTGGCAGGGACGGCAGTGGCTGTCGGGTTTTCATGGCTCGGTGGGCACGCTGATCGTCACCCCGGATTTTGCCGGCGTCTGGGCCGACAGCCGCTATTGGGAACAAGCGAGCAAGGAGCTCAAGGGCAGCGGCATCGAACTGGTGAAGCTGCAACCGGGTCAACCCGGCCCGCTCGATTGGCTGGCCGAGCAAACCCCTGAAGGCGGTGTCGTCGCAGTCGATGGCGCGGTGATGGCTGTGGCCTCGGCGCGTACTTTGAGCAGCAAACTCGAAGAGCGCGGCGCACGTCTGCGTACCGATATCGATCTGCTGAGTGAAGTCTGGAGTGACCGTCCGAGTCTGCCGAACGAGCCGATCTACCAACACTTGCCGCCTCAGGCGACGGTCAGCCGTGGCGAAAAACTCGCCAAACTGCGTGAGGTGCTGAAAGAGCGCGGTGCCGACTGGCACTTCATCGCCACCCTCGATGACATCGCCTGGCTGTTCAACCTGCGCGGCGGCGATGTGTCGTTCAATCCGGTGTTCGTGTCCTTCGCCCTGATCAGCCAACAGCAGGCCACCTTGTTCGTCGCCCTGAGCAAAGTGAGCGCCGAGCTGCGCGCCATTCTCGAACAGGATGGCGTGACCCTGCGCGATTACAGCGAAGTAACCGCCGCCTTGCGCGCTGTGCCGAGCGGCGAGAGCCTGCAAGTCGATCCGGCGCGGGTCACGGCCGGTCTGCTGGATAACCTGAACAGCGGCGTGAAACTGCTCGAAGGCCTGAACCCGACCACCCTGGCCAAGTCGCAGAAAAGCCTGGCCGATGCCGAGCACATACGTCGGGCCATGGAGCAGGACGGCGCGGCGCTGTGCGAATTCTTCGCTTGGCTGGAAGTGGCCTTGGGGCGTGAGCGCATCACCGAATTGACCATCGACGAACACCTGACCGCGGCGCGTACCCGCCGCCCGGATTATGTGTCGCTGAGCTTCAACACCATTGCCGCGTTTAACGCCAACGGTGCGATGCCGCACTACCACGCCACCGAAGAAGAACACGCGGTGATCGAGGGTGACGGCCTGTTGCTGATCGACTCCGGCGGCCAATACCTGGGCGGTACCACCGACATCACCCGAATGGTGCCGGTGGGTACGCCGACTGGCGAGCAGAAGCGCGATTGCACTCGAGTGCTCAAAGGCGTGATTGCACTCTCCCGTGCACAGTTCCCACGAGGCATTCTGTCGCCGTTGCTGGACGCTATTGCTCGCGCACCGATCTGGGCCGAAAGCGTCGACTACGGCCACGGCACCGGTCACGGCGTCGGCTACTTCCTCAATGTTCACGAAGGCCCGCAAGTCATCGCCTATCAGGCTGCGGCGGCACCACAAACCGCGATGCAGCCGGGCATGATCACGTCCATCGAGCCGGGCACTTATCGTCCAGGTCGCTGGGGTGTGCGGATCGAGAATCTGGTGTTGAATCGTGAAGCAGGCAAGAGCGAATTCGGTGAGTTCCTGAAATTCGAAACCCTGACCTTGTGCCCGATCGACACCCGTTGCCTGGAACCATCGCTGCTGACCGAAGACGAAAAGCAGTGGTTCAACGGCTATCACGCCGAGGTACGTGAGCGCCTGAGCCCGTTGCTCGACGGTGCGGCCCTTGAATGGTTGAACACCCGAACCGCGGCTATTTGAGCGGTTTGAGCCAGGCGCTGTCTCCAGCGCCTGGCTCAGGTCATAGGCAGGCGCTGGCTATTGCGTACGCAGGGCTTCAAGGACGAAGTCCAGCCGATCCTGGCCGAAGAACAGCTGATCACCGACAAACATGCTCGGCGCACCGAATACACCGCGTTGCACCGCTTCCTCGGTGTTTTCCTTGAGGGTGGCTTTGACGGCCTCATCGGCGGTCAGCGCCAGCACTTCATTCGGATCAAAACCGTTTTGCGTCAGCACGGCGGCAACAGTCGCTGGATCATCGAGGCTGCGTCCATCAACCCAAAGGGCGTGAAACAGGCAATCGATAAACGCCTGAAAGCGTTCGGGATGGTGCAGTTGCATGCCCGTGACAGCGCGCATCAGCATCAGGGTATTGATCGGGAAGTTCGGGTTGAACTTCAGCGGTACACCATAGCGTTTGGCATAGCGGTCCAGGTCCTGAAACATGTAGCGACCCTTGGCCGGTACGGTGATGGGGGAAGCATTGCCGGTAGCTTTGAAGACACCACCCAGCAGCATCGGTCTGTAGATCAGCTGACTATCGGTCTGTTTGCAGATCTTCGGCAGTTGGGTATGGGCCAGGTAAGTGGCAGGGCTGCCGAGGTCGAAAAAGAACTCCACGGTTTTGCTCATGGTCGATGTGCTCTTCTTATTGCTGTAGGGGAGGGCTTACCAGCGTTCGTTCCATGGGCGCAGATCCAGCTCGAAGGTCCAGGCGTCTCGTGGCTGGCTGTGCAGGTACCAATAGTTGTCGGCAATGTGCTCGGGATTGAGGATGCCGTCCTGATCCTTGGTCGCGTATTTTTCCGGAAAGTTGTCGCGGATAAAGTCGGTGTCGATGGCGCCATCCACTACGACGTGGGCGACATGGATGTTCATCGGTCCCAGTTCGCGGGCCATGCTTTGCGCTAGGGCCCGAATCCCGTGCTTGGCACCGGCAAAGGCGGCGAAACCCGCGGCGCCGCGCAAACCAGCAGTGGCGCCAGTGAACAGGATCGTGCCCCGTTGGCGAGTGACCATGCGCTTGGCCACTTCACGAGCGTTGAGAAACCCTGAGAAACAGGCCATTTCCCAAATCTTGAAATACTTGCGGGCGGTTTCTTCGAGGATGCTGCACGGCACATTGGCGCCGATATTGAAGACGAACGCTTCGATGGGGCCGAGTTCGGTTTCGATCTGCTCGATGAGCGCTATCACGTCTTCTTCATTACGCGCATCGCAGGCAAAACCGTGAGCCTCGCCGCCACTGGCTGTGATGGACGCTACTAATGGCTGGAGTTTGTCTGCGCTGCGACGTGTGACGCAGGCGATATAACCTTCACGGGCAAAACGTTTAGCGATGGCGCCGCCGGTGGCATCGCCTGCGCCGACGACCAATACGATTTTCTTGTTATTGATAGCGGTGGTCATGGATATGGCCCTTTGCTGAACGGTCATTGACTGACGAACGTTAGCAGCATCCGGGCGAAGCGCCTATCGGGCTACGCAAGCCCGATAGAAAGGGAGGGTTACTTGCAGATGACGATCATGCTGCGGCTGGTATAGCCGGCAGGGTTGAGGCCGAACGGATAGTCGCCGGGCTCTTCTACTGCATCCCCTGACTTGGCGATGACCTTGTATCCCTTGGGCGCACATGAATTGGCGGCGCTGGTGTAGCACTTGTCCCACGAGGACGAGAGCCCGGAACAGTTGATATGCAGCCCTCTCTTGCCGTGTTTCGTCTGGGGTTTGGAGGTCGCCGCGCAGCCCGCAATTGCAAGTACGGCGATCAGTATCAAAATTCGTTTCATTGCTGTCCTTAATAGCGGCCCCGGATCTGTGCCTGGGTCTGCCTGCATTCGCTTTTGCTTGAAGCGTTCTGATATCCCTATCTGAAAAAATCCATGTCTGACACTGAGTTACGTAGCCTAAACATGGCCTAATTGAGCGGCAAATACCAGACCTTCGTCAATCTTGTTTCAATCCGCTGCGACCGCAGGCTTGGCGGTACTCCCCATGGTCAAGGTCGCGCCGACGGAAGCCAGAATGATGCACAGGATAGCCATCCACTGTGACAGGGAAAGGTATTCCTGGAGGAACAACAGGCCGGACAGCGCGCCGATCGCAGGTTCGATGCTCATCAACGTACCGAAGGTCCGGGCTGGAATCCGTGTGAGGGCGACCATCTCCAAGGTATAGGGCAGGGCGGTGGACAGAATGGCGACGCCGATGGCCACCGGAATCAATGAGGGTGTCAGTAACGCGGCGCCAGCGTGGACAATGCCGATAGGCGCTACGAACAGGGCGGCAATCATGACGCCCAATGCTGCGGTCTGCACCCCATTATCAGCACCGGCCTTCTGACCGAACAGAATGTATAGTGCCCAGCAGACACCAGCACCCAGGGCATAACCTGCGCCGACCAGATCGATGCCCGCGCTCGTGGCGCCTATTGGAATCAATAGCAGTAAACCCAAGGCTGCCAGAGCGATCCACAGAAAATCGATCGCTCGACGTGAGGCATAAATAGCGACAGCCAATGGGCCAGTGAACTCCAGGGCTACAGCGATACCCAGAGGGACAGTGCGCAAGGACATATAGAAGAGGAAGTTCATGCCGCCCAACGCCATCCCGTAGACGATAACCGTGCGCAGGGATTTCGCGGTGAGCTTCGCTCGCCATGGGCGCAACAGCAGCAGCATGATCACACTGGCAAAGATCAGTCGCAGGGTGGTCGTTCCTTGAGCACCAACAACCGGGAACATGCTTTTGGCCAGGGAAGCTCCGGACTGGATCGATGCCATGGCTATCAAGAGCAGGCCAACCGAGAACAGAGTCGAGGCAAGGCTGCGGGGGTGGTCATTCATTGCGTGGCATCGTCCGAAGTAGCAAGCGAGAGTATTGTTGTATGTGTTGGGCAATATACTGCGCATTCGTTGCGGGCGCGTCTATATATAAGCAGGGATTTTGAGCATCCTGATAGAAAAACCAAATCAGGGGTTGACGGCAGATTCTGGAAGTCTATAATTCGCCCCACTTCCGGCGCAGTCGAAACGGAAAACTCCTTGGTAAACAAAGAGTTAAGCAGTTTTCGGCAGCGGTTACGCTTCAGTTTATCGAGGCCAGAAGGAGTTGGTAAGGCAGTGTGTTTTCGCCTTATTGACGGTTCGATCATCTCGGTCGAAAGCGGAGAAAAAGAGGTGTTGACAGCAGCGTGTAACGCTGTAGAATTCGCCTCCCGCTAACGAGAGATCGAAAGCGCAAGTGGTTGAAGTTGTTGAAGAATTCTTCGAAAACTTCTGAAAATAACCGCTTGACAGCAACAGAGGCTGCTGTAGAATGCGCGCCTCGGTTGAGACGAAAGATCTTAACCAACCGCTCTTTAACAACTGAATCAAGCAATTCGTGTGGGTGCTTGTGGAGTCAGACTGATAGTCAACAAGATTATCAGCATCACAAGTTACTCCGCGAGAAATCAAAGATGTAACCAACGATTGCTGAGCCAAGTTTAGGGTTTCTTAAAAACCCAAAGATGTTTGAACTGAAGAGTTTGATCATGGCTCAGATTGAACGCTGGCGGCAGGCCTAACACATGCAAGTCGAGCGGTAGAGAGGTGCTTGCACCTCTTGAGAGCGGCGGACGGGTGAGTAATGCCTAGGAATCTGCCTGGTAG
>NZ_VYKC01000003.1:0-548223 GCF_032424305.1 Pseudomonas sp. JV414 | reverse complement strand
TAGACGGAAAGACCCCGTGAACCTTTACTATAGCTTTGCACTGGACTTTGAATTTGCTTGTGTAGGATAGGTGGGAGGCTTTGAAGCGTGGACGCCAGTTCGCGTGGAGCCAACCTTGAAATACCACCCTGGCAACTTTGAGGTTCTAACTCAGGTCCGTTATCCGGATCGAGGACAGTGTATGGTGGGTAGTTTGACTGGGGCGGTCTCCTCCTAAAGAGTAACGGAGGAGTACGAAGGTGCGCTCAGACCGGTCGGAAATCGGTCGTAGAGTATAAAGGCAAAAGCGCGCTTGACTGCGAGACAGACACGTCGAGCAGGTACGAAAGTAGGTCTTAGTGATCCGGTGGTTCTGTATGGAAGGGCCATCGCTCAACGGATAAAAGGTACTCCGGGGATAACAGGCTGATACCGCCCAAGAGTTCATATCGACGGCGGTGTTTGGCACCTCGATGTCGGCTCATCACATCCTGGGGCTGAAGCCGGTCCCAAGGGTATGGCTGTTCGCCATTTAAAGTGGTACGCGAGCTGGGTTTAGAACGTCGTGAGACAGTTCGGTCCCTATCTGCCGTGGACGTTTGAGATTTGAGAGGGGCTGCTCCTAGTACGAGAGGACCGGAGTGGACGAACCTCTGGTGTTCCGGTTGTCACGCCAGTGGCATTGCCGGGTAGCTATGTTCGGAATAGATAACCGCTGAAAGCATCTAAGCGGGAAACTAGCCTCAAGATGAGATCTCACTGGGACCTTGAGTCCCCTGAAGGGCCGTCGAAGACTACGACGTTGATAGGTTGGGTGTGTAAGCGCTGTGAGGCGTTGAGCTAACCAATACTAATTGCCCGTGAGGCTTGACCATATAACACCCAAGCAATTTGCTGACCCTTCTTTATAAATAAAAAGGGACGCCAGATTGCGGTGTGTGAAGACGAAACGAACCGAAAGTTTGTGACACTCACAAAACACCAGATCTATCACATACCCATTCGCTGGAGCGTGAGCCGCAAGGCAAACGACCTGGCTACCGAATTTCTTGACGACCATAGAGCATTGGAACCACCTGATCCCATCCCGAACTCAGCAGTGAAACGATGCATCGCCGATGGTAGTGTGGGGTTTCCCCATGTGAGAGTAGGTCATCGTCAAGATTAAATTCCGAAACCCCTATCTGCGTATGCAGGTAGGGGTTTTGTTTTGTCCGCAGGAAAGTGCCGCGGCAAATAAAGGGATATCCCGACCACTTTTCCTGGTGATAGCTGCATCGTTTATGAAATTTTGGCTGACGCGCTAAAGTGACGCGCCGTTTTTGGTATGGTGCAGCTCGTTTTTTAACGGACTGATTTCAAGCCTACGGATCGGCATCTCCTCTATAGTCAAAGAGCCGCTGCAGAAATGCCTGAGCCAATACCAATCAAGGACCACGAAAAAGAGACGCGCCTGGTCAACAAAAGACTGATGGCCTGCGCCTTGTTCGTCGTCGCTATTACCTGCGCGCTGGTGGTGCGGCTGTATGTTCTGCAGGTGGTCGAGTACGACTACCACTCGACGATCTCCGAAAACAACCGTGTACACGTATTGCCGATCGCCCCTACCCGCGGGCTGATCTACGACCGCAACGGCGTGGTACTGGCGGACAACCGGCCCAGTTTCAACCTGACCATCACTCGCGAACGCGCCTCCGACGTCAAAGAAGAGCTGGATGAGGTGGTCAACCTCCTGCACCTGCCGGCTGAAGACCGCACGCTGTTCGACAAGGCGATGAAGCAGGCTCGACACCCCTTCGTGCCCGTCACCTTGTTCTACGAACTCAGCGAAGAACAGATCGCGGTGTTGGCAGTCAACGAGTTCCGTTTGCCAGGAATCGACGTAGAGCCACAGTTCGTTCGCCACTACCCGATGGGCGCACACTTCGCACACTCGATCGGCTACGTCGGCCGCATCAACGAGAAAGAATCCAAAGCCCTGGATACGGTGGAATACCGTGGCACCCAATCCATCGGCAAAACCGGCATCGAGAAATTCTACGAGCCCGAGTTGCACGGCCATGTGGGTTATGAAGAAGTCGAAACCAACGCTCAGGGTCGCGTGTTGCGAGTGCTCAAACATACCGATCCGGTCCCCGGCAAAAACATCGTATTGAGCCTCGACGTCAAACTTCAGGAAGCTGCCGAGGAGGCGTTGGGCGATCGCCGTGGCTCGGTGGTTGCTCTCGATCCCTCGACTGGTGAAGTGCTGGCCATGGTCAGTAAGCCAAGCTTCGACCCGAACATGTTCGTGACGGGCATCAGCTTCAAGGAGTACGCGGCGCTGCACGATTCCATCGACCGGCCGCTGTTCAATCGTGTGCTGCGTGGGCTATACGCGCCGGGCTCGACCATCAAGCCGGAAGTGGCGATCGCCGGCCTCGACGCCGGGGTGGTCACCCCGCAGACCCGCGTCTTCGATCCGGGTTATTACCAGCTACCGGATTTCGATCATAAATACCGTAACTGGAACCACAGTGGCGATGGCTGGGTGGACATGGACGCGGCGATCATGCGCTCTAACGACACCTACTTCTACGACCTGGCGCACAAGCTGGGCATCGACCGTCTTCACGACTACATGGCGATGTTCGGCCTCGGTGAGAAGGTTTCGCTGGACATGTTCGAAGAGTCTGCGGGGTTGATGCCATCCCAGGCCTGGAAACGCGCCACGCGCCGTCAGCCGTGGTTCCCTGGTGAGACAGTGATCCTCGGCATCGGTCAGGGCTACATGCAGGTCACACCCCTGCAGCTAGCTCAAGCCACCGCGCTGATCGCCAACAAAGGTGTATGGAACCGACCACACCTGGCCAAAACGGTGGATGGCGTAGCGCCGGTGGACGAGCATCCGATGCCGAACATCCTGCTCAAGGACCCGCGTGACTGGGAGCAGGTCAACCACGGCATGCAGATGGTGATGCACGACGCTCGCGGGATTGCCCGCGCGGCAGCGGCGGGGGCTCAGTACCGTATCGCCGGCAAGAGTGGGACCGCGCAAGTGGTGGCGATCAAACAGGGTGAGCGCTACAACCGGGCGAAAACCCTGGAGCGCAACCGTGACAATGCCTTGTTCGTCGGTTTCGCCCCGGCCGAACATCCGAAGATTGTCATCTCGGTCATGATCGAAAACGGCGAGGCCGGTGGTCGCGTTGCCGGTCCTGTGGTGCGGCAGATCATGGATGCCTGGCTACTCGATCAGGACGGTCACCTGAAGCCGCAATACGCTGTGCCGAGCAAAGGGCCGGGCGACCCTCACGTCTAAGCGATCAAGGCTTCACAGCACAGGCTCACAAAGATTGAGTATGTGCTGGCGGGTTAATCGATTGCGAACATTATCTCAGCTCGCCTGCCCTGCCGGGCAGCCCCCAAGTTTGTCGCAAATCCCGACAACCAATGAGACGACGAACAACCTGTTACGGTCTTGAGACACCTGCTATTGAGGATTAGAATTTTTGGGCTAAAGAGTGAATGACGGAGCATTTGCCCGGGTCACACATCTGGCGTGAGGGAGGTAGCGATGTTCCTTTCAACCCTGGAAATTCAAAACATCATTGAACACAGTTTTCTGCCCGCCGTGTGCACTTGCAGCATGGAGGCGGACCAGTCCCTGACGATTCGGGTCTGCGATTGCATGACCGGCAAAGTGGATCTGGTGGCCACTCATGTTCCGGTATGGACACTGGACAGCCCCCACGCGATTGCATCGCTGGTGGCTGATATGCGGCAAGAAATCGAGGCTCACAAAGGCATTCACCCTCCGTTTTACCGCTGAACCTGCGTCACGCCGCACCACGTTGGCGGTGCGGCGTGAATCCCGAAGCCGAGAAGGATCCGGCCACCGCCGAGTACCTCTACGGGCGAAGCCCCCTGTAGGAGCGAGGCTTGCCCGCGAAGAGGCCCTCAAGATCACTGCAGCATCAAGCTCCAGGCACCGGGCAACTCATATCGCCTTCCTCACACGTGAGGTAGCGATTGAAGGTTTCGACGCGCGCCTTGGTCAGGTTGGTGGTGCACAAGCTGTAGATCAGCGGATACACACTGCCACCCGACACCGTAGAGGTCGAAAACTCACACTCGGCATCACGAAACGCCACCCAGTTGCGTTGCGCACTGACCAGCAGCTTCTTGGCATCAGGATTGTCTTTCAATCGTTTGGTGATTTGCTGGTAAAGTGTGTTCAGCTCTTTATCAGCTGCTTTGTACTGCTCGGCGGCGCACTGATTCATGGTGCCCTGATCGTTCGCATCGGCACAGTCCACGGCATGCGCCACGGTGGTGAACAGCAGCGGCGTCAGTGCCAGGAGAAAGCGTGGGTGCATGGGTGATTCTCGTGGGGACATTGGAAAGTTGAGGTGCAGTGTAGCGAAGCGGATGGTTAATCAACGAATCTGCCGCTCGCCACAAAAGCGCTGCGCTGTTCAGAATTTATACCTGCCACTCCAGACACTTCTCATTCGATTCATATTCAAGCCAGGACACGTCATGGGACGTCCAGATATGAGCCTGAGGTGCCATTTTCGGATCATCGTCGAGAGTCGCCACGCGAACGATTACATGGGGTTGGGTCAAGCGCTCTGCCATCAGATGCGATCCGCAGATCGAACAGAAATGCCGAAGCTTGCCCGGCGACGACTCATAGGTGCTTAGCCGGTCCTGTCCTTTTATCCAGCGAAAATGCTCACGCATGACCCCGGCCGTCGAGGCGAATGCCGCTGCGTGTGCCTTGCGACAGGTGTGGCAGTGGCAGTGACTGATGGGCATGTCGAGGCCATCAAGTTCGTATTCGATGGCTTTGCACAAGCAGCTGCCATGCAAATTATTCATGGGGTTTCCCTGGTTGCGTGGCCGAGATGGCAGCAGCGGTGGCTGCCCGAAATAGGGCGTCAGCCGTGGCTTCGATATCTTCGCGCATGTGCAACTTCGCTAGCCAGCCGTCAGGGATGGCCTGCACACCGTAGTGAGCCCCGGCCAACTGGCCGACAATGGCGGAAGTGGTGTCGGCGTCATCGCCCAGGTTCGCGGCTTCGAGGATGGCGGCTTCAAAACTGTCAGTGTGGTGAAAGCACCACAAGGCCGCTTCCAGTGATGCAACGCAGTAACCGGTACCGCGAATATCGTCTTTGGATTTTCCGAGGTAATCGCCGCGGGCGATGCTCGCGACCTTCGGTTCCACGAACGTCGTCTCTGGCAGGCTCTGCAAATCCGGCTTGGGCGCGCCTTGCAATGCCTTGCGGATCAGATCGGCAAGCAACTGACAGCATTCAAGTGCCTCCGGCGCCGCATGGGTAGTGCGCGAGCTGTCTGCGGAAAACCTCCTGATCCGGTCGGGGTCGGGAAAGTAGTACAACACTATTGGCGCTAATCGCATCAGCGAACCGTTGCCGGCCGTATAGGGATCGGTGGATCCCGCGAATGGCTGACCGGTTTCCTGATAACGAGCCAGCGCTTCACGGACGGTCATGCCGATGTCGAAGCATTCGCCGGTTGAACTCAGGTAACCCCATTGCCACCAGTTGAGATAACGGCCCATTTGGTCGGCCGCATCAAAACCTTTTTTGTTCAACAAGCTTTCTGCCAGGCAAAGTGCCATGGACGTGTCATCGGTCCATTGGCCTGGCTTCAGATTGAACGGGCCGCCCCCAACCATATCGGTCAGAGGGGCGAATGAGCCGCGCGGCTGGAATTCGGCATGGGTGCCAACGGCATCCCCACAAGCAAGCCCCAGCAGGGTTGCGCGATAACGTTCCGTGAGTGAGGGCTGCATGAATCTTCCTTGTAAGGTTCCACGTCGCCGCAAACGTTAGCAGTTTCGGCTCGCCGACTCCCCCTTCAAACCAGAACTTATGGCCAAAACTGAGGCCGAATATTTCAGGTACGGGTGATTGCCGCACCCGTTTGATACAACTTTAAGGTTGGTCTTATGGTCTTTACAGGCCTACTGTTCAATACAGGAGGTGACTTATGAACCCAGCATCAGATCGCATCGAAAGGAAAATCCTGCTCAAGGTGCCGCGCTCGCAGGTCTGGCGTGTGCTGGCCAATGCCGAAGCCTTCGGGCAATGGTTCGGCGTGGCACTCGAAGGTAAGCGCTTTGTTGCCGGCGAGTGGACCCAAGGGCAGATTACTTACCCTGGTTATGAGCACTTGTTGTGGAATGTACTGGTGGAGCGGGTCGAGCCGGAGCGGGTGTTTTCGTTTCGCTGGCACCCGTATGCGGTGGAGCCGGAAACCGATTACTCCCAGGAGCCCACCACGCTGGTGAAGTTCGAACTCCAGGATATGGACGAAGGCACGTTGTTGACGGTTGTCGAGTCTGGTTTCGATCACATCCCTCAGTCGCGCAGGCTCAAGGCGTTCCGCATGGACAGCCGGGGTTGGGATGAGCAGATGAGCAATATCGAAAAATTTCTGGTAGACACTAAGGATCATGAGCGTCAGGGCGGCTGATGGCTGCAGGCCACGTAAATCGGGGCTTCAGGGCATAATGGCTGGCTCGGCTAGGAGTTTTCGGAAGGGCGGCTATAGCGAATGTCTTACACGCAGTAGTAGCTAAGTCTTCTATTGCAGATTGGATCCGAAGCGTAATCTAGCTTCATCAACTGAAGCACAGGAAGTGCTCCAGGGTCACGGACGATCGACCATAGCAAGGATTGCTGCCGACAGGGAGTCGATATGGTCTTGGGAAAAACCCGCTTCGGCGGGTTTTTTTTCGTCTGCAGAAAACTGAAGCCCGTTTCAGGCGCTGAATGGTCAATGGCTTACACGTAGCCGGTGGTATGTCGTCTTTTGAAGCGTCAACGATGCGTCTAATCTGGATCCATCAACTGAAGCACAGGAAGTGCTCAGGATCACGGATGATCGACCATACGCCAGGATGGCTGCCGACAGGATGTCGCAATGGTCTTGAGGAACCCGCTTAGGCGGGTTTTTTTATGCCTTTGATTTGGCTGATTCTGGTGTACACAAAACTGCTAAATCGCCTGAGCGCGCAGCCGGGCGATGTCCTTGCTCGGCGAAGCACCGAACAGACGGCTGTATTCACGGCTGAATTGCGAAGGGCTTTCGTAGCCCATTTTGTAGCCGATTGACGAAACATCGCTGTTCTCCAACAACAGCAGCCGTCGGGCTTCCTGCAAGCGCAATTGCTTCTGGTACTGCAACGGGCTCATGGCTGTCACCGATTTGAAGCGGTGATGCAGCGCCGAGGTGCTGAGATTGATCATCTGCGCCAGGTTTTCGATGCTCAGGGGTTCGGCGTAATGGTTGTTCAGCCATTCGATAGCACGGCTGACGCGATGGGTTTGGGTGTCGGGGATAGCGATTTCATGCAAGCGCTGGCCCTGCTCGCCGCGCAATAACCGATAGAAGATTTCCTGTTGCGCCAGTGGTGCCAGGGTCGCGATGTCGTCCGGTGTTTCCAGCAACCTCAGTAGCCGCAACACGGCATCAAGCAAGGGTGCGTCGATCCGGTCCAGAAACAGACCACGTCCAGTGGTTTTCACCCCGGGTACCCCGATTGGGCTGACGTCGGCGATCAAACGGCAGATCTGCGCCGGGTCAATGTCCAGACGCAAACACAGATAAGGCCGATCCGGGCTGGCCTCGATCACTTTGCCGGCCAAGGGCAGGGTGACCGACACCACCAGGTAATTGAGCGGGTCGTAAACATAGCTTTCAGCGGCCAGGCGTACTTCTTTGCGTCCTTCGACAATCACACACAGTCCCGGTTTGTGCACTGTGTGCAGGTCTTCGGTGGGATGGTCGCTGCGGATCAGGTGCAAGTTCTTGATCGGTGTGGCGTGAACGCCGTACCCCGGGGCAAAGCGCTTCATCAGGCTCACCAGTTCGGCGCGCCGAACGTCGATGCCGTCCTGGGGTAGGGCATTCGCGGAAATGGAAGTCGTCATGCTGAACATCTCCCTGGCCGATGGTTGAATCGGGCTAGTAAAACCGATTGTGTTCTTGTCGGCCAGCGTCGGTTTCGCTGGTACAGGATCGTGCAAGAACCCAGGAGAAACCGGCTAACGAAACCCATCGAAGCGTCCCTACTCTGGACCTGTCGCAACGTCCCCTCGGGGATATTCCAGCCTCCAGATAAGGAAAAAGTCATGTCCAACATTCAAGGCAAAGTGGTTGTCATTACCGGCGCCAGCAGCGGGATCGGCGAGGCCAGCGCACGTCTTCTGGCCAGTCAGGGTGCTCATGTGGTGCTGGGTGCTCGACGCGTCGATCGCCTGGAAACACTGGTCGCAGAACTCAATGAGGCCGGCCAGAGCGCAGCGTTCAGAGCGGTGGACGTCACCCGCCGCGATGACGTGCAGGCCTTCATCGATTTCGCCGTCGAACGCTTTGGCCGGGTCGATGTAATCGTCAACAACGCCGGGGTCATGCCCCTGTCGAAACTCGAGGCGCTGAAGATTGAGGAATGGGACCGAATGATCGACGTCAACATCCGTGGCGTCCTTCACGGCATCGCTGCCGGGTTGCCATTGATGCAGCGTCAGCGCTGCGGCCAGTTCATCAACATTGCCTCCATCGGTGCCTACACCGTCAGCCCGACCGCTGCCGTTTATTGCGCCACCAAATTCGCCGTGCGAGCGATTTCCGAAGGTTTGCGCCAGGAGGTCGGTGGCGATGTGCGGGTCACGGTGATTTCTCCTGGCGTGACCGAATCCGAACTGGCCGAAAGCATTTCCGATGCCGGCGGCCGCGCCGAAATGCGTGAATTCCGCAAGATCGCCATACCTGCCGAGGCTATCGCTCGGGCCATTGCCTACGCCATCGATCAGCCGGCCGATGTGGATGTCAGCGAATTGATCGTGCGGCCGACGGCCAGTCCGTTCTGAACGGTCACCTATTTGTGTATTGCGTCACGCCTTGCCGCAGTTGCGGGCGCAGCGCAGCGGGCACGTGATCAATATTTCGTCGATTGTCGGCTTCGATGGCGGTTATGCCGGTTGGGGCAGTTACGTGGCGAGCAAGTTCGCCCTCGGTGGCGTGACCGAAGCGCTGGCGGCAGAAGTTCAGGAGTTGGGAATCAAAGCCACCGTGGTTTATCCGGGGCCGGTGCGTACGGGGTTTCTGTCCAGCGCGTCGCTGGCCGTTGCCGAGCGCAGAATTGATGATTACACCGCTGCGCAAGCGTCACTGGACCTGCATCAGAACACTCTTGATGGTCAGCAAGCCGGCGACCCGGACAAGATTGCCTTGGCAATCATCCAGGCGGTCAACGTCAGTGAGCCGCCGCTGCACTTGTTCATGGGCCAGATTGCGGTTGACCTGGCACAGCAGAAAATTACCCGGGTGCAGCAGGACTTGAACCAGTGGAAAGCCATTTCGCTGGCAACGGATTTTCCGGCCTGAGTGACTGGCTGCGGGATCGATAGCTCCCGCAGCCTTTTTTTTCACTGGCGATCGAGTTTCGCCGCTGCACGTTCGGTGATTTCCGAGCGCAATTTCAACGACGCGGCAGCGCGTTTGCGGGCTTCCTCCAGCACGCTGACCGGCGCTGTCTCGGGACTGCCCGAAGCAAACGGCGGCGCCGGGGCGTATTCCAGCTGCAACTGCACCAGTTGCGCCGTGTCCTTATCGAACAATTCGGCCGCCAGGGTCAGGGCAAAATCGATCCCCGCGGTGATCCCGCCACCGGTCAGCAGATTGCCGTCGCGCACCACCCGATCGTTCACCGGGATCGCTCCCAACACCTCGAGCAATGGGTGATACGCCCAGTGAGTGGTAGCGCGCTTGCCCTTGAGCAACCCCGCCGCGCCAAGCACCAGCGCGCCGGTGCAAACCGAAGTGACATACTTCGCGTTAGCCGCCTGAGCCTTGATGAAGGCCAGGGTTTCGTCATCCTCCATCAACGGCCCGACGCCGCTGCCGCCGGGAATGCAGATCACATCCAGCGGCGGGCAATCGTCGAAGGTTGTGGTCGGTTTCAACACCAGTCCGGTACTCGCGGTGATCGGGACCAGGTCCTTCCAGATCAGATGCACTTTCACGTCCGGCAGCGAGGCCAGCACGTCATAAGGGCCGGTCAGGTCCAGTTGTTGAAGCTGTGGAAACAACAGAAAACCGATCTGCAACGTCATGGCGTTTTTTCTCCTGGTTGGGGTGGACGGCTTCACTGTAGGCTCGTAGGATCTGGCGCATACGCCAATAACCCCACGAATTACGCCAAACATGTTGAACAACCCGAAAACCATTCATGTGCTGGCCTTTGCCAATGTGCAAGTGCTCGACGTCACCGGGCCGTTGCAGGTGTTTGCGTCGGCCAACGACATTGCTCACCAGCAAGGTTTGCCGCCGCCCTATGCGCCGTCGGTGATTGCCAGCGGTGGCGGGGCGGTGATGTCGTCGGCGGGGCTGGCGCTGTTGGCGGAGCCGCTGCCGGATCAGGGCAGTGACACCTTGATCATTGCCGGCGGCTGGGGCGTTTACGCGGCGGCGAAAGACGAGTCGCTGGTGGCCTGGGTACGTGAGCACGCGACGGGGTGTCGGCGGGTGTCATCGGTGTGCACCGGGGCGTTTTTGCTGGCGGCCAGCGGTTGGCTCGACGGGCGGCGGGTGGTGACGCACTGGACCCGTTGCGAGCAGTTGGCGCAGCAGCATCCCAAACTACAGGTCGAACCCAACCCGATCTTCATCAACGACGGCCCGGTCTGGACTTCGGCTGGGGTCACTGCGGGCATCGACCTGGCCCTGGCGATGGTCGAAGAAGACCTCGGCCGAACCATGGCCCTGGACGTCGCCCGGCAACTGGTGGTGTTTCTCAAGCGTCCGGGTGGCCAGTCGCAGTTCAGCGTGACCCTGTCTTTGCAAAAGGAAGGCAATCGTTTCGACGATCTTCATGCCTGGATCAGCGAAAATCTAACTAAAGACCTCGGCATCCCGACCTTGGCCTTGCAGGCCGGCATGAGCGAGCGCAGCTTCGTCCGTCACTACCGCGCCGACACCGGCCAAACCCCGGCGCGGGCCATTGAGCTGATTCGGGTCGAGACTGCGCGACGGCTACTCAGCGACACCGGTGTGCCGATCAAACGGGTCGCGGTGCAGTGCGGGTTTGGCAGTGAAGAAACTTTGCGCCGCAGTTTTCTGCGGGCCATGGGCGTGACACCGCAAGCCTATCGCGAGCGGTTTTCCGTCAGCTCTCCAGCAGATCCAGTATTGTCTTCAGCGTCGCCTCAGGCGCTTCTTCGGCCATGTTATGCACGACGCCTGCCAGTACTCGGTGTTCGTAAGGGCTGGTAAGCCGCTGTTTGAGAGGGCTGACTCAAATCGACTCGGGGCCTTTACCTCAGGCCTCCACGTCCGCCACCTGATTGAAATACTTCGACCGATCCGGCGTAAACGTCACCATCATTTTGGTCCTGGAACAGGTCAACGCCCGTTCTGCGTTCAAATCGATATCCAGATCTTCCCCGCGCAACCCCTGCCATTGGGCGAGGTATTTGAGGGATCCGTATTTTTCGAGTTTTTTCAGACTGCGGCTGACGCCACCTTTCCAGCCTAGCACCGGAAGTTCACCGGTGAGGCATTGTCGGGCGAGGTCGGGGAAGCGGGCGGCGCGTTGGCGACCGATTTCCCAGCATTTGATCAGGCCTTTGTCGTGGCCCTCCCACAGTTCATCCCGGTTCAGGCCTGACCGGAGTGGGGTGTCGATGCTGCGATGGATACGCTGGGTCATTCTGGTTCCTTGAATTCGGGTTTTGTTGGACAGCTCCGCTGTGCCCGTTGACGTGGATGGTAGGGATGGATGTAAGCGCTGGCAACAAGGTATTTCTGGATGTAGGAATGAGTTACCGCGTGTTGATTGGGCTGGTTTTGTTTAGTGATTGTAGGTTCGGCCTACCTGGTTCTGTGGCGAGGGGGCTTGCCCCTGTCCGGTTGCGCAGCAGCCGTAAAGCCAGCAAATGCGGTGCTTCTGGAGGAATTTGGTTGTGGATTTCAGGGCCGCTGCGCGCCCCAACGGGAGCAAGCTCCCTCGCCACAGGGGTATGTAGAATGTGTTTTTGTTTACTGCCTGTAAGCCTTTCTCCTACAAAAAATGCAGTGAAAGCAGGCATTTCCGACAGGTTTTGACGACAGTAAGCCTTGTGTGGGGCTGATGGCCCTTTCGCGGGCAAGCCTCGCTCCTACGGATTCACGCTGAACCTGTGGGAGCGAGGCTTGCCCGCGATGCCGGCGCCTCGGTCTCAAGGCTGCCAAAAGTTTTTCTCCCCGCTCAACTTCCTGTTCAGAAAACTCGCCGCACTGATCAGCGCCAGGTGCGTCAGTGCTTGCGGTGTGTTGCCCAGATGCCGGGCATGGCTGTCGAACTCTTCGGCGTACAGCCCCAGCGGGTTGGCGTACTTCAGCAATTGCTCGAACTCCAGGTGCGCCTTTTCCACTTGGCCGGCCCGGGCCAGGCATTCGACGTACCAGAACGAGCACGCGGCGAAGGCGCCTTCGGTGCCGGGCAGGCCGTCGATCTGGCTGTCGTCGTTGCGGTAGCGGTAGACCATGCCCGCGCGCACCAGGGTTTTCTCGATGGCTTCGAGGGTCGAGATCCAGCGCGGATCCTTGGCGCTGACGAAGCGCACCAGCGGCATCAATAGCATCGAGCCGTCGAGGCCGGTGCCGCCGATGTGCTGGACGAAATGTCCGCGTTCTTCGTTCCAGAAGTTGCTCCAGATGTCGGTGTAGATCGCTTGGCGGGTCTGGTCCCAGCGGGCGAACGGGGCGGGCAGCGAGCGTTTGGAGGCCAGCCGGATGGCGCGGTCCACGGCCACCCAGCACATCAGTCGTGAGTGCAGGAAATGATATTGCTCGCCGCGCATTTCCCAGATGCCGACGTCTTTTTGCTGCCAGGTTTCGCAGACCTGATCGACCACTTCCACGGTGTGTTTCCAGCCTTCATGGGAAATCGCTTCACCGTGTTTGTTGACCAGGTACACCGCGTCCAACAGCTCGCCGAAGATGTCGAGCTGGATTTGATCGTAGGCCTGATTACCGATGCGTACCGGTGTTGCGCCGCCATGACCGGCCAAGTGTGGAAGTTCGACTTCCGGCAGTTCCTGACGGCCATCGATGGCGTAGAGGATGTTGAGTTTCATCGGCTTGCCGCGGCAATCGCTGACCCTGCCGCGCAGCCAGCGCATGTAGGCGTTGGCCTCCTCGACGAAGCCCAGGCGCATGAAGGCATAGACGGTGAACGAGGCGTCGCGGATCCAGGTGTAGCGATAGTCCCAGTTGCGTTCGCCGCCGGGCGTTTCCGGCAGGCCGAAGGTGGCGGCGGCGAGGATGGCGCCGTGCTTGCGTGAGGTCAGCAGCTTCAGGGTCAAGGCCGAGCGATTGACCATTTCCCGCCAGCGACCGCGATAATTGGACTGGCCGATCCAGTCGCGCCAGAACTTCAGGGTGCGCTCCAGGCACAGTGCGGCGGCGCCTTCCTTGAAGCGCGCATCATCAACGCCGCCGAGCAAGAACTCGGCGCTCTGGTCTTGTTCAAGGATGAATTCGGCGACGGCTGCATGGCCCTCGACGCGTAAGGGCTGATCCGAACACAGCTGCATGGCTGGCTGGCCGGTGGCCTCGAAACATACACTCCGGTCACGTGCGCGGGCCTTGGTGGGAGCCCGGGCATAGTCATGATGAACAGCGCAGCGCATGCGGATCGTCACTTGTCCGCTGACCACTCGCACCCGGCGCATCAGCATCGGCAAATCGTCTTCGCTGTCGCCGATGGGCAGCAGGTCGGTGACTTCGACCACGGCATAATCGCTGAGCCAGCGGGTTTGCAGGACGTTGGTGTCGGGCAGGTAAATCTGCTCGCGACGGGCGTCGGGCAGGTCCGGGGCCAATTGGAAGATGCCGGCTTCGGGGCTGTCCAGCAGCGAGCAGAAGATCGACGGACTGTCGAATTCCGGCCAGCAGAAAAAGTCCACGCTGCCCTTGTCGTTGACCAACGCCGCGCTGCGCATGTCGCCAATGATGCCGTGGGCGTCGATGGCGCTTTGTCGTTCGGAATGATCAGTCATTGCCACAGAGCTCCAGGATCTGAGGGTCTAACTAGCTGACCGATTTGAGCCGCAGAGAGTTCATTTGCCGGCAAACCGCCGTTCACATTCAACCAACAATTCGCTGCTTTCCCCGGGGCAGACGTTTGTGGCAAGTTGCAGGCCCTTGTTGAGGCCTGATCCCATGGCAAACCCCTACCGCGAGCTGTTCCACGCCCCAGGCGCACGCGCCTTTGTGCTGGCCGGCATGATCGCGCGCATGCCGATTTCCATGACCGGCATTGGCCTGATCACCATGCTTTCGCAGCTCCAGGGCGGTTACGGATTGGCCGGCTCCATCGCGGCGACCTTTGCCTTGGCCACGGCGATTTGTGCGCCGCAGGTTTCGCGGTGGGTGGACCGTTTTGGTCAAAGTCGGATCTTGCCGGTGTCGGCGCTGGTCGGTGGCGGGGCGCTGTTGTTGCTGTTGCTCTGTACCCGGCTGCAGGCGCCGCACTGGACGTTGTTTGTGTTTGCCGCGCTGGCCGGTTGCATGCCGAGCATGTCGGCGATGGTGCGGGCGCGCTGGACCGAGTTGTATCGCGGCCGCCCTGAGTTGCAAACCGCTTATGCGCTGGAGTCGGTGCTGGACGAGGTGTGTTTTATTGTCGGGCCGCCGTTGTCGGTGGGGTTGTGCGTGGTGGCATTCCCCGAAGCTGGGCCGTTGGTGGCGTTGTTGATGCTGGCGATCGGGGTCACGGCGTTTGTGTTGCAGCGCGGTACCGAACCGCCGGTGCATCCTTATGAAGAACACCATCAGGGCTCGATCATCCGCTCGAGCGAGATCCAGTTGCTGATACTGTTGATGGTCGCCTTGGGCACCATCGTTGGTGTGGTGGATGTGGTCAGCGTCGCGTTCGCCGAGCAGCAGGGGCAACCGGCGGCGGCGAGTATTGTGCTGTCGGTGTATGCCATCGGCTCATGCCTGGCCGGGTTGGCGTTCGGCGCGTTGCGCTCGAAACTGCCACTGCCTCAACTGTTCCTCTACGGCGGGGTGGCGACGGCGGTGACCACGTTGCCGTTGTTGCTGGCGGCCAATATTGTTGGGCTGTCGCTGGCGGTGTTCGTCGCCGGGCTGTTCTTTGCCCCGACCCTGATTGTGGCCATGGCGCTGGTGGAGCGCATCGTGCCACCGGCCAAACTCACTGAAGGCCTGACCTGGCTGGTCACCGGCTTGAGCATTGGCGTGGCGATTGGCGCGGCCAGTTCGGGCTGGCTGGTGGATGCGTTCGGTGCGCGCAGCGGGTTCTGGGTGTCGATTGCTGCCGGTGCCGTGGTGATGGGTTCGGCGGTGCAGAGCTATCGGCAACTCAAGTGATAACTGACTGCTGATCCCACAGGTAAACCTCATCCATCCCACAGACTAATTCTCATGGCGGTTCATCCGTTCTCCTAAACATATAACCAATCGAGGTAAGTGCGGTGACAAAGCTGACACTGCTGTGCCTGCCCTATTCGGGCGCCAGCGCCATGGTCTATAGCCGCTGGCGGCGCCAGTTGCCACCGTGGCTGCACTTGCAGCCCGTGGAGCTGCCGGGGCGGGGCGCCCGTTATGACGAACCCTTGCAGACCGACATGCGCGCCCTGGCCCTGCAATTGGCCAGGGAGCACAAGCCGTCCTTGCACGGTCCTTACGCCCTGTTCGGTCACAGTCTGGGGGCGTTGCTGGCCTGCGAAATGGCCCACGCCTTTCGTGCCCTCGGTGCTGCAGAGCCGGTGGCGTTGTTTGCTTCCGGCACGGCCGCCCCGACCATGCGCAGCGACTATGACCGTGGCTTCGCCGAGCCCCAGAGTGACGAGCAGTTGATCGAGCAACTGCGCACCTTCCAGGGCACCAGCGAGGACGTGTTGGCCAATCAGGAGTTGATGAGCCTGACACTGCCGATCCTGCGCGCCGATTTCATGCTCTGCGGGCGCTTCCGTCCGATGCAACGCCCGCTGCTCAAATGCCCGGTGCACGTGCTCGGCGGCAAGGAAGACAAGGCCACCACCGAGCAATTGATCGGCTGGAGCCAGGAAACCCTGGGCAGTTTCTCGGTGGACATGATGACCGGCGGGCATTTCTTCATTCATGAGCATGAAGCCAAGGTGATCCGGATTATCAAGAATCATCTGGAAGTCCATCATCGACGTCATGCGCAGCTGGCTGCTCCGGTTTATTAACGCGCGCGGTTCACTTTATTGAGTGTTAACAGGAGGCCCGTCATGGGTGTTGCTGTGGGTTTTGCCGTTCGGCCGTTGCTGCCGGCTCGAGGTCGTTTGCCGCTGTTGGTGGAGGCGACCGAGCCGAATACCAGCCTGTTGGCGGTGTTCGATGAATTGAATGAGCTGGTGGATGAGCATTTGCTGCGTGACGGCGGCATTCTGTTTCGCGGGTTCCAACTGGAGGGCGCCGAGCAGTTCCGCCAGTTCGCCGCCGGCTTCGGCCATCCGCTGCTCAATTACGAGTTCGGCTCAACGCCGCGCACCAATGTCACCCAAGGGGTCTATACCTCCACCGAATACCCGGCGCATCAGAGCATTCCGTTGCACAACGAGCAGGCCTACTCCCGGGACTGGCCGATGAAAATCTGGTTCTACAGCATGATCGCCGCCACCTCGGGCGGTGAAACGCCGATTGCCGACAGCCGGGAAGTCTATCGCCGCATGCCTGTCGCGATCCGCGAGCGCTTCGTCAGCAAGGGGCTGATGTATGTGCGCAATTTCGGGAATGGGCTGGACGTGGCCTGGGAGCAAGTGTTCAACACCGAAGACCGCGAGGTGGCCGAGGCCTACTGCAAGGCCCACGGCATCATTTGTGAGTGGAAGGACGACGGAGAATTGCGCACCCGCCAGACCTGTCAGGCGGTGGCGCGTCATCCGGTGACCGGCGACATGGTCTGGTTCAATCAGGCTCACCTGTTCCACATTTCCAACCTTCAGCCGGAGGTGCGTGAAACCCTGCTGGACATCGTCGACGAGGAAGACCTGCCGCGTAACGTCTACTACGGCGATGGCTCGCCCATCGAAGATGAAGTGCTCAATGAAATTCGCGCCGTGCTCGATGACTGCGCCATCAGCTTTCCCTGGCAGGAGGGCGATGTGCTGATGCTCGACAACATGCTCTCGGCCCACGCCCGCGCGCCTTTCGAAGGCAAGCGCAAGGTGATCGTCGCGATGGCCGAAGGGCATTCCCAGGATGTGCGCTGATCTGATCAGTCCCTGACGCGCCTGTCGCCGAAGCCGGTCTTGCACCGGCTGTGGCATTTTTGTTGCGCTGTCCACTGCTCGGTCTAATGCCTGGTGCGGAACCTGTGGGAGCGGGCTTGCTCGCGAAGAGGGCGTGTCAGTCAACATTAATGTTGCCGGGTACACCGCTTTCGCGAGCAAGCCCGCTCCCACAGGTTCTGCACCTCAACTGACTGGCCGCGTTTGTCAGTGCCGCTAAATCATCGCATCAGCCATTCGTTCTTGTTGATACGACCGGGCCTCCTGGTCACGCCGCCGATCAGCAAGGACCCAATGCATGAATGCCGCAGACGCACAGAAACTCGCCCGCCGCTTTATCGAACTGCCGCAGGACAAGCGCCGCTTGTTTTTGGCCGGCATGGCCCGCGAAGGCATCGATTTTGCGCAGCTTCCCATGACCTCCTGTGTCGGGGTCGACGAGCGTGACGGCCTGTCCTATGCGCAGCAGCGGATGTGGTTTCTCTGGCAGCTGGATCCGCAGAGCGCGGCCTATAACCTGCCGATGGCGGTGCGCCTGAACGGCGCGCTGCAAACCGAGGCGCTTGAGCGCGCGTTCAGCCTGTTGGTGGCGCGTCATGAGTGCCTGCGAACCACCTTCGGCCAGGAGGGCGAGCGTGCGTTCCAGCAGGTGGCCGAACCCCGTGACCTGACACTGGCGATCAACGACCTGAGTGCCTTGCCTGAAGAACGGCGCTGGCCGCAGGCGCAACAGCACATGATGGCTGAAGCCACTCAGGCGTTCGACTTGCAACAGGGACCGCTGCTGAGCCTTCGCCTGTTGCGCCTGGCCGAACAGGAACACGTGCTGCTGCTGACGCTGCACCACATCATTGCCGATGGCTGGTCGATGAATATTCTGATCGACGAGTTCATGCGCACCTACGATGGTTTGGTGGCGGGGCGGCAACCGACCTTGCCGGAATTGGCCGTGCACTACCGCGACTATGCCCTGTGGCAACGCAGCTGGCTGGAAGCCGGGGAGCGCGAGCGTCAGCTCGATTACTGGCGCATGCAGTTGGGCGAAGAGCACCCGATTCTCGAATTGCCCACCGACCGTGCCTATCCGGCCCAGTCCAGCCACCAGGGCGCGCGCCTGGAAAAAGTCATCGACGGTGCCCTGCGCCAGGAGCTGAAAACCCTCGCCCAGCGCCAGGGCGTGACACTGTTCGTGGTGCTGCTGGCCGCCTTCAAGACCTTGCTGCATCGCTACAGCGGCCAGACCGACATCCGCGTCGGTGGCTTGATCGCCAACCGTACCCGCAGTGAAACCGAAGACCTGATCGGCTTCTTCGTCAATACCCAGATCCTGCGCAGCGAGGTCACCCCTCAAACCCGTTTCAGCGACCTGTTGCAGAGCCTGCGTCAAGCGGCGCTTGGCGCCCAGGCCCATCAGGAGCTGCCGTTCGATGCGTTGATCGAAGCCCTGCAACCGGCCCGGAGTCAAAGCCACAATCCATTATTTCAGGTGATGTTCAACCACCAGCCACTGGTGACCGATCTGCAGGACGTGCGGCTCGACTGCGGTTTGCAGGTCGGCTATCTGAGTGAGCAGCAACTGTCCGGCAGCGGGCGTCAGCATGCAGCCACCAGCGACCTGATGCTCGACACCCGGGAGGAGGGCGAGCAACTGTTCGCAGCGTTCACCTACGCCACCGACCTGTTCGACGCACAGACCATCGCCGCCTTGGCTGAGCATTGGCACAACGTGCTGGCGTCGGTCTGCCGTGATCCGCAACAACCGTTGGGCGAGGTGGCGATGCTCGGCACGGATGAGCGCGAGCGCTTGATTCAAGCCGTCGCCATCCCGGCGTCGCTGCCCGGTATGCCGCAGCTGTTCGAGGCCCAGGCGACGCGCACTCCGGACACCACCGCCGTGATTCTGGCGGGCGATCAGTCGCTCTCACTCAGCTATGCCGAACTGAATGCTCGCAGCAATCGTCTGGCCCATCAGTTGCGCGCCCAAGGTGTCGGCCCCGATGTGCTGGTCGGTGTGGCGTTGGGGCGCTCGCTGGAACTGGCCGTGGCGTTGCTGGCCGTGCTCAAGGCCGGTGGCGCCTATGTGCCGCTGGACCCGCACACGCCGGCCGAACGCTTGCGCCATGTGCTGGATGACAGCGGGCTGAAGCTGTTGCTGACCGAGAGCTCTCTGCTGACCAGTCTGCCGGCGCTCGATGGCATCGATTGCCTGTGTCTGGACCGACTGCCGGACAGCGACGCTGCGAATCAAGACAACCTGCAAGTGACGGTGGATCCGCAGAACCTCGCGTACGTGATTTACACCTCCGGTTCCACCGGCCGGCCGAAGGGCGTGGCGGTCAGCCACGGCGCGCTGAGCGAATTCATCGCACGGGCAATCGACTACAGCGATTTGCGTGAAGGCGATCGCGTCCTGCAATTCGCCACCAGCAGTTTTGACGGTTTCGTCGAGCAATTCTTCCCGCCGCTGTGCCATGGCGCCTGTGTCGTCCTGCGCGATACACGCCTTTGGGACAGTACGACCTTGCACGAGGTGATCGTCGAACAGGGCATTACCCTGGCGGATTTGCCGGCCGCTTACTGGTATTCGGTGGTGCAGGATTACGCGGCCAACCCGCCTGCCCACTTCGGTGCGCTACGCCAGATTCATGTGGGCGGCGAGGCGATGGCGGTGGACGGGCTGCGCCTGTGGCAACGCGCCGGGTTGGGCCATGTGCGTTTGCTCAACACCTACGGCCCGACCGAGGCGACGGTGGTTTCGACCATCCACGATTGCAGCACATTGACCGCCGAAGCGGTGTCGTGGCGCGGCATACCGATCGGTCATGGCCTGGAGCAACGCCGGTTGTACGTGCTCGACGACGATTTGAACCTGCTGCCGCAAGGAGCGGTGGGCGAGTTGTACATCGGCGGGCCGGGCCTGGCTCGTGGTTATCACCAGCAACCGACGCTCAGTGCTCAGCGGTTTATCGCCGATCCGTTCGCGGTCGGCGAGCGCCTATACCGCACCGGCGACCGTGCCCGGCTGCGGGACGACGGCGCGGTGGAGTACATCGGCCGCGTCGATCACCAAGTGAAAATTCGCGGGTTCCGCATTGAATTGGGGGAAATCGAATCGCGGTTGCAGCAATGCCCGGGGATTCGTGAGGCGGTGGTACTGGCCTTGCCCCTGATTGGCGGGACGCAACTGGTGGCGTATCTGGTCGTCGATCCGAGCGTGCTCGGCAGTGCGGCGGAGCAAGCGATTTTGCGTCAGCAAATCAGGGCCTCACTGCAGAAGAACCTGCCGGACTACATGGTGCCCGGCCACTTGCTGCTGTTGCCGCGCCTGCCTCTGACCCCCAGCGGCAAACTCGACCGCAAGGCCCTGCCGATCCCCGATCCGAGCCAATTGCAGAGCACTTATCGCGCACCGCAAACCGACACCGAACAGGCTCTCGCGCTGATCTGGATCGAGGTACTGCAGGTGCCACGGGTCGGTATGGATGACCATTTCTTCGAGTTGGGCGGGCATTCGTTGCTGGCCGCGCAAGTGATCGCGCGGATCAAAAGCCAGTTGGGCGTGGTTCTGCCGTTGCGCAGTCTGTTCGAGACACCGCTGCTGGGCGATCTGGCGCTGGAACTGGCCGCGCTGGCAGAAGGTGCAAGCGATAACGACTGGTCCGACATGGATCAGTTCATGAGTTCTTTGGAGGGGGTAGAAGTATGAGCGGCACTATGGCGGAGCGTATCGCTAAAAGGTTCGTCGGTTTGCCGCTGGAGCAACGTCGACTGTTTCTCGCCAAACTGCGCGAGGAGGGCAAGGACTTCAGCCTGCTGCCGCTGCCGGTCAGTCGTCACGACTGCGCGGCGATCCCGCTCTCGTTTGCCCAGCAGCGCTTGCTGTTTCTCTGGCAGCTCGATCCGCAGAGCGCCGCGTACAACATGGCCGCCGGCCTGCGCTTGCATGGGCAACTGAACGAGGCAGCGTTGCTGTGTTCCTTCGATCATCTGGTGGCGCGCCATGAAGTGCTGCGCACGGTGTTCCAGACCGACAACGACCCGCCGAGCCAGATCATCCTCGACCAGCAGAGCGTGCCGCTGCAACGCATCGATCTGTCGAACGTCTCCGTGCAAGAACGTGAAACCGAGCTGGCGCGGCGGGTTCAGGAAGCGGCCGCGCAACCGTTCGACTTGCTCCACGGGCCATTGCTGCGGGCCAGTCTGTTCTGTCTGGCGGACGATGAACATGTGCTGATCGTGAGCATGCACCACATCGTCTCCGATGGCTGGTCGATGGACGTCATGGTCAAGGAATTCGTGCAGTGCTATCAGGCCTTCAGCCTCGAGCGCGAACCGCAATTGCCGGCGTTGCCGTTGCAGTACGCCGACTACGCGATCTGGCAGCGCCGCTGGCTGGAGGCCGGCGAGGGCGAGCGGCAACTCGATTACTGGCGTCAGCAGTTGGGTGAAGAGCATCCGCTGTTGGACGTGGCGGCGGATTTCCCTCGGCCGCTGACCCAGAGCTTTGAAGGCCAGACCCTGAGCTTTGATTTCGGTGCGGACCTGTCCCGGCAGTTGAACGGCTTTGCCCGGGCTCAGGGCATCAGTTTGTTCATGCTGGTGCTGGCCGGGTTTTCGCTGTTCCTGTCGCGTCTTGGCGGCCAGCGCGATATCCGTGTCGGCGTGCCCAATGCCAACCGTGGGCGCTCCGAGGTCGAAGGGTTGATCGGTTTCTTCGTCAACACTCAGGTGTTGCGTTGCCAGGTCGATGAGCGCGGCAGCTTCGACGATTTGCTGGCCCGGGTTCGGGAAGCATCGTTCGGTGCCCAGGCCCATCAGGAGCTGCCCTTCGAGCAACTGGTGGATGAACTGGTGCCCGAGCGAACCCTGGGGCACAACCCTTTGTTCCAGGCCAAGTTCAACCAGAACGTCGGCATGCAGACCCAGCGTTCGATGAACCTGCCGGGCCTGAGCGTTACCGAGTACCCACTGGATAAAGAAGGCACGCACTTTGATCTGGCGCTGGACATCACCGATGACGGCACGCTGATCCACGGGCAAATGACTTACGCCAGCGACCTGTACCAGCACTCGACCATCGAGGCGTTCATTCCGACGCTGCTCGGCCTGTTCCGCGCATTGCTGAGCGCCCCGCAGGCGCCGCTGCACAGTCTTGCAACCACACCTGTGCAACCGGTGCTGGCGCCACGGCAGCCGGCGGAGTCGGTGTTGCAGCAATGGGATCGTCAGGTGGCCGCGCAGCCTGAAGCGCTGGCCGCACGCTGCCTTGAGCGGACGTTGAGTTTCCAGGCGCTGGATCAGGACGCCAATCGCCTGGCCCACTACCTGCGTGCGCAAGGCGTGCAAAACGGGCAGCCAGTGGCGGTGCTGATGGAGCGCTCCCTGGAATGGCTGACCTGTGTGTTGGGTATTTTCAAGGCCGGGGCGGTGTACATGCCGCTGGACGTCAAGGCGCCGGCCGCGCGATTGCAGCAGATGCTCGAAGGCGCGCAGGCGAAAGTCCTGCTGTGTGCCGCAGGCGACGCGCGGGAAAGCAGCCTGGCGGTCACCGGTTGCCAAGAGCTGGCCTTCGCGCCCGAACGCTGGCAGGACCAGCCGACGACGAAGCCTTCGCTGACCGTGTCGGCGGATGCAGCGGCCTATGTGATTCACACCTCCGGCTCCACCGGCCAACCCAAAGGCGTGCTGGTGAGCCACGGCGCCCTGACCAGTTACGTGCGCGGTGCATTGGAACGCCTGGCGCTGGAGCCTGCGGCAAGCATGGCGCTGGTCTCGACCATTGCCGCGGACCTGGGGTTTACCGTGCTGTTCGGCGCCTTGTGCTCCGGTCGCTTGTTGCATGTATTGCCCGAAGAGCTGGGCTTCGACCCGGACCGGTTTGCCGATTACATGGCCGGGCACCAAGTGGGCGTGTTGAAGATCGTGCCGGGGCATTTGGCGGCGCTGATGCAAGCGTCCCGGGCCGCCGATGTATTGCCGCAACACGCACTGATCGTGGGCGGCGAGGCCTGTTCGCCGGCATTGCTCGAACAGGTGCGGCGACTCAAGCCGGGCTGCCGGTTCATCAACCACTATGGCCCGAGTGAAACCACGGTCGGCGTGCTGACTCATGAGCTCAAGGATCTCGACTCAGGTGCTCGCAGCGTGCCGGTCGGCCGTCCGTTGTCGGGTGCGCATGTCTACGTGCTGGACGATGTGCTCAATGCGGTCGCCGATCAGGTGGCGGGCGAGCTGTACATCGGTGGCGACAGTGTGGCGCTGGGTTATCTGGGGCAGCCGGGGCTGACCGCCGAACGCTTCTTGCCGGATCCGTTTGGCGCTGTCGGCGCGCGGGTGTACCGCAGCGGTGACCGGGTGCGGCGCAATCGTCAGGGAGCACTGGAGTTCATCGGTCGTGCCGACGACCAGGTCAAAGTGCGCGGCTATCGGGTGGAGCCGGCGGAAGTCGCCCGGGTATTGCTGGGCCTGAGCGGCGTGAGCGAGGCCGCAGTGTTGGCCTTGCTGCTGGATGGCGATGAAACGCGCCTGCAGCTGGTGGCGTACTGCGTGGCCGCGCCTGACCTGGCGTTGAACGTCGACGCCTTGCGTCAGCAGTTACAGGCCTGCCTGCCGGAGTACATGGTGCCGGCGCAGATTGTTGTTCTGGAGCGCTTGCCGCTGACCGCCAACGGCAAACTGGACAAGCGTGCCTTGCCGGCGCCGGGGCTGGTGACGCAGCAATTTGTTGCCCCGGTGGGCGAGATCGAACAGAAGCTTGCCGCCATCTGGGCCGATGTCCTGAAACTTGAGCAAGTGGGTAGTACCGACAACTTCTTCGAGCTGGGCGGCGATTCGATCCTCAGCCTGCAAATCATCGCCCGGGCCAAACGCCAAGGCATCAAGCTGAGCCCCAAGCAACTGTTCGAGAAGCAGACCATCGGCCAGTTGGCGGTAGTCGCCAAGCTGATCGAGAGCAAACCGGCGGCCAGCGTCGCGCAAAAAATCAGCGGCGAGCTGCCGTTGTTGCCGATCCAGGCCCGGTTCTTCCAGACCGACATTCCCCAGCGTCATCACTGGAACCAGTCGGTGATGCTGCAGCCGCAATCCCCCCTCGATGCGACCCATCTAAGCAACGCATTGGCCACCCTGATCGAGCAGCACGACGCGCTGAACCTGAGTTTCCAGGCGTCGGGCGAGACTTGGCAGGCGACATTCCAGGCGCAACGTCACACTGATCTATTGTGGGTGCGGGCACTGGACGACCTTGCCGATTTGCCGGCGCTGGCCACCGAAGCCCAGCGCAGTCTCGATCTGCAACAGGGCCGTCTGGTGCGGGCGGTACTGGTGAACCTGCCTGACGCTACACAACGTTTGCTGCTGGTGATCCATCACCTGGTGGTGGATGGCGTGTCCTGGCGGGTGCTGCTGGAAGATTTGCAGCAGGCCTATACCGCGTTGGCGGCAGGCAAGGCGATTGCCCTGCCGAGCAAAAGCAGTTCGCTTCAGGCCTGGGCGCAACACCTGCACCGTTACGGGCAGAGTGATATCTTGAAGGCCGAGCGCGATTATTGGCAGCGCACGCTGGAGGGCGGTAACAGCGACTTGCCGAGGGATTTCCCGGAGACAGTTCAGACCCGCCGTCAGGCCGCTCGCGCCACCTCACGCCTGAACAAAACACTGACCCACGCACTGCTCAAAGTGGCACCGGCCGCTTATCGCACCCAGATCAACGACCTGCTGATGACGGCCCTGGCGCGGGTGCTGTGTGATTGGAGTAAACAGGATTCGGTGCTGATCCAGCTCGAAGGCCATGGTCGCGAAGACCTGTTCGACGACCTCGATTTGAGTCGCACCGTCGGTTGGTTCAGCAGTCTGTTTCCGGTGCGCCTGACCCCAGAGGCAGAGCCAGGCACTTCGCTGTGCGCGATCAAGGAACAACTGCGAGCTGTGCCGGGTAAAGGCATCGGCTACGGCGTGTTGCGCTACCTCGCAGGCTGCGAACCGCTGCGTGAATTGCCGCCGCCGCGCATCACCTTCAACTACCTGGGCCAGTTCGACGGCGCGTTCAGTGCCGCTGACGGCGCACTGTTCGTGCCGGCTGCCGAAAGCACTGGCGAGCATCAGGATGAAGATGCGCCCTTGGGCAACTGGCTGAGTGTCGACGGCCAGGTCTATGGCGGTGAGCTGGAACTGGTCTGGACGTTCGGCCAGGGCATGTACCGCCCGAAAACCATTCAGGCACTGGCCGATGCTTATTGCCATGAACTGGAACGACTGATCGAGCATTGCACTGCCGGTGAGCATGCCGGGGTCACGCCATCGGACTTCAATCTGGTGCGCCTGACGCAAGCGCAACTGTCGGCGCTGCCGGTACCGGCGCGGGATATCAGCGATCTGTATCCATTGTCGCCGATGCAGCAGGGCATCCTGTTCCACAGCCTCAACGAGCCGGACGGCCCGGCCTACACCAATCAGTTGCTGGTCGATGTGCGGCACCTGGACGCCGAGCGTTTCCGTCAGGCCTGGCAGCAGACGCTGGAGGCCCATGAGATTCTGCGCACGGCGTTCGTCTGGCCCGAGGACGCCGACGCGGCGGTGCAGATTGTAAGGCAGACGGTGCAGATGCCCCTGACCGTGCAGGACTGGCGCGGTCGTGATGATCTTCACGCAGCGCTCGATCAACTGGCCCGGGACGATCTGGCCGCCGGTTTCGAACTGGACCAGGCCCCGCTGTTGCGCGTGTTGCTGGTGCAAACCGGTGAGGCGCAGCATCACTTGATCTACACCAGTCATCACATCCTGATGGATGGCTGGAGCACCTCGCAGTTGTTCGGCGAGGTGTTGCAACGCTATGCCGGCATGACGCCGGCGGCGACCCCGGGACGCTATCGCGATTACATTGAGTGGCTGGGCCAGCGCGATGTTCAGGCCAGTTGCGAGTTCTGGACGTCGGCATTGGTTGACCTTCAGGAGCCGACCCGCCTGGCCAGCGCCATGCCGGTCAGTCAGACGCCGGCCAGCGGTTATGCCGATTACCAACATGCGTTCAGCGAACAGCAGACCAGTGACCTGAACCGCTTCGCCCGCGAGCAGAAAGTCACCCTCAATAGCCTGATGCAAGCCGCGTGGCTGCTGCTGTTGCAGCGCTATACCGGCCAGGACACCGTGGCTTTCGGCGCGACTGTGGCCGGTCGCCCGACGGACTTGCCCGGCGTCGAGCAGCAGATCGGCCTGTTCATCAATACCTTGCCGGTGGTGGCTTCGCCGTCCGCCGAGATCCCGGTCGGGCAGTGGATTCAGCAGGTGCAGAGCCTCAACCTGGCCCTGCGCGAACATGAGAGCACGCCGCTTTACGATATCCAGCGCTGGGCGGGGCAGGGCGCGGGCGCGCTGTTCGACAGTATTCTGGTGTTCGAGAACTACCCGATGGCCGAAGCGCTGGCCCAAGGCTCTGTCACCGGGCTGGAGTTTTCCACCCTCCAGCGTCAGGAGCAGACCAATTATCCGCTGACACTGGTGGCGGTCACCGGTCGTGAGTTGACCCTGGGCTTGAGCTTCGATCAGGCCTGTTTCGATCACGCCACCATCGCTGACCTGAGCACCCAGCTCGAAGGCCTGATGATGCAAATTATGGCGGACGCTTCGCAGCCTCTGGGCGCGTTGCAACTGCTGGACGGCGCACCGCGTCAAGCGGCGGTCGACTGGGGCAAGGCCGCAGTCACGGCGCTGGATTCGCGCAACGTGGTCGAACGGATTGACGCGCAGGTACAGCGCCAACCGCAGGCTACGGCGGTGTTGTTTGCCGAGCAGACCCTCGATTACCAAACCCTCGACGCCCGGGCCAATCGACTGGCGCACAAGCTGCAAACGCTGGGCGTCGGGCCGGAAGTGCGGGTTGGCGTGTGCATGCGCCGCACCCCGGACATGCTGGTCGGGCTGCTGGCGATTCTCAAGGCTGGCGGTGCCTACGTGCCGCTGGATCCGGAGTATCCGCAAGAGCGCTTGCTGCACATGCTCGAGGACAGTTGCGCAGCGGTGCTGCTGACCGAAGCCGCGTTGCAGGCGATGTTGCCCGAGGCGTTGCCGTCGCAAGTGCTGTTGGTCGAAGAGGGCGCCGAATGGCTCGCCGGGTATCCGTCCACGGCGCCAGTCAGCCGGATCGTTGCGCAGAATCTGGCGTATGTCATTTACACCTCCGGCTCCACCGGCAAGCCCAAAGGCGTGGCGATCACCCACGCTAACCTCGCGGCGCTGATCCAGTGGTCGCAGGGTGTTTACCGCGATGAGCAGCTGCGTGGCGTGCTGGCCTCGACCTCGATCTGCTTCGACCTGTCGGTGTGGGAGATTTTCGTCACGTTGGCCAGCGGCGGTTGCATGGTGCTGGCGGACAACGCTCTGGCGCTGTCCGAGTTGCCGGCCTGTGAGCGCGTGACGCTGATTAACACCGTGCCGTCGGCGATTGCCGCGCTGCAACGGGCCGGGCAGATTCCGCCGTCGGTCACCACCATCAATCTGGCCGGCGAGCCGCTCAAGCAGACGCTGGTCGATACGCTGTACGCCAGCACGTCGGTCAAGCAGGTTTATGACCTGTACGGGCCGTCGGAAGACACCACCTATTCGACCTTCACCCTGCGCACTGCCAACGGCCGGGCGAACATCGGGCGGCCGCTGGACAACACCGTGGCCTACCTGCTCGACAGCCAGTTGCAGGTGTTGCCGGCAGGGCTGGCGGCCGAGTTGTACCTGGCCGGTGCCGGTGTGACCCGAGGTTATCTGCTGCGTCCCGGCCTGACCGCCGAACGCTTCGTGCCGGACCCCTTCGCGACCAACGGTGAGCGGCTGTATCGCACTGGCGATCTGGTGCGCCAGGGGCCTGACGACAACATTGAGTACATCGGTCGTGCCGACCATCAGGTGAAAATCCGTGGCTTCCGCATCGAGCTGAGCGAGATCGAAGCCCGATTGCTGGAGCAGCCCGAAGTGCGCGAAGCCGTGGTGCTGGCGCAGGAGGGCGCGGCGGGCAAGCATCTGCATGCCTACGTCGTAGCGAGCCAACCGGGCAATTTATCGTTGGTGGAAACCCTGCGCGCGGCGTTGGCCAGCCGCTTGCCGGCGCATATGGTGCCGAGCCATCTGCACGTGATCGACGCGCTGCCGCTGACCCCCAATGGCAAGCTCGACCGCAAGGCCCTGATGGCGCTGGGCGGCAATCCGACGCTGCAGCGTTACGAAGCGCCGCGCACCGACCTGCAATGGGAAGTGGCGACCGTCTGGCAGGAGGTGCTGGAAGTCGAGCGCGTCGGCCTGACGGACAACTTCTTCCAATTGGGCGGGCATTCGTTGCTGGCGACGTTGGTGGTGACCCGGATCAAGGAACGCCTGGGTGACAAAGTGCCGCTCAAGGAGCTGTTCGAAGCCGATACCCTGCACGCGTTCTGCGCCCGCATCGAAGCGTTACGCGTCGATTTATCGCCGGTTCAGGACGAATTGGCTAAATCCCTGGAGGCCCTCAAACGTCTATCCCTCGATGATCTGGAAAAACTGATTTCTTGAGGGGAACAACGCGTGCAAGAGTTAATCGAGTCGGTAGGACAACTTTCGGCTAAGCAAAGAAAGGCTCTGGCGGTTCTGCTCAAGCAGAAAGGCGTCAACCTTTTTGACATTGCCCCGGTTTTCAAGCGCACGGCTGAAGAACCGTTGTTGCTGTCCTACGCTCAACAGCGCCAGTGGTTTCTCTGGCAATGGGCGCCGCACAGCGCGGCCTACAACATTCCCACGGCCTTGCGCTTGCGGGGCCCGCTGGATGTGGCCGCGTTGCAGCGCAGCGTCCAGGCGCTGATCGAACGTCACGAAACCTTGCGCACGGTGTTCACTCAAGACGCCGGGCAACCCTTGCAAACGATCCTGCCCGCAGGATCGTTTGCCCTGGATATTCACGAGCTGAGCCCTGAACTGGCGGCAAACCCGCAGGCGTCGATCCAGGCCTTCGTCCAGACCCAGAGCCAGCAAGCTTTCGATTTGCAGACCGGCCCGCTGTTGCGCGCGGCCCTGCTGCAAGTCACCCCGCATGATCACGTGCTGGTGCTGACCCTGCACCACATCGTGTCGGACGGTTGGTCGTTGCAGGTGATGATCGAGGAACTGGTGCAGCTGTATGCCGGTTTCAACCTCGGGCATGACGCCGGGCTGCCGGCCTTGCCGATTCAATACGCCGACTACGCCCTGTGGCAGCGGCAATGGATGGAGGCCGGCGAACAGGAGCGTCAACTGGCCTACTGGCAACACAAGCTCGGCGGCGAGCAGCCGGTGCTGGAGTTGCCCACTGACCGTGCGCGTCCGGTGGAGCAGAGCTTTGCCGGGGCCAGCCATAACCTGATTCTGGACCCGGTACTGAGCGACAGCCTCAAGGCCTTTGCCCGACGGGAAAACGTCACGCTGTTTGTGCTGTTGCTGGCCTCGTTCCAGGCCTTGTTGCACCGCTACAGCGGCCAGGCCGATATTCGCGTCGGTGTGCCAGTGGCCAACCGCGGGCGCGTGGAGATCGAGCGTCTGATCGGTTTCTTCGTCAACACCCAGGTGCTCAAGGCGGACGTCGACGGGCAAGCCAGCTTCGTCGATCTGCTGCGCCAGGTTCGGCAAACCGCCCAGGAAGCCCAAGCGCACCAGGACCTGCCGTTCGAACAACTGGTGGAAGCCCTGGAGCCAGGCCGCAGCCTGAGTCACAGCCCGTTGTTCCAGGTGATGTTCAATCACCAGGCCGAAAGCCGGATCAGTGTCGAGACGCGGTTGAACGGCTTGAGCATCGAGCCGCTGGAGTGGCAAAGCGCAACCGCGCAATTCGATCTGGTGCTGAACACCACCGAACAGGCCCATGGCATTGAAGCGGTGCTCAAATACGCCACCGATTTGTTCGAGCCTGCGACCATCGAACGTCTGGCGCAGCATTGGCGCAACCTGCTGCGTGCAATCGTTGAGGACCCGACCCAGCGCATTGCCCAGCTGCCGGTGCTCGATGACGCGCAGCAACAACAACTTCTCGCGCACTGGAACCCGAGCCCGAACCCGAACCCGATGGCGCGCCCGGTCAGCCAGTGCATTCATCAGTTGATCGAGGCTCAGGCCGAGCGTCGTCCAGATGCGCCAGCGGTGGTGTTCGCCGGGCAACGGCTGACGTATGCCGAACTCAATCAACAGGCCAACCAATGGGCGCATCAGCTGATCGCCCGTGGCGTCGGCCCCGATGTTCGAGTGGGCGTGGCGGTTGAGCGTTCGCTGGACATGATCGTCGCCATTGTTGCTGTGCTGAAGGCCGGTGGCGCTTATGTGCCGCTGGACCCAAGCTACCCCGACGACCGTTTGCGCTACATGATTGAGGACAGCGGGATCGAGCTGTTGCTGACCCAGGGTCACCTGTTGGCGCAGCTGCCGATTCCACCGGGGCTGGCCTGTCTGGACCTGAATCAACCTCCGCAGGACAGCAGCACCGCCAACCCTCCTTGCCGCACCACCGCTGACAACCTCGCGTATGTGATTTATACCTCCGGGTCCACCGGCAAGCCCAAAGGCGCGTTGCTGCCCCATGGCAATGTCATTCGCCTGTTCAGCGCCACCGATCACTGGTTCGGTTTTGGCCCCGAGGACAGCTGGACGCTGTTCCATTCCTACGCGTTCGATTTCTCGGTCTGGGAAATTTTCGGCGCGCTGCTTCACGGCGGCAAACTGGTGGTGGTGCCCCACGACGTCACCCGTTCGCCGGAAGAGTTCTACACCTTGCTCTGCGATGAACAGGTCACCGTTCTGAACCAGACGCCGTCGGCGTTCAAACCGCTGATGCAGGTGGCCAGTGCTTCGTCGCGCAACCATGCGCTGCGTTACGTGGTGTTTGGTGGCGAAGCGCTGGAAGTGCAGAGCCTGCGCCCCTGGTTCGAGCGTTTCGGCGACCGCGCGCCGACTCTGATCAACATGTACGGCATTACCGAAACCACCGTGCATGTGACCTATCGCCCACTGTCCATGGCGGACTTGCAACAGACCCACAGCAGCCCGATCGGCGAGCCGATTGTCGACCTGTCGTGGTACTTGCTCGATGACGCGCTGAACCTGGTGCCCCAAGGCTGTATCGGCGAGTTGTACATCGCCGGGGCCGGGCTTGCGCGGGGCTATCTGAACCAGCCAGGCATGAGCGCCACCCGGTTCGTCCCGGATCCGTTTAACCCTGTGGCCGGCGAACGTTTGTACCGCACCGGCGACCTGGCGCGACTGCGTGGCGACGGGGTGATCGAGTACATCGGCCGTATCGACCATCAGGTAAAGATTCGCGGTTTCCGTATCGAGCTGGGGGAAATCGAAACCCAATTGCTCAACCATGACGCCGTGCGTGAAGCCGTGGTGCTGGCGGTCGAAGGGCTCAGTGGGCAGCAACTGGCTACCTGGATTGTGCCGAACGAGCCACTGGACGCAGATGCCCATGGCGGCTTGCGCGATTTGATCAAGGCGCAATTGCGTGAAACCCTGCCGGACTACATGGTGCCGGTCAGCTGGGTGTTCCTCGACCGCCTGCCGCTGACGGCCAACGGCAAGCTCGATCGCAAGCAACTGCCCAACCCCGATGTGAGCCTGGTGCAAGAAGCTTACGCGGCGCCGCGTAGCGAGCTCGAACAGCGTTTGGCCGAGATCTGGCAGGACGTGCTGAAAGTCGAGCGGGTTGGGCTCAACGACAACTTCTTCGAACTGGGCGGCGATTCGATCATCTCGATTCAGGTGGTCAGCCGGGCGCGTCAGGCGGGCATCCGCTTCTCGCCCAAGGACATCTTCCAGCACCAGACCGTGCAACGCCTGGCCACCGTCGCACAGCAGAGCGATGCGGTGCAGGCGATGCAAGGTGATGTGCTTGGCGCTGCCGTGCTGACCCCGATTCAACAGTACTTTTTCGCCACCGACATTCCCCAGCGTCAGCACTGGAACCAGTCGATCCTGCTGACCCCGGCCGAACCTCTGCAAGCGGCTGCGCTGGAGCAGGCCCTGGAACATCTGCAACGGCATCACGATGCCTTGCGTCTGCGCTATCGCCAGACCGCAGGTGGCTGGGCGCAGGAACATGCCGCCGTCGATCAGCCGAACGCACTGCTGCGCACCGTGGCGTTGCCTGACAGCGAGGCCTTGCCAGCGCTGTGCCTGGAGTTGCAGCGCAGCCTGAACCTGAGCGACGGCCCGTTGATCCGTGCGGCCTTGGTAGATTTGCCCGACGCCAGTCAGCGACTGCTGTTGGTGATCCACCATTTGGTGGTCGATGGTGTGTCGTGGCGGATTCTGCTGGAAGACCTGCAAACCGCTTATCAGCAACTGAGCGCCGGCACGCCGTTGCGCCTGCCGGCCAAGACCACGGCATTCAAGGATTGGGGCGAACGCCTGCAAGGTTATGCGCGCAGCACCGGGCTGGAAACCGAGCTGGATTACTGGCGCGAGCAACTGGCCGAAGCGCCGACAGACTTGCCGCTGGACAACCCTGATGGACAACTGCAGAACCGTTTCGAGCGCAGCGTCGATACGCGTCTGGATGCCGAACGCACCCGGCAACTGCTGCAACAGGCGCCGGCGGTGTATCGCACTCAGGTCAACGATTTGCTGTTGACCGCATTGGCCCGGGTTTTGTGTGAGTGGACCGCCTCCGACAGCGCCCTGGTGCAACTCGAAGGGCATGGCCGCGAAGACCTGTTCGATGACCTCGACCTCAGCCGTACCGTGGGCTGGTTCACCAGCATGTTCCCGGTGCGCCTCACTCCGCAGGCCAGCCTCGAAGCGTCCATCAAGGGCATCAAGGAACAACTGCGCTCGATCCCGAACAAAGGCATCGGCTTTGGCTTGCTGCGGTATTTGGGCAACGACACTGCGCAAGCAGCCCTGAGCGGCTTGTCCCAACCCAAGGTGACGTTCAACTACCTGGGGCAGTTCGATAACAACTTCGACGAAGACGCCCTGTGGGTGCCGGCCACCGAAGACAAGGGCGCCGGGCAGGATGAACAGGCGCCGATGAGCAACTGGCTGACCATCGACGGCCGTGTCTACCAAGGGCAATTGAGCCTGACCTGGACCTACAGCGGTGACGTGTTCGAAGAGGCGACCATCAACGCTTTAGCCCGCGCTTATGAAGTTGCGCTGGGTGAGTTGATCGACCATTGCCTGAGCCATCCGAGCGGCGGCCTGACCCCTTCCGATGTGCCACTGGCCGGGTTGTCCCAGGCGCATCTGGACAGCTTGCCGATTGCGGCGCAGCGGATCGAGGACATTTACCCGCTGGCGCCGATGCAGCAGGGCATTCTGTTCCACAGCCTGTACGACGCCGATGCCAGCGCTTACGTCTATCAGATGCTGCTGGATATCGACGGTCTGGACGTACCGCGCTTCCAGCAAGCGTGGCAGCGGGTAGTGGATCGTCATGAAGTGCTGCGCGCCGGTTTCATCTGGGGCCGCGACGGCCTCGATACACCGCTGCAAGTGATCTATCGCCAGCTGACCCTGGAAATGCCGGAAGTGGATGTGCGCGCCGAACCGGACTTGCAAGCCGCGCTTGAGGCCCGTGCCTTGGCCGATCGCGAACGCGGTTTCGACTTGCAGAATCCGCCGCTGCTACGCCTGTGCCTGCTGCGCACCGCCGATGACCGTCATCGCCTGATCTTCACCTGCCACCACATTCTCATGGACGGCTGGAGCAACTCGCGGATGTTTGGCGAAGTGCTGCAGGATTACGCCGGGCATCCGGTGCCGAGTGCGCAGGGCCGTTATCGCGACTTCCTGGCCTGGCTGCAACGCCAGGACAAGGACGCGGCGCAAGCCTTCTGGCGCGGGCAGTTGGCCGAACTGGACGAACCGACGCGGTTGGCCTCGGCCTGCCACGGACAAACCGTGCCCGGCCCCGGCAAAGGCGTGCATAAGCTGACCTTTGACGCAGCCTTCACCCAGCGCCTCAACGGTTTCTCGCGTCAGCAGCAAGTGACGCTCAACAGCCTGGTGCAAGCCGCGTGGCTGCTGGTGTTGCAGCGCTACACCGGGCAAAGCAGTGTCGCGTTCGGCGCGACGGTGTCCGGTCGCCCGGTGGACCTGCCGGGTATCGAGCAACAGTTGGGCCTGTTCATCAATACCCTGCCGGTAATCGCCAGCCCGCCAGCGACCTGCAGTGTCAGCGACTGGGTGCGCAGCGTGCAGGACAAAAACCTGCTGCTGCGCGATTACGAACAGACGCCATTGCAAGACATTCAACGCCTGGCGGCGCTCAACGGCGAAGCGTTGTTTGACACCTTGCTGGTGTTCGAAAACTACCCGGTGTCCGACACCCTGGAGGCCAATCCGGGCGGCTTGCGTTTCAGCGGTCTCGAACACCGTGAGCAAACCAACTACGGCCTGACGCTGATCGCCGGTGCCGGCGAAGTATTGAGCCTGGACTTCAACTACCTCACCGAGCACTTCGCCGAGCGCAGCATTGCCGGCCTGGCCGCTCATCTGGAAGAAGTGCTGCGCCAGTTCCTCGACGCACCGCAACGCCTGCTGGGCGAGATCGGCCTGTTGCCGGCGAGCGAGCTGCGCACGCTGGCCGAATGGAATGACCATCATGCGGCGTACCCGGCCCAGGCCTTGATCCATCAGGGCTTTGAAGCCCAGGTCGAAGCGCGGCCACAGGCGATTGCCTTACGGCATGCCGGTGCTGGGCTGACCTATGCCGAACTCAATCGCCGCGCCAATCAACTGGCCCGTCATCTGCAAACGCTGGGTGTCGGTGCGGAAATCCGCGTGGGCGTGGCGATGCCCCGTTCCGCCGAGCTGGTGATTGCCTTGATGGCGGTGCTCAAGGCCGGTGGCACCTACGTGCCGTTGGACCCGGACTATCCGGCGGATCGCGTGGCCTACATGCTCGACGACAGTCAGGCGCGGGTGTTGCTGACCCAGCCGCACTTGCTGTCGCAGTTGCCCGAGACCCAAGCCCAAGGGGTGTGGGTCGAGGCGGGCGGTCAGGCCTTCGCCGACCAGGCACCGCACAACCTTGAGGGCCGGATCGACTCGGCCAACCTGGCGTATGTGATTTATACCTCCGGTTCCACCGGTAAACCCAAAGGCGTGGCGATTGCTCATCGCAACGTGCAGGCGTTGATCCACTGGTCGCACGAGGTGTACAGCGAGGAGGATCTGCAAGGCGTACTGGCCTCGACCTCGGTGTGCTTCGACCTGTCGGTGTGGGAGATTTTCGTCACCCTGGCCCGCGGCGGCTCGATCATCATGGCGCGCAACGCCCTGGAGTTGCCGGACCTGCCGGAACGCGATCAGGTGCGCCTGATCAACACCGTGCCGTCGGCCATCGCGGCCTTGCAGCGCGCCGGGCAGATCCCTTCAGGTGTGCGCATCATCAATCTTGCGGGTGAACCGCTCAAGCAAGGCCTGGTGGACACGCTGTACCGTGAGACCTCGGTCGAGCACGTTTACGATTTGTACGGGCCGTCGGAAGACACCACCTATTCGACCTGCACCCGCCGCGAAGCCGGCGGTCAGGCGAACATCGGTCGGCCGCTGGTGAATACCACCGCGCACTTGCTCGACGGCCAGTTGCAGGCCGCGCCGATTGGCGTTGCGGCCGAGTTGTACCTGGCCGGCGACGGCATTACCCGTGGCTATCTGTTCCGCCCGGGCCTGACCGCCGAGCGTTTTGTGCCCAACCCGCTGGCCAGCCATGGCGAGCGGATGTACCGCACCGGCGACCTGACTCGTTTGCGTGACGACGGCCTGATCGAATACGTCGGCCGCATCGACCATCAGGTCAAGGTGCGCGGGTTCCGTATCGAACTGGGTGAAATCGAAGCACGCCTGCTGGCCCACGACAGCGTGCGCGAAGGCGTGGTGCTGGCGGTGGAAGGCCATAGCGGTCAGCAACTGGTGGCCTATGTGGTGCCGACGCAGGCCGATCTTAGCCCGCAACAGCAGGACGATCTGAGCGAGGCACTCAAGACCGGCCTCAAGGCACATCTGCCGGATTACATGGTGCCGGCGCAATGGTTGTTCATCGAACAATTGCCGCTGACCCCCAACGGCAAACTCGACCGCAAGGCCTTGCCGACCCCGGGCGCCAACCCGCTGCAACGCGATTACGTGGCACCGCGCACCGCGCTGGAACAGCAGATTGCCGGGATCTGGCAAGACATTCTGAAACTTACGCGGGTCGGCGTGACCGACAACTTCTTCACCCTGGGCGGCGATTCGATCATCTCCATTCAGGTGGTGAGCCGGGCGCGTCAGCAGGGAATCAGCTTCACGCCCAAGGATCTGTTCCAGCAGCAGACCGTCCAGGGGCTGGCCACTGTCGCGCAGCTCGGCAAAGCCCTGGCGCCAACCGATCAAGGCCCGGTGACAGGTGAGACACCGTTGCTGCCGATTCAGCAATGGTTCTTCGAACAACCCTTGCCGCAGCGTCATCACTGGAATCAGTCGGTGCTGCTCAAACCGTTGAACCCTCTGGTGGCCGCGCCGCTTGAGCAGGCCTTGCACGCGCTGATCGATCATCACGACGGCCTGCGCCTGGGCTTTACACAAACCCCAGGCAGCTGGTCGGCGAGCTATCGGACCGTGGAACAACAGCGCCTGTCGCCGTTGTGGCTGGAATCGGTCAGTGATGCCGCCCACCTGGAACGCGTCGCCGAACAAGCCCAACGCAGCCTGGATCTGCAACAAGGCCCGTTGTTGCGCGCGGTGTTGTTCGATTTGCCTGAGGGCGAACAGCGCTTGTTGTTGATCGTTCATCACCTGGTGGTCGATGGTGTGTCGTGGCGGATCCTGCTGGAGGATTTGCAGGGCAGCTACTGCCAGTTACTGGCCGGCGAACCGTTGGCATTGGCGGCCAAGACCACGTCCTTCAAGCATTGGGCGGAGCAATTGCAAGGTCACGCCCGCAGTGAATCGCTGCTTGAACAACTGCCTTACTGGCAGGCGCAGCGCTCGGACGGCGCGCCGCTGCCGCAAGATAACCCCCAGGGCAGCCTGCAAAGCCGCCATGCCTTGACGCTTTACAGTCGCCTGAACCCGACCTTGACCCGACGACTGCTGCAACAGACCCCGGCGGCTTACCGCACACAGGTCAACGACCTGTTGCTGACGGCGCTGGCACGGGTGATCGCCCGTTGGAGCGAACAGTCGTCGGTGCTGATTCAGCTTGAAGGCCATGGTCGTGAAGATCTGTTCGACGGCCTTGATCTGACCCGCACAGTAGGCTGGTTCACCAGTCTGTTCCCGGTCAAATTGACCCCGACCCAGGAGCTGGCCGGCTCGATCAAGCAAATCAAGGAGCAACTGCGCGCGATTCCGGATCGTGGCATGGGTTACGGTGTGTTGCGTTATCTGGGTGACGAGGCGTGCCAGGCGTCGCTGCGGACCCTGCCGACACCGCGTATCACCTTCAACTACCTGGGCCAGTTCGATGGCAGCTTTGATAGCCAGAGCGGTGCCTTGTTTGTGCCGGCCGATGAGGTCAAGGGCGCAGAGCACAGTCACGATGCGCTGCTGGGTAACTGGCTGACGCTCAATGGCCAGGTGTACGGCGGCGAGTTGAGTGTCGGCTGGTCGTTCAGCACGCACATGTTCAACGCCTCGACCATCGAACGCCTGGCCGAGGAATACGCCCGGGAACTGGAGTTGCTGATCGAGCATTGCTGCCAGCCGGACAGCCACGGCGTCACGCCGTCGGATTTCCCGTTGGCGCGCCTGGATCAGGCCCGACTGGACGCCTTGCCGGTAGCCCCGTCCCGGATCGAAGACATTTATCCGCTGTCGCCGATGCAAGAGGGCATGCTGTTCCACACCTTGTCGGACAATGGTTCGAGCCTGTACGTCAATCAGATCAGTTTGCCGGTGGGCGGTCTGGATGTTGAGCGTTTCCGCAAGGCCTGGGAGGCGGTCATCGCGCGTCAGGCGATCCTGCGTACCAGCTTCCACTGGCATGATGGCTTGGCCAAACCGCTGCAAATTGTCCAGCGTCAGGCGACGCTCGATTTGCAGGTGCTCGACTGGCGCGATCGCGACGTCAGCGAGGAGGACATCGCCACGCGGGCCGCCGAGGACCGTGCACGAGGCTTCGAGCTGACCCAGGCGCCACTGCAGCGAGTGTTGTTGATTCGCAGCACTGAAGATCAGTACCAGATGGTCTGGACCAGCCACCACATCCTGATGGACGGCTGGAGCAGCTCGCGGCTGTTTGGTGAGGTGATCCAGCACTACGCCAAGGGTGAAATCAGCGCAGAAAACGGCCGCTACCGCGACTTCATCGCCTGGTTGCAAGCCCAGGACCAGGACGCCCGGGAACTGTTCTGGAAAGCCCGGTTGGCCCCGGTCAACGAGGCGACGGCGTTGAGCCAGGCCATCCATCCACGGCATGTGTCCGATGAGCCTGGCCACAACGCCATTTACTCCCATTGGGACGCGCAACAGACCGGTCGTCTGCTGCAGTTCTGCCGCGATCTGCGGATTACGCCGAACACGTTGATCCAGGGCGCATGGTTGCTGCTGTTGCAGCGCTACACCGGGAAAAACACCGTGACCTTTGGTGCCACGGTGTCCGGGCGTCCCGAGAGTTTGCCCAATGTCGGCAACATGCTGGGGCTGTTCATCAACACCTTGCCGATCATTCAGACGCTGGAACCGGATCAGCCTCTGGCAGACTGGCTAAACCGGATCCAGGCTTACAACCTGGATATCCGCGACCATTCCCAGGCTCCGTTGGCGGACGTGCAACGCTGGTCCGGCCTGGGCGGGCAGGCGCTGTTCGACAGCATCATCGTGTTCGAGAACTACCCGATCGACGATCGCCTGCAAGAGGACAACGATACCGGCCTGAGCTTCGGCAAATCCATCGGTCATGACGTGACGAACGTGCCGATGGACCTGGCGGTGACGCTCGGCGACGAATTGTCGATTGAATACCTGTACCTGCGCAGCCACTTCAGTGCCGAGGCGGTGGAGGGGATTCGTCTGACCCTGGAAAACACCCTTGAAGCGATGATGCGCGCCCCTCACGAACGCCTGGGTAACCTGCAGCGCCTGTCTTCTGAACAATGGCAGGCGATGCAAACCTGGAGCGCCGAGCCGCCGGCGGATCATCAGCCGCAGCTGTTGCCGGAACTGATCAGCCGACACGCCTTGAGTCAGCCCGAGGCCATTGCGGTGCAATGCGCCGGGCTGAGCCTGAGCTATGGCGAGCTGGAACGCCGGGCCAATCGTCTGGCCCATTGTTTGATCGAGCACGGCGCGGGGCCGGAAGTGGTGATCGGCGTGGCACTGCCGCGCTCGCTGGAAATGGTCGTCAGCTTCCTCGCCGTGCTCAAAAGCGGCGCCGCGTATGTGCCGCTGGATATTGATTATCCACCGGAGCGTCTGGCGTACATGATCGAAGATTCCGGCATGGCGTTGCTGCTGACCCAGAGCAGCCTGCGGGCGACGTTACCGGCGCCCGAGGGCCTGTTGCGCCTTGAACTGGATCACCTCGACGAATCCCGTTATGGCGATGAGGCGCCGGCGTGCCGCGTGCTGGAGCAAGGGTTGGCTTATCTGGTTTACACCTCGGGTTCTACCGGACGGCCAAAAGGCGTGGCGGTCACCCAGGGCCCCCTGAGCATGCACTGTCAGGCCATCGCCAAACTGTATGAAATGGACACCCGCAGCTGCGAGCTGCACTTCATGTCGTTCGCCTTCGATGGTGCTCATGAGCGCTGGTTGAGTACGCTGTACAGCGGCGGTCGGCTGGTAGTGCGGGACGGTTGCCTGTGGACGCCGGAGCAGACTTATCAGGCACTGCACGAGTACGGCGTGACCATCGCCTGCTTCCCGCCGGCCTACCTCAAGCAACTGGCCGAGTACGCCGCGGCCAGCGGTATCGCACCGCCACCGGTGCGCATCTACTGCTTCGGCGGCGATGCGGTGCCGGACCAGACTTTCGAACAGGTCAAAGCAGCGCTGCGTCCGGAGTACTTCACCAACGGCTACGGCCCGACGGAAACCGTGGTCACGCCGATGCTGTGGAAAGTGCCGGTGAGCCAGCAGTGTGAAGCGGCTTATGCACCGATCGGCCGGGCGGTGGGCGCGCGTTCGCTGTATGTGCTGGATGAAGAACTGAATCCGCTGCCGCCAGGTTTTGCCGGCGAGTTGTACATCGGTGGCTACGGGGTTGCCCGTGGTTATCACGGTCGGCCAGACCTGACCTGCGAACGCTTCGTGCCCAATCCGTTTGCTGGCGGCGAGCGGTTGTACCGCACCGGCGACCTGGTGCGCTTGCGCCAGGACGGCGTGGTCGATTACGTCGGCCGTATCGACCATCAGGTCAAGGTGCGTGGGTTCCGCATCGAGCTCGGTGAAGTCGAGGCCAGCCTGCGGCAACTGGCGCAGGTCAGCGACGCCTTGGTGATCGCCCGGGACAACGCCTCCGGCAAGCAACTGATCGGTTACGTCGTCACCGACGCCGGGCAGCAGCTAGGTGATGAACTCAAGGCCGGTCTGCGCAGCACCTTACCGGAATACATGGTACCGGCGCAGATTGTCTGCCTCAGTGCCTTCCCGATCACCCCCAACGGCAAGCTCGACCGCAAGGCATTGCCCGAGCCGGAATTCAAAAGTGAGGAATACGTCGCCCCGCGCAATCAGCAGGAACAACTGCTGGCGGAGATCTGGTCGCAGGTGTTGCAGGTGGAGCAGGTCGGTATCAGCGACAACTTCTTCGAACTGGGTGGCGACTCGATCCTGAGCCTGCAAGTGATTTCCCGGGTCAGGAACCACCCGACCCTGCAGATGGAACTCAAGCTGCGTGATCTGATGCGCTACCAGACCATCGCCGGCATCGTCGAGCAGGACGTGGTGAAGGCGGGCACCGCGCAACCGTCGGTGGACCTCACCCATGTGGCCAGTGACGGGTTGTTCAATCTGCTGCCGATTCAGGAGTGGTTCTTTGCCGAGGGCATGGCCGAGTCTCATCACTACAACCAGTCGTTTTTGCTGAGTGCGCGTCAGACTCTGGATCTGGATGCCCTGGAACGAGCGCTGGGCTGGATCGAAAACCATCACGACACTTTGCGCCTGCGCTTCTGTCAGGAAGGCGGGCGCTGGTTGCAGCGCTATGCCGCACCGACCGAGCGCCGCGAGCCGGTGCTGTGGCGCCGCGAGGTCGAGAGCAGTGAGCAGGTCGAAGCCTTGGCCAACCTGACTCAGCGCAGCCTCAAACTCGACGATGGACCGGCCTGGCGCGTGGTGCATATCGCCTTGCCGGACGGCCAGGCGCGGCTGTTGATGGTCATCCACCATCTGGTGGTGGACACGGTGTCGTGGCGGATTTTGCTCGATGACTTGAAGGTGGCCTACGAGGCCTGCGTGATGGGCATCGAACCGCAATTGCCGATCCGCACCAGCAGCTATCGCGCATTTGCCGAAGCCCTGCAGGCGCAGGCGCCGGTGATTGCCGAGCAGGAATTGGGCTACTGGCTGGAGCAACTGGATCAGCCGGGTATCGACCTGCCGTGCGACAACCGTCGCGGCAAGAATCAGGTGCGTCACCAGGCTCAGGCGCGGCTCAAGTTGTCCAGCGAGCACACCGAGCAGTTGCTCAAGCAGGCGCCGGCGGTCTATCGCACGCAGATCAACGATTTGCTGCTGTCGGCCCTGAGCCGGGCGTTGTGCCGCTGGAGCGAACAACCGTCGGCGCTGATTCTGCTGGAAGGGCACGGTCGCGAGGACCTGTTCGAGAACATCGACCTGAGTCGCAGCCTGGGCTGGTTCACCAGCATGTTCCCGGTCCGGCTCACTCCCGACAGCGCGGACATCGGTGCGTCGATCATCAACGTACAGGCGCAGTTGGCGGCCATCCCACAGAAGGGCATCGGCTACGGCGTGTTGCGTCATCTGGCCGGCCCGCAACTGGCCCGCCAATTGGCCGACCTGCCGCAGGCACGGGTGACGTTCAACTATCTGGGGCAGTTCGACCAGAGCTTCGACGAGCAAGCGTTGCTGGTGCCGGCGCTGGAAGAAACCGGCGACAACTACAGCCTGCAGGCCAATCTGGGCAACTGGCTGGAGGTTGTCGGCCAGGTGTACGACGGTCAGTTGGCGCTGCGTTGCATTTACAGCACCCAGCGTTATCGAGCCAGCACCATGGAGTCGTTCATGCAGGATTATCAGCGCGAGCTTGAGGCGTTGATCGAGCATTGCATGGCGCGGGTGGGCTGAGTGCCGGGGCTTTAATCATTGCTGGAGGGGCGTTGCTCAGGCGCGCCCCTTTTACGGACATAAGGATTTTTTCGATGTCGTTACACCCTGATCTGGAAGCCTTCCTCGACCTGGCGCAAGACGGCCAGGACGCAGGCCTGCCGGCGCTGCATCAAATGACACCGGTCGAGGCGCGGGCGATTTTCGAACAAACCACGGCGCAATTGCGTTGGGATGCTCCTCAGGATCTTGACGTGCTGGAGGTCAACACCACGGCGCGGGACGGTGCGCCGCTGGCGTTGCGTTTGTATCGTCCGAGCGGGGCGATGTCACCGATGCCGGTGCTGGTGTATTTCCATGGCGGTGGTTTTGTAGTGGGCAGCCTGGATTCCCATGACGGAGTCTGCCGCGAATTCTGCCAACGTACGCCGTGTGCGGTGTTGTCGGTTGGCTATCGGCTGGCGCCGGAGCACCGCTTCCCGACAGCATTGGAGGACGGTGAAGACGCCTTGTCCTGGTTGGCGGAACAGGCGCTGGTCCTGGGGCTGGATGTCGGTCGCGTCGCGTTCGGCGGTGACAGTGCCGGTGCCACATTGGCGACGGTGCTGGCCTTGCAAGCGGTGGTTCAGCCACACACCGTGGCCATCGTCCCCAAGGTGCAACTGCTGTGTTATCCGGTCACTGATGCGTCGCGCACTCATGATTCGCGTTTGTTGTTCAGTGAGGGGTATCTGCTGGAGAGCGACACGCTGGACTGGTTTTGCCAGCACTACGCCCGCGGCCCCGAGGACTTGCTGGACTGGCGCTTCTCACCGTTGCTGGCTGAGGATCTGCGCGGTGTGGCACCGGCGATTGTGTTGCTGGCCGGGTTCGATCCATTGCTCGATGAAGGCCAGGCCTACGTCGATAAACTGCGCGCGCAGGGGGTGAGTGTCGAACTCGAACATTGCCCGGGCCTGACCCATGATTTGCTCAGGCTGGCCTCGGTGATGCCGGATGTGCTGAGCGTGCATGAACGCTTGAGTCGGGCGCTGAGTCGGCATTTGGGTTGATGCCGACATTGATCGTTCCCACGCTCTGCGTGGGAATGCAGCCCGGGACGCTCCGCGTCCCACCCTCTAAAGCCGAACGCGGAGCGTCCGTTGAGGCATTCCCACGCAGAGCGTGGGAACGATCAGTGCGTCTGTTAGCCTCGCGGATCGTAGTTATCCAGCACCCGGTTGACGGCCAACTCCCCGAGCATCACCACCGATTGAATCCCCAGCATCATGTTGCGATGTGGCATGTCCATCAACCCGGCGAACTCACTGAGCATCATGCTCGCTGACGCCAGGGTTTCACAGGCGTTTACCAGCAGGGTTTCGTTATCGACCTTCTCACCCACATGGTAAATGGTGCTGGGTTTGCGCTTGGTGTCTTGGGGGATGGATGGCTTGAGGTGGTAATCGAGGGCGCGGTCGGCGGCTTCGTTGAGTTTTTTGGAATCGAGGGATTCGTAGGGGGAAACGTCGTCGGTTTTCGGAGGGTTTGGCGTAGGTTTGAACATAGATGAAACTCCTAGAGTTGTGGAGCCGCTACACATCGCTGCTAAACGAAAAAGAGGTGGCGGCTGTACGCGGGTTAGCAGACCAGGACTCTAGAACCCGGCGCACCGAAGTGCCCCACGCAAAGCCGCCATAACATGAACGACTAACGTTGTACGTCTAGAGATGACCCGGGCTGCTAAACCCGATCGCTGATTGATCAGCGACCCGGAAACGATAGAGCCCGGCCCTTAGACGCACAAGCCAGCGGATTCTGGCGCAGTCGTAGGCAACGGCGCAAGAATGTGTAGCCTGAGTGAGTATCTGGAAGTGTCGATTAAACAGTGCTTGTTTAGTGGTCTGACTGTGTCTTGTGGTGGATGGACTGGCCTCTTCGCGAGCAAGCCCGCTCCCACAGGGGATCTTCGGTGAACACACTATCTGTGTACGCCTGAGATCAAATGTGGGAGCGGGCTTGCTCGCGAAGAGGCCCGCTGGAACACCCTCGAACTTTCAGTTAAACCACCGTCCTTTTCCCGCACAAAAAAACGCCCCGCATTGCGGGGCGTTTTCATTGGCGCTGCAATCAGAAGTCAGCCTTGACCGACATCACGAAGTTGCGCGGTTCACCGTAGAAGTTACCCCAACCTTCGGAACCGATCGTGGCGTAGTAGCGCTTGTCGAACAGGTTGTTGCCGTTCAGTGCCACGGACCAAGTGTCGTCGATGCGGTAGCCGACGCGACCGTTCCAGACCGCATAGCCAGCCTGGGTGATATTTTTGCCGCTACTCGGCGAGACGCGGTAGTTGCTGCTTTGGGCATTGACGCCGGCACCGACGGTAACGCGCTCCAGCGGACCGCTGAGGGCGTAGTCGCCCCACACGCGCAGCAGGTGGCGCGGCACATACGAGTTATACGACACACCGTCCTGACTGGCGTCGGCGTCTTCCAGCACCTTGGTCTGGGTGTAGGTGTAGCCGGCCAGCAATTGCAGGCGGTCAATGACTTCACCGCTGACTTCAGCTTCGAAGCCTTGGGCGCGCACTTTGCCGGAGTTCTGCGAGCAGCTGCTGTCCGGGCAGGCCGGGTCATCCTGGGCTGCGTCTTTCTGGACGGTGCGGAACAGGTTGAAGGAGCTGTTCAGGCGACCGTCGAACCATTCACCCTTGATCCCCAATTCATAGCTCTGACCGATCAATGGCTTGAGCGTCGAACCGGTGATGGTCTTGTAGTTGCCTTGCGGGGTGAAGATATCCGCGTAGCTGGTGTAGACGGTCAGGTTGTCGTTGATGTCGAACAGCAGCGCGGCGAACGGGGTGACTTGCCCGGTTTCCTTGGCCTCGGAACTGATCGGTGTGCCTTCGCCGCGCCAGAACGAGACGGAGTCGGTTTCGGACTTGTACCAGCTGACGCGGCTGCCCAGTACGAAGGTCAGCGGGTCGGCCAGTTTCAGGCGTGCCGTGGAGTAGGCGCCGTATTGCTTGATCCGCATGTCCACCGGACCACCCCGGGTGGCGTTGGCCAGGTAGAAACTTTCATCCGGCTGGGGCAGGTGATGGTTGGGGTTCAGCACATCCTGACGATCAGGCAGGAGGGCCACGGCGTAGAAGTCATCTTTGTGGGAGCGGCTGGCGTTGGCACCGACGATCAGCTCGTGCTCTTGGCCGAATGCGTTGAACTTGCCGTCCACGTAAGCGTCGAGGCCGTAGTCGACCTGATCGTAGTCAAAGATGCTGCCGATCATCAGGGTATCGGTGCTGGTGGCGCCTACCGGTACCGAACCGCTCGGGAAGGCGTATTCCATGTCCTGGGTGTTTTTTGAGTAAACCCCCGCGACCTTCAGCGCCCAGTTGTCGTTGAACTCGTGTTTCAGGTCGCCAAAGTAAGTGGCCCGCTTGCTGCGCTGGTTGTTCCAGGCGGTGTTCAGGCACGTGGAGCGAGAGAGCTTCAGGTCGCTGCCATCGGCGTAGCGCGGCAAGCCGCCCCAGCACGGAGTGGCATCGACGTCTTCATAGGCCATGCCCAGGCCCAGGGTGGTGTAGTCGCTCAGGTCGAAGTCCAGCGCGCCGTAGTAGATCTGGTCCCTGCGTTCGCCCACGTCATAGAAATACTGACGGGTCTGCTGGGTCACCACGGCCCGGCCACGGATGGTGCCGGCGTCGTTCAGCGGGCCGCCGGTGTCGACCTGTCCACGGTAGTTGTCCCAGGTACCGGCAGACAACGACAGTTGAGTGTGCGGAGTGTCCTGGCCGCGCTTGCGCACAAAGTTCACCCCCCCTGCGGTGCCCCCGGCGCCCTTCATCATCCCGGCCGCGCCGCGCAACACTTCGACCCGATCATAGATCGCCATGTCGCTGTTGAAGGCATCGGCCTGCACGTAGCTGCTGCCGATGTCCAGCGGCACGCCGTCGTACTGGTACTGGCCGGTCATGCGGAAACCGCGGGAGTAGAAATACTTGCCGCCCATGGGCGAATCGTAAACGGTGATGCCCGGGGTCTTTTCCATGACCTGTTCGATGGTGTTCAGGTTCTGGTCATCGAGCATCTTGCGCGTGATGACGGTGATCGACTGTGGGGTTTCCCTGAGCGAATGCTCGCCCTTGCCAATGGTCACCGCCCCGGTGGTGTAAGAGTTGCTGCCTTCGGTGGTCGCACCCAATCGCTGACCGTTGATACTGGTCGGTGCCAGTTCCATCGCGCTGCCGGTGGCCGGCGCCAGCAGGGTGACCGTGTTGCCGTCGCGCTGATGGCGAATCCCGGTGCCCTTGAGCATCGCGCTGAGCGAATCATCGTCCTGATAGCGGCCGTTGAGGGCACTGGAACGCAGGCTCTGAATGCTCTCCGGGCTGTAGATGATTTGCAGACTGGTCTGTTGACCGAGGGTCTGCAGCGCCTGAGCCAATGGCTGGGCCGGGATGTTCAGGGTCCATTCCTGGGCCTGAACATACGGCGTCATGGCCAGGGTCATCGCCAGGCCGAGGCCGGTAGACGTCATGCGCGAGCGGGTCGTGCTGCTTATTAACAGGGCGCGGGTCAGAGGTCGAAGCATGAAACGAGATGCGGACATGAGGTTAAGACCTTGGCAGGTATAGTTGGTAATGGTTCTTATTCATCTCATTAAGACGAGGAGGCCGCGGCAAACCGGAAAAAAATATTTTTCCGACCGGCCACGGCCTCGTCGATTACGCGGGTTGCAGTTCGCTTTTAACCTTGCCGGCTTCCATGCGCACCAGTTGATCGGCTACGTCGAAGTAGCGGTCATCGTGGGAGATGACGATGATGGTTTTGCCCAGGCGCTTCAGGTCGGGCAGCAGTTCGGTGTAGAAAATGCGGCGGAAGGTCGGGTCCTGATCGGCCGCCCATTCGTCGAACACCAGCACCGGCCGCTCTTCGAGCCAGGCATTGACCAGCGCCAGGCGTTTGCGCTGGCCGGTGGAAAGATCGGTGGTGCTGAATGCGCCGTCGCGCACGCTGACCTTGTGCGCGATCTCCAGGCGTTCGAGGTAGCGCGTGGCATCCTGCGGCACTTGCCGGTCGCCCTGAATCAGGTCATCGAACAGGTAATAGTCGGCAAATATCGTGGTGAAATTCTGCCGGTAGTCATCGCGGTTGAGGGCGGTGATCGGCTGGTCGTTCACGCGGATCTCGCCTTCGGTGGGCGCATAAAGACCCAGCAGCAGTTTGATCAGCGTGGTTTTGCCGCAGCCGTTCTCACCGACGATGAACACAATGTCGCCTTGTTCGATGCGCAGGTTGACCGGGCCGAGGCGGAAGGGCTCGCTGCCTTCCACCGGCGGGAAAGCGTAACGCACGTTGCTCAGTTCCAGGCTGTGGACCGGGCCGGGTTTGTGGCCCTGGTCTTCCAGCAGCAGGTGCGGTTCCGGGGAGGAAAATTGTTCGCTGAGCTCGGCGATCCGGCGAAACGCAATCTGCGCCCGGCTGATGATTGGCAGGGTGCTGACCAAATGTTCCAGCGGGCCTTTCATGTACAGCAGCACCAACACAAAACCGCTCATCACGGCTTTGTCGGAACTGGGCCAGAACGATTGCAGGGCCAGCGCCAGGCCGATGACCACGAAGAACAGCATCGAGCCGAACGACTTGGCAATGACGAAGGTATTGATCGAGCGGATCTGCGTGTCACAGATTTTCTCGGCGGTTTTCTGGATGCCGGACACGAACATGCGCTGACGCCGCGGGCGGTGGATGCGCAGTTCCTTGGCCCCTTCGGCGATAGCGTTGTAGTGCTTTTGCAGTTCGTCTTCGGAGTCTCGCGCCGCGTAGAAACCGCGCATGCCCTTGGCCCGGGCGATGGCCTGGATGGTGGTGCCGATGGCGATGGCCACCAGCATCATCAGAAACATCGGCCACGACAGCATCGCCAGATAGCCGAGGCAACCGAGGGTCACGGTCAGGGAAATCGCCAATGGTGCGAAGGCGAAGGCGAAATCGCTGATGGTGTCCACGTCATGGGTCAGCACCGGGATCAACCGATGGCTGCGGTAGCGCTCGATCTGGTCGATCGGCGCCGACAGCACTTTCTCCCCCAGTTCTTTGCGCAGCCTGGCGATGATGTGCTGACCGACGTAGTTGGTGCCGATGTCGGAGAGAATCGAGGTCAGCAGCGCCAGCACACACAGCCCGGCGAAAATCATCACCACGGTGCGGGTCAGGCCGTCAGCGGAGTGCAGGGCATTGTTGATGGTCGCCAGCAACACGGTGACGCTCAGGCCACCGATCATGCCGAGCACGATGGACACAGAGACGATCAGGCGGAAGGGCTTGAGCAGGGCGAACAATTCGTTGATCGCCCCACGCGTTGGCTTGGTCATGGAGGATTCCTGCTTCGGTGCGGAGTGCGGAGGGAGTGCCGGTACTTAAGGAAAACGAATGGTTGCGGAGTTTATTTAAACGGCTAAAGACGGTAATGCCCGTAGGAGCCAGGCTTGCCGGCGAAGGCGTCCTTGAGAACGCCTTCGCCGGCAAGCCTGGCTCCTACGAAAAGCGGGGCAAGCCCCCTAGTCACAAAGGACTCAGAGCTCACGCACTACGCGAAACCCCAGCCAGTCGCCGCTGCTGGTGGGCAGGCTGCTGTTGCGATTGCCGGAGCGGGAAAACACCGGTGCTTCGCCCCAGTCGTTGCCGCGCATGACCTGGCGTTTGCAGTTCTGCTCCAGCCACGGGCTGCCATCGCTGGGCACGCCGACATAGTCTTCGCGGTAGCAGTCGGCGACCCACTCGTAAACGTTGCCGTGCATGTCGAACACGCCAAAGGCGTTGGCCGGGAAGGTGCCGGCCGGGGAGGTGAAGTTGTAGCCGTCGGCGGCACCGTAGGTGTTGGCGTTTTTCGAGATCTGGTAGTCGGCGCCTTCATCGAACGCAAACGGGAAAGACCCGGTACTGCCAGCGCGGGCGGCGTACTCACGAATCGACTCGCTGGGCATGCGATAGGCATGACCGGTTTTCTTCGACAGCCAGGCAATGTAGCCCTCGGCTTCGGCCACGTTCATGCACACGGCCGGGTGGCGCGCGGTCTGTTTGAAGCTGGGTTTGCCGGCGGTGCAGCGACGGCCCGGGCGATCATCGAAGTCGGCGGGGGTGTTGCCGGTGGCGCGCACGTAGGCGTCCCATTCGCCGGCCAGTACCTGGAAGCGACTGATGGCGAAGGGGCGGGTGAAGGTCACTTGATGCAGCGGACCTTCATCGGGCTGGTGGCCGACTTCATCCTCTGGCGTGCCCATGGTGTAGCGGCCGGCGGGCAGCACGACCATTTCCGGACAGTCCTTGCAGTCCTTGAACACCTTGCCGGGGGCAGGCGGGTTCGCGGCCTGGGCGGTGCCGGGCAGCAGGCCGCCGAGCAGTGCGGTCAGCGCCAGGGCCGATAGGGTTCGCAGGGAAGAGGGCATAGGGAGGGTTTTCATAAGTCGTCTCGGTTAAAGGAAAACTGTGCCTCGCAGCGAAGGTTCATGCGGAGCGCTTTTTGCTCAGCACGTCGATAAAACGGTCCACCTCGGCTTCGGTATTCAGCAAGCCGGGGGCGGTGCGGATCACCGGGCCGACGTCGCGGCTGACTGCATCGCTGACAATCCGGTTTTGCATCAGGCGAGCAGCCACCGCATCGCCGTCCTGACCCTTGACCCGGAAGAAGCTGAACCCCGCCGAAAATTTCGGATCGACCGGGGTGACCAGTTCGACGCCCGGTTGCTCCAGCAAGCGCTGTTTCAGGTAGCTGTTGAGCTGATGGATGCGCGCCTGGACGTCGGCCTTGCCCAGTTGCAGGTGCAATTTGAACGCTTCGTCCACGGCCCAGCGATGTTCGAAAGCGTGATAGCCGCCCGGGGACATGGTGGTGGAAAAGGTCGTGGCTTCGGAGAAGGTCGGCACGCTCGGGCTGACGTACTTCAGCTCTTCACTGCGGCTGCAAACGATGCCGGTGCCGCGGGGGCCGAACATCCATTTGTGGGTGCCGGCAATGAAGAAGTCGCAGTTCATCGCCGGGAAGCTCAGGTCTTCGACGCCGAAACCGTGCACGCCGTCGACCACGTAAACGATCCGGTCCTTGTCGTCGCGCTGACGATTATGTTCATCGACGAGTCCGCCGATGACGCTGATCGGCAGCTTCACGCCACTGCCCGAGTGCACCCAGGTCATGCCCAGCACGCGGGTTTCGGGGCGGATGTTGCGGTTGATGGTATCCAGCACCTGATCGGCCGAGATCGACTGTGGCTGCTCGAACAACTGAATTTTACGCACCCGGGTGCCATCGCGCTGGTTGCGAAAATGCAGGATGTTGTTCGTGGAGTAATGCTCGTGAACCGTGGTGAGGATTTCCTGATCGGGGCGCACCTGTACGCCGCCATAAATCATCGCCAGGCCTTCGGTGGTGCTGCCTGTGAGGGCGATCTGTGTCGGTTTGGCCTGCAAATACCGACCGGCCCAGAGCCGCACGTTTTCTTCGCGCTGGTGGGTCACACCCAAGTCCCAGTCCATGGCCAGCCCGGGATTCAGATCGAGAGCGGCGCGGTGACGGGCGATGGCCTCGCGCACGGGTTTGGGGTGGGAGGTCACCAGAAAATTAGCGAAGTGGATGTAGTTCGGGTCTTGGTCGAACAAGTGACGCAATTGCGCCCATTTGTCCCGTGGCTGGGTTTGCATCTGCGCGGCGGCGACCGGTGAGCCGAGGCTGGCACCCAACGGCAGGCCGGCGGCGAGGACCCCGGCCTGTTTCAGAAAGGTACGACGGTCACTCATGGCTTGACCGGTTCCTGGCGAGAAATCAGCGTGGGCTTCGCGGCTTTTTGCACCTGTTCCCAGACTCGCAGGAAGTTACCGCCCCAGAGCTTGGCGATGTCGGCTTCGGAATAACCGCGCTGGATCAGTTCGGCGGTGACGTTGCGGATTTCACCGACATTTTCCCAGCCCTTGATGCCGCCGCCGTCGTTGAAGTCCGAAGCGATGCCGACGTGGTCGATGCCGACCTTGCGCACGGTGTAATCGATGGCGTCGCCGAGGTCCTTGAGCGTGGCCTTGGGCTCTTCTTCGAGAATGGCGTACAGACCGCTGGCGTATTGACCGAGCTTCTGTTCGGACCAGGCGGTAATGATCGGATCGCCCGGCATCAGCGCCATCGCCAGGTTGGGCAATGGCGGCAAATCGAAACGCGTGCGCAGGGCGTTGAGTTTGTCCTGTGTGTCTTGGGTCAGCGGTTTGAGGTATTGCGAGAAACCGACCACCTGCACCACGCCGCCGCTGTTCTTGATCAGCTGCAACTCTTTGTCGCTGAGGTTGCGCGGGATGTCCACCGAAGCCCGTGGCGCCGAGTGCGAGGCCACCATTGGCGTGCGGCTCAGTTGCGCCACTTGTTCCAGGCCCTTGGTCGACATCTGCGACACATCAATGATCACGCCCAGATCGTTGAGGCGTTGCACCGCTTGTTTGCCGATGTCCGACAGCCCATCGAGGGCATCGGGGGAGTCGTTGAAAAACGGCAGCGGTCGTGACGAATCGGCCCAGCTGTTGTTGCCGATGTAGCTGAAACCGAACATGCGCATGCCGCGAGCGGCCCACAGGTCCAGTTTGCTCAGGTCATTGCCCAGCGGGTAGGCGTTGAGCATGCTGATGAAAATCGCAAACTTGCCTTCGCCGTGCAGGCGCCGGAAGTCGTCGGGGGTGTAGGCGATGCCGACCTGATTGGGAAAATCGCGCACCAGGCCGGAGATGATTTTGTAGCGCACTTCCTGCTGGTTGCGTGCTTCTTCGACGAAACCGTCGGTGGGCCTGTGCGGCGCGTTCGGGCCGTTCCACATTTCCGGCCAGCCGAAGACTGTCAGGGCCGCGCCGGACAGTCGGCCACGGTTGGCCTTGATCAGGTCGAACTGGCCGGAACCGTCCTTGTCGGCCTCGTTGCCGTGGGCGCCGAAACTCAGTGGGACGGTGATGTGGCTGTCGAAGGAAAGGATCCGCCCCTGCAGTTCGGTGGCCTGTTTCATGACCTTGACCGGGTAGCCGGGGTTGTCCTTGAACCCGTAATCCCAGACCAGCCAGCCTGCGCCGGCACTGATCGCCAAGGCCAGTGGCAGGCCGAGGTACAGCGCTTTTTTCGAACGTGTTTTTTTCATCGCCATCTCAGTCAGGTTCGCCGCCCCGGTGCAGGCGCAGGGGCCTTTGCTATCTGGGAAGAACGAGTGACCGATGCAGGAATTTAGGTGGCCGTTGAAAAAATCGCAGGCTGCGCCAACTCCTACATTTGAAATGCGATCCCTTTGTAGGAGCTGCCGAAGGCTGCGATCTTTTGATCTTGATCTTTGGTGGCCCCGAAAAGATCGCAGCCTTCGGCAGCTCCTACAGGGGGCGCATTTAAATTTGTAGAGGCAACAAACGTTCTAGCTTGGATAAAGCCTGCTTCATGGCTGACACAGGTAGGGCAATGACGATTTCTCGACGCTGGTTCATGGCGGGCCTGGCGCTCACGAGCGCTGCGGTGCCTGCCGCTTTTTATGCACATCGTGAGCTGACCCGGGAAAAGGAACCGATCACGCCGGGGGAGGCCACGGTCGACCTCGCCAGCACCGCCGGCCAGCAACTCGCCGACAGCTTGCGCGGAATCTGGGACATTCGTTTTGTCGGCAGCGAGGCCGGGCTTGATGGCTTACCGCAGGACGGGCTGGAGCTGTTTCTCGACATCGCTCATCGCGGGAGAGGGTTGCGCGGTTGCCTGGACACCGGCACTCACCTGCGCGGGGAAGGCCAGCCGTGCTATCAGGTCATCGGCGATCTGGCGCCGGCCAAGGGCGCCGAACTGTACTGGCGACTGATGCGCACCGACGCCCCGCTGGTGGCGCCGGTGTATGAGTTCAAGGCAAAACTCGACGAGGTTTGGGCCGCTTTCGGCAACGCCGGCAGCGGCACGTTCAGCGGCCAGGTGCTGAGCCTGAATCGCCCATTGGGTTTGCCCGAACTCGACAACCGCTTTATCGCCATCAAGCGTCGGTTTCCGGAAGCGCGGGAGCGAACTGCCCTCAACCCGGCGTTTCTGGCGTGGCTGGTGTCCCCCGAGCATCGGCTGTTTCATCAGCTCTGGCACGCGTCCCGGGACAAATGGCACAAGCTCTCGGAGAAAAAACGCGAGGCGTTGCGCGGTATCGGCTGGCAACCCGGCCCACGGGACAAGGAGCGTGATGCCCGCGGGCCGCGCAAGGACCGAAACGGTTCGGGCATCGATTTCTTCTTCATGCACCGGCACATGCTCGGCATCGCCCGGTCCATGCAGGATTTGCCCTCATGGCCGGCGTTCCCCTTGCCGCAGCCGGAACTCGAGCGTGATCGCCAGGGCTTCGCGCGTTATTTCGACAATCACGATGGCAATGCCTTGCCGCCGACCTGGTTGACCGAAGGCGACGACGAGTACACCAAGTGGGTCAGTGATATCAAAGCCGCAGAGACCTATCACAGCAACTTCCAGGTCTGGGAGTCGCAATACCGGGATCCGCGTTACCTGTCGAAACTGACCCTCGGCCAGTTCGGCTCGGAGGTCGAGCTGGGCTTGCACGATTGGCTGCACATGCGCTGGGCGTCGGTGGCCCGGGACCCGTCCAACGAGATACCGGTGCCGATGGCCCGGGATCAGGCCGACTTCGCGGCGCGCTGGTATGCCCCGGAAAACGATTTTCTCGGCGATCCGTTTTCGTCCCACGTCAATCCGGTGTTCTGGCGTTTTCACGGCTGGATCGACGATCGCATCGAAGACTGGTTCCGCGCCCATGAGCGTTTTCACCCGGGCGAACTGAGCCGCCTGGAGGTCAACGGTGTGCCGTGGTTTGCGCCGGGGCGTTGGGTGGAAGTCGGCGATCCATGGCTCGGGCCGGACACCCACGGTTGCAGCACGACCCCGGGCCTGCAATCGGGGCGCTCGGTGGAAATGGACCCGGAAACCATGAAGCTGGCGTTGCGCATCACCTTTGGCGATGAAGACAACATGAGTGACCTGTTGCGCAAAGTGCCGCGACGGCCGTGGTATGCGCGGCATTTGAAGGTCAAGGGGTGGTCGGTTTAATCAGGTAAACCGCGTTATCGTTCTTCGCGAGCAAGCCCGCTCCCACATTAGGTCTGCGTCGTACACAAACCTTGTGCTCGATGGAGATCAAATGTGGGAGCGGGCTTGCTCGCGAAGGCGATCTCAAACTCACACTGAGCTAGAGCACCTGCCAGCCCCCACCCAACGCCTTGTACAGCGCAATACTGGCCTGCAACCGCGACAATCTCAGCTGCACATTCATATCCTGGGCGGCATACAGCGTGCGCTGGGTTTGCAGCACCGTGAGCAGGTCTTCGGCGCCGGCCTGGTAGCGGCTCTGGGCGATGTCGAAAGCGGTCTGCGCCTGGCTCAATTCTTCCCCTTGCCACTGACGTTGTTCGTCCAGCCCACGAATGCTGTTGAGGGCTTTTTCGACATCGGCGAAGCCATTGATGATTGCCCCGCGATAGGTTTCCAGCAGTTCCTGTTGGCGCGCCGTGGCTTTGTCGCGGGCGGCGCTGAGGCGACCATTGTTGAAGACCGGCGCCACCAGCCCCGAGGACAGGTTGTAAAAAGTCGTGCGCAGCAGATCCGAAGCGAGGTCGGCGCCGGTGCCCAGGCTGGCGGTGAGCGTCAGGGTGGGCAGCATCGCCGCGCGGGCGACGGTCACATCGGCCTGGGCGGCGGCGAGCTTGGCTTCGGCGCTGGCGATGTCCGGGCGACGACTCAACAACTCACTGGGCACGCCGCTGGCAATCTCCGGCCAGTGCAATTGATCGAACGGCTGCTCCGTCAGTGTCAGCGCCTGTACCGGTTGGCCGAGCAGGGTGGCCAGGGTGATCCGCGCTTCCCGGGCCTGTTGCTGCACCAGCGGCAGTTTGCGTTGCTGTTCGGCCACCAGGCTTTTTTGCTGAGCCAGTTCCAGTGCGGTGGCGCTGCCGGCGTCGTAGCGGGTCTGCACTAATCGCAGCACGCTTTGGGCGTTGGCCAGGTTCAGCTCGGCGATCCGTTGCTGTTCACGCAACGACAAAGCCTGGGTGTAGCTGTTGGCCACGCCGCTTTGCAAGGTCAGTTCCACGGTGGCCCGGTCGAACTCGCTGGCCTGCAAGCCGAGCAGGGCACTGTCCCGGGCCGCCCGTTTGCCGCCCCAGAAATCGATTTCGTAACTGGCGCTCAGTTCCGCATCGTAATAGTTCAGCGAGCGATTATCGGGGCTGACGTCCAGTTGGCTGTAGCCCTTGCCATGCATCAAGCGTTGGCGATTGGCGTTGAGGCCAGCCTTGAGTTCGGGCAGCAGCGGCGCGCCGGCGACGGTGGCGCTGGCTTGGGCCTGCTGCACCCGAGCGACGGCGGCAGCCAGGTCATGACTGCCCACGCTGGCTTGTTCGATCAGGCGATTCAGTTGCGGGCTGCCGAACTGCATCCACCATTGCCGATTGCTGTGTGCAGCGGCTGCGGTGTTCGGCGATTGCCAGGCGGCGGGTGGTTGCAAGCCGCTGTCGGGGCGCGGCGCAGGGTTACTGCAGGCGGCCAGCAACAGGCTGGCGGCCAGAAGGGTCAGGGGCACTTTCATAGGTCGATCATTCACTGGTAAGGGCCGTGACCGGATCGAGCCGGGCAGCCTTGCGGGCAGGCATGAAACCGAAGATGACGCCGGTGACCAGGGCGCAGCCGAAGGCGCCGAGCACGGCGAACAACTGGAACGCGACCGCGACATTGCTCAGCAGCAACACGCCACCGACCAACAGCGCCAGGCCGATCCCGGCGACACCGCCGACCACCGAGAGCATCACCGCCTCGGTGAGAAACTGGCGCAGGATGTCGCGCTGACGGGCACCGGTGGCCATGCGAATACCGATTTCCCGGGTGCGTTCGCGCACGGTCATCAGCATGATGTTCATGACGCCGATGCCGCCGACCAGCAACGAAATCGCCGCAATCGAACCGAGCATCAATGACAGCGTGCCCTGGGTGCGGGCCTCGGCCTGGATCATGGCGGCGTTGTTGGTCAGTTCGAAATCGCGCTTGCCCTTGTGCTCGCGCAGCATCGTTTGTTCGATCGCTTGCTCGGCTTCCTTGACCTTGCGCGCATCCTTGGCGGCGATCACCACATACTCAGGGTTGCGACTGCCAAACAGACGCACGCTGGCGGCCGAGTAGGGCACGGCGATGCGGTTATCGCTGTCGGAGTCGCCGGAACTGGAACCTTTCTCGGCCAGCACGCCGAGCACCTGAAACGGCACGTTTTCGATCAGGATGTACTGGCCGATCGGGTCGGCCAGGTCTTTGAACAGCTTCTCCCGGACCTTGTGGCCGATCACCGCGACCGCGGCGGCACTGTCTTCATCGGCCTGGGTGAAATAGCTGCCTTGAACCACCGGCCAATTGAAAATGCTCGGGAAGTTGGTGTCGTTGCCGCCCACATAAGCGGTGTGATCGGCGTTGCCGAATCGCACGCCGGCCGTCGAGCCGTTGACCGGCATGATCCGCTGCACCTGGGGCAGGTTGGCGAGCGCGGCGACGTCGTTGAGGGTAATGATCCCGGGCGGCGTACGTGGATTGGGCGCAGCGCCGCTGAGGTAAATGATGTTGGAACCGAAGGCGCCCATCTGCGCCATCACCTGCCGCTTGCTGCCTTCGCCCACCGCCAGCATCACCACCACCGACGCGACGCCAATAACAATCCCGAGCAGCGTCAGTGCGGTACGAAAGCGGTTGATCCACATCACGCGCCAGGCCGCTTGAACCGCGTCCACCAGTTCGCCTTTCCAGGCGCCATTGGGCTCGCTGCCGGCGCTCAGGCGCTGGCGCAGGTCCACGGCTTGCAGCGCGCCGGGAGGGGCCGAGCGCGGGGCACCCGAGGGATGTGTGGCAGTGTCGCTGATGATCAGGCCGTCGCGGATTTCGATGACCCGGTTGGCACGCTTGGCCACTTCGCGGTCATGGGTGATCAGGATCACCACGTGCCCTTGACTGGCCAGTTCATCGAGCAGGGTCATGACTTCGGCGCCGCTGTGGCTGTCGAGGGCGCCGGTGGGTTCGTCGGCGAGGATGATGTGGCCGCCGTTCATCAAGGCGCGGGCGATCGATACCCGTTGCTGTTGACCGCCGGAGAGCTGATGCGGACGGTTGCCGGTGCGCGAGCCCAGGCCGAGGCGCTCGAGCAGCACCGCTGCGCGGGCATGGCGTTCGTCCGCCGGAGTGCCGGCATAAATGGCTGGCATCTCGACGTTTTCCTGGGCCGATCCGGACGGGATCAGGTGGTAACCCTGAAACACGAAGCCGAAGGCCTCGCGCCGTAACCACGCCAGTTCGTCACTGCCCAGGCCCGCGACGTTTTCCCCGGCGAACAAGTAGTCGCCGCTGGTAGGGCGGTCGAGGCAGCCGAGGATGTTCATCAGCGTCGATTTGCCGGAACCGGAGGCGCCGACGATGGCGACAAATTCGCCAGCGTGGATCGACAGGTCGATGCCGCGCAGTACTTCCACCAAGGGGCTGTCACCACCGCCGTAGGCTTTGCGGATCTGTCGCAGGTCAATCAGGGGCGTTTGCATTCAGCCTCCGCTGCCGGTGAGCGGAGCGCTCAGCACGTGATCGCCTTCCGCCAACCCGTCGAGAATCTGCGTGCGCAGCCGGTCGCTGATCCCGGTGCGAACCTCGCGGCGTTGAACCTCGCCGTTGGCTGCCACCACTTGCGCCACTTGGCGATCCGCGGCGGTGCCGTTTTGCAGGGCTGCGGTAGGCACCGTCAGCACGTTCTGCGCTTGCCGGGCGACGAAAAATACCTGGGCGGTCATGTCCGTCATCAAGGCGTTGTCGGCGTTGTCGACATCCAGCAACACGGTGTAGAGCACCACTCGTTCACTGCCACTGCGACCGCTGGTGGGGCTGCCCTGCGTCTGTTCGAGCGGGCGCGGTGGCACTGGCAAAATCTGCCGCACGGTGCTGCTCCAGCGTCGGCTGCCACCGCTGAGCGTGGTGAACCAGGCGGTCATGCCGGGTTTGACCTGACCGATATCGGCCTCCGAAACTTCGGCCCATACGGTCATCGGTGACAACCGGGCAATGCGCAATATCAGCGGCGTCTGTTGTTGGGCGTTGAGCGTCTGGCCTTCCCGGGCGCCGACGGCGACCACCGTGCCGGACATCGGCGCGTAGATCCGTGTGTAACCCAGCTCCGCTTCGTCGCTGCGCAAACTGGCCTGGGCTTGACGAATCTGCGCCTGGAACCTGTCGATGCGCGCCTGGGTCGCCCGCACTTCGGCGCGGGCGGTCTGCACATCTTCTTCGCGGGTGGCGCCGCCGGCCTTGAGGTTCTGCTGACGCTGGTATTTTTGCTGCGCCAGGTCGTGCTGGGCGCGCTGCTCTTGCAACTGGGCCTTGAGGTTGTCGATGGAAAAACGTCCAGCGTCGAGTTTGGCTTTCTGGGTCGAGGGATCGATCTCCACCAGCAATTGGCCTTCCTTGACCTGATCGCCGGCCTCGACATGAATCTTCTGGATCTGCCCGGATGCCTGGGCGCCAACGTCGACGTAACGTCGCGGTTGTAGGGTGCCGAGGGCGGTCACGCTGTTTTCGATATCAGCGCGGGTCACGGCGGCGGTGGCAAGTTTCTCACGCCCCGGCGGGATCACTTGCCAGACGGCCAGGGCCACGGCGGGGATCAGGCACAGGGCGACAAACAGGGCGCGTCGGGTGGGGCGGGGACGTTTCATGCGGGGTTCCAGCCGGAGAAAATCGGCCCGTCGCTCGGCGAGCGCGGCGGTGACCGGCGCCGCTGAACGCTGTCGGTGGACCGACAGACACGGGAAGCTGTCCTGTAAACGAGAACCCCGGAGCAGAATTTAAGCCTTGATACATAGGGTTACAGGACGGCAAATGAGGTTATTTCTCAGGCAAATGGATCCAGTGCTTTAAATCTATATGAGAATTACTATAAATTACGCCCCTTGCGCGCTGCCATCATCGTGCCGCCATCTCTTTATGGCGCACTCTTTATGGCACAGATTGGCCCAAGAACCGGGAGTCATGTTGGAAAACTACTATCGCGAGCTGGTGTGTTTCCTGAACGCCAAGCTAGGCAACCGTCAGGTGGCCGAAGATGTGGTGCATGACGCTTATCTGCGGGTGCTGGAGCGTTCCAGTGACACGCCGATCGAACAACCCCGGGCGTTTCTTTATCGCACCGCGCTCAATCTGGTTATCGATGACCACCGACGCAATGCCTTGCGGCAGGTCGAATCCCTGGACGTGCTCGACAGCGAAGAGCGCTATTTCACGCCATCCCCTCACAACAGCCTCGATCACGGCCAGCGTCTGGACATGCTCCAGCGCGCCCTGGCGGAGTTGCCAAGGTTGTGTCGCGAGAGTTTTCTTTTGCGCAAGATCGATGGCTTGTCGCACCCGGAAATCGCCGAGCAGTTGGGTATTTCCCGGGCGCTGGTGGAAAAGCACATCGTCAATGCCATGAAGCATTGCCGGGTGCGAATGCGTCAGTGGGATGCTCCCTGATCGACCTAGGCACAATGCCAGCCAGTTAAGCCGCGGAACCTGTGGGAGCGGGCTTGCTCGCGAAAGCGGTGTGTCAGGCGACATCAATGTTTACTGTGCCGCCGTCTTCGCGAGCAAGCCCGCTCCCACAGGAATTTCGCTTAACTGACTGGCATTGCGCCTAAGGGGCGTTAAATTTTTTTTCATTGTCCTCGTTCCTATTCAACAGACGATCTGCTGCCGCACAAGGCCGGTCAGGTCACCCAGGCTTTATCCCCGCTGGTCCGGGGTTCATCCAGAGGACACTGGAAATGACACAGGCAATTGCATCGCCCATCGTTCACGACCTGATCGGCGTCGGTTTCGGCCCTTCGAACCTGGCTCTGGCCATCGCCCTGCAAGAGCGCGGGCCGAGCCAGGGCGAGCTGGATGTGCTGTTTCTCGACAAGCAGGCGGACTACCGCTGGCACGGCAACACCCTGGTCACCCAGAGCGAACTGCAGATTTCCTTTCTCAAGGATCTGGTGACGCTGCGTAACCCGACCAGCCCATATTCCTTCGTCAATTACCTCAAGCACCACGGTCGTCTGGTGGACTTCATCAACCTCGGCACCTTCTATCCGTGCCGCATGGAGTACAACGACTACCTGCGCTGGGTCGCCGGGCAATTTACCGAGCAGAGCCGCTACGGCGAGGAAGTGTTGGCCATCGAACCGGTGCTGCACCAGCAGCAGGTCGAGGCACTGCGGGTGATTTCGCGTGATACGCAAGGCCAGCAGCATGTGCGCACCACCCGTTCGGTAGTGGTCAGCGCCGGCGGTACACCGCGCATTCCCGAAGCGTTCAAGGCACTCAAGGATGACGGCCGGGTGTTCCACCACTCCCAGTATCTGGAGCGCATGGCCAAGCAGCCGTGCGTGAACAACCAACCGATGAGCATTGCGATCATCGGCGGCGGGCAGAGCGCGGCGGAAGCCTTCATCGACCTGAACGACAGCTTCCCGTCGGTGCAGGTGGACATGATCTTGCGTGGCTCGGCCCTGAAGCCGGCCGATGACAGCCCTTTCGTCAACGAAGTGTTCTCGCCGGAGTTCACCGACCTGGTGTTCCAACAGGCCAGCAGCGAACGCGAGCGCCTGGTCAACGAGTACCACAACACCAACTATTCAGTGGTGGACATCGACCTGATCGAGCGCATCTACGGCATCTTCTATCGCCAGAAGGTCTCGGGCATCGCACGTCATGCGTTCCGTACCCTGACCACGGTCGAGAAAGCCACCGCCACCGAACGCGGTATCGAGCTGGCGGTGCGCAACAACGCCACCGGTGAAGTCACGGTTCGCCATTACGACGCCGTGGTGCTGGCCACCGGTTACGAGCGCCAGATGCACCGCAAACTGCTGGCGCCGCTGGAACAGTACCTGGGTGATTTCGAGGTTGATCGCAACTACAAACTGATCACCGACGAGCGCTGCAAGGCCGGCATCTATATGCAGGGCTTCTGCCAGGCCAGCCACGGCTTGAGCGACACCTTGCTGTCGATCCTGCCGATCCGCGCCGATGAAATCGCCGGCTCGCTGTATGACCATGGCAAGTCGCGTGGGCATGGCCGGTCGGTGATGGATTTGTTGTTGGCGACTGCCAGCTAAATCTTCGGCGCCTGCCAGGCCGCTATCGCGGGCAAGCCCGCTCCCACAGTTTCATCTTCAGTCACCAAATCTGTGTTCACTGAAGATCTCTGTGGGAGCGGGCTTGCCCGCGATAGGCCCTCAAAAGCACCACACATCCAGAATCATGAACCCTCCTGAAGAATCCCGCGCTGCAACGGCGCGGTGAATCCCGACCCGTTCCCGGAGAACCACGTCCTGAAGGGATAAGTGACACAGTTTTTAGGAAAGTTCCTACAGAACGCTTCATGGGTCTTGCGTAGTCTTGCCGCCTCACTCATCAGGCATTGACCTGGAGGCACGCGATGACCAACAAAACCTTGCGTATCCTGATCGCCGACGAGCAGCATTTTCACCGGATGAAAACCGAACGGCTGTTCAATCAGCTCGATTACTACCGGGTGGCGCCGGTACAAAGCCTTGCGGAGATGCTGACCTTGGTCGAGTACGGCTGCGAGCCATTTGATCTGGTCGTCATCAATGCCTCACTGGCGGATGGGGCATTGGATCTGCCTGGGTTCTTCCTCGATAACTGCCAGGTTCGTCACGCCTTGATCTACGCTTCGGCGCTGCCGGATTTTGCATCAATTCAACGGCTGATGACGCTCATCGATCCGCCTTCGTGTGAAGCTGCACCCTCCTTGGATCAAGAGCGGTATTGGCAACGGATCGGTTGATTTTCGGGGTTGCCGTTCGTCGGTACTATCACTTCTGTCAGGTACATTCTTTCTGCCTTCCGTGCAAAAGTCTTAGCGCAGCCGTTGCGTCCGGTTCGTCGTTATCCGGCGTGCATTGGTGCGCAATCGTCAGATCTTTGCACAGGGAATTAACATGAAGTCAGTGCTGATTGTGGACGATCATCCGGTGGTACGCGCCGCAGTCAAAATCGTATTGGAGAAGGAGGGTTTCAAACGAATTTATGAGGCGTCCAGCGGTAGCGAGGCGTTGTCGATGCTCCGAGAGCATTCACCCACCCTGGTGGTGCTTGATCTGGTCATGCCCGAGGGCGATGGGCTGGATGTGCTGGACCGGATCAGGGCCAGTGATTGGTCATGTCTGGTACTGGTTTTCACGTCCCTGGATCCGCTGTTTTTTCAAGAGCGTTGCATGCGTGCCGGGGCTATGGCGTATGTCGCCAAGAGCAACGTCCTGAGTCAATTGCAAAAGGCCGTGCATGCGGTCATGACCGGTTACACCTATTTTGCGCGGCTGCCTTCGGGATCGCAGGACGCCCTGCAACGCAGCGAAAAACAGATGATCGACAAACTCTCCAACCGCGAACTGACCATTCTGCAATACCTGGCCCGGGGCACGAGCAACAAGGCGATTGGCGAGCTTATGCACTTGAGTCACAAGACTGTCAGCACCTACAAGACTCGCTTGATCGAAAAACTCGGGGTGAACGCAGCGGTGCACTTGCGGGATTTTGCCAAGCGCAATCATCTGATCTGAATGAGCCTGATCATGCGCATGTTGCTGTTGGCCTTGGCACTGAGCCTTTTAACGCAGTTGCCTGCGGCGATGGCCGACGAGCCACAGCGGTTGCACCTGCTGGGGCGCTCCACGGTGGATGGCTTTCAGGTCAAGCTGGATGAAAAGGACTGGCAATGGCTACGCGATAAACGGGCCCTGCGCCTGGGAGTGACGGGGGCGGATTACCCTCCGTTCGAAGTGACGCGCCACCGCGATGAACTGGAGGGCATCACGGCCGATTACGCCGCGCTGCTGGGGCAACTGCTGCACGTCAACATCGACGTGCTGCGTTATGCCACTCGTGAAGCCGCCATGGACGCTCTCAAACGCCAGGAGCTGGATCTGCTCGGGACATCGAACAACTTCGAGGCGGCCGACCCCGCGCTGACCCGGTCCCGAGCCTATGCCGAAGATCAGCCGATGCTGGTCACTCGACTGGACGAGAGAATGCCCGTCGACCTTGCCGGCAAACGTATCGCCATGGTCGATGACTATTTGCAGGCGCAGACGGTTGAAGAGTTTTATCCCGATGCAAGTTTGCAGCTCTATCCCTCGGCACTCGACGCGCTCGGAGCGGTAGCGTTCGGGCCAGACGATGTGTACCTCGGCGACTTCATCAGCGCCAATTACCTGATCAACAATAATTACCTGAATAACGTTCATCTGGCGGGGCCTTCCGGTCTGGATGCCAACCCGTTCGGCTTCGCCTTGGCGTTGGACAACCCGCGTCTCAAAGGCATCATCGACAAGGCTCTGGCGGCGATTCCCATGGATCAGCGGCTGGCCATTGAGGTGCGCTGGAGTGCCGGAAAGGCCAATACGGCGGGTCAACAACAGGTGCGTTTGAGCCCCAGTGAACAACGCTGGCTGGACCGGCATCCGACGGTCACTGTCGGCGCGATCGACAACTTTGCCCCGCTGACGTTCTACGATGCCCAAGGCCGGCTCAGCGGGTTGACGGCGCAGTTGCTGACGCTGATCAGCCAGCGCAGCGGTTTGAGCTTTCAGGTGCAACGCGGACGCTCACTGGACCGGCAAATAGAGCAGCTCCAGGATGACGAGATCGACCTGTTGCCGGTGGTCACCCCCAGTACCGAGCGTGAAGACGCGTTGCTCTTTACCCGCGCCTACCTCAGCAATCCGTTTGTGCTGGTCAGTGCAACTACCCAAGGCAGCCCCAGGACGCTGGACGATCTGGCCGGTAAACGCCTGGCGATTTATCGTGGTCATCCGTTGTTCGGATTTATGCAGACCCGGGCGCCGCAGGTGCGCCTGGTCGAAGTGCAAAGCCCGGCCGAGGGCATGGAATGGGTGATCAAGGGGCAGGCTGATGCGACGCTCAGTTCATTGATCGTCGCCCGTTACCTGATTGCTCGGCATTACCCTGATCGTCTGCGCGTCAGCAGCACCGTGGGCGATCAACCTGCCCGCATTGCCTTGGCCACCGATCGCGGCGCGCTGGAATTGCACTCGATTCTGAACAAGGCGTTGCTGAGCATTTCGCCTCAGGAAATGGACGACCTGGTGGCCCGCTGGAGCCATGATGTGGTGCTGGATGACAGCTATTGGCTACGCCATCGTCAGGGCATTCTTCAGGCCTTTGCCGCGGCTGGCGCCTTGCTGTTGCTCGCCTTGGGCTGGATCGCCTGGCAGCGCCGGCAGATCCGCCAGCGCCAGCAGTGGTTGCAGCAATTGCAGGATGCCAAGAACGAAGCAGAGGATGCCAACCGCGCCAAAACCACCTTTCTGGCGACCATGAGTCATGAGATCCGCACGCCGATGAGCGCCCTGATCGGCATGCTCGAACTGGCCCTGAAACGTGCCGACGAGGGCGTCACCGATCGGTCCGCCATTGAGGTAGCGTCCGATGCCGCACAACAATTGCTGGCGCTGATCGGTGACATTCTGGACATCGCCCGTATCGAGTCCGGCCATTTGTCCCTGACACCTGAGCGGGCCAATCTTCGGCGGCTGGTGGAATCGGTGTGTGGGGTTTTCGAAGGCCTTGCACGGCAGAATGAACTGGCGTGGCGCATCGATCTGGATGAACACAGCGACTGCGACGTGTTGATCGACCCCACCCGTTTCAAGCAGGTGCTGTCCAATCTGCTGAGCAATGCGATCAAGTTCACCCGGGAGGGCGAGGTCAGCCTGACGCTGCGGGCGACGCCCGTGACGCCGGGGCATCTGGCGGTCAGTGTGCGCATTGAAGACACTGGCATTGGCATCAGCGACGTCGACCGGCAACGGTTGTTCAGCCCGTTCGCCCAAGCCGGCAATAACCTGCAGTCAGCTCGCGGCGGCTCCGGGTTGGGCCTGGTGATCAGCCGCACCCTGTGCGAAATGATGGGCGGCCGGTTACAACTCGACAGCGTCCTCGGGCAAGGCACACAGGTCGACATCAAGCTTGAGCTGATCGCACTGCAACCGTTGCCTTCCATTGAGGCAGTGGATAGCGGGTTGCAAGTGCCGACGCGGCCACTGACGATTCTGGTGGTCGACGATCACCCGATAAATCGGCTGTTATTGTCATGGCAGCTGTGTGATCTGAAGCATCACGTTTTGCAGGCTGCGGATGGCGAACAGGGGCTTGAGTTGTGGCGCAAGCATGAGTTCGACCTGGTGGTTACCGACTGCAATATGCCGAGGCTCAGTGGTTATGAACTGGCGGGTGCAATCCGCGATGAGGAGCGCGCCCAGGGATTACCAGCGACGCTGATTCTGGGCTTTACCGCCAATGCACAGCCCGAGGAAAAAGTCCGCTGCCTGGAGGCGGGTATGGATGATTGCCTGTTCAAACCTATCCTGTTGGCGGATTTGAGCGCATGGCTGTCGTCCAGATTTGTGAGCGAATTGCCAGAGGCGCTCGAAGAGCAATCCACGCCCGAGATGGACTTGAGTGGCCTGGAGCAATACGTCGGTGTGGACCGCACGCTGCTCGATCACCTGGTGCGCGAACTGGCGGTGACTAACCGCAGTGATCGGAAAAAACTGCTCCAGGCGCACGCCAATGGCAATCGCCCAGATCTGCAAGATTTGGCGCATCGCATCAAGGGGAGTGCGCGTATGGTCCGGGCGGTGCGTTTGATCGAGCATTGCGAGCAACTGGAGCGTGTCATCGATGAGGATAACATGGTGCTGCTCGACGAAGCCGTCGATCAGCTGCAGCACGCTATGTCATCGCTGGACAGACACTTGAACCAAGGCTGAAGCTCAATCCCACTGCGGCGCAATGCCTTTGGGGCTGGTCAGCCGCTGACCGCGATCCAGGCCTGCGATCAGCGCCATGTCGGCGTCGCTCAAGGTCAGGGTGCAGGCCTGCAGATTGCTTTGCAGGTTGGCGCGTTTGGTGGAGGAAGGAATCACCGCGTGCCCCAGTTGCATGGCCCAGGCCAGCGTGACTTGGGCCGGTGTCGCCTGAAGGCGATCGGCGATCTGCTGGATGAGCGGATCCTTCAGCACTTCGCCGTAGGCCAGGGTCATGTAAGAGGTGATCTGGATGCCTTGGCTTTGGGCGAATTCGACAACCTTGCGATTTTGCAGGTACGGGTGCAGCTCGATCTGGTTGGTGGCGATGTTCTCGGCACCGATGGCAGCAGTGGCCTGTTGCATCAGGTCGACCGTGAAGTTGGACACGCCGAGCTGTCGGGTCAGGCCCAGTCGTTTGGCTTCGAGCAGCGCGCCCATGAATTCTTCGACCGGCACCTGATCGTCCGGCGACGGCCAGTGGATCAGCGTCAGGTCCAGGTAATCGGTTTGCAGTTTTTTCAGGCTTTCTTTGAGGCTGTCGATCAACCGGTCTCTGGCAAAGTTGGCGACCCAGATTTTGCTGGTGATGAACAGTTCTTCACGGGCAATGCCACTGGCCGTGATGGCCTGGCCAACCTCGGCTTCGTTTTCGTAGATTTGCGCGGTATCGATGACCCGGTAGCCCAGCTCAAGACCGGTGCTCACCGAATCGATGACCACTTGGCCTTGCAGGCGAAACGTACCAAGACCGAATGCGGGGATAGACATCAATGACTCCAGGGGTTGCAGTGAGAACGGACAGGAGTATCCCCGGCTGGACCCTTGAGAAAAACCGCTGGATTGGCAAAGCACTGTTTACCGTAAGTCATGAATGGAGAATTGCTAAGCGCATAAGATCAAAAGATCGCAGCCTTCGGCAGCTCCTACCCGGGATTTTGTTCGACCGCGATGTTGCGGCGTACATCGAATCTGTAGGAGCTGCCGAAGGCTGCGATCTTTTGATCTGCTGTTCTTAAGCAATATCACTATGGCTGAATTCCTCACCCAGAAAGTCGATCAAAGTCCGCACCGACGGCAGCAATCCGCGTCGTGACGGGAAGATCGCATGCACGATCCCGCACTTGGGTGTCCACCCCGGCACCAGTTCCACCAGTCGGCCGGCAGCAATCTCATCGCGCACCACCACTTGGGGCAGGTGGGCGATGCCGATGCCGGCGAGTACCGCGTGACGCAAGGCCAGCAAATCGTCGGTGACCATCCGCGGGGTATGACGAATCAGCGCGCTGGCGCCATCGGCACCGAACAATTCCCACTGATATTCACGCTGCGCGCCACCCCAATGCACGCTCGGCAGACCGCTGAGATCAGCCGGCGTGGCCGGTGATGACAAGCGCTGCAAAAACGCCGGAATACCCACCAGGCATTGGGTGCTGTTGCCCAGTACCTTCATCACCATGTCGGTGTTTTCCAGCGGTGGAAAGCGCACTCGCAGAGCGATATCGAACCCTTCGTGGATCAGATCGACCCGGCGGTTGGTGCTTTCGATGAACAACTCCACCAACGGGTATTTGAGCATGTAGCGGGTCAGCATCGGCCCGACCCAGGAATTCAACAGCGCGGTCGGGCAACTGATGCGCACCAGGCCCTGGGGTTCGGAGCGATTGCGTTCGATCAGTTCGGCGGCGCTCTCGGCTTCCACGCGCATGGCCAGGCAACGCTGGTAATACGCCTGGCCGATTTCGGTCAGCGAGCAATGCCGACTGCTGCGGTGCAGCAAGCGCACACCAAGGCGTTCTTCGAGCTCGGCAATGCGTCGGCTGAGCTTGGATTTGGGCATGTCCAGCGCGCGCCCGGCCGGGGCGAAACCGTGGTGTTCCACTACTTGGGTGAAGTAGTACAGGGTGTTGAGGTCTTCCACCATCGTTCTCCAAATAGAACGCTAAGGCTGATTTTTGCAGTCTAGCGCAGCAAAGGCTCCGGTTTTAAGCTTTGTCCATCGCGTCACACAACAGATTTGGAGGAAAAGATGAAAAACATCATCGGTATCTACACCAGCCCACGACCTCATTGGGTCGGCGACGGTTTTCCGGTTCGCACGCTGTTTTCCTACGACAACCTGGGCAAACACATCAGCCCGTTTCTGCTGCTGGATCACGCTGGTCCCGCCGAATTCACCCCGACCACCGAGCGTCGTGGCGTTGGTCAGCATCCGCACCGTGGTTTCGAAACCGTGACTATCGTTTACAAGGGCGAAGTGGAACACCGCGACTCCACCGGCAGCGGCGGCAAGATCGGCCCCGGCGACGTGCAATGGATGACCGCGGCCTCGGGGATTCTTCATGAAGAGTTCCACTCCGAAAGTTTCGCCAAGAGCGGCGGCACCCTGGAAATGGTGCAGCTGTGGGTCAACCTGCCGGCCAGGGACAAAATGGCTGAGCCCGGTTACCAGACGATTCTTGACGGTGACATCCCGAGCATCCCACTGAAGAACAACACTGGCAGCCTGCGTTTGATCGCCGGTGAGTTCGAAGGCCATAGCGGCCCGGCGCGCACCTTTACGCCGATCGACGTGTGGGACGTTCGCTTGAACGCCGGCAAATTGCTGACCCTGGATCTGCATGAAGGGCGTAACACGGCACTGGTGGTGCTGCGCGGCACGGTTCAGATCAACGGTGTGGAATTGGTTCGAGAAGGGCAGTTGGCGCTGTTCGAACGCGACGGTGATCAGCTCAGTCTGGAAGCCAATAACGACGCCGTGGTGCTGCTGCTCAGCGGCGAGCCGATCGACGAGCCCATTGTCGGCCATGGCCCGTTCGTGATGAACACCGAGCAGGAGATTCACCAGGCCTTTGCCGACTTCCAGTCGGGGCGCTTCGGCCGGATGCCCGGTTGAAATCTTTGTTGTAACGCTGTGGCGTGCCGGGCTTGGCTGACTACGCTTGCTTGGCCGCGTTTTAACGAAATATCAGAGTTCACTCACGCCGGCCCGTTCGGCATCGATAAAAAGCGAGGATTGACCCATGACTACTTCCTACAAACGTCTCGACAAGGATAACGCCGCCGTTCTGCTGGTGGATCATCAGGCGGGTTTGCTTTCTCTGGTGCGCGACATCGATCCGGACCGTTTCAAGAATAACGTGCTGGCCCTGGCCGACCTGGCCAAGTACTTCAAGCTGCCAACGATTCTGACCACCAGTTTCGAAACCGGCCCCAATGGCCCGCTGGTGCCGGAACTCAAGGCACTGTTCCCGGACGCGCCGTACATCGCTCGCCCAGGCCAGATCAACGCCTGGGACAACGAAGACTTCGTCAAGGCGATCAAGGCTACCGGCAAGAAACAACTGATCATCGCCGGTGTGGTAACTGAAGTCTGCGTGGCATTCCCGGCGCTGTCGGCCCTGGCTGAAGGCTTCGAGGTGTTCGTGGTGACCGATGCTTCCGGCACGTTCAACGAACTGACCCGTCAATCGGCATGGGATCGCATGTCATCCTCTGGCGCCCAGCTGATGACCTGGTTCGGCCTGGCCTGTGAACTGCATCGCGACTGGCGCAACGACGTGGAAGGCCTGGCGACTCTGTTCTCCAACCACATCCCGGATTACCGCAACCTGATGACCAGCTACAACACCCTCACCAACAGCAAGTAAACCCTGGCAGCACATACACACATATCCTGTGGGAGCGGGCTTGTGTGGCGAGGGGACTTGCCCCCGTTCGAGTGCGCAGCGCTCGCAGGTCTTGGGTCCGCTGCGCGGCCCAACGGGGGCAAGCCCCCTCGCCACACAAGCTCGCTCCCACGGTGTTTTGTGTTGTTCTGAAGACATCAAATCCTCCTACACTGTGCCCATCCGTACTATTGCTGGAGTTGCTTGATGCTGTCACTGCTTACCGATCACCCGTTGCTCAGCGCGTTGATCCTGATCCTGATCGATCTGGCTTTGTGGCGTTTGATCGCGGCCAGCGGCAGCAACTGGAAACTGGCGGTACGGCTGGTAATTTTTTCGTTGTTCAGCGTGCTGCTGTTCAACGAAGGCTTGAACCCCATGGAGCCGGCGCCCTGGGCCGACAACGTGCCGTTGCACCTGGCGGCAACCGGTTTGCAAATTGGCTGGTGGCTGTTCGCCGCGCGCACCCTGACGGTGTTGATCGGTGCGGGGATGATGCAACGGGTCGGACACACCGGGCGCTTGTTGCAGGATCTGCTCGGCGCGGTGATTTTCCTGATCGCGGTCATCGCTGCCCTGGCATACGTGCTCGATTTGCCGGTCAAGGGCGTGCTGGCAACGTCCGGTGCGTTGGCGATCATCGTCGGCCTGGCCTTGCAAAGTACCCTCAGCGACGTGTTCTCCGGGATCGTCCTCAACACTACCAAACCCTATCAACTGGATGACTGGATCTCCATCGACGGCACCGAAGGCCGGGTCATCGACATCGACTGGCGCGCCACGCGCCTGCAAACCGCGCAAGGCAGCATGGCGGTGATTCCCAACTCGTTGGCGGCCAAGGCCAAGATCATCAACTTCAGCCGACCCAGTGACATTTTCGGGGTGTCGATCAGCTTGCAAGTAAGCCCCCATGCGCGTCCGCAAAAGGTGATCGATGCACTGGAACGGGCCGTGCAGGGCTGCCGCCTTCTGTTGAACAAACCGGCGGCGAGCGTGGCGTTGAAAAGCTCTGGCGGCGCCGGTGTGGAATACGAAATCAGCGGGTTCGTGGTCTCCATGGACCAGAAGCGCATGGTGCGTAATCAGCTGTTTGATCTGGCGTTCCGGCACTTGCAGGCTTCGGGTATCAGCCTGTTGTCGAGCGTCGAACCCAATACGCCCGCTACCCTGTCACGGCCGCTGGCGCTGCTGGAAAGCTCGAACATTTTCTCGACCCTGCGTCAGGAAGAGAAAGAAGCCTTTAGCCAGAACATGACCCTGCAAACCTTCCGCGCCGGGGAAATGATCCTGTCAGCGGGGGAGGTCAGCGATCATTTGTTCATCATCGAATCAGGTGTGGTGTCGGTGGAGCTGAGCCGTGGCGGGGTCAAGTTCGAATCCGGGCGCATGGGGCCGGGCGAGGTGATTGGCGAGGCCGGGATATTGTCTGATTCGTCAGTGCCGGCGGACATCAGCGCCAAGACTTTTTGCAGTTTGTACCGGATCGAGAAGGAATACCTCAAACCGTGCCTGGAGGCGCGACACGACATCAGCGAAGCGATGAAGGCGTTACTCGATTTCCGTTTGCACAAGGCTCAGACGTTGACTCAGGAAGTGCCGAAGGTGGTGGCGAAGAAGGGGTTTTTGCAGTGGTTGCGTAGTCGTAGCGGCTGATGTGTTGGTTGCCTGTTCCGGCCCCTTCGCGAGCAAGCCCGCTCCCACACTTGATCTTGGCCGGACACAAAACCTGTGTTCACTGAAGATCTAATGTGGGAGCGGGCTTGCTCGCGAAGAGGCCGGAACAGGCAACCCCCAATGGTCTATTGGCATCCTCAACTTCCCAATAATTGGCTATTTGTTCAACCCCACGTCGGTATTAACGTAGCGCCAATCCCACCCGTGATTGGAGCTCACCATGCAACCTCGTATCGATTTCTACACCGCCTCCCCAGACGGCCTGAAAGCCATGATCGCCCTGGAAACCGCCGTCTCGAAGCTGCCGCTGGAAAAGTCGCTGATCGAACTGGTCAAGCTGCGCGCTTCGCAGATCAACGGCTGCGCCTTTTGCATCGACATGCACACTGCCGATGCCATCAAGGGCGGGGAAACTCCACGCCGGCTGTTTGCCGTGACGGCCTGGCGCGAGGCACCGTTCTTCACCGATCGTGAGCGCGCCGCGCTGGCCTGGACCGAATCCCTGACCCAGCTGAGCCTCACCCACGCGCCGGATGAAGACTATGCGCTGCTCAGCGCCGAGTTCAGCCCCAAGGAAATGGTCGACCTGACCGTGGCGATTTCCACCATCAACAGCTGGAATCGCCTGGCCGTGGGTTTTCGCAAAATGCCTCAGGCGTAACGCCCTGGCTCTAATGCCAGTCAGTTAAGAGCGGCGATCCGACTTGCTCGCGAAAGCGGTATGTCAGGCGACATCAATGTTGACTGTGCTGCCGTCTTCGCGAGCAAGCCTGCTCCCACCTGGATTGCGCGTTATTGAGTCGCTGTTAATCAGCGAATCCCCCTACAGCTATTTCCACCTTTCCCGACTTCTTTCCTGATCGATCCCACGCAAAGTCCCCGCGCCTAATTTTCTGCGCGAGGGATTGCTCATGTTCGACTCCTTATATCCAGCAACTCCGTACTTCTCGGTGCGTTGATGGAGCACGTTACCCGCATCGAGGAGGAACTCGACAACTTTCCGCACACCCTCTCGCTCTATCGCGAACAGCTCAATCACTGGCTCAACCGAGCCGCCGACCAGGCCAGCCACGTGGCGGATCTGCCGTCGCTGATGGGCATGGAACGGATCATCCGGTTCGCAAGCTCCAGCACCGTTGTCAGCAGCGGCGACGACGAGTTTATCTCCACCGTCGTCGAGTGCCCGAAAGGCGGAAAGCTCGAAATCGAGAGCAAGTTCGAATCGGTTTATGACATTCCCGTGGGGGACATTCAGGTCGATGTGATCGCGATGGATGGCGGTAAGTCGACGCCGGTCACGCTCGATAAAAACGGCAAGGGAACATTCCGAGGGGAAGAGGGCAAGTTCTACCGCGTTCACGTTCACAACGAAGTGACGCCGGAACAAGTTGATGAGCTTTTTTCTTCCTATGGCGGCCTGACCACGAAGCTCGATAACTGGCTGCGTGAGGAATGGCAGACGTTCAAGCCGAAGTGGTCGGAATCATCTTCGGTTGCTGTAGGCAATGGAATGCTTGCGGGGAGTTGGGCGGCGATCGAGGGTGTGTGGGACAGCATCAGCCTGCTGTCGGACATCCTCAAGGATCCCGACCGGTTTGCTAAGCGATTGGGCTGCGGTGCCGATCAGTTGCGCGAGCTGGCGGAAAAATCACCGCAGGTGATGCAAAAAATCCAGCTGTTGGCCAGTGACGAAGCGGCCCTGTGTTTGCTGCTGCGCACGGCCAGCCTGTGGCTGGACATGCTGCCGCCCAGCGAGATCGCCGGTAAAACCGCTGAAGCAGTCTCGGCGGGCGTGGTGCAATTGCTGATCGACATTCTGATCGGGATTGTCCTGACGTTCGCCGGGGCGGGTGCCGGGATCGCCTATCTGAGCATGCGCCTGGTCAACTACGGCGCGCGAATCATCAATGCCGTGGTGCGCTTTATCAAAGCGATTTTCACGATCATCGACAGCTTCATGGAGTACGTCGACCACTACAAGAAAGTCGCTGCACGCGGTGTTGCAGCGGGTCTGAAAAAAGGTCGGATGCAACTGCGCTGGGATGCCAAACACAACACCACGCTCAAGCCAAACGAACACCACGACGACGCCTCGAAACAGGCCACCAACCCCAACGGCGACAGTGCCGAGTCAGCCGATAAAACCGCGACCAACAAATGCCCGGTGTCGATGGTCACCGGCGAAGAACTGCTGACCCTCACCGACGGTGCGCTGGACGGGCTCCTGCCGTTCGACTTCACCCGGCTCTATCGCACCAGCGCCGCGGAGATCGACTGCGGGCTGGGTTTTGGCTGGAGCCATTCGCTCGCCCATCGGCTGGAAATCGATGGCGACACGGTCATCTGGGTCGACCACGAAAACCGCCGCACCACCTTCCCGCTACCGAATCGCGAACGCCCGGCGATCCACAACAGCCTGTCACGCGCGGCGATTTATCTCGGCGATGAACCCGAGGAACTGATCCTCGCCCAAGCCGGCGACGACGCACGTTTTTATCACTTTCATAACGGTCGGCTGACGGCGATCAGCGATGCCTACGACAACCGCTTGCGCATCACCCGCGACCGCCAGCAGCGCATTCAGCGCCTCGACAACGGCGCCGGTCGCGCTTTGTTGTTGCGCTATGACCGCGCGCATCTGATCGCCGTCGACTATCAGGTTTTTGTCCCGGCCCAGACCCTCGCCGAGGCCTGGCACACCGAGCAGACGCTGGTCAGCTACCTCTACGACGAACGCGCTCATCTGATCGAAGCGAGCAACGCCGCCGGGGAAAGCGAGCGTTACGATTACGACGACCGGCACGTGATCCTGCAGCGGCAACTGGCCGGTGGCGCGAGTTTCTTCTGGGCGTGGGAAAGGTCTGGCAAGGCAGCGCGCTGCATCCGGCACTGGGCGTCGTTTGCGCAGATGGATGCGCGTTATGTCTGGGATGACCACGGCAGCGTTACGGTCCTGAACATCGATGGCAGTGAAGAGGTTTACCTCCACGACGACCGCGCGCGGCTGGTGCGTAAGGTCGAGCTGAACGGTGGTGAACAGCTCAAGGCCTATGACGACAACGGCCGGTTGGTGGCCGAGCAGGATCCGCTCGGCGCCGTCACCGAATACCGTTACGACGAAGTCGGACGGTTGGTGGCGCTGATTTCGCCGGAAGACGAGCCAACGGCCTACGAGTATCGCAACGGTTTCCTGCATGCGCGCTATCGCGGCAAAGCGGTGTGGACCTACCAGCGCAATGCCCAGGGCGATGTCACTGAAGCCACCGATCCCGACGGGCAGGTCACCCACTATCACTACGACGAAAAAGGTCAGCTGCTGTCGATCCGCTACCCGGACACCAGCCGACATGTGTTCGTCTGGAATGCCTTGGGGCAGTTGCTCGAAGAGACTTTGCCGGACGGTGGGCAGCGAAAGTTTTCCTACGATGCGCTGGGTCGGCAGACGACCCGTCAGGATGAACACGGCGCGGTCACCCGCTACCAATGGGATGCCATCGGCCGACTGCTCCAGACGACTTTGCCTACCGGCGCCAGCCGCGGGTTCAGCTACAACGCCTACGGCCAGATCACCGCGGAGCGCGATGAACTGGGTCGCATCACCCGCTACGAATACGCCGACGACCTGCACTTGGTCAGCCGCCGGATCAATCCGGATGGAACCCAGCTCCAGTACCGCTACGACAACGCGCAGCTGCTGCTCACGGAAATCGAAAACGAATCCGGTGAAAAATATCGGCTGGACTACACGGCCAACGGCCTGATCCGACAGGAAACCGGATTCGACGGCCGCCGCACCGCGTATGCCTACGACCTCAACGGCCACCTGCTGGAGAAAACCGAGTTCGGCGACGACGGCTCGCAGCTGGTTACGGCTTATGAGCGGGACTCGGCCGGACGGTTGCTAACCAAGACCCTGCCCGATGGCATCCAGGTCAAGTACCGCTACGACTCGCTGGGCCGACTGACCAGCGTCGACGACGGTCACGACCATCCGCTGGAATTCGAGTACGACCAGCAGGATCGCCTGATCACCGAACATCAGGGCTGGGGCACCTTGCGCTATGGCTACGACGCCTGCGGCCAACTCAAGCGCCTGCGCCTGCCGGACGGCAGCAAACTCGATTACCACCACGCCAAGGGCGGCGCGCTGACGGCCATCGACCTCAACGGTGCACGTCTTACAAGCCACACGTACAAATTCGGTCAAGAGCAACAACGCCAACAGGGCCTGCTGCTCAGCGAATACGCCTACGACGACCAAGGCCGTTTGAAGGCCCATGCTGTCAGCCAACAGCAAAAAAGCCTGTACCGCCGCGACTATGCCTACAGCCTCAACGGCAACCTCGACCAGATCGCCGACACCCGCCACGGCCAACGCAGCTACCAGTACGACCCGCTCAACCGCCTGATTCGCGTGCGCCACACCCGCGACGACCCACCGGAAAGCTTCGCCCACGACCCGGCCGGCAACCTGTTGATGCAAGATCGCCCCGGCGCCGCGAAAGTGCGGGGTAATCGCCTGCTCATGCAAGGCGACCGCCATTACGACTACGACGCCTTCGGCAACCTCATCCGCGAACGCCGCGGCACCGCGCAAAAACTCGTCACCGAATACCGCTACGACTGCCAGCACCGACTGGTCGGCGTCACTACCCCGGACGGTCGTTGCTCCAGCTACCGCTACGACGCCTTCGGCCGCCGCATCGCCAAAACCGTCGATGGCAAAACTACCGAGTTTTTCTGGCAGGGCGATAACCTCGTCGCTGAAAGCAGCAAAGAGCATTACCGCAGCTACCTATACGAGCCGGGCAGCTTCCGCCCATTGGCCATGCTCGACGGCAAGGGCCCGAAAAAGGCCTGCCCGTTCTACTACCAACTCGATCACCTCGGTACGCCGCAGGAACTGACGGATTTCGGTGGCGAGATTGTCTGGTCGGCGAAGTACAGCGCCTACGGCAAGGTCACTCGCCTAGCGCTCGGTGGGGGCGAGCAGCTCGATCAGCCGCTGCGGTTTCAGGGGCAATATTTCGACGCCGAGAGCGGTCTGCACTACAACCGGCATCGGTACTATGATCCGGAGGTTGGTCGATACCTGACGCCGGATCCGGTCAAGTTGGCGGGTGGGCTGAACCAGTATCAATACACCCCGAATCCAACGGGATGGGTTGATCCGTTGGGGTTGAGCGGGAACTGTCCGCCACCGAATAAGCCTGGGTGTTCCGCGCCGGATGGTGTTGCTGGTGTCAAGGTGGATGAGGGTGACCCACCGCTGCCGAAGCTGACGACTGAACAGCGGCGCGCGCGGATAGATGAGTTGGCTGAGGCGAATGCCAAGGGGCGGGTCATGGCGATGGAGGATAAATACGACATGCACACTGTTAAAAAGCACAGTTCAGAAATACCTGATGCTGCACTAAAGCAGAGGGCTATAAATGGAGCACACCCTGAAACGGGAAGAGTTCCAGTACCACCAAGAGGAAATTTAAGCTCCCAGTTCGCAAACTGGAGAGTTCATTTTAATGCGTTGAACAAAGCTATGACGAGGGAAAGGCTCGGGCTGGACCCATATACAGGTTGGGATCACAATAATGACCCTATTGTAAGGATGGAGTTGCCTGGTGCGGGTCGCGGTTATCGACCGAACAAAAAAGACAATCAAAATCCCACGCTGAATGATGATTTAAATTGGTTTGAGGTTAAGTTTGATCAGGATAAGGTGGCTTGGCCGTATACGGGTTTTCCCTCGGAGAGAAAGTGATGTTGAAAGATCCCTTTATGAATGAAGATTTTGAACCGAACCTGATGTGGTTTATTGGGGTGTTTAATGTCTATGATCGTGAGGAGACTCGAGGGGAAGAACTCGTAGCCTTTGATCCTGATAATCAGGTTGATAGAGATGTTCTGATCGTTAGGTATAGTTTGAAATTGAGGTGTTTATCTTATCGGCACAAGTTTGTGTTGTTTGAGTTTTTGGCCGAAAAGCTAAAAGATTGTAACTATGACTTTCAAATTTTGTTCAATATAGACGATGTGTATGACTCAAGTTGGCCGCGAACTGAATGGTATGCGCTGAAAGACCCTCGTGGTTTTTTTGAGGATATATATAGATTGGCGAGCGAAGAGTGGAAAGACGATCTTCATAAGGCCAGCCTTGAAGATCAGTCCACATGGTGAAGTCCGTTAATTTAGTGTCTGAAGGATTTTATGACCGCTTCGCGCTCAATCGCGGGCAAGCCTCGCTCCTACAGGACGGCGGTGATCTGTAGGAGCGAGGCTTGCCCGCGATGGCGGTCTCATAGGTCGCGAAATTTCCGGACAAGCTCGTCGGAAGTTTCCTTCAACTCGTAGCGGTTTCCATGAACTGGTGCGAAATGAGCTCCATCGATAGTCTTTGGCAGTCACTGAAAATTCAGTGGCAGGGTGTAGGAACCCTTCAAGACTAGAGTGGACGCTTTGGCGTCGACACCTGAATTTGCGGCCATCAACGTGCGTCCGTAAGATCAGTTGCGGCGGCTGTGCGCGGGCACGCTTCGGTGTGGTCGAGTTCTCTGGTCTCGATATTCCTACCCCGCGTATAGCTGCCACCCAAGCCTGTAGGAAGGCTGATGGTAGCTCCACTTCTACCAGAGGTTTAAAAATGAAAAATCTTCACCCCGATCCACCCTACGAAAAACCAATTCCCCACCCCAAAAACCGCTTCATGGCGCTCACCAGCAACTGCACTGACATGCCCACCCTGTTCGTCGATACCCACGCGCCGCTCGATATCCTGACCGACGCCGCCAGCTATCGAATTCGTGCTGTAACGCAGGTGCTCGAAAATCTGTCCATGCGCGGCTCAGTCGAATGCGATTCGATGATTCTCAGCGACTTTGCTTTGCTCTGCGCCATTCCTCTGCGGGATGGGTGCGATGTGCTGGATGTGATTGGGCGGCGGTTGAGGGCACGGCCTTCGGAGTAGCGGCGGGCGTTGTTGTGGCGAGGGGGCAAGCTCCCTCGCCACAAGAGCAAGATCAAAAGATCGCAGCCTTCGGCAGCTCCTACGGGGGGCCTTCTTATGCTTCTGTGTCGGGAGAGGGGCCGCTTCGCGACCCAACAGGGGCAAGCCTCAATGCGCATCAGCACTCGGCGCGGCCGGTGGTTGTATCTTGCGCATCAAGGGCACCATCGCCGTGGCGAGGATGAAGCAGACCATGATCATCAGGAACGCGTCGCCATAGGTTTGTGTCTGCGCTTCGCGGTAGGTCAGCAGCCACAACTGACGCAGGCTGGCGGTGACGCCGATGTCACCGCTTTGGCCGAGGGCGGCGAAGTTATTGCCGACCTGGGACAGCCACTGATTCAGCGCTTCGTTGGTGCTGTTGAGGTTCTCCGCCAACCGGGTGAAGTGCAGGTTGGTGCGGTCATTGAGGATGGTCGCGCACGCGGCGATGCCCATCGCGCCGCCGAGATTACGCATCAGATTAAACAATCCCGAAGCATGTTTGAGCCGCGCGGGCGCCAGTCCGCCGAGGGTCAGGGTCACCGCGGGCGGCACCGCCAGTTGTTGAGCGATCCCGCGCAAGGCTTGCGGCAGCATCAATTCTTTAGCCCCCCAGTCGTGGGTGATCGGGCTGAAATCCCACATCGACAAGGCGAACAACCCAAGGCCGATCATCATGACCCAGCGCAGGTCAATGCGGTTGGCCAGAAAGGCGTACAGTGGAATCGCCAGAATCTGGAACACCCCGGTGGAAAAAACCGCCAGGCCAATATCCAGCGCGCCGTAGCCACGTACACGACCGAGAAACAGTGGCGTCAGGTAAATAGTCGCGAACAGGCCGATCCCCGTGACGAACGAAAAGAAACAACCGAGGGCGAAGTTGCGGTCTTTCAAGGCACGCAGATCGACGATCGGATTGGCCACGTGCAAGGTCCGACCGATGAAAGCCAATCCCGCCAGGCCGCTGATCCAGGCGGTGGTCAGGATCGTGCTGTCGCTGAACCAGTTGAAGCGTGGGCCTTCTTCGAGGGTGTATTGCAGGCAACCGAGAAACACCGCCATGAACAGCATGCTCAGGTAGTCGGCACCCTTGAGCAGCGACAGTTCCGGCTGGTCGATTTTCACCAGCATCGGCACCGCCACCGCGACGAAAATTCCCGGCACCAGGTTGATGTAGAACAGCCAGTGCCAGGACGAAATGTCGGTGATCCAGCCCCCGATCACCGGCCCCAGCGTCGGTGCCAGCGAGGCCACGGCACCGATGGTCGCGGCGGCGATTACCCGTTGTTTACCGGTGAAGAAAAAGAACGCGGTGGTGAACACCAGCGGGATCATCGAACCACCGAGAAACCCTTGCAAGGCGCGGAAGGCGATCATGCTCTGGATGTTCCAGGCCGCGCCGCAGAGCAGGCTGGCTAAAGTGAAACCCACCGCCGAAGCGCAGAACAACCAACGGGTCGAGAACACTCGGGACAGCCAACCCGACAGCGGAATCACGATGATTTCGGCGATCAGGTAACTGGTCTGTACCCATGCAGTTTCGTCGGTGCCAGCCGAGAGCCCGCCGCCGATGTCACGCAGCGACGCCGAGACGATCTGGATATCCAGCAGCGCAATGAACATGCCGATGCACATCGTGGCGAAGGCGAACACCTTGGTCGCCGTCGCCATGTTGGCGGCGTCGAACGGCAGCGCGGGGGCGGCGAGGGCGCGACTCATGGTGTGCTGGCCACGGTCGGGGTTTCAGGCTCGGCGCGGGTGTCCACTTCGGCAGTCACCGACAAACCGGGGCGCAGGTGACCGAGCACGCCGTCAGCGGGATCGAGCAGGATTCGCACCGGCACTCGCTGGACAATTTTGGTGAAGTTGCCAGTGGCGTTTTCCGGTGGCAGCACGCTGAACTGCGAACCACTGGCCGGCGCAAGGCTGTCCAGATGACCGTGGAATTCACGCCCCTTGAGCACGTCTGCATGAACGATCACACGTTGGCCCGGCGTCATCCGCGACAGCTGATCTTCCTTGAAATTGGCATCGACCCACAGCCCGCTGGCCGGCACCACCGACAACAGTTGCGAACCGGCCTGGGCATAAGCGCCGACCCGTGCCCGGCGATTGCCGATCACGCCGTCGACGGGGGCTTTCAACTCGGTGTAACCGACATTCAATTGCGCCAGATCACGCTCGGCCCGCGCCTGGATCAACGCGGCGCGCGCTTGCTGCTTCTGGGTTTCAATCACGTTCAATTGGCGTTGCGCGGCCAGCAATTCGGCTTGGGCTCGGGCACTCTGCGCCTGTGCAGTCTTGAAGGTGGCGTCGGCCCGTTGCGCGCTTTCCACCGAGACGGCATTGCTGTTCACCAGGCGTTTGTAGCGGGCGTTATCGTCCCGCGAGCGCGCGGTTTCGGCACCCGCGGCATCGATGCCGGCGCGGGCCTGGCCGATCACCGCGTGTTGCAGTTGTTCGGTGGCGTCGAGGTTGGCGAGTAACGCTTCTTCGGCAGCCACCGCACCTTCGGCCTTGGCCAGGTTGGCGCGATAGTCACGGGCGTCGAGCCGAATCAGCACATCGCCAGCCTTGACCTTCTGGTTGTCGGTGACCAGCACTTCTTCGATATACCCCGCGACTTTCGGCCCGATCACCGTGACGTCACCACCGATATAGGCATCGTCGGTTTCTTCGATGAAACGCCCGGCGGTCCACCAATGAGCTGCGTACAACCCGATAAACACTAAGGCAGCGATGGCTGCCGTCAGCAAGACCAGCCTTTTAAGCAGGGGAGGCTTGGGTGTGCTCACCGGGACAGCAAGGTCGGGTTCAAGGCTGGGCATGCTGGTCATAAAAAAATACCTGTGAGGAACGGCGCTTTATTACATCTGTAATATGACGTAGGTAATATTCACTGACAATTGTTTTCTGCTGCCGATCGTCAGGTGCTCTTGGAATAGTGAGGGAAATGATTGGCTTCTATCACTGCTTGACTCTTTATCAGACGCTCTGAGGAATGATTTGCCGGCCTTAATAGGAAGCATTACTATTCACGCCTCCTCCCCACAGCACACCGCAATGACCCCCAAGCTGCCCCGCAGACACGGCTTTTTCGAGCATTACGAAGAGTTGATCGGCACCTGGACCCGTCGCCTGAGAAATCGTCAGCAGGCCGAGGACCTGGCCCATGACACCTTCGTGCGGGTGCTTGAGTCTGATTCGGCGGCGGTGCAACAACCTCGGGCGTATTTGCACCAGACCGCGCGCAACATTGCGGTGGACGGTTATCGGCGTGAGGATCGGCGGGGCGCCATGGAGTCGGAGGCGATCGATCACAGTGTGTCGTCGTCCGGCGACCCGGAGCATTTCATGCACGCGATCCAGTTGGCGGATTCCATCGAACGGGCGCTCACCGAGCTGCCGGTCAACTGTCGCAAGGTGTTCGTCTGGCAGAAGATCGAAGGCCTGACCCAGGCCGAAATCGCTGAGCGCCTGGGGCTGTCCAAGAACATGGTGGAAAAGTATATGATCCGCACCCTGCGGCATTTGCGTGATCGCCTGGACGGGTTACAGCCATGATTCGCCGCGCCTTTTCATCCCCGGCCAAACAGGACTTTCCATGATGGATACTCGTGATTGTGCGTGCGGGCAAACAACGGTTCGCGATGACGCGGCGCGGTGGTTTGTGCGTTTGCAGGAACCTGCCGTCAACGCCGAAGATCGGCGAGGCTTCGAGATCTGGCTGGACGAACACCCTCAGCATCGCGACGAATATCAAATGCTCCAGAGCCTGTGGGCGGCAACAGATCTGCTGCCCGCCAAGCGTTTGCACGCCTTGTGCGAAACCCCGCCGGCGCGCCGCACACGTCATCCGCTGGTGCGTTACGCGGTGGCCGCCAGTGTGTTGGCGGTGGCGCTCGGCCTGGGGTTGTTCAGTGGCTTGAACCCTCCGGCGACCTACACCGCTGAATATTCCACGGCCCTTGGCGAGCGTCGTCATGTGGCGTTGCCAGACGGTTCGGTGATCGATATGAACAGCCGCAGCCGGGTGCAGGTGCGCTATGAAAAAGATCGTCGCGGCATCGAGTTGACGCAAGGCGAGGCGATGTTCAGCGTCGAGCACGACAGCAGCCGACCGTTCGTGGTCGAGGCGGGCAGCGGCAAGGTCACGGTCACTGGCACCCGTTTCGACGTACGTCGCGACAACACTGAAACCCGGGTCGCGGTGGAGCAGGGCACGGTCAAGGTTCAAGGTAGCGGCGCCGATTTCGTCAGCCTCACCGCTGGCCTTGGCACTCGCGTCGATGCTCTGGGGAAGGTGGCCGCGGCCTATACGGTCAACTCTGCCGAACTGACCGCGTGGCGCAACGGCAAACTGGTATTCAACAATGCCAGCCTCAGCGAAGTGGCCGAAGAAGTGTCGCGTTATCGGGCAAAACCACTGACGGTCGGTAGCGCCAAAGTGGGCGATCTGCGCCTGACCAGCGTGTTCAAATCCGACAACACCGACGCCTTGCTCAAGGCCTTGCCGAGCATTCTGCCGGTAGCCATTCGCACCCTCGATGACGGCAGTCAGGAAATAATTGCCCGATAGATTCAGGTTTTTTTCGAGTTCTTCGTCTTCTTGTCCAACTGCAACTGGTTTTCATTAACAGCCGCACACTCTTGCGATCCACAGGACAACGTTCGACGTGAAAAAAACCACCGCTAAAAATAACAAATCATCCTGGTTGCCCCTCGCTCTCGCCCTGGCGGTCAGCTCGGCGCTGCCCCAGGCGTTCGCTGCCGATGCCATTCATATTCAGGCGCAGCCGCTGGGTCAGGCCTTGAGTCAGTTGGGTCAGCAAACCTCGCTGCAGGTTTTTTTCAGCCCTGAACTGGTGGCCGGCAAACAGGCTCTGGCAGTCGATGGCAATCTCTCGCCGGAACAGGCTTTGCGCCAATTGCTGCAAGGCAGCGGTCTGGAATATCAGATCGATGAAGGCTCGGTGACCCTGATACCAGCCCCGACTTCCGCCGCCAACGGTCCGCTGGAGTTGGGCGTGACCGATATCAAAGTGGTCGGCGACTGGCTCGGCGATGCCAACGCCGCCGTGGTGCAAAACCATCCCGGCGCGCGCACGGTGATCCGTCGTGAAGCCATGGTCGAGCAGGGCGCCATGAACGTTGGTGACGTGCTGCGTCGCGTACCCGGCGTGCAAGTGCAGGACGCCAACGGCACCGGCGGCAGCGACATTTCCCTGAACGTTGGCGTGCGTGGCCTGACCTCGCGGCTGTCGCCACGCTCCACCGTGCTGATCGACGGCGTGCCAGCCGCCTTCGCGCCTTATGGGCAACCGCAGCTGTCCATGGCACCGATTTCTTCCGGCAACCTCGACAGCATCGACGTGGTGCGCGGCGCCGGTTCCGTGCGTTATGGGCCGCAGAACGTCGGTGGCGTGATCAACTTCGTCACCCGCGCGATCCCGGAGAAAGCCACCGGCGAAATCGGCACCACCCTGGAAACCACCCAGCGCGGTGGCTGGAAACACATCGACACCGCGTTTCTCGGTGGCACCGCCGATAACGGCATGGGCGTGGCGCTGTTGTATTCTGGCGTGAACGGCAACGGTTATCGCAAAAGCAACAACAGTAATGACATCGACGACGTGATCCTCAAGACCCATTGGGCGCCCACCGATCAGGACGATTTCAGCCTCAATTTCCATTACTACGACGCCAGCGCCGACATGCCCGGTGGCCTGACGCAGAAGCAGTACGACGCTGATCCGTTTCAGTCCGACCGCGACCATGACAACTTCAGCGGCCGCCGCAAGGACGTGTCCTTCAAGTGGATTCGACAGATCGACGACCGCACCCAGGCCGAAGTGCTGACCTACTATTCCGACAGTTTTCGTGGCAGCACCATCGCCGCTCGCGACCAGAAAACCCTCAGCTCTTATCCGCGTACTTACTACACCTTCGGCATCGAACCGCGTGTGTCCCATGTGTTCGATCTGGGCCCGACCACTCAGGAAGCCAGCGTCGGTTATCGCTACCTGAAAGAGGGCATGCATGAAGAGGCGAGCCGTCTGGCGCTGGTGAACAATCAGCCGGTGGTCACCAAAACCTCCGATGGTCATGTGTTCCAGGATCGCACCGGCGGCACCGAAGCCCACGCTGTGTACATCGATGACAAGATCGACGTCGGCAACTGGACCGTGACCCCCGGCATCCGTTTTGAAAGCATCAGCACCGAATGGCACGACCGACCGGTTCTCGACACCGCCGGCAAACCTGTGCAGGAAAAACGCCGCAGCATCGACAGCAACGAACCGCTGCCGGCCCTGAGCGTGATGTATCACATGTCCGAGGCCTGGAAGCTGTTCGCCAACTACGAAACCTCGTTTGGCAGCCTGCAATATTTCCAGCTCGGTCAGGGGGGCTCGGGTGACAACACCGCCAACGGCCTGAACCCGGAAAAGGCCAAGACCTACGAGATCGGCACGCGCTACAACGATGACGTGTGGGGTGGGGAAGTGACGCTGTTCTACATCGACTTCGATAAAGAACTGCAATACATCAGCAACGATGTGGGCTGGACCAACCTCGGCGCCACCACGCACCAAGGCCTTGAAGCCTCGGTGCATTACGACATGGCGGCGCTGGACCCACGGCTCGACGGCCTGACCGCCAACGCCGGTTTCACCTACACCCGCGCCGTTTATGAAGGCGAGATTCCAGGCTTCAAGGGCCGCGACCTACCGTTCTATTCGCGTCAGGTGGCGACCGCCGGCCTGCGTTACGACATTAACCGCTGGACCTACAACCTCGATGCCTTTGCCCAATCCAAACAGCGCTCGCCAGGCACCGCGGTGAACGCTGATGGCAGTTTCAGCGGCAACTACATCACTGAAGGCAGCGCGGACGGCCAGTACGGCGACATCCCGGGTTACGTCACCTGGAACGTGCGTGGGGGGTATGACTTTGGCTCGCAACTGTCGAACCTGAAAGTCGGCGCAGGGGTGAAGAACATTTTCGACAAGCAGTACTTCACCCGCTCCAGCGACAACAACTCGGGGATGTACGTCGGCGCACCACGTACATTCTTCGTGCAGGCCAGCGTCGGGTTCTGATCGACCGAGTTAACTTCATCGCGGGCAAGCCCGCTCCCACAGGATCTGTGTCGTACACAAAATCTGTGTCCGCTGAAGATCTCTTGTAGGAGCGAGGCTTGCCCGCGAAGACGGACATCCAGCCGAAAAAGCCGTCGCCTGACCCAACGCTTTCGCGAGCAAGCCCGCTCCCACATGATCTTTGGCGTACACAAATGCTGTGTTCACTGAAGATCCTTGTGGGAGCGGGCTTGCCCGCGATGCTTTTAAACCTTCAACACCTTCCCGCCAATCGCCACGGCCACCAGCAACACCGCCATCAACCCAAAGGCAAAACTCAAGCTGCTGCCATGGGCGATAAAGCCGATCACCGCAGGCCCGGCGAGAATCCCTGCATAACCCAGGGTGGTAATGGCCGGCACGGCAATGCTTTCCGGCATGACGGTCTGTTTGCCCACGGCGGTATAGAGCACCGGTACGATGTTCGAACAGCCAGCGCCCAGCAGCGCATAACCCACCAGTGCCGCTTCCCAGCTCGGTGCGAATGTCGCCAGCGCCAGGCCCGCCGCGGCCGTCGATCCACCGAACACAATCACTCGTGTAGCACCGAGGCGCCGGACAATCGCATCGCCGGTCAAACGCCCGACAGTCATGGTCAACGCAAACGCCGCATAACCCAGCCCTGCATACGCCGTGTCGATCCCGCGCTCCTGCGCCAGGAACACCGCGCTCCAGTCCAGCGCCGCGCCTTCGGCCAGGAACACGATGAAACACATCCCGCCGATAAACAGCACGATGCCATGCGGCACGGCAAACGCCGGGCCGGAGCTTTCGCTGCCATAGGGCAATAAATGCGGCGCGGCCTTGAGCAACGCCACCACCAGCAGCACGATCACCACCAGCATCGCCCCCAGTGGCGACATCCCGAAACCGAGCAGCGCGCTGACACCCGCCGCGCCGACGATTCCGCCAAGGCTGAACAACCCATGAAACCCCGACATCATGGTCTTGCCGCTGGCTCGCTCAACGATCACCGCTTGCAGGTTCACCGTCGAATCCACCGTGCCCAGGCCCGCGCCGAACATGAACAACGCCGCAATCAACGCCGGAATCGTAGACACCGTCGCCAACAGCGGCAGGGCCGCACAGATCAACAAAGTCCCGCCGCTCAACACCCGACGGCAGCCGAAACGCGTCGCCAGAATACCGGCCATGGGCATCGCCAGAATCGAGCCCACTCCCAGACACAACAGCAACAGTCCTAGGGTGCCTTCATCCAGCCCGGCCCGCGCCTTGGCGTAAGGCACCAGCGGCGCCCAGGCCGCGATGCCGAAGCCTGCGATGAAAAAGGCGATGCGGGTGGACATCTGTTCCAGACGTCCGGGGACGAAGGTGGCTTGGGTGTTGAGGTTGGTCATATCAATCCTTGGCAAAAAACGTCGCGTCCCCAAGGGACAGTGAACAACCGCAAAGGGTTCGCTCAGCACGTCCGGGTGGAATCGCAGTCAGGCAGGGTGACATCCTTGCACAGCCAGCCGTTGTTTCGCGATATCGTCGATGCATCAATTGTTCATAGAGGGGGGCGCCATGACGCGGATGTACGATGCTCGAGGGAATATCTACGCGGTCGTGATGCCTGATGCGCTGCGCGGTTGCGGTATCGACCTGCCTGAACAAGCCAGCCTGGCCGCGCAAAGCCGTGGGGCCTGGGCGTCGTCGGCCATCGAGGCGTTCTGCGGCTGGGTCCCCGGTACACAACCGCCCGGCAGCAAGGCACATCGCTGCGATGGTTTGCTGGTGGGGCCGTTTCAATCGTCGCCGCCTTTTGACCTGTTGATCGTCAACACCGACGGCACCCTGGCCGAACGCAGTGGCAATGGCCTGACGATTTTTTCCCAGGCCCTTGGCGAACAAGGGCTGATGCCGACGAAAGAGGCCTGTCAGCTGCGGGTTCATCACGACAAGAGCGATGCGCTTTCGCCGGTGGAGACCTCAGTGAAACCCGCTGAAATCGATGGTGTGCAAGGGTTCTGGCTGGACTTGGGGCGGCCATCATTCGGACCTGAAGCGGTGGCTGCGCAAGGCGTTGAACCCGTGACGTTGAACGGTCGAGAAGTCAGTCATGTGCGGCGATTGTCGGCGCTCGATCCTGCCTGGAACCGCAGCCAGTTCGTACGCATCGGTAATCCCCACTGCGTGACGTTGGTGACAGGTGCCGATGCGTTGCCGAGTAACGCGCAGATGCGCGAGTCGGCGTTGGCCAACGGATTGACCCGCATCGCCTACGCCCTGCCGATCGGGGCAGGGCAGCCGTGTGCGGCAGGGGTGAACCTGCAATGGGCGATGCTTGAATCCGAGGGACGAATCGTTGCGCGGGTGTTCGAGCGCGGCGAAGGGCCGACCGCGTCGTCAGGCACCAGCGCCAGTGCGGTGGCGTGTGCGGCGTGGCGCGTGGGATGGGTTACGGCGGGGGAGGTGAAGGTGGTCATGCCTGGCGGCACGGCGCCGATTTTGCTGGAAGAATTGGATGGCGAATTGAGTCGGGTCAGGTTGTTTGGTACGGCGCGGTTGATGGGTTGAATTCAACATCGCCATCGCGGGCAAGCCCGCTCCCACAGGTTCAGCGTGATCCCTGTGGGAGCGGGCTTGCCCGCGAAGAGGCCTGCACAGTCAGCGAAAACTCAGAGTTGATCCGCCCATTCCACCACCGGCATCTGCCGCTTCATCAACACCTTACCCCCGCGAACCGAGTACAGCGGCAAACCCTGACTACGAATCACCTCATAATCGCTGTCCGCCGATAGAATCAGCAGGTTCGCCGGCCGCCCTTGCTCCAGCCCATAACGATCGCCCAGGTTCATGGCCTTGGCACTGTTGTCGGTCACCAGATCCAGCGCGCTCTGCAGATTGCGATAACCGAGCATATGGCAGATGTGCAACCCAGCCTCGAGCACCCGCAGGATATTGCCGTTGCCCAGCGGATACCACGGATCGACAATCGAGTCCTGACCGAAACACACATTCATCCCCGCTTCGAGCAACTCATTCACCCGGGTCACGCCACGGCGTTTCGGGAAGCTGTCGAAGCGTCCTTGCAGGTGAATGCTTTCGGTCGGGCAGGAGACAAAGCTGATCCCCGAATGCCCGAGCAGCCGAAAGAGCTTGGCGCAGTAGGCGTTGTCGTAGGAGCCCATGGCCGTGGTGTGGCTGGCGGTAACGCGCGAACCCATGTCGCGGCTGCGGGCCTCTTCGGCCAGCACTTCAAGGAAGCGCGAGTGCGGGTCGTCGGTTTCGTCGCAATGCACGTCCACCAGGCAACCGGTGCGCTCGGCCAGGTCCATGAGGAACTTCACCGAACTGACGCCCTGATCCCGGGTGTATTCGAAGTGCGGAATACCCCCGACTACATCGGCGCCCAGGCGGATCGCTTCTTCCATCAGTTCCCGACCGTTGCGGTATGACTCGATGCCTTCCTGAGGGAACGCGACGATTTGCAGGTCGATCAGATGGCTGCTTTCCTCGCGGACTTCAAGCATCGCCTTGAGCGCCGTCAGCTCCGGGTCAGTGACGTCGACGTGGGTGCGCACATGCTGAATGCCGTGGGCGGCGAGGGTCTGGATGGTCTTCTTGGCGCGGGTCTTGGTGTCTTCCTGGGTGATCGTTGCCTTGCGCTCGCCCCAGCACTCGATGCCTTCGAACAGCGTGCCGCTCATGTTCCAGCGCGGCTCGCCGGCGGTCAGGGTGGCGTCGAGGTGAATGTGCGGCTCGACGAAGGGCGGCACCACCAGATTACCGCTGGCATCCAGGTCATCAGGCCCCAGGGACGGGGCTTCGGTTTGCCGGGCGATGCTGTGAATCAGGCCGTTTTCCAGGTGCAACTCATGCAGGCCTTCTTGGTTGCGCAGGCGGGCGTTGATGATATGCATCAGGCGAATCCTTCTAGAGATCTTGTAGTGGTGCGTCGGCGGTACGGGCACCCAGTACCCCGGTCAATAGCACATACGTTAGCGCGGCTACGGCAATTCCTACCAGCGGCGCGACCCACGGCGAGCTGAAGGCGGCGACTGTGCCGACCGCATAAGCGCTCAGTCCCGGCCAGTTGAAGGCGGGCAGCCGTGTGTCGGCCAGGCGTGGGTAGCGGCACCGATAGCGGAAGAAAAAGTCCGCCATGATCACCCCGCCAATCGGCGGAATCACCGTGCCCAGCAAAATCAGGTAAGGCACCAGCATGTCATACATGCCCAGTAGCGCCAGCAGCGTGCCGATCACCGCGCCAGCCAGGGTCACGGTTTTGCGCCGGCCGGTGCGCAGCAGGTTGCAGCCAGCGACGGCGAAGTTGTAGATGGTGTTGTCCTGGGTGCTCCAGATGTTGAGCAGCAACATCGCCATTGCGGCCATGGCGAAGCCTTGCAACAGCAGCACTTCGACCACGTCCGGTTGTTGATAGACGATGGCGCCGTAGGCACCGATCAATACCATCAGACCATTGCCGACGAAGAAGCCGATCAGGCTCGCCAGCACCGCCACCCGCGCCGAACGGGAGAAGCGTGTCCAGTTGGTGGCTTGCGTCGCACCGCTGACGAACGTGCCGAACACCAGGGTAATGGCGGTCGACCAATCCAGCATTCCCGTCGGAACCACCGCGAGCAAGCCCTCGAACCCGCCGACCTTCACCGTCGCGACCCACATAGACAACATCAGCAGCAACATCATGGCCGGCACGGCGATGTACGACAGAATCTCCAGCCCGCGATAGCCGATGTAGGCCGTGGCGCAGAAGCCCAGGCCGAACAACACCATCAGCCCCAGAACCGTGCCCTCGCTCAGTTCGAAATATTTACCGAGTACGACAGCTGCCGTCGCGGTGCCCCAGGCGTACCAGCCGATCTGGGTGAAACCGAGGATCAAGTCGCTGAGTTTGCTGCCCACTTCACCGAAGCAGAAACGTCCCATCAGCACCGAGTTGAGGCCGCTCTTGAAGGCGATGTAGCCCAGCCCCGCGGCGTAGATTCCCAGCAGGAGATTGCCGACGATAATCACCGCCATCATTTCGCCGAAACTGAACGCCACACCGAGCTTGCCGCCGGCAAACATGGTCGCGGTGAAGAAGGTAAAACCCAGTAGCACCATGGCGGTGGAGGCAAGTCCCTTACGGGCATGCATCGGGACTTCGCTGAGGGGGTAATCGTTGCCCGAATCGTTCTGCGTCATATGGCGTTCCTTGCTGGATGGAGGACGCGGGGGGTGTTGCAGTGCTCGTGCCAATGGCGCGAGGGTGTTGTTATTTATAGACGAGCAGGCGGATTTGGCCCGAAGAGAGGCACGAAAGCGGTGCGGGGTTGAGTCAAATTGGAACATTTGTGGCGTTGCTGGAATTGCCAGGATCGCAGCCTTCGGCAGCTCCTACACCGATCCCTGTAGGAGCTGCCGAAGGCTGCGATCTTTTGATTTTTAATCACCCTGCCAATGGTAAAAACCGCAATATCGCCGCCACAATCGCTTCCGGCGCATCCTCCTGAACCAGGTGCCCGGCATTCGCAATGGCGTGAAATTGCGATCCCGCAATCATTTGATGCAGCGTCCGGCCGCGCTCGATGGGAATCCACTGATCGTCCTCCCCCCAAAGAATCTGCACCGGGCAGCGAATCGTCGGGTACAGCCCTTCGACCTCGCGGGTATAACGTTCATCCATCTGCGCGATCTGCCGGTAGAACGCCGCTTGCCCGGGGTCTCCCAGCCAAGGCCGCACATAGGGCGCCAGCTCATGATCGGGAATCTCGCGCTTGATCGCGCCGCGAATATAGGCCGGCACAATCGCCTGCTGAATGTAATCGGGCAGTCCACTGAACGCCGCTTCATGCTGACGCACATGCTGCACGAACGGTGACCCCCAGGGCGATAGCGCCACAGGGTCGATCAGCGTCAGGCTGCGGTAATCCTTGCCATTGAGCAGATGCGCGCGCAACGCGGTGGCGCCGCCGAAATCGTGGGCCACCACGTCAGGCCGTTCCAGGCCCCAGTGCTCCAGCAATTGCGCCAACAGTTGGTTTTGTACGCCCAGCGACACATCGCCTTCCGGCTGTGCGGATAGCCCATAGCCCAGCAGATCAAAATAGTGCACCCGGTGCGTGGTGATGAAGTGCGGCGCAATCCGGTGCCACACATAAGAAGAGAAGGGCGTGCCATGCACGAACACCAGCGGCGGACCGTCGCCACGCACGGCGTAGCGCACGGAGTGCCCGTTGAAGCGATAGGTCTGAGCCAGCGGCCAGTCAGCCATGGATGCGTCCTCTTGGCATGTGCGAGCCAAGAAGCATAGGCATAAAAAAACAGCCATTGAAGGCTGTTTTTATATTCACTGACGAAACGCAGTTCTTGTGTGGTCGGGCTTGTGTGGGAGTCGGGCTTGCCCGCGATGCAGGCGGCTCGGTTTAACGTCGAACCGGGTTGATGCCATCGCAGGCAAGCCAGCTCCCACAGGGATTTATGTTGTGCTTGGGGTCGGTTTACTCACCGCGATAGATGCAACCGCTGGTGCAGGTTTCGTGGATGCGAATCGCACTGAGTTCCGGCAGCAGGGGCTTCAATTCATTCCAGATCCACTTGGCCAGCACTTCGCTGGTCGGGTTTTCCAGGCCGGGAATGTCGTTCAGGTAGTTATGGTCCAGACGCTCGTAGAGCGGCTTGAAGATCGCCTTGATTTCCGAGAAGTCGCGGATCCAGCCGGTGTGCGGATCGAGGTCGCCGCTCAGGTGAATCGCCACTTTGAACGAGTGACCGTGCAAGCGACCGCACTTGTGGCCGTCCGGCACGTGGGGCAGGCGGTGTGCGGATTCGAAGGTAAATTCTTTGAAAATTTCCACAGTGATGTTCAGCTCTGTCAGGTGGCGATCGCCGCAGCGATGTGGGCAGGTGGCGAGTTTACCAGCTTGTGTTTGGCGATGCGGGAAAACACTGACTAAAGGGTCAGCAAGCGCTCGCCGAGACGACCGTTGGCGGTCAGTTCGAGAAACTCATCGCCCAGGCGACGGCTTTCATCCATCGTCGCGCGCCAGTATTTCTGCCGGCTCGGGGCATCGCCCATGAAGCGCTTGAAATCGTTACGGTCCGGCAGTTTGCCGTAGGGCAGGCGCGACAGGTATTCCTTGGACGGCGCCAGCAACAGAACATCCTGCAAACGCACCGGGCAGGCGCGGCGCCACGGCAGGGTCTTGTCGAACCAGCCGGGGATCACTCGATCAGTGAAGTGCGGATACAGCACAATGTCGTTGCCGCTGTAGGGCAAATCGAGGTGATAGTCCAGCAGACCACCGTCGCGAAACGTCCCGGCGCCGGCACCCGGCAGGTCGCGCACGCCTTGCATGACCATCGGGATCGAACCCGAGGCGAGCAGGGCCTGGCGCAGGTTGCCGGCATCCAGCGCAACGAAGCGCGACGGGAAGTCATTCAGCGCGTTGACCGGTGGCGCCAGGCGCGGGTCGTGGATGATCAGCCGCTCGAAATGCCGCGACAGCCGCGCCCGCCCGCGCAGGTTGTCGGCGATCACCGACGACAGGCCCAACCCCAACCGACCGCGATGATCGTCCGCCAGCAAGCCGTGGCTTTTGACCACCATGATGTTCAGTCGGTAATGGGCATTATCCAGAATCGATGCATCGCGGCCGTCGAGCAAGTCATCGAGCATGCACCGGGAGCTCTGGCTGATCTGCGCCATGGTCACACCCTTGGCGAAATTCTGCTCGGTGTACAGATGACCCAGGCGGCGGATGCCTTCGGCGGCGTCCGGCAGGCAGGCGCTGGCGAACCGCCAAGAACCCACCGAGGCGCCGATCAGCGAACGCTCCCGGGGCGCCGCCGGCAGCCATTCGCCGAACAGCGCCAGGTCCAGCCCCTGAATCCCCAACGCTTTCGGGCCACCGGCGGCGCCCGGCAACGTGCCCACATCGGCGGCGCTCAAGCCATTTGCACGGATGCGCGCCAAGGCACGCGGGCCGGCCTTGATAGTCAGGGAAGGGAACTTGATGTGGATCGCGGTCATAACCGGTCTCGATGTCTGGCGTGCGGGGATTATAAGCGCGTTCTGCAGGTGCACGAATCCATTGTGGGAGCGGGCTTGCCCGCGAAGGCGGTGTACCTGTCGCCTCGATACTGGATGTGCCGACGCCATCGCGGGCAAGCCCGCTCCCACAGGTTTTGTGCAGTGGTCATCAATGATGGCAATTCAGTTTCAGTTAAGTTCGAATCACTAAGGTAGCTCTCGTAGCAACACATAAAAAATACGGAGACATCCATGAAAATCCTGACTGCCCTGTTCACCGCCTCCATCATCGCCATGACCGCCAGCATCGCCCACGCTCGCGACCTGGGGCCCGACGAAGCCCTGAGACTGCGCGACGCTGGTACCATTGTGTCCTTCGAGAAGCTCAACGCCACGGCATTGGCCAAACATCCCGGCGCCACAATCAGCGAAACCGAGCTCAAAGAAGAGTACGGCAAGTACACCTACCAAGTGGAACTGCGCGACCCGCAGAGCCTCGAGTGGGACCTGGAATTGGACGCTGTCAGCGGGCAGGTTCTCAAGGATCATCAGGATACGTAATGAAGGTGTTTTGTTTAAATCGACGCGCCAGCAGTCGAATGGCGCTGGCGTTCCTGGCTTTTTGCTCGGTGGTCATGGCCCGTGACCTGGATCAGGACGAGGCCCTGCGCCTGCGCCAACAAGGTGTGATCCTGCCGCTGGGGCAGATGTTGCAGCAAGCGCTGGACCGCTATCCCGGGGCCAAGCTGCTGGAAGCCGAGCTTGAGGAAAAGCACGGCGTCTACATTTATGAAGTCGAGCTGTTGACCACCGAAGGCGTGGTGCGCGAGCTGGACCTCGATGCCACCACCGGCCAGTTACTGAAAGACAAGGAAGATTGATCGATGCGTTTGCTTCTGGTGGAAGACCATGTGCCGCTGGCCGACGAACTGATGGCCGGCCTCAACCGGCAGGGTTACGCCGTGGACTGGCTGGCCGACGGTCGCGACGCGGTGTATCAGGGCAGCAGCGAGCCTTATGACCTGATCATCCTCGACCTCGGCCTGCCGGGTTTGCCGGGGCTCGACGTGCTGGCGCAATGGCGGGCCGGCGGCCTGGTCACGCCGGTGCTGATCCTCACCGCGCGCGATTCCTGGGCCGAGCGGATCGAAGGCCTCAAGGCCGGCGCCGACGATTACCTGACCAAACCGTTCCATCCCGAGGAGCTACACCTGCGAGTCCAGGCACTGTTACGTCGCTCCCACGGTCACGCCAATCAGCCAACGCTCAAGGCCGCAGGTTTGCATTTGGATGAAGGTCGCCAGTGCGTGACCCGCGACGGCGCCGACATTCAGCTCACTGCCGCCGAGTTTCGCCTGCTGCGCTACTTCATGCTGCACCCCGAACAGATCCTTTCCAAAAGCCATCTCGCCGAACACCTCTACGACGGTGAAACCGAGCGCGATTCCAACGTGCTGGAAGTCCACGTCAACCATCTGCGACGCAAGCTCGGCCGCAGTGTGATCGAAACCCGTCGCGGTCAGGGTTACCTGTTCGGCGGGCAAGCCCGGTGAGGTCGATCCAGCGCCGCTTGAGCCTGGGCCTGATCAGCGTGATGGTGATCTTTGGCCTGGTGCTGGCGCAAACCAGTTTATGGCTGTTCGAAATGGGTTTGCAGCGCTACCTCGAAGCCGGGCTGCGCAATGACAGCGAAAACCTGCTGGTGGCGCTGGTGCGTGGACCGCAGGGATTGCAACTGGATGAGCGGCACTTGGCGCCGGCCTATCAGCGACCGTTTTCCGGGCACTATTTTCGCATCGACTTTGCCGACAGGCATTGGCGTTCCCGCTCACTATGGGATCAGGATCTGCCGCAGCTAGACCATGTCGGCCTGCACAGCAACCTGCAACTGGGGCCGGAAGGGCAGCAGCTGCTGGTGTTGCGTTCGGACTATCGCCGGTTGGGCCAGGCGATTTCCATTAGCGTGGCACAGGATTACACCCCGATACGTGAGAGTTTCTGCCGCATGCAAGAGGTCGGTCTGGGGCTGGGGCTGGCGGGGTTGTTGTTGATTTTGCTGTTGCAACGAGTCACCGTGCGCCGCGCCTTGCGCCCGCTGGAAAAGGCCCGCGAGCAAATCGCCCAGTTGCAGCAGGGGCAGCGCTCGCAACTCGACGAAGAAGTGCCGCTGGAGCTGGAACCGCTGGTGGCGCAGATCAACCATTTGCTGGCCCACACCGAAGACAGCCTCAAGCGCTCGCGCAATGCGCTGGGCAATCTCGGCCATGCCTTGAAAACCCCGCTGGCGGTGTTGTTGAGCCTGGCTTCCAGCGAAAAACTCGATGCTCACCCGCAGTTGCGCAAAATCATGCAGGCACAACTGGAACAGGTTCAGCAGCGGCTCAATCGTGAACTCAACCGCGCCCGGCTGTCCGGCGACGCACTGCCGGGTGCGTTGTTCGATTGCGATGCCGAGCTGCCTGGGTTGCTGGCCACGTTGAACATGATTCACGGCGAACACCTCGACCTGAGCTACCGGGCCCCGGCCGGTTTGCAACTGCCATGGGATCGCGAAGATCTGCTGGAATTACTTGGCAACCTGCTGGACAACGCCTGCAAATGGGCGGATGCGGAGGTGCGGCTGAGCGTGGTCGAAACGGCAGAAAGGTTTGAGCTGAGCGTGGAAGACGATGGACCGGGGATTCCCGAAGACCAGCGCGCTCAGGTGTTCAGCCGCGGTACCCGGCTTGATGAACAGACGGATGGGCATGGGCTGGGGTTGGGCATCGTGCGCGACATCGTCGACACATGGGGCGGGGTGTTGAAGTTGCAGGAAAGCGAGTGGGGCGGGTTGCAGGTGACGATCGAGTTACCCAAACGCTGAGTTCGATCCTGTGGCGAGGGGGCTTGCCCCCGTTGGGCTGCGAAGCAGCCCCAAAATTTCTGATACACCAAAGATCTTGTGAGTGCTACGCACTCAAACGGGGGCAAGCCCCCTCGCCACATGCCGCTCCCACATTTGGATCTTCGGTGGACGCGGAATCTGCATCACACCCGAAACTGATCCATCAAGCTCTGCTGCTGATTCGCCAAACTGTTAAGCGACTGACTCACCCGGGCCGATTCATTGGCCTGCCCCGACAGTGATTCGGTGACATCCCGAATGGTCGCCACGTTGTTATTGATCTCTTCAGCCACCGCGCTTTGCTCTTCAGCCGCACTGGCAATCTGCAGGTTCATGTCGCTGATCACCGTCACCGCATCACCAATCTGCTTCAATGCCGTCACCGCTTGACCGACCTGCTCGACACTGCCCTGAGCCTGGCGATGGCTATTGTTCATCGAACTCACCACGTCCTGAGTACCGCTCTGCAACTGCTCGATCACCAGGCGGGTTTCTTCGACAGACTCTTGAGTGCGCCGCGCCAGGTTGCGCACTTCATCGGCCACCACGGCAAAACCGCGTCCGGCTTCCCCGGCACGGGCGGCTTCGATGGCGGCATTCAGCGCCAAGAGGTTGGTCTGTTCGGCGATGGCACGAATGACCTCCAGCACCGAACCGATTTTCTCGCTGTTCGCTGCCAGGCCTTCGACCTGCACCATGGCCGCGCTCATGTCGGCGGCGAGGTGGTCGATGCTGGTGGTGGTGCGGTCGATCACGGTCAAACCCTGACGGGTTGCCTGATCGGCGTCGCGCGCCGCGTGTGCCGCCTGTGCGGCACTGCGGGCCACGTCCTGGGCGGTGGCGCTCATTTCATGGGACGCGGTGGCGACCTGATCGACCTGACGGTATTGCTGTTCCATGCCGGCGCTGGTCTGGGTGGCGATGGCGGACGACTGGTCCGCCGTGCTTCGAGCGTCCTGCACCGAGCGCTTCACTTCGGCGATGATCGGTTGCAGCTTGTCGAGGAAACGGTTGAACCAACCGGCCAACTGGCCCAGTTCATCCTGCTTGTCGTAGGCCAGGCGCCGGGTCAGGTCGCCTTCGCCGCTGGCAATGTCTTCCAGCATGCGGGCCACGCCGAGGATCGGTCGGGTCACGCTACGCGCCATTAGCCATACCAACAGCAGACCGACAAGCGCCGCCAGCACACCCAGGCACAGTTCGATCAGCGTTCCGGCGGTGTTGCTGTCGTCGAGTTGTTTTTTCAGCGTTTCGGCAGGGCCGACCAGGACCTTCTCCGGCACGTCGAGCAACACCCCCCAGGATTTACCACCGGGAATCGGCTGGAACGGCGACAGCACTTTCAATTGCTGGTTGCTGTGCAGACTTTCGGTCTTGCTGCTGGTGGTCAGCCGGCGGAGCAGTTCGGCTCCGTCGGTGGTGTCCACGGCGTCCAGGCGTTGGCTGAGTTTGCTGGCGTCCCGGCTGTAGCCGGCGAGCAAGCCGACCGGGCTGACGATGCTGACGCTGGTCTGGCCGTCATAGAGTTTTTTACTGGCGCTCTGGCTGATCGCTTGCAGACTGTTGAGGTTGATGTCCACCGACAAAGAGGCGATGACTTTGCCGTTGACCATCAGCGGGAACACGATGCTGGTCATCAGCACGTTCTGGCCGTCGATCACATAGAAGTAGGGTTCAATCACGCACGGCTTGAGCGTGGTGCGCGGGCACGTGAACCAGGCGTTGGCTGGCTCGCCGCTGGGGCCGGTGCTGGTGTCGGCCATGTCACTTTCCGGCAGGGCCATGGAGGTCACCTTGCCAGGTACAGGTTGCGACCAGTACAGGGCGAAACGGCCCTTGTCGTTACTGCCCAGCTCCGCCTGACCGGCGAACAGTTCGTCCTTGTTGTCCAGCGCATTGGCTTCGAACACCAGCGACAGGCCGAGCAGTTCCGGGTTGGCTTGCAGGGCTGACTTGACCTGCCGGGTCAAGTCTTCACGCAGGTCGAAGGCATCGAGAAAGCGCTTCTCGGCCTGATCGCGCAAAAACAGCACCTGCCGCGAGAAACCATGGCCATATTGATAGGCGTCCATGAACTGCTGACGAATGCCCAGCGCCTGGACTTCACCCTGGGACTCAATGCGCGCCTGGGCGGCTTCGGTCAGCATCTCCATGCTTGAGGCTTTTACCAGCGCGGAGCTGTGCTCCATGCGATACAGCGAAAGCCCTACCAGCAGGGTCACGATACCCGCCAGGCACAGCCCGGCCAGCAGGGTGATTTTCCATTGAATGGAAAGTTGTCTGAGCGACATGGGAACGTCCTTTTATTCTTTATTCGATAAATATCTGAGACTTTGCACTGTAGCGGCCGTGATTTGGCTTTCTTTATGCTCCCCTATGAATACCGAATTACCCCCGTAGGAGCTGCCGAAGGCTGCGATCTTTTGATCTTCGGCGTCATCAAGGGCGCAAAAATCAAAAGATCGCAGCCTCCGGCAGCTCCTACACGGGACCGTGCTCCGGCTTTGACACCGAGGCGACTCTGCGGCACAGTGCGCGCCCTCTAATAAAACCCTTTTCTCCATCCGCTGGCGGCGCTCCTACAGACTGCCGGCCGGACTCATTCCGTTTGGCGGTGATTGCCTCACCGCGCTGCTTTTGAGGTAACAACAATGAATGCAGTAATTGCCGCGGTCGGCATCATGCTGATACTCAGCCTGTCCCGCGTGCATGTGGTGATCGCGCTGATCGTGGGTGCGCTGGTCGGTGGCTTGACCGGTGGCCTGGGCATCGACGCGACCCTGAAAGCCTTCAACAATGGCCTCGGCGGCGGGGCGACGGTTGCGTTGTCCTACGCTTTGCTCGGCGCATTCGCGGTGGCCATCGCCAAGTCCGGCCTGGCCCATGCGCTGGCCGACAAAGCCCTGGCCATGGTCGATCGCCAGCACGCCAACGGTGGCGGAAACGTCAAATGGCTGCTGATCGGTTTGCTGTGGGTGGTGGCCATCGCCTCCCAGAACATTTTGCCGATTCATATCGCCTTTATTCCGTTGCTGGTTCCGCCTCTTCTCTACGTGCTGACCAAGCTGCAACTGGACCGTCGATTGATTGCCTGTGTCATCACCTTTGGTTTGATCACGCCGTACATGTTCCTGCCCGTGGGCTTCGGCAACATCTTCCTCAATGAAATCCTGTTGGCCAACGTCGCCCGTAGTGGCGTGGACATCAGTGGCATCAACGTCACCCATGCCATGGGCATTCCGGCACTGGGCATGGTGTTTGGCCTCGCGGCAGCGTTCATCAGCTACCGCAAGAAGCGCGTTTACGACCTGGAAAAAATCGAGCAGGTCGAACAGGTCGCGGTGCAGTACAACCCGTTGAGCCTGATGATCGCCGGTCTGGCCATTGCCGCCGCGTTCATTGTTCAGTTGCTGCTGGACTCGATGATTATCGGGGCGCTGGCGGGTTTTCTGATTTTCTCGGTGTCGGGGATTGTGAAGTGGCGGGACACCGATGACCTGTTCACCGAAGGCATGAAGATGATGGCGATGATCGGCTTCATCATGATCGCCGCGTCCGGGTTTGGCGAAGTGATCAAAGCCACCGGGCAAGTGCAGACACTGGTCGAAACCTCGGCCTCGTGGATCGGCCACAGCAAAGCCATCGGCGCGTTGCTGATGTTGCTGGTGGGCCTGTTGGTAACCATGGGCATCGGCTCATCGTTTTCCACCGTCCCGATTCTGGCGGTGATTTTCGTACCGTTGTGCGTGCAACTGGGCTTCAGCCCGATCGCCATCGTGTGCATCGTCGGCACCGCCGGCGCACTGGGCGATGCCGGGTCACCCGCGTCGGACTCGACCCTGGGCCCGACCTCCGGTCTGAACATCGACGGCCAGCATCACCACATCTGGGACACCGTGGTCCCGACCTTCCTGCACTACAACCTGCCATTGCTGGCGTTTGGCTGGGTAGCGGCGATGGTTCTGTAAAACACCCCGGATCAAATGTGGGAGCGGGCTTGCTCGCGAAAGCGATCTGTCAGACACATCAATGCTGGATGTGCCGCCGCCTTCGCGAGCAAGCCCGCTCCCACATTTGATTGCTGTGCCCTTCACTCAACTTTTGAATTGGCCTGCCGTTATAGCCTTTAACCACGCCAACAAAATCAAAAGAGTGAACGTCATGCGCATGAGCCTGAAGGCTAAAGTCCTGTCCCTTGCCGTCCTCCCGGTGCTGCTCTTTGCGCTGGTCATCAGCCTGACCACGTTGTTCATTCTGCAGGAGCAGGCTCGCAAGGAAGTCGAGCAAACCCGTCAGCGCCTGCTCAGCGATGCCAAGGCGACTCTGCAAAGTTACGTCGCCGTGGCCATGACCACGATCAAACCGCTCTACGACGCGGCCGCCCCCGGCGATGACGCGGCGCGGGCGCAGGTGATCAAGTTGCTGTCGAGTATCACCTACGGCAAGGACGGCTACTTCTTCGGCTACGACTCCAATACCGTGCGCTTGTTCAAGGCCAACAGTCCCGAAGGCGTGGGCCAGAGCTTCAAGGACAACCGCGACCCGAACGGCGTCTACGTCAACCGTGACCTGGTGAAAGTCGCGAAGGACGGGACCCACTACCTGCAATACAGCTCGACGCTGCCCGGCAACACCCAAGTGCTGGTGCCCAAACTCGGCTACACCGAATACCTGCCGAAGTGGGACATGGCGGTCGGCACCTCGGTCAACCTCGACGGCATCGAAGCGCAAGTGGCGGTGGTCGAGGCCAAGGTCCAGGAACGCATGCAAGGCGTGGTGCTGAGCATTGTCGGGATTGCCGTGGTGGTGCTGCTGGTGATCGCTGCTGCCGGGATGCTGCTGGCCAACACCATTTTGCGTCCGCTGAACCTGATGAAAGCCAACCTCGACGACATCGCGGCGGGCGAGGGCGACTTGACCCGGCGTCTGTCCATCACCAGCCAGGATGAACTCGGCGAACTGGCCGGCTCGTTCAACCGTTTCGTCGATAAGATCCATGGGTTGGTACGGCAGATTACTGAAATGACCTCGCAACTGACCGGGCTGGTGAATCAGGTCTCCGATCAGGCCCAGCGCTCGGATCAGGCCATGGAGCGCCAGCGTCACGAAACCGATCAGGTGGCCACGGCGATCAACGAAATGTCGGCGGCGGCCCAGGAAGTGGCAAAAAGCGCGCAAAACGCGGCGGTCGCTGCCCAGCAGACCGACGAAGAAGGCCAGGCTGCCAAGCGCGTGGTGGCAGGCAGCATTGTGAAGATTCATGCGTTGGTGAACGACATTCGCAGCAGTGGTGTGTCCCTCGACAGCTTGCAGAAAGACGTGTCGTCGATTGTCAGCGTACTCGGGGTGATCCGTTCGATTGCCGAGCAGACCAACCTTCTGGCGCTCAACGCCGCCATCGAAGCGGCCCGCGCCGGTGAGGCCGGGCGTGGTTTTGCGGTGGTCGCCGACGAAGTGCGGGCATTGGCCAGTCGCACGCAAATCAGCACCCAGGAAATCCAGAGCATGATCGACCGCTTGCAGGCCGGCACCCAATCGGCAGTCGAAGCCATGCGCCGCTCCAGCGAGGCCGGTGACGGCACGTCGGCCCAGGCCAACGAGGCGGGGGCATCTCTGGATGCCATGGCTCAATTGATCGGCACCATCAACTCGATGAACGCCCAGATCGCCAGCGCCGCCGAAGAGCAAACCGCCGTGGCCGAAGAAATCAACCGCAGCGTGCATCAAATCGCCGTGGCCGTAGACAGCGTCGCCGACGAAACCCAGCTCGGCGCCCAGACCTCGCGCAGCCTGGCCGACCTTGGTCAGCGCTTGGGGAAACTGGTCGGGCAATTCCGTATTTGATTGATAGTGCTTTTGGGGCGAGGGGTTTGCCCCCACTACCGGTAAGTTAAGAAATTCGAGCGACGAAAATCCTGTGGGAGCGAGGCTTGCCCGCGAAAGCGTAGTGTCAGTCGATATCAATGTTGAATGACACTACGCCTTCGCGGGCAAGCCACGCTCCCACAGGTTCTGCATCGAGACTACCCTCATTAGTAAGCAAACACCGTCCAAGCGTTTGTTTGAACCCGTTTGTGGAACGGGCGGTCATTTGCTTCAGGTGTCGCGCACCCGCGACACCTTGACGACCACAACAATGGAGTCAGACTCATGATCGACAGTGAAAGTATCTGCGACTGCCCCAAATGTTCCTGCAAACTGGGCGAACATCCGATCGCGCGTCACGGCAAGCACTATTGCTGTGAAGCCTGTGCCAAGCACCACGAACATGGCGAAGAATGTGCCAGCAAGGGCTGTAAGTGCGCCCAACGCTGACAGTTCATCCAAAAAAAGTGGAGCCTGATCGGGCTCCACTTTCATTTCAACTGGCCGGTCGCCAGGTCACATTCTCGATGCCGAATTTTTCCGCCAGCGGTTTGCTGGTCTTTTGCACCCGTTCACGGCCAAAGCGCGGGATCCGGCCGACTCCGGCGTCGCAACTGGCCCAGTGCCAAGCCTCTGCATTGTCCATTTTGTCCAGGCGGATAATGAAAGACTTGGGCTGGCCATGAAGGGTGTATTCAATAACGAAAAGTTTTGCATTGTTCATAAAGCCTGTATTCCTCCCTGTAGTTATAGAGGGATCGCGAGGCGCGGGGAAAATTCAGTCGAATTGTCGGACGGTGACAGTGGCTGGCGACGGCCGGACGCCTTGTGATCATGGAGCCTTCCTTGACCCCCAATGATCCTAGCCTATGGCCCAGGGGGTGCTGGCGGAACCGTCACAGTCGGCATTTATGTTGAATGTTCTGGCCCTATCGCGAGCAGGCTCGCTCCCACAGTTGATCTGCGCCGCTCACATGATTTATGACCGACACAGACCTCTGTAGGAGCGAGCCTGCTCGCGATGACGGCCTGAAGCCGAACTCAGACCTCAGGCACACCTTTCTCCCAAGCCGACCAGTTCTGCAAAATCTCCTGCACCAACGGATTCCCGGTGCGGTACAGGTTCTCCAGCGCCGGCACAAAACCGCCTTGATCGGCGTATTTGAGCAGGTTATCCACCTCACTCTGGCCCGGCGCCGGCCGGTCGAAGTCGGAACCGGCGCGCACCACCGCCAGGCGCCGGACATCCACCAGCCCCTCGCGGCTGGCGCGCAGCAGCGCCTCGTAGGTTGAGTTGTCTTCCTGTTGAGTCGTGCAATAGACCCCTTCGTTATTGGTCAACAGCTTGGTCCAGACTTCTGCCCGCTCACTCAACCGCGTCCCGGAAAACCAGGTATTGCCCGCCAGTGTGTCGCACTGGGTCACCACCGGTGGCTGATTGGCTGGCGCAGACGGATACTTCAAGCGCCATATCGCTGATTCCTTGCTCTCGCTCAGCTGGACCTTGTGGCTCAGGGCGAACGCCTTGGCCTGCAACTTTGGATTGAGTTCGAACACTTCAGTCTTGTAGTCCAGCGGCGGCTTTTCGTTCGGACCTTTGGTGTTGATGCCCAGGTAACCGGTCGGCCAGTCTTTCGGCGCGTCGCGGGAATCCAGTTCCCACTGGGTGCCGAACTCCACCAGATAGTGCGCCCACGCGGTCGTGCCGATGGTGCCGTGGTGCGGGCTGATGCCGGCAATCCCGGCGATCAGGAAGTAACTTTTGCGCAGGTCGAATTTCGGTGACAGCGCCAGGGCCAGGGTCGAGGCTGCGGCATTGGTCTGGCCCATGCCGGTGACCATCAGGCACACCTGTTGGGTGTTGCAGCGGATATTCGGGTATTCGGCGGCCAGGCCCGGTACGCGCACTTCTTGCTTGAGCTCCAGGCGATCGATCCAGTTCTGCGCCTCGGGGGCGAACATGGTGATCAGCATCACTTTCGGCTGGATCGGCGCGTCGCCAGCCCAGGCAGCAGAAGAGAGCAGAGTGCCGCAGGCCAGGGGCAGGGTTACGGACAGGGAAAAGGAAAGACGCGTCATTGCATTCATAAAACCTCCTGATTCAAATGAACCTTAAAACTGATAACCGACACCGGCGTAGTAGCCCCAGCCGTTGGAACGGGCGCGGAAGTCACCGTCGCCGAAATTCAACTCGCTGCCGTCGTCCCAGTTGCCGCCGTTGTGGAAGTAACGGCCGACCAGGGTGAAACGCAAGTGGGTGAAGGCGTAGAGCAACACGTTGGTGGCCACGGTGGCGTTGGCGGTGCGGGCCGGGTTGTCCTTGTGCAGGTCGGAGCCGAAGTCGAAGTTGGTGAAACCGATGTAGGTCAACGACGCGCCGTTGCTGAAACTGCTGATGGGCACGATGTATTTGAGCTGGGCGCGGTAGCCGTCCCACGAATACTCGTTGCTGGCACCGTAGTTTTCCCACTGGTAGCGGCCGTAGAAGTTGGCCGACAAGTTGACCCGCGAATGGGTGTCGATGTCGGTACCGAGGCCGCTGTACAGCGTGTTGGCGCGATTGGCGCTGTTGCTGCCGTGGTCATAGATCCAGTCGAACGCCACGTACCATTCCTTGAACGGCCCGACGGCCAGGCTACGGCCGGCCAGGTAGTCGATGGAAATCCGTGGTTCGTGCTCCATGAACACCGGCGAGCCATGGTCCCAGACACCTTTGTCATGGCTGTTGCCAATGTCGAAGATCTTCGGAATGTCGATGTAGCCGTACAACTCGAACGGCCCCTTGCGGCCGAAGTACTCATATTCCAGGTAGATATCGTCGGCCGGTTGCGGGCCGAAGCTGATGTCTTTGCTGCCGATGACGGTCAGGTCCTGGTTGAACCAGTCCGACAGGTAGGCGCCTTTTTTCGGCGGGCTGGCTTCAGGGCTGAGGGCTTCGCCCTGGGCGGATTCTTCGGCGGTGGCCGGTTGGGCCAAAACGTGGCTGCTGAGTAGTCCTGTAACGCTGGCCAGCAGCAAGGAAACAGCCAAAGTGCGCGAGCAAGTCACGCGGCTGGAGGTGCAGTGCATTAAAAATCCCTTTTTGTGCGGATCGAAAGCCCGGTGGTGCGGGTTTGCGCGGTCAGGTGGCGAACAGGCCGGTATCGGCGACTCGCAAACGTTTGCACAAGGCATACCAGTTTTGTTCAAAGCACGGAGAAATCTAAGGAATTGACGGTTTAACTGTCCTTTCGGTCAAGGAATACGGAGGGATAGGCAGAACGAGTGATATTCAGGGCGAAAGGGATCTGGCGGTATATGCACCAAAGTGGTGTCGACTGCTCCCTGTAGGAGCTGCCGCAGGCTGCGATCTTTTGACTTTGGGCTATTTCAACTCTGCCGAAGATCAAGATCAAAAGATCGCAGCCTTCGGCAGCTCCTACAAAATGGGGTTGCTGTAGAATCCTCGGCATTGACTTCACAAGGTGCACCCCTGATGAGCGAGCCGATTCGTCTGACCCAATACAGCCACGGCGCAGGTTGTGGCTGCAAGATTTCGCCCCAGGTGCTGGAAGTGATTCTGGCCGGCAGCGGCGCGCAAAACCTGGACCCGAAACTCTGGGTCGGCAACGCCTCGCGCGATGACGCGGCGGTGTATGCCATCGACGAAGAACGCGGCGTGGTGTCGACCACCGACTTTTTCATGCCGATCGTCGATGATCCGTTCGACTTCGGTCGCATTGCCGCCACCAATGCCATCAGCGATATCTACGCCATGGGCGGCGACCCGTTGATGGCGATTGCGATCCTCGGCTGGCCGGTCAATGTGCTGGCGCCGGAGATTGCCCGGGAAGTGATTCGCGGCGGGCGTTCGGTCTGTGACGAGGCGGGGATTCCTCTGGCCGGAGGCCATTCCATCGACGCGCCAGAGCCGATCTTCGGCCTGGCCGTGACCGGGCTGGTGGAAAAGCGCCACATGAAGCGCAACGACACCGCCACCGCCGGTTGCTTGCTGTACCTCACCAAACCCTTGGGCATCGGCATCCTCACCACGGCCGAGAAGAAGGGCAAGTTGCGCAATGCCGACATCGGCCTGGCCCGCGACTGGATGTGCACCTTGAACAAACCCGGCAGCCGTTTCGGCAAACTCGACGGCGTGACCGCAATGACCGACGTCACCGGTTTTGGCCTGCTCGGGCACTTGGTGGAGATGGCCGACGGCAGCAACGTGACCGCCCGCATCGAATATGACCGGGTGCCGCGCCTGCCGGGTGTCGAGTATTACCTCGATCAGGGCTGTGTGCCGGGCGGCACGCTGCGCAATTTCGACAGCTACGCCAGCAAGGTCGGCCGGCTCCAGGAGTTGCACAAACGTGTGCTCTGCGATCCGCAGACCAGCGGCGGCCTGCTGATTGCGGTCACGCCTGAGGGCAATGAACAGTTTCTGGTGGTGGCGGCCGAACTCGGCCTGACCCTTGAACCGATCGGCGAACTGGTTGAGCGACAGACTAACGCGGTAGAGGTGTTTTGATGTCCATCGACTTCACCGATTACCGCGACATTTTTCTCAACGACCGGCCGATGATGGATACCCGCGCGCCGGTCGAATTCCTCAAGGGCTCATTCCCCGGCGTGGTCAATTTGCCGTTGATGAATGACAACGAGCGGCAACGGATCGGCACTTGCTACAAGCAGCAAGGTCAGCAAGCGGCCATCACGCTGGGACATCAATTGGTGTCCGGCGAGATCAAGGCCGAGCGCATCCAGGCCTGGGCCGATTTTGCCCGGGCTCATCCGGATGGTTATTTGTATTGTTTTCGCGGCGGCTTGCGTTCCCAGATCGTTCAGCAATGGCTCAAGGACGAAGCGGGTATCGACTATCCGCGGGTCGGTGGCGGCTACAAGGCCATGCGCACCTTTTTGCTCGATACGCTCGATCAGGCCATTACCCAGTGCGATTTCGTTTTGCTGGGCGGCATGACCGGCACTGGCAAGACCGAGGTGCTCACGCAATTGAGCAACGGGCTGGACCTCGAAGGCCACGCCCATCATCGCGGCTCCAGTTTCGGCAAGCGCGCCACCGGCCAACCCTCCAACATCGACTTTGAAAACCGCGTGGCGGTGGACGTGCTGAAGAAGCGCGCCCGCGGCATCGAACAGTTCGTGCTGGAAGACGAGAGCCGCGCGATTGGCAGTTGTGCCTTGCCGCTGCCGCTGTATCAGGGCATGCAGCAGTTTCCGATGGTTTGGCTGGAAGACAGCCTGGAAGGTCGGGTCGAGCGGATCCTGCGCGATTACGTGGTGGATTTGTGCGCCGAATTCATCGAGGTGCATGGTGATGAAGGGTTCGTGCTGTTTTCCGAGCGTTTGCTGGCGAGCCTGAACAATGTCCAGAAACGTTTGGGCGGTGAACGTCATCAGCGGATGTTGACCTTGATGGAAGACGCGCTGGCAGAACAGGCGAGCAGCGGTGCGGTGGATTTGCACCGGGGCTGGATCGAAGGGTTATTGCGCGAGTATTACGACCCGATGTATGCGTTTCAGCGGGAGAAAAAGGGCGCGCGGATCGAGTTTGTCGGGGAGCGGGGGGCGGTACTCGAATATCTGCAGGAGCGTGCTAACAAGCGAGTTTAGGTGGCGGGTTTGCTGGCCTCTTCGCGGGCAAGCCTCGCTCCTACAGGGGATATTCGTTGTACACAAATGCTGTGTTCACTGGGATCCCCTGTAGGAGCGAGGCTTGCCCGCGAAGGGGCCCTGACAGGCGCCCGATCGCTTACGTCGGACAGCTCTCCTGACCGTTATCCAGCCCCTGCTTGTAGCTGTGGCTCTGCAGGCTGGCCTTGCCGTTGTGCCAGGTCAGCGTGAGCACGTACAGCGAGTCGTAGTCGTTCGATTCCCAGTCATCGGTAATGTTCTGTTTTTTGCCGACGGCTTCCCCGGCGACTTTGTTGATCAGCTCGGGCAGGTAGCCGTGGGACCAGGCCGTATAAATGACCGAGTTGTGATACTTGTCGTGCAGCAATTCATCCGCCAGGTCGCTGGTGTCGTTGGCCGAGAAGTTGATGTTCACCGGCAAGCCGAGCTTGATCGCGCTGGGGCTGATGGTCATCAGGGGGCGGATGTAACTGTAGGAGTTATCCAGTTCGCCTTCCTCGACATTGCGTGTCGGGTTGGCGGCAAACACGTAATTGGCCTTGCCGAATTTTTCCGGCAACAAGGTGGCCAGGTCGATGGCGCGGTTCAGCCCCTGACAATTGAGCTGACCCAAGCCGCCGGCGGGTTTCTCCGCGTGGCGCAGAAACACCAGCGTCTGAGTGCCATCCGCCGGTTGGGCACGGCTTTCACTGGACTCAAGCGACAAGAACAGCGCGCTGACCGCCAGCAGGGAGGGCAGGAAGATATAGGCGCGATGCTTGAAGCGTTTGGCGAATTTCAATGGATTCATCATCGAATTGGTCATCTTCAGCGCATTCGGTTAAGGCTGACAAACCTTGACACCGCGAGCTCCCAGCATCGGGTGTATTCCATGTCGTTGACCCGGTCTGTTTCCTACAGGGCAATCCTCAGAGTCCTCTGAAGCCCTTTGGTTCGATCCGAGCGAGGTGCCTGGCACTTTAGCGGCAACCTTTTATGGATTGGGGGAAAGGTTATCGACAGGATGTTGCGGATTTAAGTAAACCCGGAGTGGCCGTGAAAAGATTGCAACCGTCGGTCGGCGATCCTGGATTATGCTCAACCCTTTCTTTGTACCGGATGCTCCTTATGACCGATTTGTCTGCATTCCCCATCACTCAAAAATGGCCGGCCCAGTACCCGGAGTGGATCCAGCTCTATTCCTTGCCAACGCCCAATGGTGTCAAGGTTTCGATCATGCTCGAGGAAATCGGGCTGCCCTACGAGCCGCATCGTGTGGGCTTCGACACCAACGATCAGTTGTCCCCGGAATTTCTGTCGCTGAATCCCAACAACAAGATCCCGGCAATCCTCGACCCCCACGGTCCAGGGGATCAACCGCTGGCGTTGTTCGAGTCCGGGGCGATTCTGATTTACCTCGCCGACAAGAGCGGGCAGCTGCTGGCGCAGGAATCGGCGGCGCGTTACGAGACCATTCAGTGGCTGATGTTTCAGATGGGCGGTATAGGGCCGATGTTCGGCCAACTCGGTTTTTTCAACAAATTCGCCGGCAAGGACTACGAAGACAAGCGTCCCCGTGATCGCTACGTCGAGGAAAGCAAGCGCTTGCTCCAAGTCCTTGAAGGCCGTCTGCAAGGGCGCGACTGGATCATGGGCGAACGCTATACCATTGCCGACATCGCGACCTTTCCGTGGGTGCGCAACCTGATCGGCTTCTATGAGGCCGGCGACCTGGTTGGTATCCAGAATTTCCCCAACGTCACCCGCGTGCTGGAACGTTTCCTGACAAGGCCGGCGGTGATTCGCGGACTGGAAATCCCTAGGCAACCCCTTTGATTTATCGGCTGAACCTGTGGGAGCGGGCTTGCTCGCGAAAGCGGTGAGTCAGTCGATATCAATGTTGAATGATAGGCCGCCTTCGCGAGCAAGCCCGCTCCCACAAGGTTCTGTGCTGGATGCGGCGATTGTTATCGAACCGGTAATGCTTTGTTCCGTGTCTGAGGTTTGTGCCTCGCGCCTTGCAGGGCATAAGCTTCGCTCCCTACGATTTTTGTCTCATCCGCCGTTTTTCAGGAAGCCCCATGCCCAGTCAGTTCCCCGAAGCACGTCCACGCCGTCTGCGCCGCAATGCGAGCCTGCGCAGCCTGTTCCAGGAAACCGAGTTCAGCTTGAGCGACCTGGTGCTGCCGATTTTTGTCGAGGAAGAAATCGACGATTTCGTGCCGATCAAGAGCATGCCTGGGGTGATGCGTATTCCCGAGTCGAAGCTGGCCGGCGAGATTGAGCGTTACGCTCGGGCCGGGATCAAGTCGGTGATGACGTTTGGCGTGTCCCATCATCTGGACAGCAGCGGCAGCGACACCTGGAGCGACAACGGCCTGGTGTCGCGCATGTCGCGCATCGCCAAGGACGCCGTGCCGGAAATGATCGTGATGTCCGACACCTGTTTCTGCGAGTACACCGACCACGGCCATTGCGGCGTGCTGCACCACCACGAAGTCGACAACGATCAGACCCTGATCAACCTCGGCAAACAAGCCGTGGCGGCCGCTCGCGCCGGCGCCGATGTGATCGCACCGTCGGCGGCCATGGACGGGCAGGTCCAGGCCATTCGCCGGGCGCTCGATGAGGCGGGTTTCAGCCAGACCGCGATCATGGCCTATTCGACCAAATTCGCTTCGGCGCTTTATGGCCCGTTCCGCGAGGCCGGTGGCAGTGCACTGAAGGGCGACCGCAAAAGCTATCAGATGAACCCGATGAACCGCCGCGAAGCCGTGCGGGAATCACTGATGGACGAGCAGGAAGGTGCCGACGCGCTGATGGTCAAACCGGCCGGCGCGTACCTGGACATCATCCGCGACATCCGCGAAGCCTCGCGTTTGCCGCTGTCGGCGTATCAGGTGAGCGGTGAGTACGCGATGATCAAATTCGCCGCCCAGGCCGGGGCCATCGATGAAGACCGAGTGGTGCGTGAGAGCCTGGGGGCGATCAAACGGGCCGGGGCGGATTTGATCTTCACCTACTTCGCGATGGATCTGGCCCTGGCCGGGATCTAAAAAATCAAAAGATCGCAGCTTGCGGCAGCTCCTACAGGTGCACTCAATTTCATGTAGGAGCTGCCGAAGGCTGCGATCTTTTGATCTTCAGCCGAAGAAAGACCGAATTTCACGGTCCCGGAAATACCGCTCGATCACCTTCGGATCGGCGCTGTAGTCGGCAATCGCCACATACGTATCCGGTCGCAGCAGGTAAAACCCGTTGCGCGCCAGCCCCGCCGTTTCAAACGCCGGCCGCCAGTCGAACACCTGCAACGGTAAGTGATGCTCGGCGCACCAGGCGATCATCTCATCGCTGGTGTCGCCATATACATGCACTTGCCAGGTTGGGTCCTTCAGCGATTCGAAATTGTCCCCTTCACCGTCGTGGGCCCAGGGCAGGCGATCACCGCCGTGAACATGGCCAGCAACGCCTTCGCTCAACGGCATGCCACGATAGTTGAGGGTGGTCTGCGACACCGTGCGAAACAGGAATTCCCGAGCAGCTTCCAGCGATGTCATTTTCGGGATCAAGAAGGGGGCCACGCGGGTGCGCAGCAAGTCGGCAATTCGCCCTTCGGCCGTGACGAAACTGAAAACCCGGTCAGTAGTTGCCACCAATCGCCGGGCAAAGGCGATGCGTTCGGTTTCATAACTGTCGAGCAGTTTGGTCGTGGCGCCACCGCTCAACACCGCCGCGAGTTTCCAGGCCAGATTGATCGCGTCGCCAATCCCGGTATTCATGCCCTGGCCACCCGCCGGGCTGTGGACATGGGCGGCATCACCCAACAGAAACGCGCGCCCGGTGCGAAAGTGATCCGCAACCCGGTGATGCACACGGTAGGTCGAGAACCAGTTCACCTGATCGATCTGCACCTTTAGATGCTCGATGGCCCGGCTGCTGACGTCTTCAAACTGGAGGGTTTCGGCGCGGTCAGCACGCTCGTCGCGAACCGTGCCGATCAGGCGGGCGCGACCTTCGCCAGCCAAGGGAAATACGGCGAGGAAGTCGGCTTCATCAAGGTCCACATGCAGTTCACCGTTGAACGTGGGGCCGCGAGCTTGCACATCAGCCACGTAGAAAATCTGCTGGTAAGTGCCGCCCGGAAAACCAGTGTCCAGCGTCTTGCGCACAATCGACCGGGCGCCGTCGCAGCCGGCGAGATAACAGGCCTGGCAGGTTTCTTGCTGACCATCGGGCAAGCGCAGCCGGGCGGTGATGCCGTCGCCGGTTTCCTCGAAGCTTTGCAGTTCAGTGTTGCGCTCCACCGTAATACCGAAGGCCTCCAGGCGTTCGATCAGCAGGCGTTCGTGCTCGTCTTGCGGATACATTTCCAGAAACGCGTAGGGCGTCAGACCTTCGCCAATGGTGCTCAGCGGCAGGCGCGCAACCGGTTCGCCCTTGACCCAGAAATTCGCCGCGGCCACTTTATGGCCGTTTTGCACAACGGTGTCGCTGAGGTCGAGCTGGCGATACAGTTCAAGCGTTCGCGCCTGTACTGCCAGCGCACGTGAAGTGGTGCCGGGTTCCGACGTCTTGTCGATAATGCGCACCCCAATTCCCAGTTTGCTCAGCCACAGCGCCAGTACCAGCCCGGTCGGGCCGGCGCCGATGATCAGCACGTCGCTACGGTTCATGAGCTGTCCTCCTCGGTATGTGGATCAAGTATGGTTCAGCCCGGATGCACCGGCCGCCCGGCTGCCCAACGGAAAACCACCGCTACGGAGCGGGGGGCAGGGGAACAGTCCGCGACTGTCACAGTCATAGCCTGCGCCATGCCATTGATCGTATGGTTAACCCGGCTCAACGGATTTTGATGGAGCATCATGCAAGCCAATCGATTGATCATGAGCGTCGCGGCACTGTTGGTTCTGGCCGGTTGCGGTAGCCAACGCACGCAAGAACCGCCGGCCCGCAAGCCTGCCGAGGTCAAGGCCGAGATCATGCGTCTGCTGCCGGCCAAGACGGTCGACCGCCAAGGCTGGGCCACGGACATCTATGCAGCATTTGCCGCGCAAAAGATTCCACCGACCACGCAAAACCTGTGTTCGGTACTCGCGGTCACTGAGCAGGAATCAACGTTTCAGGCTGATCCGCGGGTACCGGGCCTGGGCAAGATCGCCCGGGACGAGATCGACCGCCGCGCCGCCAAGGCCCACATTCCCGGCCTGCTGGTGAGCGGTGCCTTGCAGGTAAGCTCACCCAATGGCAAAAGTTACAGTGACCGGCTGAATGCCGCGCGCAGCGAAAAAGAACTCAGCGCGATTTTCGATGATTTCATTGGCATGGTGCCCATGGGGCGGACGCTGTTCGATGGTTTCAACCCGGTGCACACTGGTGGGCCGATGCAGGTCAGCATCGACTTCGCCGAGCAGCAGGCGCGTAATTATCCCTACCCGGTGAATGGCTCGATTCGCCGCGAAGTATTCACGCGTCGCGGCGGTATGTATTTCGGTATTGCCCACTTGCTCGGTTATCCAGTGAGCTACAAGCAGCCGCTGTATCGCTTCGCCGATTTCAACGCCGGTTGGTACGCCAGCCGCAATGCGGCGTTTCAGAACGCGGTAAGTCGTGCGACCGGTATCCCGCTGGCGCTGGATGGCGATCTGGTGCGCTACGGTTCGATCATGCCGGGTACCACGGAATTGGCGGTGCGTACTCTCGGCAAGCAATTGGACATGCGCAACCTGACCATTCGGGATCAATTGGAGGAGGGGAAAGGTCTCGAATTCGAGGACACCAAGCTTTATCGGCGGGTTTTCGCCCTGGCCGAACAGGCTGAAGGCCGACCATTACCCCGGGCGGTGTTGCCGGGGATCCTCCTGCAAAGCCCGAAAATCACCCGCAAACTCACCACAGCGTGGTTTGCCAAGCGGGTCGATGAGCGTTATCAGCGCTGCATGAAGCGCGCAGGGATGTGACTGAACCAAAAATGGTCAAAAAAACCAACGCTTAACTGACAATTCGAACGCAATCTTCGGCAACTGCTACAAAGAGAGAGTCGCAGAGGAGATTTAGTCATGTACCAGCTCTACGGGCACCAGAACTCGGGTGCGGCCGCCATCGAAGCCGCGTTGGAACTGTGCGAGGTTCCTTATCGCTTCATCGATGTTTCATCGTCCCCGGAGGCGGTTCAGGCATTGGAGAAGCTCAACCCGCTCAAGCAGATTCCCACCCTGCAATTGCCCGATGGCGGTGTTCTGACCGAGAGTGCGGCCATCCTGATCCATCTGGGCCTGACATTCCCGGAGTCGAACCTGCTGCCGGAAAACCCGCTCAAGCGTGATCAGGTTATTCGGGGGCTGGTGTACATCGTCAGCAATTGCTATGCCGCCATCGGCATCATCGATTATCCCGAACGCTGGCTGGCCGAGGCGGACGAATCATCCAGGGAAAACCTTATAGCCGGTGCCCGCCAGCGCCTGCACTGGAGTTGGGAGGTGTTTGCCGATCAGTTCGCCGGCAAGTTGTACCTGGGCGAGGGCGCGCCGGGCGCGCTGGATATTCTGGCGGCGGTGGTGACACGGTGGGCGGGTACCCGAGAGCACTTGCGCACCGCGCGGCCGGGGTTCTCTGCCTGGCTTGAACGCTTCGACCGGCACCCTGCGTTGGCACCGGTTTTCGCGCGGCATTGGCCATAGGAACACCGCCAAACAAATGTGGGGGGGCTTTTGTGGCGAGGGGGCTTGCCCCCGTTCGGCTGCGAAGCAGTCGCAAAGCTTTTGGGGCCGCTTCGCGACCCAACGGGGGCAAGCCCCCTCGCCACAGGATCACTCGCCGCGAATGTACTGCTCCAACTGCCGAATCAGTTCAGCCTGTTCGGCAATGGCTTCCTTGACCAGGTCGCCGATGGACAGCAAGCCTATCAACTCGCCGTTTTCCACCACCGGCAAGTGCCGCAGGCGTTTTTCGGACATGATGCCCATGCAGGTTTCGACGGTTTGATGGGTGTCCACGGTGATCACCGGCGCCACCATGATGTCACTGACCGGTGTGCCGACGGAGGAGCGCCCCTTGAGCACCAGTTTGCGCGCATAGTCACGCTCGCTGATGATGCCGACGACCGCGCCATCTTTCAGCACCGGTAACGCGCCGACGTTTTTTGCGGCCATCACCATCAGCGCTTCCAGCACCATTTGATGAGGCGCAATGGTGTGGACTTCCTGATTCTGTTGGGCCTTTAACTTGAGCAGTTGGGCGACGGTTTTCATGGCGGTTTCTCGGGTGTTGTCGTTGTTCTTGAAGAATCGTAGAGACGCGCTCACAGAGCAAGGCAGAAAGCGGCAGATACCGCGCAAAAAGCGTCATTCAGCGATTTTTCTTTGTAAAAGTCCGCCCCTGAGCGACGAAAATCCTGTGGGAGCGTGGCTTGCCCGCGAAGAATGCACCGCGGTTTTTCAGGTACTACGCGTTATCGTTCTTCGCGGGCAAGCCACGCTCCCACAGGTTCTGCGTCTTAACTTACCGGCATTAGGGCAAGCCCCCTCACCACACCGTCGATCACGCGTAGAATTACCCCTTGAATCAGATCGTTGAGGTTGCAGTGGTGGATTTACAGCAGGGCTTCGTCCTGACCCGGCATTGGCGCGATACCCCGGCCGGCACGGAAGTCGAGTTCTGGCTGGCGACCGATGCCGGTCCCCGACGCATCCGCCTGCCGCATCAACCGTCGGTAGCGTTCATTCCGGCAGTCCAACGCGAGCAAGCCGAAACACTGCTGCGCGGCGAGAAAAATGTCGAGCTGAAGCCCTTGGCACTTCTGGACTTCGAACACCGCCCGGTGCTTGGCCTGTATTGCCAGCAGCACGGTCAATTGATGCGCCTGGAAACCACGCTGCGCAGATCAGGTATCGATGTATTCGAAGCCGACATCCGCCCGCCGGAACGCTACATGATGGAGCGTTTCATCACCGCGCCCGTTTTGTTCGGTGGCACACCCAGTGCCGAAGGCCTGCTGCTCGACGCGCAAATGAAACCCGACCCCGGCTACCGACCGAACCTCAGGCTGGTCTCGCTGGACATCGAAACCACCGCCCAAGGCGAGTTGTACTCCATCGCCCTGGAAGGCTGCGGCGAGCGTCAGGTGTACATGCTTGGGCCGCCCAATGGCGATGACAGTGCGGTGGATTTTCAGCTCGAATACTGCGACTCGCGAACCCTGCTGCTGAAAAAACTCAATGAATGGTTCGCCCGGCATGACCCCGACGCCATCATCGGCTGGAACGTCGTGCAGTTCGATCTGCGCGTACTGCACGAACATGCTCGCCGCTTGGCGGTACCGCTGAAACTGGGGCGTGGCGGTGAAGAAATGCAGTGGCGCGAGCACGGCAGCCGCAATCATTATTTCGCCTCGGCCGCCGGCCGGTTGATCATCGACGGCATCGAGTCGCTGCGTTCGGCGACCTGGAGCTTCCCCTCGTTCAGCCTGGAAAACGTCGCGCAAACCCTGTTGGGCGAGGGCAAGTCGATCGACAACCCGTACCAGCGCATGGACGAAATCAATCGCATGTTCGCCGAGGACAAACCGGCCCTGGCGAAATACAACCTCAAGGACTGCGAACTGGTGACGCGGATCTTCGCCAAGACCGAGTTGCTGACCTTCCTGCTCGAGCGCGCCAGCGTTACCGGTTTGCCGGCGGACCGCAGCGGTGGCTCGGTGGCGGCGTTCACTCACCTGTATATGCCGTTGATGCACCGTCAGGGCTTCGTCGCACCGAACCTGGGCAACAAACCACCGGAGGCCAGCCCCGGCGGTTTTGTCATGGACTCGCAACCAGGGCTGTACGAATCGGTGCTGGTGCTCGACTACAAAAGCCTCTATCCGTCGATCATCCGCACCTTCCTGATCGACCCGGTGGGCTTGATCGAAGGGCTCAAGCATCCCGACGACAGCGAGTCGGTGCCGGGCTTTCGCGGTGCACGTTTTTCAAGAGCCCGGCATTGCCTGCCGGCGATCATCACCCGGGTCGCCGAAGGCCGTGAAACCGCCAAGCGCGAACACAACGCGCCGCTGTCGCAGGCGCTGAAGATCATCATGAATGCCTTCTACGGCGTCCTCGGTTCCAGCGGTTGCCGCTTCTTCGATACACGGCTGGCCTCCTCCATCACCCTGCGCGGTCACGAGATCATGCTGCGCACCCGCCAGTTGATCGAAGCCCAAGGCCACGCGGTGATCTATGGCGATACCGACTCGACGTTCGTCTGGCTGCGACGCGCTCACGGGCAGGCCGAAGCTGCGCAGATCGGCCACGCGCTGGTGGACCACGTCAACCAGTGGTGGCGCGAGCATGTGAAACAGGAATACGGGCTGGAAAGTGCCTTGGAATTGCAGTTCGAAACTCACTACAAACGCTTTCTGATGCCGACCATTCGCGGCGCCGAGGAGGGTAGCAAGAAGCGCTATGCCGGGTTGGTTACCCGCGCCGATGGCACCGATGAAATGGTCTACAAGGGCCTGGAAACCGTGCGCACCGACTGGTCGCCGCTGGCCCGGCAATTCCAGCAGGAGTTGTACCTGCGCATCTTCAATCGCAAGCCCTATCAGGATTACGTACGTGACTATGTGCGCAAGACATTGGCCGGTGAGTTCGACGAGCGCCTGATCTATCGCAAACGCCTGCGCCGTACCCTCGATGATTATCAGCGCAACGTGCCACCGCATGTGCGGGCTGCGCGAATCGCCGATGACTACAACGACCAGCAGGGACGTCCACGGCAATACCAGAATGGCGGCTGGATCAGTTATGTAATCACCGTCGCCGGCCCCGAGCCGCTGGAAATCCGCAGCGCGCCCATCGACTACGACCATTACGTCACCCGGCAGCTGCAACCGGTGGCGGATGCGATCCTGCCGTTCGTGGATGATGATTTCTCAACGCTGATTGGGGGGCAACTGGGCCTGTTTTGAGTCCAGCAGCGACAACGTCCAGCCATCCGGTATGCCATGAAAATACTGATCCAGCGCCTGATGGAACAGGCTGCCTTTTGGCGAAACCTGGGCGAACAGCGTCATCGATGAGTGAAACTTGAGGTTGTCGGGATGACCGAAAATCTTGGCGATCGACTGATGAGGAACGTCCAGGACCAATTGCGTGCAGGCACGCAAACGTGGACCCAGTAACGGATGCTCCAGGTACGCCGTGGCTTCTTCGCTGGAGCGAATGGCAAAGTAGCGGGACATCTCGCTGTCGCCCAACCCGGAAAACTGCGGAAAGATAAACCACATCCAGTGCCGGCGCTTCTGGCCGGCGCGCAATTCCTCCTGCACCCACTCGAACACAGGGTCCTGCGCCTGGACGAAGCGTGGCAAATTGAACGAGTCGAGCTGATCGGTACTTCTCATGCCGATGCCCTCTGACAGAACCGCGATGGCTCAGACCATGGCCAACCGCTGCTTGCGTTGTGGCGCGCGAAAAGCTTGGTCCAGCGCCTCCAGATCCCCGACCTCAAGCCGCAATTGCGCCGCTTGCGCATTGAGCTGCACGTGCTCGGGACGGACCGCCTTGGGGATGGCGATCACGCCGTTCTGACGCAGAATCCATGCCAGCGCTACCTGCGCAGGTGTCGCTTCGTGACGGGCGGCAATCTGCTTGAGCGTCGAATTGGCCAGCATGCTCCCGCCCTGGCCGATCGGACAATAGGCCATCACCGGCATCCTTTGGTGTTGGCTCCAGGGCAGCAAATCGAATTCGATGCCGCGCTCTTCCAGGTTATACAGCACCTGATTGGTGGTGCAGGTCGGCGAGGCCAGTTCTTCCATGTCGTCCAGATCGAAGTTGGACACGCCCCAACGGTCGATCTTGCCGCTTTCACGCAGGCGTTCGAAGGCTTCGACGGTTTCCTCAAGGGGATACTCGCCGCGCCAGTGCAACAGGTAAAGATCGATGTAATCGGTATTCAAACGCCGCAGGCTACGTTCGCAGGCCTGGGGGATGCCCAGGCAGCTGGCGTTGTGAGGGTAGACCTTGCTGACCAGAAAAACCTGGTCGCGCCTGCCTGCGATGGCTTCACCCACCACCTCTTCAGCGCCTCCTTCGGCGTACATTTCAGCGGTGTCGATCAGGGTCATGCCCAACTCGATGCCCAAACGCAACGCTGCAACTTCCTTTGTGTGTCGGGAGCGTTCCTCTCCCATGCGCCAGGTTCCTTGGCCGATGACCGGCACATGGATGCCGGCCAGCTCAAGAGTACGCATGAATTCTCCTCACCGAAGCCCGATCGATACTTCAGTTGGCAGCAAAATAGTCCAGTGGTTCCGTCGGACTCCAGAAAGGAGGTAACAGCAAACGCGTCAAAATCGCAGCGTTATAGGGCGGAAAACTTGAACACCGTAGTCTGGGCATAGCGCTTGCCCGGATCCAGCCTTGTGGAAGGGAAGTTCGGCTGGTTCGGCGAATCAGGATAATGCTGAGTCTCCAGAGTAAACGCCCCCCAATGCGGATAGATCTTGCCCGCCTTGCCCTTGACCGTGCCATCGAGGAAGTTGCTGGTATAGAACTGCACGCCGGGCTCGGTAGTGTAGAGCTGCAAGCGGCGCCCGGATTGCGGATCGCTGACATCGGCGGCGAGTTTGCCCAGATCCCCCTTGGCATCCAGCACCCAGTTGAAATCGAAACCACCTTGTTTGGGTTCGGCGAATTTCAATTGAGGATGATCAGCCTTGATATGTTGACCGATGGCGGTCGGTTGAGTGAAGTCCATGGGCGTGCCGGCGACCGGGGCCAGTTCACCGGTGGGGATCAGTTTGCCGGTGACCGGCGTGTAGCGGGCGGCATGCAAGGTCGCAAGCTGCTTCAGTACGTCGCCATTGCCCGCGCCGGCCAGGTTGAAATAGCTGTGGTTGGTCAGGTTCAGCACTGTGGGTTTGTCAGTGCTGGCCTTGTACTCGATGCGCAGCTCATTGTTCTCGGTGAGGCTGTAGGTGACTTCGGTTTTAAGGTTGCCCGGGAAACCCATTTCACCGCTCGCCGACAGATACGTCAGGGTCACGCCCACCGAATCCTTGCCTTTGCTCGGTTCGGCTTTCCACACGCGCTTGTCGAAACCCTGGGCCCCGCCGTGCAGTGAATTGCTGCCGTCGTTGAGTGGCACTTGATAGTGCTTACCGTCCAGCTCGAAGGCACCGTTGGCCAGGCGATTGCCGAAGCGGCCGATGGTCGCGCCGAAGTACGCGGTGCCGCTTTGATAACCCTGCACGTCGTCGAAGCCCAGCACCACATCGTCGAGCTTGCCGTTTTTGTCCGGCACTTTCAGCGACTGCAGAATCCCGCCGTAGGTAATGACCGTGGCTTGCAGGCCATGGCTGTTGCGCAAGATGTATTGCTCGACGGGCGTGCCGTCATTGGTTTTGCCGAAGGCTTTGTGTTCGCTGGACAAGCCGGCGGCATGAGCGGGGAGGGTGGCGATCATCAGGGACAGTCCGAGGCCGGAGAGCAGGTATCGAGATTGAAGCATGGTTGACCTTCCTTTTTGTTGTTTTGTGATAAGTAGTCATACTAATAGTCGAGTTTTAACGCAATCAAAGAAGGATTTATAGCTTATTTATGCAGTGTTGCAATTATAAAGTATGACTAATTTAGGGGCGCTTTCACGGTGATCCGCGTTTACGGACCACCGGCACTGCACTTTTTCGGCTTTCGCGGTTCTATCCTTGGCCAGCCCGCGGCGATCCCCACCGCCGGCCCATGCCCAAGTTCAAGAACCCATGGCTCGAGTTTTACCCCGCTTTACCCCGCACATTCGCCGTCATAGCTGGCTGCTGATTGGCCTGTCGATGCTCTTCGCCAGTGGCTGCAGCCATCAGCCGGGCAACGATATCGTCAGCCAGTTTCGCAACGGCACACCCCAGGAGTTTCTTCAGACCAGCGTCGACCGCATGGCGACTCTGGCGATGCGCGACAACCTCGAAAGCCTCTACCTGCTGATGAACAAGCTCTACCTGCGCAACCCGGAAGAGCTGAAGAAATCCGGCTTCCTTGATGTCGGCACCGCGGAAAAACAAGTGCGCATGGCCATCGAACAGCAACAGCCGCTACCCACTCTCGGTGGCAAAAAAGACCTCGCCGCGCTGAGCTACGCCATGAGCCCGGAATTCCTCGGCGACCGGGTCGGTGCTTTCATCTATGCCATCGGCAGCATGCTGGTCACCGCCCACGGCAATCGGCTGGAGTTCTACATGACGGATGCGATCAACCCGACCTTCGTCAGCAATGCCGCGCGCAACATTGAGAAAGCCACCTGGATCTTGAGTCAGCGGCAAAACAAGCAAGGCGAGCCGTTGCTGTTTTCCAACGAAATCTCGGAGGAGGGCAGCAACCTGAGTTTTGCCGTGGAGTTCGGCAAAATCGTCGCGCGGCTGGACCTGCTGACCCAGATGCTCGACGAACGCTACCGACGGATCGGCCTCAACTACGCCCAGAGTTTGCTGTTTCTGAATTTTTTGCCAGTGCAGTGATTTGAGTAGTGAACCCAAATCCCCTGTGGGAGCGAGATTTTGTGGGAGCTGGCTTGCCTGCGATGGCATCAACTCGGTTCGACGTTAAACCGAGCCGTCTGCATCGCAGGCAAGCCAGCTCCCACAAAAAGCCGGCCTCACAGGGGGCTTGAAAGAAAGAAGATTGTGTTCCGCCTAAATGAGTTGGCATAACGATAGACCGCATCGATATAACTGGTTATAAGAAAAATCGCTATGCTGCGAGCCGGTTATTTCCCTGCGATTTTCTGGGCGTATTAATGGAATTCGGTAATTTCGGGTTGGTCGTTGCAGGTCTGGTGGTCGGCTTTATTGTCGGCATGACCGGCGTCGGGGGCGGTTCGTTGATGACCCCCATTCTGTTGTGGTTCGGCGTCAACCCGGCTACGGCGGTGGGCACGGACTTGCTGTACGCGGCCATTACCAAATCCAGTGGTGTGCTGGTTCATCGCAAGAACAAGAACATCGACTGGGCAATCACCGGTTGGCTGACGCTCGGCAGTGTGCCGGCGGTGGCGCTGACGCTGTGGTTCCTGAGCAGTTTGCAGACCTCGCCCGACGCGATGAACGCCGTTATCAAACAAGCCTTGGGCTTCGTATTGTTCGCCACGGCACTGGCGATTTTCTTCAAGAAACGCTTGCTCGATTTCGCCCACAAACGGGCGGGCGGCCACTACAACCCTAGCGGTCCCCGCTTGAATGCACTGACCGTCATCACCGGTCTGATCCTGGGCACCATGGTGGCCCTGACCTCCATCGGCGCCGGCGCCCTGGGCACCGTCGCACTGTTCATTCTGTATCCCATGCTGCCTACTCGCCGCCTGGTCGGCACCGAAATCGCTCACGCGGTGCCCCTGACCCTGGTCGCCGGCCTGGGCCATGCGAGCATGGGCAACATGGATTGGCACATTTTGGGCTACTTGCTGGTCGGTTCGCTGCCGGGGATTTATCTGGGCAGCCATTTGACCGGGCGTATCTCCGACGAACTGCTGCGTCCGTGCCTGGCCACGATGCTGGTGCTGATCGGCTACAAACTGGCGTTCTGATCCGGCACCGTATGGATCACTGAATTTGGCGGAATCATGCTCTCGCTGACGTAGTCAAAACTATGACCACGTTCAGATGAGGTCATGACGTCCATGAACAGCCCCGTAAACGATCTTCTGCGACGGTTCCGCCGCCCCCGTGGCGAGCCTCCCGGCAATGCAGCCGAAGTGCTACGCCGACATGCCGAGCCGTTGCCTGCACTCGACTCACCTGAATTCGGCGAACTGTTCGACCGCTTTGGCGATGCCAGCGTGGTGCTGATCGGTGAATCCAGCCACGGCACCCAGGACTTCTACCAGACCCGAGCGGCGATCACCCGCCGCCTGATCGAGCAGCATGGCTTCGGCATCGTCGCGGTCGAAGCCGACTGGCCCGATGCTGGGCAGATCGATCGATGTGTCCGCGACCTGGGGCGCTCCGCCTGGAAAAAACAGGCCTTCGCCCGATTCCCCACCTGGATGTGGCGCAACACCGCCGTGCAGACTTTTACCCGCTGGCTGCACCACCATAATCGCGGGCTGACGCTGGAGCAGCGAGTGGAGTTTCGCGGGCTGGATGTTTACAGCATGCGTCACTCCATCGACGAAGTGCTGGGCTATCTCGATAAGACCGACCCGCAGCTGGCAAAAGAAGCTCGACATCGCTACAGCTGCCTGACGCCGTGGCATGACGACCCGGCGCTGTACGGTCATTTCGCCGAGCGTGGCAACATGGCCACATGCGAGGACGCCGTGGTCGAGCAATTGAATGTGCTGCTGGGCGAACGGCTTGATCCGATGGCTGCCGATGACGAGGCGTTTTTCAGCGCCACCCAGAACGCCCGGGTGGTGCGGGCCGCCGAGCAGTATTACCGCGCCATGTACCGCGGCTCGACTTCCTCGTGGAACCTGCGTGACCTGCACATGTTCGACACCTTGCAAACCCTGATGGAGCATCGCGGGGCAGGCGCCAAAGCGGTGGTGTGGGCGCATAACTCACACATCGGCAACGCTGCCGCTACGCAAATGGGTTGGGAGGGGCAGTTCAACATCGGTCAGTTGTGCCGCACGGCCTACGGCTCACAAGCGGTGCTGATCGGCATGGGCACCGACCACGGCACCGTCGCCGCCGCCGATGACTGGGACGAGCCGATGCAGGTCAAACAAGTGAACCCGGCATTGGCCGACAGCTGGGAACAACTGTTTCTCCAGGCCGGCGTCCCCGCAGCATTGCTTGACTGGCGGACGTCACCGAGCGAGGAGTTGCTGGACGTACTGGCCGAGCCATTACTTGAACGCGCCATCGGCGTCATCTATCGACCCAGGACCGAGCGCCAGAGCCATTACTTTCAAGCAGTGCTGGCGGAGCAGTTCGACGCTTTCGTCTGGATCGAAAAAACCCATGCGGTCTCGCCATTGCCGGCGCCTGAGTTCATGGAGCACGAGGAAGACACCTTTCCGTTCGGTATATGACCCGCAAATGACGGGTATCTATGCCAGTCAGTTAATAGAAATCCCTGTGGGAGCTGGCTTCTGTGGCGAGGGGGCTTGCCCCCGTTCGGCTGCGAAGCAGTCGCAAAGCTTTTAGGGCCGCTTCGCGCCCCAACGGGGGCAAGCCCCCTCGCCACAGAAGCCCGCAGGTTCTGCCTATTCCCGGGTGAAAATCTCCAGCAGATGCCCGTCCGGGTCATCGAAATACACCCGCCGACCACCACCGTAATCATTGATCTCATTAGGCCGTTGCTTGCCAGGATCGGCCCACCAGGGCTGCTTGCGTGCTTGCAGGCGAGCAAAGGCCGCATCGAAGTCTTCGTCGCCAATCAGGAACGCATAGTGTTGTGACGCGATGGGCGGGTCGTTGTTGTAGAAATCCAGCGACACTCCGTTATCGAATTTGACCACCAGCATCGGCCCGAACGGCTCGGCATCGGGCAGGCCGAGGAGGTCGGTCAGGTAGCAGGCCGACACCTGTTTGTCACGGCACCAGACGATGGTGTGGTTCAACTGAGCGCTCATGGAAAATCCTCACGGCGAATCAGGTCGTTCATGTCGTGCCATGAGATTAGCTCAGGCTGTTGCGCAATGACTGCCCTGACCTAAGCTTGGGGCAAGGCGAACACAAATACGTTGCCTCACCCGGAACGTTCGCCGCGATGCGCAATCATTAGAGCGTGGATATCAAAAGGAGATGCGCATGCTCATCAGGTCTTTGACCCTGGCTACTCTGCTGGCTTTCGTCGGCCCCTTGTTCGCCGCCGATGACGATTCCCCTCTGGTTAAAGACGTGGGCAGGGCCCGTCCCCTGATTGTCATCGCGCCCAGTTCGGTCGACCCCACCTGGGTCAGCCTGAAAAAATCCCTGGATGAACCCGCCAGCCGCAAGGGCTTCACCGAGCGAAACATGGTGCTGTACACCGTGATCAATACGATGGGTCAGCGCGACGGCAAAGACCTTGACCCGCAAACGACGATGGCGTTGATCCGCTCGCTGAAACTGGGCGCCGGGGCGAAGAGCAAAATCATCCTGGTTGGCAAGGACGGCGAAAAGAAGCTTGAAAAAGATGTGGTCGAGCTGAAAGAGATTTTCAGCACCATCGACGCGCTGCCAGCCGCTGAAAAGGAAGCGACAGTACCGGTGCCAGCGCCGGTGGCTGACGTTGCACCGGCCAAAGGTGCAAAGGGCAAACCGGCGAAACCCGCCAAACCGCCTGAGCAGCCGGATGACTGAATTTTCGCTGGTAAGTTAAGAAAATTGAGCGACGAAAATCCTGTGGGAGCGTGGCTTGCCCGCGAAGAATGCACCGCAGTTTTTCAGGTGTTGCGCATCATCGTTCTTCGCGGGCAAGCCACGCTCCCACAGGTTCTGCGTCTTGACCCTTTTTCGTTTATCCCCCGAACATCCGTAGCAGCTGCGAGCCTGCGAGGCTGCGTTCGGCTGCGAAGCAGTCGCAAAATCTGCCACGGCGTTCTTTCAGGTAAACCGCATTCTCCGGATTACGACCGCTTCGCGGCCGGACGCAGCCTCGCAGGCTCGGCAGCTGCTACGGGGCTGCGTCACTCTCGGCTATTTGTCCAGTGCACTCAGAATTTCATGGGCGATTTTGATTCGCTCGGCGTTGGGATAGTTTTTATTGGCCAGGATCACGATGCCGATGTCCTTCGTCGGAATATAGGCAACGTAGGCGCCGAAGCCGCCGGTTGAGCCGGTTTTGTTGATCAGCACATTATCGTGTGGCGGTTGCGGCGGGTTCAGCGGTTGGACGGCATGAGCCTCCATCGCCATCTGCGACGAGTTGCCGACGAGCAATGTGTCGAGCGTCACCGGATAGTTGTAGAACTCCCATCCCAACCCTTGAGTCATCTCGCCGACGGTGTAATAACCGGTGTGAGTGATGGCGATGGCTTGCTGCAAGGGCTTTTCCAGCGAAGTCGGATTCATGTTCGCTTCAACATAGCGAAGCAGGTCCGAGGCACTGGTTTTCACGCCATACGCTTCAGAATCCAGTGCGCCCGGTTCGACCCGCACAGGTTTGTTGTCCTTGTTGTAACCCCAAGCGTAAAGCCCCATCTGATCCTGCGGCACCTTGAGGTAGCTGTGTTTCAGACCCAGTTTCGGCAGCAAGGTTTTTTCCATCAGCTCATCGAACGGCGCCCCCATGCTTTGCGCTGCCAGATAGCCGAATAACCCAATGCTGGGGTTTGAATACTGGCGATGAGTGCCGGCGGTGTAGGTCGGTTTCCACTGCTTGAAATAACCGAGCATTTTGTCCTGATGGTCTGCATCGCTGGGGAATTGCAGGGGCAAACCACCGGCGGTGTAGGTGCCGAGTTGCAGCACGCTGATCCTGTCAAACGCGCTGCCACGCAATGTCGGTAGAACCTGACTGGCGTTGTCCGACAGGGTCAGTTTGCCTGTCGCCTGCGCGTAGGCGGCGAGGGTGGCGGTGAAGGTTTTACTCACCGAACCGATCTCGAACAGGGTGTTTTCGGTGACGGCTTTGCCGTTTTCTTTCGAGGCCACGCCGTAGTTAAAGTAATGCGCTTTACCATTGACGGTAATCGCGACCGCGACACCGGGGATGTGCTGTTGCTGCATCACCGGTTCAATGGTTGCCTTGACGATGGCTTCGATGCGCTCGTCAGCAAAGCTGTGGCTAACGCCGAGCAGAAGTGCGAAAGCGCTGTAAGACGCGAGTTTTCTCTGATTCTTTTTAGGCATGATTGAATGACTTTCCATGAGTTTCTGTGGTGTTAACCGCTACACTCCGAGCGGTTTTTAAGCCGGTCCGTTGCTGGGCGAGCCAAATCTATGCAGTTTGGCGAAGACCGACAAACGACGATATTTCGGATGAGCCATTAGAAAATTTTGGGGGTGGGCATGATTCGACCACATCTGCCGTTGAATGCGCTGCGCGCTTTCGAGGCTTCGGCACGTCATCTGAGTTTCACACGGGCGGCGGTGGAGTTGTGTGTCACGCAGGCGGCGGTGAGTCATCAGGTCAAAAGCCTTGAAGCCCAGCTTAACGTGACTTTGTTCAAACGCCTGCCCCGAGGCCTGATGCTGACCAGCGAAGGTGAAACCCTGCTGCCGGTGTTGCGCGAATCCTTCGACCGGATCGCCGAGACCCTGGAGCGTTTCGAGGGCGGGCATTTTCGCGAGGTGTTGACGGTGGGGGCGGTGGGGACGTTTGCGGTCGGCTGGCTGTTGCCGCGGCTGGCGGATTTTCAGACGAAACATCCGTTTATCGATTTGCGCCTGTCGACCAACAACAACCGGGTGGACGTGGCCGCTGAAGGCCTGGATTACGCCATTCGCTTTGGCGCGGGGGCGTGGCATGGGATCGAAGCGGTACGGTTGATCGAGGCGCCGCTGTCGGTGCTTTGCGTCCCCGAGATTGCGCGGCAATTGCACACACCGGCCGATCTGTTGCAGCAAACGCTGTTGCGCTCTTATCGAACGGATGAGTGGCCGGAGTGGTTTCAGGCAACCGGGCTCTCAATCCATGCGGCACCGCCGAGAAGCATCGTCTTCGATTCCTCGCTGGCGATGATGGAAGCGGCGTTACAAGGGGCGGGCGTAGCATTGGCGCCGCCCTTGATGTTCTCCCGGCAACTGGCCGCAGGCGTAATCGAGCAACCGTTCGCCATCGGGATCACCACGGGCAGCTACTGGTTGACCCGCTTGCAGTCGCGCCCTGAAACGTCGGCGATGGCAGCGTTCAAGGACTGGTTGCTGCAAGCTTCGCTTTAATACAAAACCCTGTGGGAGCGGGCTTGCTCGCGAAGGGGCCATCACATTCAACATTGATGTTGACTGACACACCGCCTTCGCGAGCAAGCCCGCTCCCACAGGGATTGCATGTGTTTCAGGGTTACCGCACGAGACACGGCCGCTTGTTATCGAACGTCCACCCCGGAATCAGAAACTGCATCGCCACGCTGTCATCCCGCGCGCCCAGCCCCATGCCTTTGTACAACTCATGGGCCTTGGCCAGTTGATCGATGTCCAGCTCAACCCCCAGGCCAGGTTTTTTCGGCACCTGCACGCAGCCGTCGACAATTTGCAGCGGCGCTTTGGTCAGGCGTTGGCCGTCCTGCCAGATCCAGTGGGTGTCGATGGCGGTGATCTCACCCGGCGCAGCCGCCGCGACGTGGGTGAACATCGCCAGGGAAATATCGAAGTGGTTGTTGGAATGCGAGCCCCAGGTCAGGCCCCATTCGTGGCACATCTGCGCGACTCGAACCGAGCCCTGCAGGGTCCAGAAGTGCGGGTCGGCCAAGGGAATATCCACCGATTGCAACTGGATCGCATGGCCCATTTCCCGCCAGTCGGTGGCGATCATGTTGGTCGCGGTTTTCAGGCCCGTGGCACGACGGAACTCGGCCATGACTTCGCGGCCGGAGTAACCGTTTTCCGCACCGCAAGGGTCTTCGGCGTAAGCGAGAACGTGATGTTGATCCCGGCACAGGCGGACCGCTTCTTTCAGCGACCAGGCGCCATTCGGATCTAGGGTGATGCGCGCATCGGGAAAACGCTCGGCGAGGGCGGTGACCGCTTCGATTTCCTCGTCGCCGCTCAACACGCCACCCTTGAGTTTGAAGTCCTTGAAACCATAACGAGCGTGGGCGGCCTCGGCCAGGCGCACCACGGCGTCGGCGCTCATGGCTTTTTCGTGACGCACACGGAACCAGTCGTTGTCGGCGTCCGGTTCGCTGCGGTAGGCCAGATCGGTTTCGTTGCGATCACCGACATAAAACAGGTAACCGAGCATCTTCACTTCATCGCGTTGCTGACCTTCGCCGAGCAGGGCCGCGACCGGTACGTCCAGGTGCTGACCGAGCAAGTCGAGCAGGGCGGCTTCCAGGCCGGTGACCGCGTGAATGGTGATGCGCAGGTCGAAGGTCTGCAGGCCGCGACCACCGGCATCGCGATCGGCAAAGGTCTGGCGCACTTGATTGAGGATCTTCTGGTATGTGCCGATGGTGCTGCCGACCACCAGTGCGCGCGCATCTTCCAGCGTCTGACGAATACGCTCGCCACCCGGCACTTCGCCGACGCCAGTGTGGCCGGCGTTGTCCTTGAGGATCACGATGTTGCGGGTGAAAAACGGGCCATGGGCGCCGCTCAGGTTGAGCAGCATGCCATCGTGACCAGCCACGGGAACAACCTGCATGCTGGTGATGATTGGGGCTTTTGCGGTTTCTTGTGTGTTCATTTTTATGTCCTTGAAAAGCAGGTATTCAGGCGTGACGGGGCGAAGGTTTGCCCAAGGCAACGGCCGGTGCGGGTTTCGGTTTATTGCGCGCGGCGAAGACGATGATCGCGGCGATGATCGACGTGGCGGCCAGGCCGTACAGCCCGCCCTGAATCGACCCGGTGTGTTCTTCCAGCAGACCGAAGGTGGTCGGCGCAACGAAGCCACCGAGGTTGCCCACCGAGTTGATCAGCGCGATCACACCAGCAGCAATCCGTGCATCCAGGTACGCCTGGGGAATCGGCCAGAACAGCGACGATGCCGATTTGAAACCCAGCGCGGCGAAGCAGATGGCGACGAAGGCGAAGATCGGCCCGCCGGTGGTGGACATGAACATCCCGGCGGCAGCGATCAGCAGCGCAGCGGCGACCCAGGCTTGCTGGTGTTTCCATTTGGCCGACAACGTGGCGAAGGCATACATGCCGACGATCGACAGCAACCACGGAATCGAGTTGAACAGCCCGACCTGAATGTCGCTCAGGTCGCCCATCTTCTTGATGATGCTCGGCAGCCAGAAGGTCGCGGCGTAGATGGTCAACTGAATGAAGAAGTAGATCACGCAGAACAGGATGATCTGGCGATCCTTGAGCAGCGTGCCCAGCGACGGTTTGATCGGCGTCGCGGCTTCGCGGGCCAGTTGTTCGTCATCGATAGCTTTGACCAGTGCGTCCTGCTCAGGAAGGGTCAGCCATTTGGCGTCGTGGGGTTTGGAGTCCAGCCAGAACCAGACAAACACGCACAGTCCGACCGAGAACATGCCTTCAATGAAGTACATCCACTGCCAGCCGTGCATGCCCAAACCGCTGATTTGCAGCAGCAACCCGGACAGCGGGCCGGAGATCAGCGACGCAATGGCCGAGCCGCTGAGGAAGATCGCAATCGCCTTGCCTCGTTCGACGCCGGGCAACCAGCGGGTGAAGTAATAAATCACCCCGGGGAAGAAACCGGCTTCGGCCACGCCGAGCAGAAACCGCAGGATGTAGAAGTGGGTTTCGTTCTGGATGAATGCCATGCAGGAGGCCACCAGGCCCCAGGTCAGCATGATGCGGGTCAGCCAGATTCGTGCGCCGACTTTTTGCAGGAGGATGTTGGAGGGGACTTCGAACAGCGCGTAACCGATGAAGAACAGACCGGCACCGAGGCCGTAGGCGGCAGCGCCAATTCCTAAGTCATGTTCCATATGGGCGCGGACGAAGCCGATGTTCACGCGGTCGATGTAGTTAACGATGAACATGATCACGAACAGCGGCAGGACGTGGCGTTTCACTTTTGAGATGGCGGACTTCAGGACCGAATCGGCGCCCTCGTTCATCCCGGATATGGATGTATTCACTGCTTTTCTCCCACTCGTTATTTTTATGCGGGGTGTGGCTGGGTGCTGCGTTGTTGATAGACATCATACAACTAGATTTTTTTAGTCGGCAAGTGTCGTCTCTCAACGAAATGGTGCTAGGGGGCAGGGTTTTTATTCGTTTTGCGGGTTTGTGTGGCGTATTTGTTGGGCTATGCCGTGGTCTGTTCAGTCGCCAATTTTTTATTTATCGGGACGGAGCGCCTGGATTCGATAGTTAAAATCGTCTGTTTTAGTATGTTTATTGAGTGTTGTCATACAAGTTTGGCGGCATTTTGTTGAGATTCCGATCACCGGGAGGCGAGCGCAGTGCTACGATCCGGATACCTGCTTTACGGATAAATCACCATGCAAGAAGACATCGACGCACCCGCGCGCAAGCGTGCCCATAACCTTGCCCATGATCTGGTGAGCAAACTGACCCAGAGCATCCTGCTCGGCCAGATGGTTCCGGGGGACAAGCTGCCGTCGGAGAACTCGATTGTTCAGGAACACGGCGTCAGTCGCACGGTGGTGCGCGAGGCAATCTCGAAGTTGCAGGCTTCGGGGCTGGTGGAAACCCGTCACGGCATCGGTACTTTTGTCCTCGAGCGTGCACCGGATCAGGGGCTGCGACTGAACGTCGATACCGCGCTGGGCGTGCGCAGTATTCTGGAGTTGCGCATGGGCCTGGAAACCCAGGCCGCCGCGCTGGCAGCGGTGCGTCGCACAGACCAGCAATTGGCGCAGATGCGTGAAGCGCTGGATGACTATCAAAGCCTGTTGGCCAACAACGACAGCTGCGTCGAGGCGGACAAACGCTTCCATCTGCTGATCGCCGAAGCCACCGGCAACGTGTGCTTCACCGAGATCATGCAACACCTGGGCAGCGCCATGATCCCCCGGACCCGCGTCAATGCCGCCGAGCGTGGGTCGGCGGATTTGAGCAAGCTCGGGCAACTCGCCAACCTCGAACACGAGGCGATTCTCAACGCCATCAAGCGCCAGGATCCGGATGCGGCGCGGGCGGCGATGTGGTTGCACCTGACTAACAGTCGCGACCGCTTTTCGGCTGATCGGTAGCCGCCGTTTGTCTCCTCGATAGCACCCCTTTTACAGGCTCGTTTCCAACCTGTACGGCCCAGATTCGCTGGACCTCATCAGTGAGGTGCGTCATGGCTTACGAGCAAATTCTTCAGGGTGGAACTTCCGATAACGACCCTGACAGACCCATTCCCGATAGGGACGATCCGTCGATGGATCACGATGCACCACCCGGCATGGATCCTTCGCGAGACCCGACCGATACGGACGTTGATCGTCCAGAAGACTGGAGGGACCCTGCTCTGGACCCGGATCTGGATGACGACATTCCGGCGCCGGATGAAGAAACGCCATTGTCCGACGACAGGCGATAAACGAAACCCGGCCGATGTGCCTAATGCCGGTAAGTTAAGCGCAATCCATGTGGGAGCGGGCTTGCTCGCGAAGACGGCGGCACAATCAACATTGATGTCGCCTGATACATCGCCTTCGCGAGCAAGCCCGCTCCCACAGTGACCTCATGAACATCGGAGATCACCTGTAGGAGCGAGGCTTGCCCGCGAAGGCGCCAAACGCAGCAACACCAATCAGCGATCAAACACTGGCCACTTGAATCCCAAAAAACCGCCGCTCCAGATTCAACGCCAACACACTGACCAGGACCACCACCGCACCCACCACCACCATCAACGTCGGCTGCTCGCCCAAGCCAACAGACGCAATGGCCATCGCAGTAGGTGGAATCAGATACATCGTCATCGTCGCCCGGCTCAAGTCCACATGAGTCAACACAAACGCCCAGGCCAGGTAGGCGAGGGCGCTGGGAAACACGCCCAATGCAACGACTGCCCATTGCACATGAAGCGGCGCGCTGACGATTTCGCTCGCCAGTCCCGGCAGATAAACCAGCAACAATGCCGTCCCCGACCAGACGGTGTAGCAGACCAGCGTCAACCCGTCATAGCGCCCGGTTTGATGCTTTTGCAAGGCAAAGTAGAAACTCCAAGACACCGCCGCCAGCAAAATCAGCAAGCCGCGAGCGTCGATGCTCCCCAATCCATGATCACCGGCCACCACAATTACCACGCCGGTCAAACCCAGCAACACGCAGCCCCAGCGCCACACGCTCACTCGGTCCTTGAATACGAAACGCGCCAGCAGCGTGCTGAACAACGGCGTGGTTTGCGCCAGCACACTGGACGCCCCGGCGCTGACCCCTTGCTGGCCGAAATTCAGTGCGACGTGATGCAGGCTCACGGCAAAGAAACCGAGCACGATCAGCAACGGCCAGTCGCGCAGGTTAGGCAGGCGGATGCCTCGGAACACGGCGACCACCGCCATGAACACCGATGCCACCAAAAACCGCAGCAGCGCCAGATGCCCCGGGTCATAGGCCTGCAAACCGATATGAATACCGGTCGGGGAATACCCCCAGCAGGCGACGACAAACGCCATCGCCAGAATGATTTTGACGGAGAGATGAGAGGAGGGTGTGAGTGGCTTCATGGTCGGGCACCTGTGGGCGTATGCACCGAGTATCGGAAGCCTGACCGTTCGCCACAACTGACTTATACTGCGCCAACTATTCACTTTAGGTGATGTATGGAGCTGGCGCAGATTCGCATGTTCAAGACCGTCGCCGACGTCGGCAGCATCGCCCGGGCGGCTGAGTTGCTGCACTGTGTGCCGTCGAACATCACAGCGCGCATCAAGTCGCTGGAAACCGAGCTGGGTGTCGCGTTGTTTCTGCGCGAAGGCCGAGGGTTACGAATCAGCCCGGCGGGGCAGACCTTTCTGGCTTACGCCTCGAAAATTCTCGCGCTGACGGCTGAAGCCAAACGCGCACTGGATCCCTCAGCCGAGCCATCCGGGCCGCTGCGCATCGGCGCTATCGAATCGTCCGCGACCGGTCGATTGCCGCGTTTACTGGCCAAGTTTCACAAGCGCTATCCCGGCGTTGCGCTGGAACTGACCACCGGCAGTTGGGGGCAATTGCTCGATGACACGCTCAATCACCGGCTCGACGGCGCGATCGTCGCGGTGGATGTCGAGCGTTCACATCTCAAGCGCACGCCGATGTACCGCGAAGAGCTTCTGCTGATTGCGTCGACGTCGTTGGGGCCGGTGCGCGATATCGCCGATTTGCAGGACAAGACCGTCTTCATGTGGCCTCAGGGTTGTCCTTATCGGGCGGCGCTGGAACATTGGTTGTTGCGTCAAGGGCAGGCGTTGCCGATTGTCAGCCTGGCCAGTTATGGCGCGATTGTCGGCTGCGTCAGCGCCGGGGCCGGCGTCGCGCTGGTGCCTAAAGGGATCTTCGATCAGTACGCCAAAGGGGCGGGGTGCGCGGGGTATGAGTTCCCCGAGCTGACGGCTATCGACAACCTGTTTTACTGGCATGAAAACGCCGGGGTTCACCCGGCGCGAGAGGCGTTTGTGGCGATGTTGCGCGAGGAGTTTGCCTGACCATTTGTGGTGAAGCAGCTTGCTGTGGTGAGGGGGCTTGCCCTAATAGCGGTAAGTTAAGACGCAGAATCTGTGGGAGCGTGGCTTGCCCGCGAAGAACGATGACACGTAATACCTGAAAAACCGCGGTGCATTCTTCGCGGGCAAGCCACGCTCCCACAAGGTTCTCGGCGCTCAAATTATCTAACTCACGCTGACATCCCGCATCAACAACCCAAAACGCAAATCCACCTCATCCGGAATCGGCAAATACACCGTGTGCCCATCCCCCGGCGCCACTTCAATCGCCTCGCCTTTGACGTTCTGCAGTTGATGCAAATCGAAGTGGAAGTTGCCTTGGGGCGTCATCAGTTCCAGGTGATCGCCCAGACCAAATCGATTCTTCACCCGCACCTCGGCCAGTCGATCCCGGCGTTCACCGGTCAACTCGCCCACGAACTGTTGGCGCTCTGAAACCGAGCTGCCGTTCTGGTAATTCTGATATTCGTCATGCACATGCCGGCGCAGAAAGCCTTCTGTGTAGCCGCGCTGCGCCAGGGATTCCAGATCGGTCATCAAGCTGCGATCAAACGCCCGGCCAGCCACCGCATCATCGATCGCGCGGCGATACACCTGGGTGGTGCGCGCGCAATAGAAGTGCGATTTGGTCCGGCCTTCGATCTTCAGTGAGTGCACGCCCATCTGCGTCAGGCGCTCGACGTGCTGTACGGCACGCAGGTCCTTGGCGTTCATGATGTACGTGCCGTGTTCATCCTCGAATGCCGGCATCAGTTCGTCAGGGCGATTGGCTTCTTGCAGCAGGAACACTTGATCGGTCGGCGCACCGATACCCAAGGTCGGTTCGGGCCGGAACTGCTGAACGATTTCACCGAGCTGATTTTCCCTGGCCGGCGTCGCCGAGTATTTCCAGCGACAGGCGTTGGTGCAGCTGCCCTGATTGGCGTCGCGCTTGTTCATGTAGCCCGACAACAGGCAGCGCCCGGAATAGGCCATGCACAACGCGCCGTGCACAAACACTTCCAGCTCCATCGCCGGGACGTGCTGGCGGATTTCGGCGATTTCTTCCAGCGACAGTTCGCGGGACAGGATGATCCGGCTCAAGCCCTGTTGCTGCCAGAACTCGACGCTGGCCCAGTTCACCGTGTTGGCCTGCACTGAGAGGTGGATCGGCATCTGCGGGAAGTGCCGGCGCACCAGCATGATCAGGCCCGGGTCGGACATGATCAGCGCGTCCGGCGCCATGGCGATCACCGGTTCCAGATCCTTCAAGAACGTTTTGAGCTTGGCGTTGTGCGGGGCGATGTTCACCACCACATAGAAGCGCTTGCCCTGAGCCTGGGCCTCGGCGATGCCAAGCGCGAGGTTGGCGTGATCGAATTCATTGTTGCGCACCCGCAGGCTGTAGCGCGGCTGGCCGGCGTACACCGCGTCGGCGCCGTAGGCGAAGGCATAACGCATGTTTTTCAGGGTGCCGGCAGGGGCGAGCAGTTCCGGGGGCGTGAGCGTCATGGCGCTGGTCATGGCAGTGTCGATCGCAAAAGCCGGCAAGGGTAAGCGGCTTGCCCGCGGGGTTTATTGATCTGGATCTATGCTTGATGAATAAACGGATGGCACTCGCGCGAGCCGTGGCGGACTAAATATCAGGACGCGCAAACGGCGCCCCTGCGCACTGACATGGATCGGACATGAACGAAACGAAACTGCAAAACACATCGTTGATGGTCTTGCTGACGCTGGTGAGCATCGCCTTTATCTGGATTCTGCTGCCGTTCTATGGCGCGGTGTTCTGGGCGGTCATCCTTGGCATTCTGTTTGCGCCCTTGCAGCATCAGTTGCAGTTGAGGTTCGGCTGGCCACGCGACCTGACGGCCTTGTGCACCTTGATTCTCTGTGTGCTGATCGCCATCTTGCCGGTGATCACCATCAGTACCTTGCTGGTTCAGGAAGGCGCGTCGCTGTACAGCAGAATCGAAAGCGGCGAACTGGACATTGCCGGGTATGTGTCACAGTTCAAGCAAAGCCTGCCGCCGTACGTTCAAAACTTGCTCGATCGTTTCGGCATGGGCGAGCTGGCCGGGCTACGGGAAAAAATCATCAAGAGCACTATGCAAGGCAGCCAGTTTGTCGCGACCAAGGCGTTCAGTTTTGGTCAGGGAACGTTCGAATTCGTGGTGGGCTTCTTCGTCATGCTGTATCTGTTGTTTTTCTTCCTGCGGGACGGCTCCGAACTGGCGCGCAAAGTACGTGCGGCCATACCGCTGGAAGATAACCAGAAGCGCCGCTTGCAGCTCAAGTTCAATCGTGTGGTGCGGGCCACGGTGAAGGGCAATGTGGTGGTGGCGATCACACAAGGTGCGTTGGGCGGTTTTATCTTCTGGTATCTGGGTATCCCGAGCGTTTTGCTCTGGGCGGTGTTGATGGCGTTTCTGTCGCTGTTACCGTTGGTGGGAGCGGGGATTGTCTGGATACCAGTGGCGGCATACTTCCTGCTCAGCGGGGCGATCTGGCAGGGCACGGTGCTGGTGTTGTTCGGGATATTTGTGATCGGCCTGGTGGACAATGTCTTGCGGCCGATGCTGGTGGGCAAGGACACCAAAATGCCCGACTACTTGATCCTCATCTCGACCCTGGGTGGCCTGGCGATTTTCGGCCTGAACGGTTTTGTCATCGGGCCGTTGATTGCTGCGTTGTTCGTGTCGAGCTGGGCAATTTTCGTCGATGCCAAGCCGCGGGTTCAGTTGCCTTAAGCACTGAGCTGGCCTGAACCGATACGTTGCGACAGGGCTTGGGCGGCGGGAAGCGAAGTGAGCGGACCGCTGATCGGTTCGCCGTCCTGCACCAGATACCAACAGGCAAGCAATCCTCGCGCTCTGAGCTGTGCGGGAACGGCGCTGCCGATGACGGACATGATCTGAACCTGAGCCATAAGTACCTCCATTAATCTATGGAGCTACCTTACGGATTGGACGCTTGAACGGACAATCAACGCTTTCGATAGTCGTCATTGATGCCAATGAGTTCTGCGGTCAATCCACCACTAGATCGAGCATATGCACCACTTCCTGCTCATTGAGCAGGCCTTTGCGCACCAGGTTTTCTGCCAGCAGCGAGAGGAATTTTGCGCTGCGATGGCCTTCCAGGTGTTTGAGTTCGGTCAGTGCGTTGTACACCTTGCCGGAAGTGCACAAGCCGACAATGCGATGCGGGTTTTGTGTGGGCATGAAGGTCGTCCTTGTTTTTATCAACCTGTTGTTTACGGACAGATCCAAGCTTGCGGACCTGACATGACATAAATATGACCAACTTTACCGGTCGGTACTGTCTCGACAGCGACCTTGGCGAGATTTATTCAGACCTCCTCCTGCCAATGGTCACAAAAAAGGCCCCGCTTTTAAGGGGGGCCTGATGAGCGTGTTACCAGCGGTCGCCACGATAATAACCATGGGGAGGGCCGTAATAGCCGCGTGGTGGGCCGTAACCGCGTGGCGGCCCGTAGTAAACCGGTGCAGGGCGGTAATAGATGGGTTGTTGCACGTACACCGGGGCTGGTTGGTAGTAGACCGGTGGCGGTTGCTGTATGTACACCGGCTGTGGCTGCACGTAAACCGGCTGCTCCACATACACTGGACGGTCGCGGCCGATTATTGCTGAGCCAATGATTGCCGAGCCGACGATCGCACCAAACACAGCCGGACCTTCCCAGCCGCCATGACCACGACCACCTGCTTCTGCCTGCCCTGCGATAGCGAGAGCACCGATCAGCAAGGCTACTGTGGGGATTTTACGGATCATGATAAGTCCTCGGTTCTTCGACCCGGCGCTCGCGTCTGCAATAGACACAAGTTGTCGCGGGGATACTTCTAAGACAGCATTTTTTTGAAAATCAGCACAGCCGTTGGGTAAATTTTGTGTAAGGTCTGTACCGGCTTCTTTACGGCTGTGTGCCAGGTGCAGACTGGCTTTTATGATCAATCAGAACCGGTGGAGTGGCTAATCCCGTCCATCCGAAAGTGCTATTGAAGGAGATTCCAATGCAGATGAACCCCAACAGAGACACTCAGCTGTGCATGTCACTCTCGGGGCGCCCCGGCAATTTTGGCCTGCGGTTTCATAACCATCTGTACGAACAACTGGGCTTGAATTTCTACTACAAAGCCTTCAGCAGCCAGGACTTGCCGGGCGCCGTTGGCGGCATCCGCGCCTTGGGAATCCGGGGTTGCGGGGTGTCAATGCCGTTCAAGGAAGCTTGTATCGCATTGGTCGATGAGCTGGATGCATCGGCTGAGGCTATTCAATCGATCAACACTATCGTCAACACCAACGGTCACCTCAAGGCTTACAACACCGATTACATCGCCATTGCCCAGTTGCTTGAAACCCATCAGGTTCCCAAGGATTCGACTTTTGCCCTGCGCGGCAGTGGCGGCATGGCCAAGGCTGTGGCCAGTGCCTTGCGTGATGGTGGCTACAAAAATGGTCTGATCGTGGCCCGCAACGAGCGTGCCGGGCGTGCTTTGGCTGAATCGTTGGGTTATCACTGGCAGGCGGAGTTGGGCACTCAACGCCCGCAAATGCTGATCAACGTCACGCCCATCGGCATGACCGGCGGGCCCGAAGCGGATCAACTGGCGTTCGAGCCTGACGCTATTGCTGCCGCTGAAACTGTCTTCGATGTGGTGGCGATCCCCTCGGAAACACCGTTGATCGTGCGCGGTCGTGCCGAAGGCAAACGGGTGATCACCGGGCTGGAAGTGATTGCGATCCAGGCGCTGGAACAGTTCGTGCTGTACACCGGCGTGCGGCCGACCGATGAACAGTTCCAGAAAGCTGTGGCGTTTGCCCGGAGCTGATCATCCCGATTATTTGTCGTCAGTACCGGCCCCTTCGCGGGCAAGCCCGCTCCCACAGGTTCAGCGCTGACCTTGGGGGAGCAGGCTTGCTCGCGAAGGGGCCGGCACATCTTGCATCAATAGGACTGACAGACCGTCGGCGCTGACCTTTGTGGGAGCCTGCTCGCGATTGTTGCGACTCGGTCTCCTGCCAATCCCCATTCACTTGCCCGCGAATATCCCCCGCCTATACTGGCCACCAGCAAGCGCAGACTTGCTCTCCAGCCACCGTGACCGAGGTTTTCATGCATCCCGCCATTCTCAACCTGGATCAGGCCGAACTTTTACCGCTGCCCGAAGAATTTGCTCCCACCGGAGACGCTGCCGGCCGCTACCAACAACGCTTTGCCCGCATCGGCCAGCAATTGGGCGCGCAAAAGCTGGGTTATCGGTTGTACGCCCTGGAGCCAGGCATGCGCGGCAGTCCTTTTCATAGCCATCGGGTTAATGAAGAGATGTTCTACATCGTGGCCGGGGAAGGGGAGGTTCGCCTTGGCGCCGAACGCTTTCCGATCCGCGCCGGCGACGTGATCGCCTGCCCGGCGGGCGGTCCTGAAGCTGCGCACCAGATCATCAACACCAGCAACGGCGAATTGCGCTATCTGGCGGTCAGTAGCCAGCAATCACCGGACATTTGCGAATACCCGGATTCCGGCAAATACGTGGTGATGGACGACTTCAAGGTCGATGCCGAGGGCAATGCTTCGGGCTTCGTCGCCGTCGCCAGGCAGGCTGATGGCGTGGATTATTGGGATGGCGAGTAGCAACTTGGAGTGAACACGGACCTGTGGCGAGGGGGCTTGCCCCCGTTGGAGCGCGAAGCGCTCCCAAAACCACTCAGTGTATTACTTCAGAAAAAAACACAGTCATCGATTGACGACTGCTTCGCAGCCGAACGGGGGCAAGCCCCCTCGCCACAGAGGTCCGCCCTCTGGCTATTTATTCGAGACGTGCCAGTCGCTCTTCCAGTGCCGCAATCCGCGCTTCAAGCTCTTCGATTCGCTCAACCGACACACCGCCACTGGTGCCACGCTCCACCGGATTCTGCCGGGCAGCCAGGATCGCGTCGATATCCGCCGGATCACCCAGCGCATGCATGTAACGGTCTTCGCGCTGGCCGGCCTGACGTGGAATCAACAGCGCCAGACCTCTGGCGATCAGGCGTTCCAGCTGATGCACCACCTGCTCGGCATCTTCGAAGTCATGCATGCGGCCGCTGCGGGTCAGCAGTTCGTTGACCGTCTGCGGGCCGCGCAGGAACAACAGCCCCGTCAAAATCACCTGCGCCGGCACCAGTTCCAGCGCTTTGTCGACCCGATGCTCCCAGCGGTCGGCACGGCTGCCCATCACCAGTCTGGTAAAACCACGACCTTCCAGAACGCGCAAGCTCTGGCCGACCTGGCCCTGGCTCAGGTTCATCACCGGTTCGCGGCTGGTTTTCTGGTTGCAGGCAATCACCAGCGCATTGAGCGTCAGCGGATAGGTTTCCGGGCTGGTGGCCTGTTTCTCGATCAACGAGCCCAGAATGCGAATTTCCGTGCTGTTGAGCCGCGGTTCGTCGCAGGTCGTTTCTTGTTCAGTGCTCATCGCGCTTTTCCCTATGCAGTCGAAGCATGCAGTCGAAGCCGCCTAGCCTAATCCTTGCAGGATAAAAGACAAGCCGCAGGGCGGTCGGGCATGGCTATAATCGCTCCACGTTTTTACTCCTGTCACCACACGAGACCACCATGACTATTTCCCTGTACGCCGCTTCCGTTCCGGTTTTCCAGCAAATGCTCAATGCCCTGAGCAATAACCTGAGCAAGGCCGAAGCCCACGCTACCGCGAAAAACATTGATCCGAACGCGTTCCTGCAAGCCCGTCTGTACCCGGACATGTTCCCGCTGGTACGTCAGGTGCAGATCGCCGTTGATTTCGCCAAAGGCGTTTCGGCGCGTCTGGCTGAAGTCGAACTGCCGAAATATGACGACACCGAAACCACCTTCGCCGAACTGCAAGCGTTGATCGCCAAGGTCCTGGCCTTCATCGGCGAGATCAAGCCCGAGCAGATCGACGGCAAGGAAGGCATCGAGATCGTTACCCGTCCAGGCACGCCTAAAGAGAAACGCTTCACTGGCCAGGCTTACCTGCTGAGCTACGGTTTGCCGCAGTTCTTCTTCCACGTCACCACCGCTTACGCACTGCTGCGTCACAACGGTGTGGAAGTGGGCAAGCGCGATTACATGGGCGCGTTCTAAACCGCCCAGGCGCAAAAAAGCCCGCCAAGGTGTAAGCCTTGGCGGGCTTTTTCGTTTTACCTCCTGTAGGGGCCAGGCTTGCCTGCGAAATGTGGGAGCGGGCTTGCTCGCGAAGGCGGTGTATCAGGCAACGATGATGTCGACTGACACTCCGTCTTCGCGAGCAAGCCCGCTCCCACAGGTTCCGCGCCAGCTTGGCTCCTACAGGGGCGTTGTTACGCCAAGCGCTGAGCTTCCCGGGCTTTCTGGGTCTTCAGTTCTTCACCCTGACACGCGGCCGCGGTGAACAGCACGTCGGTGGAGGAGTTCAGCGCGGTTTCCGCCGAGTCCTGCAACACACCGATGATGAAACCGACCGCCACCACCTGCATGGCGATTTCGCTCGGGATGCCGAACAGGCTGCACGCCAGCGGAATCAGCAACAGCGAACCGCCGGCCACGCCCGAGGCGCCACAGGCACAGATTGCCGCGACGATGCTGAGCAGGATGGCCGTCGGAATATCCACGGCGATGCCCAGGGTGTGCACGGCAGCCAGGGTCAGCACGGTAATGGTGATCGCGGCGCCGGCCATGTTAATGGTGGCGCCGAGCGGGATCGACACCGAATAAGTGTCTTCGTGCAGGCCCAGGCGCTTGCTCAACTCCAGGTTGACCGGAATGTTCGCCGCCGAACTGCGGGTGAAGAAGGCGGTAATACCGCTCTCGCGCAGGCAGGTGAGTACCAGCGGATACGGGTTGCGACGCAGCTTCCAGAACACAATGGCCGGGTTCATCACCAGCGCTACGAACAGCATGCAGCCCAGCAACACGGCCAGCAGATGCATATAACCGATCAAGGCGCCGAAACCGGAGGTGGCGAGGGTCGAGGCCACCAGGCCGAAGATCCCCAGCGGCGCAAAGCGAATCACCAGACGCACGATCAAGGTCACGCCATTGGATAGATCGCCCAGTACTTCGCGCGTCGTCTCGCCGGCATGGCGAATCGCAACACCCATGCCGATCGCCCAAGCGAGAATGCCGATGAAGTTGGCGTTCATCAGTGCGCTGACCGGGTTGTCGACCACGCTGAGCAACAGACTTTGCAGTACTTCGCTGATGCCGCCCGGTGCGGTTATCGCAACATCCTGAGTAGATAGCACCAGACTCGACGGGAACAGTGTACTGGCGATCACCGCCACCACGGCCGCCCCGAAAGTGCCCAGCAAATACAGAAACAGAATCGGCCGGATATGAGTTTCCTGGCCGTGCTTGTGGTTGGCAATCGAGGCCATGACCAGCACGAACACCAGAATCGGCGCGACAGCCTTGAGCGCCGACACGAACACTTTGCCAATGAAGGCGGTGGACTTGGCCAGCTCAGGCGCGAACAGCGCCAAGGCAATCCCGGCGATCAGGCCGATGATGATTTGCGTGACCAGGCTGCTGCGTTTCAGGCGTTGCAAGAGAGAAGGGGATGAAGCGGTCATAACGGCATCTCTGATTTTATTAGGGTGCAGGGTTCTGCTCATGCAGCAAAAAGCCGGGCAGGCCACATGGAGGGAACCGAAGGGTCGCTACATCAATGCCAATCAATGGCCGATGAGCAAAGTATAAGTACCGAGGGCCGCGGACTTTATCACAGCGTAGCCGTGATCCTTCAGACCTGTGACGATCTGCCACCCGATTGCTCAACGCGATTTGCAGGTTCGTGCAACCTCGTCCGGAAACACTCTGTTAAGCTTCGCCATCCTCATTTTCAAGTTCTGCCAGTGAGCCTTCGGGCTGTCGCTGGTGTCGTCGTTTTCCTGGAGTTTCTGCATGCTGTTGCCCATTCTTCTGTTGTCCGCCGCCGGTTTTACGGTGTTGACCACGGAATTCATCATCGTCGGCCTGTTGCCGGCAATCGCCCGTGATCTGGACGTCAGCATCCCTCAAGCGGGTTTGCTGGTGACCCTGTTCGCTTTTACCGTGGCTGCTTTCGGGCCTTTCCTGACCGCATACTTTGCAAGGTTTGAACGGCGCAAACTGTTTATCAGCGTGCTGATCATGTTCGGCCTGGCCAACACGCTGGCGGCGCTGGCACCGAACATCGGGGTGATGGCCATCGCCCGGTTGATTCCGGCGCTGGGGTTGCCGGTGTTCTGGGCGTTGGCCAGTGAAACCGCAGTGGACATCGTCGGACCGGACTACGCCGGGCGGGCCATCTCCAAGATCGGTTTCGGCATTGTCTGCGCCACGGTGTTCGGCATTCCGGTGGGTACGCTGATTTCCGATGCGTTCGGCTGGCGCAGTGCTTTCGGCATTCTGGCGGTCATCGCGTTTGCCAAGGCGTTGCTGCTGTTTATCTACCTGCCGAAAACCAACCTGCACCAGCATCAAGTGAGCTTCCGTTCGCAGTTCAGAATCCTGCGTAGCCCGTTGATGCTGGGGCATGTGCTGTTATCGATCCTGGTGTTCAGCGGCATGTTCACCGCTTACACCTACCTGGCGGACATTCTTGAGCGGCTGGCCGGTTTCAACGGCACGGTGGTCGGTTGGTGCCTGATGGGCTTCGGTGCGGTCGGCTTGATCGGCAATTCATTGGGCGGTCGCGCGGTGGATCGGCATCCGCTAATCGCTTCAGTGACGTTCTGTGCCTTCATGATCGCGGGCATGGTGGCGTTGGTGCCGAACATTCATTCGCCCCTCGGTCTGGCGGCAGCGATGGGGATTTGGGGCGTGACTCAGGCCGCGCTGTTCCTGGTCAGTCACGTGCGCCTGATGAAGGCTGCGCCTGAGGCTCCGGCCTTTGCTGCATCGCTGAACATCGCCGGGGCCAACCTCGGAATCGGTCTGGGCGCGATGGTCGGTGGGCGGGTGATCGACAGTGTGGGCCTGGGCGGACTGGGTTTCGCGGCGGCTGGTTTTATCCTGGTCTCGATTCTGTTGGCGATGGCGCTGATGACCTTCAAACCTCGCGAAATCTACGCCTGACGCCTCACATCTCGACGAACAACTCGCGTCGGGCACCTTCGGTAATGGCGACAATGCCGGGGTGCTTGACCTTGCGTTCCACCGAGATGGCGTAGAACGACTCGCGCACCGCGTCGGTCTGACCGATCAGCTCCACGTCGCATTGGCGTTTCACTTCGTCGGCAATCACGCTCGGGCCGATGAATATCCCGCTGCCGGATTGGCCGAAGGCCTGCATCAAGGCGCTGTCGTCGAACTCGCCGACGATCCTCGGCTGGATCTGCTGTTCGGCAAACCAGCGTTGCAAGCGACTACGCACCACGGTTTCCGGTCCGGGAATCAGCAACGGGGCGCCGTGCAAGCTGCGGGGGAAGTCCTGGCCATATCGCGCGGCCAGATCAAAGGTGGCGAAGAAGCTGATGCCGCATTCACCGAGTTTCTGGCTGTAGCCCTTGATGTCCAGATTAGAGGGCATCGGGCTGTCGGAGATCACCAGATCAAGGCGTTGAATCGCCAGGTCGGCAAGCAAGCGTTCCAGTTTGTCTTCGCGACAGGTGATACGCAGGGGCTCGCTCAACTCCATGGTCGGAGCGATCAGGCGATAGACGATGGATTTGGGCACTACGTCGGCGACTCCTACCCGAAACAGGATTTGTTGTTCATTGGGCTGCGCCCGCAGCATCAACTCCAGTTCGCCCCCGAGCTGAAACATCTGCTCGGCGTAGGGCAGGGTCTGACGCCCGGCTTCGGTGAGTTCCAGCTGCCGGCCGACCCGACGAAACAACTCGATGCCATAGGTTTGCTCGAGCAGGGAAATCTGCCCGCTGATGGTCTGTGGCGTCAGGTTCAGTTGCTCACAGGCGCGCACGATGCTGCCGGTCTTGGCCACCACCCAGAAGTAATGCAGCTGTCGATAATTCAACATGTTGGTGAAATCCCTTGTTCACATTTTCATGCGTAGAAGCTGTTGTAGGACGATTCGTTAAAACCGAAGTATAGCCGCTAAAAATACGAATTTTCCTGAAGTGTTTGCTTCCTTAGAATGCCTCGCTATCGACGGATCGCCTTTCCGGTTCTGTCTGTTCTATTTGAGGGAAGCATCATGAAGCTTAAAACCACGGCACTGCTGATCACGTCTTTACTGGTGTTGGCCGGTTGCGACCAGGCCGAGAAAAGCGCTCAGCAATTGATGGGCAAGGCCGCCGAAACCGCCAAACAGGCGATTGACGATACCCATAAAGCGGCCGAGCAAGCGCTTAGCGATGCCACGAGCGGTTTGATCAGCAAGAAAGAACAACCGGCCAAAGAGACGGACAAACCCGAATCTTCGTCCCAGGAAATCTAAACCGTCTACAACGAGTCAGGACTGACCCATGGAATACCTTTTAGAACTTGCTGCAAGCCCCACTGCCTGGGTCGCCCTGGCCACGCTGGTGGTGATGGAAATCGTGCTCGGCATCGATAACCTGATCTTCATCTCGATCCTCACCAACAAGCTGCCCGAACAGCATCGCCAGAAGGCGCGGCGCATCGGTATCGGCATGGCGTTGATCCTGCGCCTGGCACTGTTGAGCACCATCGCGTTCATCGTCCAGTTGACGGAGCCTGTGATCGAGATTCTCGGCCACGCGTTCTCCTGGAAGGACATGATCCTGATTGCCGGTGGCCTGTTCCTGTTGTGGAAGGCGACCACCGAGATCCATCACAGCATGGACCCGGCGCCAGATGATCCGAAGTCGGCTACCTCGACCGTGACCCTGGGCTTTGCCGCTGCGATTGGTCAGATCCTGCTGCTGGACATGGTGTTCTCCATCGACAGCATCATTACCGCTGTCGGCATGACCGAGCATTTGCCGATCATGATTATCGCGGTGGTGGTGTCGGTACTGGTGATGTTGCTGGCGGCCGACCCTCTGGCCAAGTTCATCAACGACAACCCGACGGTAGTGATGCTGGCGCTGGGCTTCCTGATCATGATCGGCATGACGCTGATCGCCGAAGGTTTTGGCGCCCACGTACCGAAAGGCTACGTCTACGCGGCCATGGCGTTCTCGGCCACGATCGAAGGCTTGAACATGCTGTCGCGTCGGGCCAGGCAGAAGCGCATCGCCGCTGAAGCTTAACCATCGTTAAACGAAACGGCCGCCTGAACTCGAAAGAGTCCAGGCGGCCAATGAACCGCTTTTCGTAGGAGCCAGGCTTGCCGGCGAAGGCGTTCTTGAGGACGCCTTCGCCGGCAAGCCTGGCTCCTACATGTCCAATCAGTGCGCAGTGGCGGGGTGGGCAGCCGGCTGACCGGTTTTCGCCACAGGCGCCGATTGAACCGGGTGGCGATGGTGTCGGCGGGTAATACGCAAAACGCCCCACAGCATGGCGGTGGCCACGGCCAGCCAGCCGGAAATCAACATTGCAATGGTCATTGTCAGGCTCATCAGTGCCTCCTCTTTGCCCTGCATCGGGCACACACTCATCCTTGGTAAAGGACAGTTTAGCCGCTGCTGTATTTCAGACAATTGACCAAAGGTCGCCTGTCACCAACCAGTTCGCTCTATCGAATGCAATCAACTGCCGGTTAAGGCTATACCGCTGCAGCGCGACATCCTATGATCGACGGCAAAGCCAGGCGTGCGATTGCCTGGCGTCTGAACAAGAGAGTGATGATGGTGCGGGTATTTTCTCGAATTCGATCTTTGGTGCTGATCGTTGGCTGCATCGCCGGCCTGGCTGGTTGTGCGGGGAGCGTGGCGCCTGAGATCAAGCGTCTGCCAGAGCGGGTCGAACTCAGCGGTACGTTTTACCGAGGGCAAAGTTATCAAAGCGGGCCCCAAGTGCTGGCCAGCCTGCTGTCCCGGCAGGGCATCGTGATAACCCCGGGGTTGCTCGACAAACCTCTGCATTTGCCGGGTGCCGAAGATCGCTTGCAGCAGAACATGCAGAACCTCGCGCGCGAGTACGGGATGGTGGTCTATCCCCTCGACAGCCATTTGCCGGCGCTGCTGACCCAGGTTGCGGCCGGTTATCCGGTAATGGTGCGCTTCACCGAAGGCTCGGCATTCTGGGCGGAGCCCCGGTACGCCATTCTCGCCGGTTACAACCGTCAGAAGCAGACCGTGCTGCTGCGCGCCGGGATGGATCGTCGGTTGCTGATGGGGTTCAGTTCCTTTGAATCAGCATTCGAGAATGCCGGCGGTTGGGCCATATTGATCCAGAAGCCGGACCAGATTCCGGCCAATGTCGATCAGCAGCGCTGGCTGAAAGCGGCGAGCGATCTTGCCCAGTCAGGTCAGGAGCAGGCGGCAGCCCGGGCGAAGAAGGCGCTGACCACGAAGTAAGTTTCCGCTCGTCATCGGCATGGCACCGCCACGCTATGCTGAAGTCTCAAGTAGAGGGCCCGGATTTTTCCGGGACCCTGAACAGGAGGCGCCATGGCACATTCCAATACCCCCACCGGCCCGCACTCGTCTGAGCATTCGTCCGATACTGAGTTGGGGTTCGACCCCGATTCTCCGGACGTTGCCGATCCTCAGGTCGATCCCATCGGGCCCGCCAAGGCGCCCAGGGATATAAAGCCGGGTGAGGAGGGCAAGAAGGCCCCGGCGAAGCCTTACGATCCACTTGGCGATCTGAAACCCAAGTCCTAATGTGAGGTGCATATGTCTACCGATTCGAGCTTCGACGACAAGCGTCCAGATCCTCCAGACAGTGTTCCAACAACCCCCGAAGCAGATGTGGATCCGGTGATGGATCCGGACAGCCCGTTAAGGGACCCGTTGGCCAGGCCGACAGTGGTGCCGACGAAGCATCCGCAGGGTTGGAAAGACCCGAGTGCCGGGGATGGCATTCCGGATGACGATCAGATGCCGTTGCCCAATGATTAATCCGGACAAAAAAGCCCCGAATATTCGGGGCTTTTTTTTGTGGACCGTTTGGAGGCGTTTCGACCTTATTTCGATGCTTCAACCACGCCGCTCTGGCGATGCTTGAGATTCTTGTCGGACTTGTACTGCAAGGCGACGGACGGCACGTTGGCGCTCTTGCCGGTTTCCATCCAGCTGCGAATCCGGTTCGCATCGGCAAAGTGCGTGTACTTGCCGAAGGCATCGAGGATCACCAGTGCAACCGGACGGTCGCCCATGTGGGTGACCAGTACCAGGCAATGCCCCGCTGCGTTGGTGAAACCGGTCTTGGTCAGCCTGATGTCCCAGTTGGGCTTGTTGACCAAATGATCGGTATTGCGGAAGCCCAGGCTGTAGTTGGGTTTACGGAATCTGACGGTTTTTTCCTTGGTGGTGCTCAGCTGAGTCAATAGCGGGTACTTGTGTGCGGCGATCAGCAATTTGCTCAGGTCGCGGGCGGTGGACACATTGCGCGGAGAGAGGCCCGTCGGTTCGACAAAGTGGGTGCTGGTCATGCCCAGCGCTTTGGCTTTGGCGTTCATGGCGGCAATGAACGCGACATAACCGCCCGGATAGTGATGGGCCAGCGTCGCGGCAGCCCGGTTTTCCGATGACATCAGCGCAATCAGTAGCATCTCTCGGCGCGGCAATTCGCTTTTGAGTTTGACTCGGGAAAACACGCCTTTCATTTCCGGGGTGTCGCTGATGTTGACGGAAAGGTATTCGTCCATGTTTTGCCGGGCTTCTACCACCACCAGGCCGGTCATCAGTTTGCTGACGGACGCGATTGGTACTACGACGTCAGGGTTGCTGGCATAGATGACTTTGTTGGTTTGCATGTCCATCAGCAAAGCGCTGCCGGAAGCGATCTTCAGTTGTGAAATGTCTCGGGGTGCCGCGGTGGTTTCTGCTGCGTTAACCGTTGGCGTGGTGAAAGTCCCTGTAAATGCAAAAAATAGGCTCAGGATAGAAAGACGGATTTTCACGCTGGCGGACTCATAAAGGGTGGATATACCGTTTTGTAACGGGCTGTTCCTTGAAAAACGACGCATTTTAGGAGTATGGCTGAAGAACTGTCGATGGTTGTTCGATGTTCAGGTGATAGTGCCTCGGAACCTGAGAAAAACAGGCTTTTCCGGCGGATGGTCGAGCTTTTTATGCGTGCAAAAAGAACCCCGCGATGGGCGGGGTTCTTTTATGCGGCGTTGCAAGCCAGCGTGAACTCAGCCGTGCAGTGTTTCCGCGGCGTACAGCGTGTTTTCCAGCAGGCAGGCGCGGGTCATCGGGCCAACGCCACCCGGTACCGGAGTGATCCAGCCAGCGCGGGGCAGGGCGGCTTCGTAGGTCACGTCGCCGACCAGCTTGCCGTCTTCCTGACGATTGATGCCGACGTCGATCACGATCGCGCCTTCCTTGATCCATTCACCTTTGACCAGGCCCGGCTTGCCGGCGGCAACCACCACCAGGTCGGCGCGACCGACATGGCCCGCCAGATCCTTGGTGAAACGGTGGGTAACGGTCACGGTGCAACCGGCCAACAGCAGTTCCATCGCCATCGGACGGCCAACAATGTTGGAAGCCCCGACAATGACCGCGTCCATTCCGTACAGATCGGTGCCGGTGCTTTCCAGCAACGTCATGATGCCTTTAGGAGTGCACGGACGCAGCAGCGGAATACGCTGGGCTAGACGGCCGACGTTATAAGGGTGGAAGCCGTCGACATCCTTGTCAGGACGAATGCGCTCCAGCAATTTGGAGGCGTCCAGGTGTTCAGGTAAAGGCAGCTGAAGCAGAACGCCGTCAATCGCCGGGTCGTCGTTAAGACGATCGATCAGATCGGTCAGTGCTTCTTGAGTGGTTTCGGCAGGCAGGTCATAGGCTTGGGAAAGGAAGCCGACCTCTTCACAGTCTTTACGCTTGTGCGAGACATAAACCTGAGAGGCAGGATCGCTGCCGACCAGGATCACCGCGAGGCCGGGTGTGCGCAAGCCTTGCTGGCGACGCTCGGCGACTCGTTTGGCGATCTGCTGGCGCAGGCTGGCGGCGATCGATTTGCCGTCGATTAGTTGTGCAGTCATTGCGCGTGATTAACCATCGAGAGGGGAAAAAAAGAGAACGCATTCTCGCATGTCATGAGGTGAGGGCAAAGGCGCTTGGTCTGCAAATTCCTCTAAGCCCTTTAATTAAATGAATTTTTTTTAAAAAGGATTTGACGACCTTCGGGGCGCTCTATACTATTCGTCGCACTTGTCGGGCACAGCCTAGCACTGGTTGAGAAGGTCTAGCAGAATCGAAGTTCTGCAAGGCTGAAAAGCACTTAGTTTGTAGTCCTTCAAGGTTACAGCTAACAAGGCGCCCGTAGCTCAGCTGGATAGAGCATCCGCCTTCTAAGCGGATGGTCGCAGGTTCGAGTCCTGCCGGGTGCGCCATTAGGCAGCTTTGGCACAAGTAACGCGATATGGTGGGCGTAGCTCAGTTGGTAGAGCACGGGATTGTGACTCCCGTTGTCGTGGGTTCGATCCCCATCGTCCACCCCATATTTCGAAAGGCGCCAGATTTAACGGTCTGGCGCCTTTGCTTTAACAGCTTCAATCCGCGGATGTGGTGGAATTGGTAGACACACTGGATTTAGGTTCCAGCGCCGCGAGGCGTAAGAGTTCGAGTCTCTTCATCCGCACCAAATAAAGCTTCTCTCATGCCGATGGCATAGTTGGGGCTCAGCAAAGAAGTTGTTCATTCTTTGTAACGCAATATGGTGGGCGTAGCTCAGTTGGTAGAGCACGGGATTGTGACTCCCGTTGTCGTGGGTTCGATCCCCATCGTCCACCCCATATTTCGAAAGGCGCCAGATTTAACAGTCTGGCGCCTTTTTTGTTTCAGTGGCCGCAGGTTCCGGGTCGCAGCGGCGGGGCGTTTCGTCGTATTTATGTTTCTCGATGATGCCGCGCTGTCCGCCGGCCTTGCTCGCAAGATCGGCTGTCAGGGAGAATGTTGGCAGTCTCTTCTATATATAGAAGGGTTGGCGCAGAGCCCTGGCGTGACTGGCTGTAATTGCCATCGGGGCGAAGTGCATTCGTGCCTTCGCACCTATAAATTGCCTGCTGCTTTTTTACCCGTTTTCAGTAGGGTGACTTCTTGAGTTTGACCCACTAGAATGCATGCCCTTGATTCTGGGGTCGGAAACGGCCGGCTAACGTCTGTGCAACGAGGAATATCCATGCAAGTTTCTGTTGAAAATACTACTGCTCTTGAGCGCCGCATGAGCGTCACCGTGCCGGCTGAGCGCATCGAGACTCAGGTCAACAAGCGTCTGCAGCAGACTGCCCAAAAGGCCAAGATTGCTGGCTTCCGTCCAGGCAAAGTGCCAATGAGCGAAATCAAGCGCCGTTTCGGTGCTGACGCTCGCCAGGAAGCGGTAGGCGACGTGATCCAGTCTTCCTTCTACGAAGCTGTGGTTGAGCAGAAGCTGAACCCGGCCGGTTCGCCGTCGATCGAACCAAAATCCCTGGAAGCTGGCAAGGACCTGGAATACGTTGCCGTGTTCGAAGTGTTCCCTGAATTCACCGTTGCCGGTTTCGAAGGTATCACCGTTGAGCGCCTGAGCGCTGACGTGGCTGATGCCGATCTGGACAAGATGCTGGAAGTCCTGCGCAAGCAGAACACCCGTTTCGAAGTGGCCGATCGCGCTGCTCAGAACGAAGACCAACTGAACATCGATTTCGTCGGCAAAGTCGACGGTGAAGTGTTCGCTGGCGGTTCCGCCAAGGGCACCCAGCTGGTGCTGGGTTCCGGCCGCATGATCCCTGGCTTCGAAGACGGTCTGGTCGGCGCTAAAGCCGGCGAAGAGCGCGTTCTGAACCTGACCTTCCCTGAGGACTATCAGAACCTCGACCTGGCAGGCAAAACCGCTGAGTTCACCGTGACCGTGAACACCGTTTCCGAGCCTAAACTGCCAGAGCTGACCGAAGAATTCTTCGCTCAATTCGGCATCAAGGAAACTGGTCTGGAAGGCTTCCGCACCGAAGTTCGCAAGAACATGGAGCGCGAACTGCGTCAGGCGATCAAATCCAAGGTCAAGAATCAGGTTATGGACGGTCTGCTGGCCACCAACCCGATCGAAGTGCCAAAGGCTCTGCTGTCCAACGAAGTCGACCGTCTGCGCGTGCAGGCTGTTCAGCAGTTCGGCGGCAACATCAAGCCTGACCAACTGCCGGCCGAGCTGTTCGAAGAGCAAGCCAAGCGCCGCGTTGTGCTGGGTCTGATCGTGGCCGAAGTGGTCAAGCAATTCGACCTCAAGCCTGACGAAGCCCGCGTTCGCGAGATGATTCAGGAAATGGCTTCGGCTTACCAGGAGCCTGAGCAGGTTGTGTCTTGGTACTACAAGAACGACCAGCAACTGAACGAAGTCCGTTCGGTTGTGCTGGAAGAACAAGTTGTGGATACTGTTCTGCAGAAAGCTAGCGTGACCGACAAATCGGTCTCTTACGAAGAAGCGGTCAAGCCGGTAGAAGCTCCACAAGCCGACTGATTGTTCTTGCGGTAAGAAGTACACACCATAAGCCAGCCTTCGTGCTGGCTTATGCGTATTCAAGACATAACTATTTGGGAGTGACTGCAGAGCATGTTCCGTAATTCGTATATTCAGCAGAACTCTGATATCCAGGCCGCAGGCGGCCTGGTCCCGATGGTTGTCGAACAGTCTGCTCGTGGCGAACGCGCCTATGACATCTACTCGCGCCTTCTCAAGGAGCGAGTGATCTTTCTGGTTGGTCCGGTAGAGGACTACATGGCCAACCTGATCTGTGCGCAACTGCTGTTCCTTGAAGCGGAAAATCCGGACAAGGACATCCATCTCTATATCAACTCGCCGGGCGGTTCGGTGACGGCGGGCATGTCGATCTATGACACCATGCAGTTCATCAAGCCAAACGTGTCGACCACCTGTATCGGTCAAGCGTGCAGCATGGGCGCGTTTCTACTGACGGCCGGTGCCCAAGGCAAGCGTTACTGCCTGCCGAACTCGCGTGTGATGATTCACCAGCCACTGGGCGGTTTCCAGGGCCAGGCCTCGGATATCGAAATCCATGCCAAGGAAATCCTCTTCATTCGTGAGCGTCTCAACACGCTGATGGCCAAGCATAGCGGGCGCACTCTTGAAGAAATCGAGCGCGATACCAACCGCGATAATTTCATGAGTGCAGATGCGGCGCGTGAGTACGGGTTGATCGATGAAGTGATCAACCAGCGGCCCGCTTAAAATAAGCAGCTCAAAATAAGGTTGGTCGGCAGGTCCGATCACCAGCGGGCTTGAAAAAGCCCGCAATAGCCTTCATCTTGTGTTGCAAGCCTATCGGATTTGGATCGAACGAATGACTGACACCCGCAACGGCGAGGACAACGGCAAGCTGCTCTATTGCTCCTTCTGTGGCAAAAGCCAGCATGAAGTACGCAAATTGATTGCCGGCCCCTCGGTCTTTATCTGCGACGAGTGCGTCGACCTGTGCAATGACATCATCCGTGAGGAGGTGCAGGAAGCCCAGGCCGAAAGCAGCGCGCATAAATTGCCTTCGCCTAAAGAAATCAGCGGCATCCTTGATCAGTACGTGATTGGTCAGGAACGTGCGAAAAAGGTTCTGGCCGTAGCGGTGTACAACCACTACAAGCGTTTGAACCAGCGTGACAAAAAGAATGACGACGTCGAACTCGGCAAAAGCAACATCTTGCTGATCGGCCCGACAGGCTCGGGTAAAACCCTGCTTGCCGAAACACTGGCCCGCTTGCTGAACGTTCCGTTCACCATCGCCGACGCAACCACCCTCACCGAGGCGGGTTATGTAGGGGAAGATGTCGAGAACATCATTCAGAAGCTGCTGCAGAAGTGCGATTACGACGTAGAAAAAGCCCAGATGGGCATCGTCTACATCGATGAGATCGACAAGATCTCGCGCAAATCTGACAACCCGTCGATCACCCGGGACGTTTCCGGTGAAGGCGTGCAGCAGGCCCTGCTCAAGTTGATCGAAGGCACGGTCGCTTCCGTTCCACCTCAAGGTGGTCGCAAGCATCCGCAGCAGGAATTCCTTCAGGTCGACACCCGTAACATCCTGTTCATCTGCGGTGGTGCGTTCTCCGGTCTGGAAAAGGTTATTCAAAACCGTTCCACCAAGGGCGGCATTGGTTTCAACGCGGAAGTTCGCAGCAAGGAAGAAGGCAAGAAAGTCGGTGAATCCCTGCGTGAAGTCGAACCTGACGATTTGGTCAAGTTCGGTCTGATCCCGGAATTCGTCGGTCGTCTGCCGGTACTTGCCACGCTGGACGAGCTTGATGAGGCTGCGTTGATGCAGATTCTCACCGAGCCGAAAAATGCTCTGACCAAGCAGTATGCCAAGCTGTTCGAGATGGAAGGCGTGGATCTGGAGTTCCGGGCCGACGCGCTGAAATCGGTCGCCAAACGTGCTCTGGAACGCAAAACCGGTGCCCGTGGACTGCGCTCGATCCTCGAAGGTGTATTGCTCGACACTATGTATGAAATCCCCTCGCAGTCCGAGGTGAGTAAAGTAGTGATCGATGAAAGCGTTATAGAAGGTAAGTCCAAGCCACTGTATATCTACGAAAACAGTGAGCCGGCTGCCAAGGCAGCGCCAGACGCCTAAGCGTCACACTGCTGGAATAAAGAAGGGGCCTTCGGGCCCCTTTGCTTTTAACGCGTTTTAACATTTTATTTGCGCTTGTTTTTTTTGAAAACAGCCCCCATCTTGGTTTCAAGCTTACATCCATCTGTTTACGGCCTTATGGCCGCCGTAGAGGCGAAATCATGAAGACAACCATCGAATTGCCTCTCCTGCCATTGCGTGATGTCGTGGTTTATCCGCACATGGTTATCCCGCTGTTCGTGGGGCGCGAGAAATCCATCGAAGCCCTCGAGGCAGCGATGACGGGCGACAAGCAGATCCTTCTGCTGGCTCAGCGAAATCCTGCTGACGACGATCCCGGTGAAGAAGCACTTTATCGCGTAGGCACCATCGCTACCGTTCTGCAGCTGCTCAAGCTGCCTGACGGCACAGTCAAGGTTCTTGTCGAGGGCGAGCAGCGGGGCGCCGTGGAGCGCTTCAGCGAAGTCGACGGCCACTGCCGTGCCGAAGTTTCGCTGATCGACGAAGTCGACGCGCCTGAGCGCGAGTCGGAAGTGTTTGTCCGTAGCCTGCTGGCTCAGTTCGAACAATATGTGCAGTTGGGCAAGAAAGTCCCCGCTGAAGTCCTGTCGTCGCTTAACAGCATCGATGAGCCAGGCCGCCTGGTCGACACCATGGCCGCGCACATGGCCCTGAAAATCGAGCAGAAGCAGGAAATCCTCGAAATTATCGATTTGTCGGCCCGGGTCGAGCACGTTCTGGCGTTGCTGGATGCCGAGATCGATCTGCTGCAAGTCGAAAAACGCATTCGCGGCCGCGTTAAAAAGCAAATGGAACGCAGCCAGCGCGAGTACTACCTGAATGAGCAGATGAAGGCCATTCAGAAAGAACTGGGCGACAGCGACGAAGGCCACAACGAAATCGAAGAGCTGAAAAAGCGTATCGATGCCGCTGGTCTGCCGAAAGACGCGTTGGCCAAGGCTCAGGCCGAACTGAACAAGCTCAAGCAAATGTCGCCAATGTCCGCGGAAGCGACGGTGGTGCGTTCGTACATCGACTGGCTGGTTCAAGTGCCGTGGAAGGCCCAGAGCAAGGTGCGTCTGGACCTCGCTCGTGCCGAAGACATTCTCGACGCCGACCACTATGGTCTGGAAGAAGTCAAAGAGCGGATCCTCGAATATCTCGCCGTGCAGAAGCGCGTGAAGAAGATTCGTGGTCCGGTGCTGTGCCTGGTTGGGCCTCCAGGGGTGGGTAAAACTTCTCTGGCGGAGTCGATCGCTCACGCCACCAACCGCAAATTCGTCCGCATGGCCCTCGGTGGTGTGCGCGATGAGGCGGAAATTCGTGGCCATCGCCGGACTTATATCGGTTCGATGCCAGGAAGATTGATTCAAAAGATGACAAAGGTGGGCGTCCGCAACCCGCTGTTCCTGCTCGATGAAATCGACAAAATGGGCAGCGATATGCGTGGCGATCCGGCGTCGGCGTTGCTGGAAGTGCTCGATCCCGAGCAGAACCACAACTTCAACGATCACTATCTGGAAGTCGATTACGACCTGTCCGATGTGATGTTCCTTTGCACCTCCAACTCCATGAACATTCCGCCGGCGCTGCTGGACCGGATGGAAGTGATTCGTCTGCCGGGTTACACCGAAGACGAGAAGATCAACATCGCCGTCAAATACCTTTCGCCGAAGCAGATTACGGCCAACGGTCTGAAGAAGGGCGAGCTGGAATTCGATGCCGAAGCGATCCGCGACATCATCCGCTACTACACCCGCGAAGCCGGTGTACGTGGGCTGGAGCGCCAGATTGCCAAGGTTTGCCGCAAGGCAGTCAAAGAGCATGCGATGGAAAAACGCTTCTCGGTGAAGGTCACTGCCGACATGCTCGAGCACTTCCTGGGCGTGCGTAAGTTCCGTTACGGTCTGGCTGAATCGCAGGATCAGATTGGCCAGGTAACGGGCCTGGCGTGGACTCAGGTGGGCGGCGAATTGCTGACCATCGAAGCCGCGGTCGTACCGGGTAAAGGCCAGTTGATCAAGACGGGTTCCCTGGGTGACGTGATGGTCGAATCGATCACCGCAGCCCTGACCGTTGTCCGCAGTCGTGCGAAGAGCCTGGGGATTCCCCTGGACTTCCACGAGAAGCGCGACACCCATATCCATATGCCTGAAGGGGCAACGCCGAAAGATGGCCCTAGCGCCGGTGTAGGCATGTGCACGGCCCTGGTGTCAGCATTGACTGGCATTCCTGTACGCGCGGATGTTGCCATGACCGGCGAAATCACCTTGCGTGGTCAGGTGTTGGCGATTGGTGGTTTGAAGGAAAAACTGCTGGCTGCTCACCGCGGTGGAATCAAGACGGTGATCATTCCTGAAGAGAACGTACGCGATCTGAAGGAAATTCCTGACAATATCAAGCAAGATCTACAGATTAAACCAGTTAAATGGATTGACGAGGTCCTGCAAATTGCGCTGCAATACGCGCCGGAGCCCTTGCCGGATGTGGTTCCGGAGATCGTTGCAAAGGATGAAAAACGCGAGTCTGACTCTAAGGAAAGAATTAGCACGCATTAGTACGCATTTGCCTGGGGGGCTTGTTGACAGTTTTTTAGAGCCCTTGTTATAAAGCGGCTCTTAAGTGTCTGTAGGCCATTCAGCACTCGTTTTTTTGCTTTCACCAAAAAACTTAGAATCAAACTCAAATAGATATAAGGGGACTTAGAGTGAACAAGTCGGAACTGATTGATGCTATCGCTGCATCCGCTGATATCCCGAAAGCTGCTGCTGGCCGTGCGCTGGACGCTGTAATCGAATCCGTCACTGGCGCTCTCAAGGCTGGCGACTCTGTTGTTCTGGTTGGTTTCGGTACCTTCTCCGTGACCGATCGTCCAGCTCGCATCGGTCGTAACCCACAGACCGGTAAGACGCTGGAAATCGCCGCCGCCAAAAAACCAGGTTTCAAAGCCGGTAAAGCACTGAAAGAAGCTGTCAACTAAGTTCGATTCAGGTTTTTGCCTATCCGGGTCGGGGTCATTCCTGACTTGGCAGCGGAGCGGTAGTTCAGTCGGTTAGAATACCGGCCTGTCACGCCGGGGGTCGCGGGTTCGAGTCCCGTCCGCTCCGCCAGTTACGAGAAGGCGCATCCTCGGATGCGCCTTTCTTCTATCCGGATTCTACCCACGCTCCACGGTTGCCTAATTTTGAAGTTCAACCGTTTCTGGGGGACGCATGCTGCAGAATATCAGGGACAATTCACAAGGCTGGATTGCCAAGACCATTATCGGGATCATCGTTGTACTGATGGCTTTCACCGGTATCGAGGCCATTTTCCAGGCGACGACCAACAGCCAGGATGCGGCCAAGGTCAACGGTGAAGAAATCAGTCAAAACGAGCTGAACCAGGCGGTTGATATGCAACGCCGTCAGCTCATGCAACAGCTTGGCAAGGATTTCGATGCTTCCTTGCTCGACGAAAAAATGCTTCGCGAATCGGCCCTCAAAGGCCTGATCGATCGCAAACTGCTGCTGCAAGGCGCAGAAAAATCGAAATTCGCTTTCTCCGAAGCAGCTTTGGATCAGGTGATCCTGCAAACGCCTGAATTCCAGGTGGATGGCAAGTTCAACGCCGAGCGCTTCGACCAGGTGATCCGTCAACTCGGCTATAGCCGTCTGCAATTCCGCCAGATGCTGGCTCAGGAAATGCTGATCGGTCAGTTGCGCGCTGGCTTGGCCGGTAGCGGCTTTGTCACCGATGCACAGGTTCTGGCCTTCGCCCGTCTGGAAAAACAGACCCGCGATTTCGCCACCCTGAACGTCAAGGCAGATCCTGCGGCGGTGAAACTGACTGACGACGAAGTCAAAGCCTACTACGACGAACACGCCAAGGAATTCATGACGCCGGATCAGGTGGTCATCGACTACCTCGAATTGAAGAAGGCGTCCTTCTTTGATCAGGTCAGCGTCAAGGACGAAGACCTGCAAGCGGCGTATCAGAAAGAAACCGCGAACCTGTCCGAGCAACGCCGGGCGGCGCATATTCTGATCGAAGTGAACGATAAGATGACCGAGGCGCAAGCCAAGGCCAAAATCGAAGAAGTGCAGGCGCGTCTGGCCAAAGGCGAGACATTCGAGGCCCTGGCCAAGGAATTCTCCCAGGACCCAGGCTCGGCGAACAATGGCGGTGACCTCGGTTATGCAGGTCCAGGCGTCTACGATCCAGCGTTTGAAAAAGCCCTGTATTCGTTGGCCAAGGATCAGGTTTCGGAGCCGGTTCGCACTGACTTCGGTTTCCACCTGATCAAGCTGCTGGGCGTTGAAGCCCCTGAAGTGCCGACGTTTGCCAGTCTGAAAGACAAGCTGACCCGCGAGCTGAAAACCCAGCAGGTCGAGCAGCGTTTCGTCGAGGCGACCAAGCAATTGGAAGACTCGTCGTTCGAAGCCTCCGATCTGGCCCAGCCGGCACAAGACCTGAAGCTGACCGTTCATACCTCCGCTCCATTCGGCCGTGAAGGTGGCGAAGGTGTGGCGGCCAACCGTGCTGTAGTGACCGCTGCGTTCAGTCCTGAAGTGCTGGATGAGGGTGCCAACAGCACCGCCATCGAGCTGGACCCGGAAACTGTGATCGTGCTGCGCGCCAAGGAACACCGCAAGCCTGAGCAACTGCCACTGGAAAGCGTGGCTGCCAGCATCCGTGCGCAACTGACCAAGGAGCATGCCAGTGCTGCCGCCAAGACCAAGGCTGATCAACTGATCGTCAGCCTTCGCGATGGCAAGACTGCGCTGGACAAGGCGATCGATGGCCAGAACTGGAAAGTGACTCAAGCGGCGAATCGCGCTCAGGAAGGGGTCGACCCAACTGTGCTGCAAGCGCTGTTCCGCATGCCGAAACCGGTTGCCAAAGACAAACCGACCTTCAGCAGCGTGACCCTGGCCGATGGTAGCCTGGTGATCGTGCGTCTGAACGGCGTGAACGAAGCCGCGGCGCCGACCGAAGAAGAGAAGGTTCAATACCGTCGCTTCCTCGCCTCGCGCATTGGCCAGCAAGACTTTGCGGCTTACCGCAAGCTGTTGGAAAGCGAGGCTGAGATCAAGCGTTTCTGATGCTTGGTTGAGCTATGCGCGACACAAAGACCCCGGCCGAAAGGCTGGGGTTTTTTGTGGGTGAAACGAAAAGATCGCAGCCTTCGGCAGCTCCTACAGAGGCACGCGATGCCATGTAGGAGCTGCCGAAGGCTGCGATCTTTTGATCTTCGCTCCAGATGGGACTTTCTCCTTAGAACCCGGCTCAACAAACCTGTAACCGTTTTAAGACACAATCGATGCTCCGCTAAGCATCGATCTGTTGCACAATACGCCCCGAACCGTTTTCCTCAGGATGTTCAATGTTTAGATCAATTCCCATGCGTGTTGTCGGGCTGGCCTTGGTGCTGGCCGCCGCTGCCGGTTGTTCATCGAAGAAAGCCGCCATCTACGAGCATGAGAACTTCGACGATTCCGGAACGTTTTCGCGCAATTACCCGGTGACCGATAAGCAGTCCTGCGAGGCTGCCCGTCGGGCTTTGCTCAGCCAGGGTTACATCATCACCAGCGCCGATCCGAAGCTGGTCAGTGGTCACAAGAGCTTCCAGCAGACTGGCGAGACCCACATGGAGATCAGCTTCAGCGTGGTTTGTGCCGATGATGGCAGCGAAGGGCACCACGCGACCGTGTTCGCCAATGCTCTGCAGGACCGTTATGCGCTGAAGAAGACCAACAACTCCGCCAGTCTCGGTGTTGGTGTGTTGGGCTCGGTGTCGATGCCGATCGGCTCGTCCGACGACTCGATGGTCAAGGTCGCCAGTGAAACCGTGTCCTCGGCCAAGTTCTACGAGCGTTTCTTTGCCTTGGTCGAGTTATTCCTGCCGCCGGAAGCGAAGAAGGCCGCGCACATTACCGAGAAGCCGAAGACTGATCTGGGTGTGCCTGAAGTCAAGGCTGCGCCGGCTCAGTTGGCGCCAACCCCGACCCCGACGGCAGAACCAGCGCCTGCTCCAGCGCCGGCAGCCGAACCTGCACCTGCCGAAACCGCTCCAGCCAGTTCGGAGCCTGTTGCACCGCCTGCTGAAACGGCGCCGATCAGTCCAGAGCAGGGCAGCGAGCCGGCTTCGTCCACAGAATCAGGGTCGCCGCCGGCAGACTCAAGCACCATGCCCCCTCCGAGCGAGCCGATTTCGGCCATGCCTGTCTCCGGGCAGTAATCGGTTAATGTTACGGATCGGGTCAGACGACTCCGATCCCGTAACACCTTCCAAGATTGATCCACATCAAATCGAGCCGAATTCCCACAGCTCGTATCGAAAAAATCCTGTGATAAATTCCTGACCACCTGCTACGTTTTATTTAGTAGCGAAGTAGTGTCGTGCCAGTGTCATTTTTCTTTCATGCAGGCACTTTATGCTCAGGGCGCTAGTCATTTATTCAGACGTTTTTTTCTACAAGCGATGGGGGTTTAATAATGGACGATTATCAAGAAGAACTGCTCGAGTATCAGGCGTTTGAACTGGACCCGCTGGAACCGGCCGAAGACGCTACCGAGTTGTAAGTCTTACGCGGATTGGCGATGACTGCGGCGAAACTCGCCGGGGGTCTGGCCGTTCCAGCGTTTGAAGGCCCGTTGAAAGGCTTCGGCTGAGGCAAAACCCAGCAGGTAGGCGATTTCCCCGAACGCCAGTTCGGTGTCGCGGATGTAGGTCATGGCCAGGTCGCGACGTGTGTCATTGAGGATCGCGCGAAATTGCGTGCCTTCCTCGGCGAGTTTGCGGCGCAAGGTCCAGGTTGGCAGCTTCAGGCGTGCCGCCACTTCTTCCAGGTCGGGTTCCCGACCACCATTGAGCAACGGCCCCAGTAACTGAGTGATGCGTTCACGCAGGCTGCGGGTGCGTGTCAGTTGCTCCAGTTCCCGTTCACACAGTTGCAGCAGGTGCCGCCAGGTGCTCGGGCAGTGCTGCGGGTTGCGCTGGGCGAGGCTGTCCAGGCTCAGCCGCAGTTGATTCTGTTCGGCGCCAAACTGAATCGGACTATCCCCCAGCACGGCGTACGCCTCGCGGTAATCCGGCGCTTCAAATTCGATCTCGATCCGTTCGGCGCGTAGCGGGGCAGGGCTTACGCTGGATAATTGCTGTAACCAGCCGGCGAGGATCGAATCCACCACGAAGCGGTTGTAGGCGTTATAGGGGCTGATGGAATAGAACCGCAGCCAAGCGCCTTGGGCGTCTTCGTGAAAGCTCGACTGGCCGCGATAGTTGGAGCCGTACAGCGCTTCGAAGCGAACCAGGCAACGCGCCGCTTCCCGCACGGTGGGGGCCTGGGCGGCGGTGACTCCGGCCAGGCCGGCCTGGCTCAGGCGACTGAGCCGGCCCATGCGCAAGCCCAGTGCCGGGTCGTCGGTCAGTTGAATGGCGCCGTGACCCAGGCGCATGTAGCGCGGGATCGAGAGACGGGCGCCGGCCTCGGCCAGTCGCGCGGCGTCGAGACCGTACTGTTCAAGCAGCGGTTGTGGGTCCAGGCCATGGCTGCGCACGGCATCGGCCAGGCTATGGACGAAGCCCACCGATAGATCCCCGAGACGCATCGGTTGCGGTTTCATCGTTTACAGCCAGAGGTTCAGCAAACGTGCGCCCCGGGCATCGCCGTCGGCAAAATGCTGCCCGTTGCTGCTGAGGAAGCTTTGACCGGCGCTGCCCTTGTCCCAGAATTGACCGCGCAGGAACACGCTCATGCCGGCGATGGCCTGGCTGCCGGGCGGTTGGGCGCTCAGCGTCAACCGATGCCAGGCCTGACCTTCACTCAGTTCGCCAGCCTTGAGGTTGACAGAATTCGGCGTGGACTGGCCTTTGTAGCCGGGCCACGGTTGATCCCAGGACCCGCGCCCGACGACGAACGCCGGGACCGCCACCAGCTGCGCGCCTTGATCGTCGAGTTTGCGATAGTTGTCGGGATACCAACTGTCGCTGCCGATCAGCACGCCCAGGCGTCCGGCCGGTGTATCGACGACGTTGATCGTTTGTTCGGAATTGGCTTGGACAGTGTCGTGCCCAGCGAAAGTCGAGTGCATTTGCCGCTGAGGCTGGCCGATCGGCAAACCGTCGCGACCGAACACTACGCTGCTGTTGTACAGGGCACCGCGGCCAATCTTCAGGGTGCCATCGCTGACACTCGGCTCGGGCAACACGATGGAACCCGCCACCAGAGTGATGCGGAACTCTTTTGCCAAGCCGCCAAACAGCGCCTGGTAATTCTTGGCCATTTTCTTGGCTTTCATGCGCAAGTGCGCGTCGTCGAGGCGGCTGCCGCCCTCGGCACTGATCAGAGCGCGGATGAACTGCAACGGGTTGCTCACAGCCAGCCAGTTCATGGCTTCCTTGAGAGAAGTGGCCTGGTACAACTCGTCCTTTTCGCCGCTGATCATCAGCCAGGTGCCGACATGTTCGGGCAGTACGACGATGGTTTTTTCATTCAGCAGGCCCTGATCCTGAGCCTTCTGCAAGTAAGCGGCGAGCTTGCGGTGCAGGCGTTCGGGGCTTTGGTAGTCGGTGGGGAACAGCTCGGGCTGGATCCCCAGCAGATTGCCGCGATCGGCGGGAGTGCCCTGATCGACCGCGAGACTGATGCGCAGGTCCGACAGGTAATGACCCACCGGACGGTCCGCGGCCCACATCGCGTAGGTCGTGAGGGCGGCGATCAACGCCATGGAGAAGGTCAGGTACAAAAGTTTGCGCATGGGGAAACAGTCAGCGGCCGTGTGCAGGGTTCGCGACTAGGGTAGGGCCCATGCCCGCGCTTGCCAAGGGGCGCTGCACATTTGGATCAATAAGTTGTCAGTTACGGTCATTGAGTGACAGCAGTGCGACTCTTAGTCTGTCGAACATGACTGACGGGGGCCGAAGAGCTCCTGCATTTTTTCCGTGATCGCTCGTTGTGGAGTTACCGATGGCCGCCGCTCATTACCCGCACCTGTTGGCCCCGCTGGACTTGGGTTTTACCACGTTGCGCAACCGCACCCTGATGGGCTCGATGCACACGGGCCTTGAGGAAAAGCCTGGCGGTTTCGAGCGCATGGCTGCGTATTTCGCCGAGCGTGCCCGTGGCGGTGTGGGCCTGATGGTTACCGGCGGTATCGGCCCGAACGATGAGGGCGGGGTTTACTCCGGCGCGGCCAAGCTGACCACTGAGGAAGAAGCCCTCAAGCACCTGATCGTCACCCGAGCGGTGCACGAGGCGGGCGGCAAGATCTGCATGCAGATTCTTCATGCCGGGCGTTATGCCTACAGCCCGAAACAGGTGGCACCGAGCGCGATCCAGGCGCCGATCAACCCGTTCAAGCCTAAAGAGCTGGACGAGGAAGGCATCGAGAAACAAATCAGCGATTTCGTCACTTGCTCGACCCTGGCGCAAAAAGCCGAGTACGACGGCGTCGAGATCATGGGCTCCGAAGGTTATTTCATTAACCAGTTCCTCGCGGCCCACACCAACCATCGCACTGATCGCTGGGGCGGCGCTTACGAAAACCGCATGCGCCTGCCGGTAGAAATCGTCCGCCGGGTGCGCGAAGCGGTCGGCCCGAACTTCATCATTATCTTCCGCCTGTCGATGCTTGATCTGGTTGAAGGCGGCAGCAGCTGGGAAGAGATCGTGCAATTGGCCAAGGCCATCGAGCAGGCCGGTGCGACGATCATCAACACCGGCATCGGCTGGCACGAAGCGCGGATTCCGACCATCGCCACCAAGGTGCCGCGTGCGGCGTTCAGCAAGGTCACGGCCAAGCTGCGTGGGGAGGTAGGAATTCCGCTGATCACCACTAACCGCATCAATACCCCGGAAGTCGCCGAGCAGATTCTGGCCGAAGGCGATGCCGACATGGTGTCCATGGCGCGCCCGTTCCTCGCCGACCCGGATTTCGTCAATAAAGCTGCTGCTGGTCGTGGCGATGAAATCAACACCTGCATCGGCTGCAACCAGGCATGCCTGGATCACACCTTTGGCGGCAAGTTGACCAGTTGCCTGGTGAACCCACGGGCCTGCCATGAAACCGAACTCAACTACCTGCCGGTGCAGCAGATCAAGAAAATCGCTGTGGTCGGTGCCGGTCCTGCGGGCTTGTCCGCTGCAACCGTGGCCGCCGAACGTGGTCATCAGGTGACCTTGTTCGATTCGGCCAGCGAAATCGGCGGCCAGTTCAACATCGCCAAGCGTGTGCCGGGCAAGGAGGAGTTCTTCGAAACCCTGCGCTACTTCAACCGCAAATTGCAGACCACCAACGTCGAGCTGTGCCTGAACACCCGTGTGGATGTGGTGAAGCTGGTCGAGGGCGGTTACGACGAAATCATTCTCGCCACTGGCATCGCCCCAAGAACCCCGGCGATTCCGGGCGTCGAGCACGCCAAGGTGCTGAGCTACCTGGACGTGATCCTCGAGCGCAAACCGGTGGGCAAGCGCGTCGCGGTGATCGGTGCCGGTGGTATCGGTTTCGACGTGTCGGAATTCCTCGTCCATCAGGGCGTGGCCACCAGTCAGGACCGCGAAGCATTCTGGAAGGAGTGGGGCATCGATACACACCTCGAAGCGCGCGGCGGTGTTGCGGGGATCAAGGCTGAACCGCATGCGCCGGCCCGTGAAGTGTTCCTGCTGCAGCGCAAGAAATCCAAGGTCGGCGACGGTCTGGGCAAGACCACCGGCTGGATTCACCGCACGGGACTTAAGAACAAGCAGGTGCAGATGCTCAACAGCGTCGAGTACCTGAAAATCGACGACGAAGGCCTGCACATCCGCATCGGCGAAAGCGGCGAACCGCAGGTGCTGCCGGTGGACAACATCGTGATCTGCGCCGGGCAGGATCCGTTGCGTGAGTTGCAGGACGGTCTGATCGCGGCGGGGCAGAACGTGCATTTGATCGGTGGCGCGGACGTGGCGGCGGAGCTGGATGCCAAACGCGCGATCAACCAGGGTTCGCGGTTGGCGGCTGAGTTGTAACAGCAAGCCCAGCGTGCCAATGGCCATCGCGGGCAAGCCCGCTCCCACAGATTCTATGTTGTTCATGCATTTTGTGAGCGACGCAAAATCCCTGTGGGAGCGGGCTTGCCCGCGATGGCATCCTCAAGGCTGCTAAGATGCCGGCTTCTTTCCCAGAGCCGGCAACTCGATGCTTCTCCCGCCCAGCGACTGGCTACCCCAAGCCCCCCTCGAATCCCTTCACCTCGACTGGCTCACCACCGCCGGAATCGAAGTAGCAATCCTGCGTCTGGACCAGATTGACCCGCTGATCAGTGGCAACAAGTGGTTCAAACTCATCGAACACCTGAAAGCCGCCGACCAGAGCGGCGCCCAAGGCATCATCAGCCTGGGTGGTGCTCATTCCAACCATCTCCATGCATTGGCCGCAGCGGGCAAACGCTTCGGTTTCACCACGGTCGGCCTGCAGCGCGGGCATCCGCAAGAAACGCCGACGGTGAAGGACTTGCAGGCGTTCGGCATGCACTTGCATTGGTTGGGTTATGGTGGTTATCGAGCGCGGCACGAACCAGGCTTCTGGGCACCATGGCGGGAGCAATATCCCGAGCTACATCCAGTACCGGAAGGTGGTGGCGGCTTGCTTGGGGCGAAGGGTTGCGGGCAATTGGTGACTCTGGCCCGCGAGCAATTGAGCGGTCTGGGCTGGAGCAATTACGACGGCTGGTGGCTGGCCTGCGGAACGGGTACGACCCTGGCCGGTCTGGTTCTGGCCGAGGCGGGTGAGCATCCGGTGTATGGCGCGTTGGCGGTGCCTGACGACCATGGCGTGGCGCAACAGGTCGAGATGATTGTGCAGGAAGCCGGCCTGATCGATCCCGGCTATGAACTGCTGGACGCCAGCCGTGGCGGTTTTGCCAAAGTCGACCCGCCGTTGCTGGCGTTCATCGAGCAGACCGAACAGGCCAGTGGCATTCCCCTCGAACCGCTGTACACCGGCAAAGCGTTGCTGGCGCTCAAGCAGCAAGTCGAGGCGGGTAAATTTGCCCGGGGAACGCGGCTGGTCTTCATCCACACCGGCGGCTTGCAGGGCCGCCGGGGGTTCAGTTCACGGTGAGGGGACTAAGAAATTCGAGCGACGAATATCCTGTAGGAGCGAGGCTTGCCCGCGAAGAATGCACCGCGGTTTTTCAGGTATTACGCGTCATCGTTCTTCGCGGGCAAGTCGGATCGCCGCACCGCTCGCTCCTACAGGTTTTGTGTCTTGATTGAGTAGCCGCTCAACCACGCTTGGGCATCATCCGCAGCAAGGTGTTATCGCGCACCACATAGTGGTGATAAAGCCCGGCCACGGCGTGCAGTCCGATCAGCCAATAGCCGATCGTCCCGCCGAGCACGTGCCAGCCCTCAAGCTCCTTGGCAAACGGTTTGTTTTCTTCGATCAGCAACGGCAGATCGATGCCATAGAACATCACCTGATGCCCCTCGGCGCTGGTAATCAGCCAGCCCAGAATCGGCATGGTGATCATGAAAATATACAACGCCCAATGCATCAGTTTGGCGAGCAGGGTTTGCCAGCGAGGCGAGGCGGGGAATATCTGCGGTGCCGGCCCCAGGCTGCGGGCGAACAGTCGCAGCCAAATCAGCACGAACACCGTCAAGCCGAGCATGAAGTGCGCTTCCTTGATCAGCGTCCGGCCGCCGCTGCCTTTGGGGAATATCCCGCGCAATTCGATACAAGCGTAAACCACTATTAACAGCACCAGCATCAACCAGTGCAGCGCGATCGATACGGAGCTGTAGCGTGATTCGGAATTCTTCCAGGGCATACGGCGTTCCTCACAGGTGTGGTCTGAAGTCACCGTTCTTGTTCGACGGCGTGGCGTTAACTGTAATCCTGTTTGGAGGATTTGCCTGAGACCAATCGGCTGTTCAATGCTCTGAATCAAGTAATCGGCCACAAAAAAGCGCCAGTTCCGTTAAAGGTACTGGCGCTTTTTTGTGAGGCGAGGGATGCAATCAGTTGGTTTGCGGCATCTCGCCCTTGGCCAAGCGCTTGTTGATGTCGGCGATCACCTCGGGCAAGTCGGTGATGGTGTCGATCATGTAGTGCGGCCGCGAACCTTCGAACATCGCGTGAATGCGCTTGCGTTCGCTGGCCAGTTTATCGCTGCTCAGGGCGCGATAACCTTCGTAGTCCAGACCCAGCGCGTTGCCGGAACAGATCAACGCCACGGTCCACATGCCGGCGCGGCGACCTTCGAGAATGCCCGGGACCGTGTCATCGATCTTCACGCAGGCCGCGACGTCGTCGATGCCCAGGGCGATCACGTTGGCCAATGCCTGAGCCGGCCAAGGGCGACCGTTGGGCACTTCGTCGGTGGCGACCACGTGATCGGCGATGTAGCCATTGGTGGCGGCCAGTTCGACGACTTTGTCCATGACCTGTTTCGGGTAGCCGGAGCACGAGCCGATCTTGATCCCTTGTTGACGCAGGTTGGCGATGGTGTCCAGGGCACCCGGAATCAGTGCCGAGTGTTCGGCGATTTTTTCGATCTGCAGCGGCATGAAACGTTTGTAGATGGCAGTGACGTCATCGTCGGTCGGGGTGCGACCGAACGCGTGGCGGTAACGCTCGGCGACTTGCGGCTGATCGCACAGGGTACGAATGTGGTCCCACTTGCCCATGCCCATCGGCCCGCGGGCTTCTTCAATGGAAACCTGGACGTCGAACTCGGCGAAGGCTTCGACAAAAATCTGCGTCGGGGCGAAGGAGCCGAAGTCGACCACGGTGCCGGCCCAGTCGAGGATGGCGGCTTGGAGTTTGGTTGGGTTGCTGTAGTTCATGGTGATTAAATCCTGTGGCAACTGGCTAATAGGGAGCTGCTTTTGGTGGGAGCGGGCTTGCTCGCGAAGGCGGTGTGTCAGTCGACATCAATGTTGAATGTCAGTCCGCTTTCGCGAGCAAGCCCGCTCCCACAGGGATTGGGGGTGAATCAGATTTCGAGGACTTCCATCTCGCGCAGCACATCGGCGACTGCCGCCACCGCCGCGTGCATTTCGCCCTGGTTGACGTGGCCGATGCAGCCGACGCGGAAGGTTTCGACCTGGGTCAGTTTGCCGGGGTAGAGGATGAAACCCTTGGCCTTGACCCGCTCGTAGAATTCCTTGAACTGATAGCGCGGGTCTTTCGGCGCGTGGAAGGTGACGATGATCGGCGCCTGGATCGCGGCGGGCAGGAAGCTGCGCAGCCCCAGTTTGGCCATGTCATCGAGCAGCACCTGGCAGTTATTGGCGTAGCGCTGATACCGTGCGGGCAAGCCGCCTTCTTCGTTGTATTGCAGCAGCGCTTCGTGCAACGCCGCGACCACGTGGGTCGGCGGGGTGAAGCGCCATTGGCCGGTCTTGGCCATGTAGGTGTGCTGATCGAACAAGTCCATCGCCAGTGAGTGCGAGTTACCGGCGGCATTGGCCAGCGCTTCTTTGCGTGCAAAGACGAAACCCATTCCCGGCACACCTTCCAGGCATTTGCCCGAGGCGGCGATCAGTGCGTCGAATGGCACGTCTTGGGCGTCGATCGGCAAGGCGCCAAACGAACTCATGGCGTCGATGATCAGGCGCTTGCCGTGCTGCTCGATAACGTGGGCGATTTCCGCCAGCGGGTTGAGGATGCCGGTGCTGGTTTCGCAGTGAATCAGCGCGACGTGGGTGATGCTGGCATCGGCCCGCAGCAGGCGGTCGACGTCGGCGGCGGTGGTTGGTTCGTCTTCGGCGGTTTCGAAGGTGCTGAACGAGCGACCGAGCACTTCGCAGATTTTCGCCAGGCGTTTGCCGTAGGCGCCGTTGATCAGTACCAGCACTTTACCGTCGCGAGGCACCAGCGTGCCGATGGCCGCTTCGACCGCGAACGTGCCGCTGCCTTGCAACGGCACGCAGTGATGGCTGTCGCCGCCGTTGATGATCGTCAGCAGTTGTTCGCAGAGGCTGGCGGTCAGTTGGTTGAAACGGTCATCCCATGAGCCCCAGTCGACCATCATTGCCTGACGGGTGCGGCTCGATGTGGTCAATGGGCCGGGGGTGAGCAGGATGGGCTCGGCAGTACTCATTCTTGTGTCCTCGCAAAGGCTCAGTGGGATGAAGCTACGGGACATAAATTGCAATTCGGTGAGCTATCAATCAAATTGTTTGTTGTTATGCCAGCCATCAGCGAGGGTTATTCATGAATCTGTTTCAGCTGCGCGCCTTCGACGCTGTGGCTCGGGAAGGCAGCTTCACCCGCGCCGCCGAGCGCCTGTTTATCAGCCAACCGGCCGTCACCGGGCACATCAAGGCGCTGGAGGAGCACTACCAGATCACCTTGTTGCGACGCACCGCGCGGCGCGTCGAGCTGACGGAAGAGGGCACCAAACTGGCAGCGATCACCCGGGCGATGTTTGGTCTGGCCGAAGAGGCGCAGGTGATGCTGGAGGCAAACCGGCAGCTACTGACCGGGCGCCTGGAAGTGGCGGCGGACGGGCCGCACATGGTCATGCCGATGCTCGCCAGCCTGCGCGCGCGTTATCCGGGGATCACCGTGAACCTGCGGTTGGGCAATGCTCAGGAAACGTTGGCGGCGTTGTTGTCGGAGCATGCCGACGTGGCGGTGCTGACCGAGGTCGAGCCGCGCAAGGGGCTGCACCTGCAAGCGTTGAGCGAGTCGAGGATTTGCGCGTTGGTGCCTGCTGGACATCCGTGGGCGCAGAAGTCGAAAGGGGTACAACTCAAGGAGCTGGACCAGGTGATCATGGTCTTGCGCGAGCCGAGTTCGATTACCCGACGCACCTTCGACGAAGCGTGCGCTCAGGCCAAGGTCAATCCACGGGTGTTGCTGGAGCTGGACAGTCGCGAGGCAGTGACCGAGGCCGTGGCCGCAGAATTGGGCGTGGGCGTGGTGTCGTCGGTGGAAGTCAGCCACGACCCGCGAGTGGCTGCGGTGCCGATTATTGGCGAGGGGTTGGTCAATCGGCACATGATCGGGTGCATGGAACGGCGGCGGGATTTGCGCTTGATACAGGCGTTTTTTGGGTTGGCGCCAAATCTGACTTGATCGTGGAATCCCTGTAGGAGCTGCCGAAGGCTGCGATCTTTTGATCTTCGCATTTAAAAGCAGAATCAAAAGATCGCAGCCTTCGGCAGCTCCTACAGGGTGGGTAAGCTTTCGCGAACCATCTCCAGAAACGTCGCCACCACTCGCCGCGAACTCTGTTCGCGCAAGCACACCAGCGTCTCCGTCAGCCGCCGTGTGCAATCGGTAATCGGCAACGCGCACACCCGCGAATCCGCGCCAAATTCAGCGGCCGACACCACTCCCACGCCAATCCCGACCACCACTGCCTCGCGCGCCGCTTCCCGGCCTTCGACTTCAATCGCCGGGCGGATGCGAAATCCGGCCCGGGCCATTTCTTCTTCCAGGGTTTGCCGCGTCACCGAGCCGATTTCCCGCAGCACCAACGGCGTGTCGTCCAGATCCGCCAGGCAGATGGACTCGCGATCGGCCCATGGATGATGGCGTGAAACGAAGGCCACCATCGGGTCATTGCGCAGCGGCAACGAGAGCAAACGATCGTCGCTGACATCGCGCCCCAACAGGGCTAGGTCGGCTTGATAGTTGAACAGCCGAAACAGCGATTCGTCGGTGTTGCCGGTTTCAATCTTCACGCTGATGCCGGGGTAGCGCTCGCAGAACCGTGCAATCTGCGGCAGCACATGCACCGGCGCATCGACCGCCAGAATCAGGCTGCCGGTTTGCAACGCTTGAGACGCGTGAAGCAACTCCTGCGCCTCGGCTTCGATGACGAACAGTCGCTGGGTGATGCTCAACAGGCGTTCACCCAGATCGGTCAGGCGCACGGAGCGTTTGTTGCGGTGGAACAGCAACACACCGAAACGCTCTTCGAGCTTGCGCACTTGGTCGGAAATCGCCGGTTGCGTCAGAAACAGCCGCTCGGCGGCCCTGGTAAAGCTTCCATGGACCGCGACGGCGTGGAAGGCTTTGAGCTGGGCGTGGGATACCGACATCGAACTCTCCAGTAACGAGCTTAAGCAGTAACAAGCTGAGCTTATATTGGAAATACGATAAATCGATTTCACTTATTAATCAGTAATTGTTTTTATCGCCTCAGCCCCGGTGACTGTTCAGTCGAACAGCGCGCGGTGGCCATGAGCCCGTGCGTGCAATCAGCAGGACTCATCTGACCGGTATCGCCTCAGGGAACAGGCGATACCGCAGTGCTCAACAATAAAAAACACAGGCGTTTCTTCCAATTCTGCCGGCACACTCACACCCTGAGGTCAGAACCACAATGAACAGTCCCATCGGTACCATCAAACGTTGGCGCGTGCAGATTTTCGCCATCACCTGGCTCGCGTATGCCGCGTTCTACTTCACCCGCAAAGCCTTTTCCGTGGCCAAACTGGGGATCGCCGAAGACCCCGACTTCACCCTCGACAAAATGGCCATGGCCAACCTCGACGCCATCTACCTGGCCGCTTACGCCATCGGGCAATTCACCTGGGGCATCCTGGCCGACCGCTTCGGGCCACGGGTCGTGGTGCTCGGCGGATTGCTGATTTCCGCGTTGGCCGCGCTGGTGATGGGCAGCTTTGCCACGTTGCCGATTTTCGCCACTTGCATGCTGATTCAAGGTTTGGCGCAGTCCACCGGATGGTCGGGGCTGTGCAAGAACATAGGCAGTTTCTTTCCTGCTGAGCAGCGTGGGCGGGTGTTGGGTTTATGGAGCTCCTGCTACGCCTTTGGCGGGTTGGTAGCCTCGCCATTTGCAGGTTGGTGGGCGTATACGCTGATCGGCACTTGGCACGCAGCGTTCATTTCCAGTGCGGCGGTGGTTGGGCTGGTCGCCGTGCTGTTTTTTATTTTCCAACGTAACAAACCCGAAGACGTTGGCTTGCCGGCGGTGGAGCCGGAACCTGCGTTAACCGCCGAAGAGGCGCACGCTCAAAGCAAGATCAGCATCCTGGCGCCGCTGCGGGAAATCCTGCGCAACCGTACGGTGTTGGTGCTGGGGCTGGCGTACTTTCTGTTGAAACCGGCGCGCTACGCAATTCTGCTGTGGGGGCCGGTGATCGTCTTCGAGCAAATGCCCACGGTGGGCAAGGTTGGCGCGGCGATCATTCCCACCGCGTTCGAACTGGCCGGGTTGCTCGGGCCAATCCTGCTGGGGCTGGCCTCGGACAAATTGTTCGGCGCCCGACGCATGCCGGCCTGTGTGCTGAGCTTGTTGGCACTCACCGTTTCCCTGGCGCTGTTCATGGGCGCCCTGCATACCGGCAGCGTCTTGCTGGTGGTGGCGCTGCTGTTCGTCATGGGCCTGACCCTATACGGGCCGGACTCGATGATCAGCGGCGCGGCGGCGATCGATTTCGGCACCGCCAAGGCCGGTGCCACGGCGGCGGGCTTCGTCAACGGTTGCGGCTCGATCGGGGCGATTCTCGGCGGGCTGCTGCCGGGTTACTTCGACTCGGTCACGGTGTTCATTGTCTTTGCCGGCTGCGCATTATTCTCCGCTCTGGTGTTGATTCCTTACTGGAACAGCCGCCCGGCTGGCCTGCGTCCCGAAAGTGCATTTGTGCCTAACCAATCGATGACCGTAAAACCCCTGCGTACATAAGGATTACCCCATGAGACCTTACTGGCTGGAACAGGCGCTGGCGGCCGAGTCCTGCGCGCCGTGCGAACCTTTATCCGGGGATACCCGCGCCGACGTCTGCATTGTCGGTGGCGGCTACACCGGGTTGTGGACCGCAATCATGCTCAAGCAGCAGAACTCCGAACTGGATGTGTTGCTGATCGAAGCGGACATCTGCGGTGCCGGTGCCAGTGGGCGCAACGGTGGTTGTGCGCTGTCGTGGTCGGCCAAGTATTTCACCCTGGAACGGTTGTTTGGCGTCGAAGAAGCCGTGCGCTTGGTCAAGGAGTCCGAGCGTAGCATCCACGCTATCGGTGACTTTTGCGAACAGTACGCGGTGGACGCCGATTACCGCCTCGACGGCACGCTCTACACCGCTACCAACCGCGCCCAATGTGGCTCGACCGACGCGGTGATTGCGGCGCTGGAGCGCAACGGCATCAATTCTTTCACCCGGCGGCCACTGGCGGATGTACAGCGCATGGCCGGTTCCAGCAAACACCTGGAGGGCTGGTTTTCCCCGGCTGCCGCGAGTGTTCAGCCGGGCAAACTGGTGCGCGGCCTGCGTCGGGTGGCCTTGCAGCTGGGGGTGAAGATTCATGAAAACACCGCGATGACCGGCCTGGTAGAGGGCAAGCCTGCGGGGATTAAAACCCCCAATGGCACAGTCCGCGCCGACCGGGTGGTGCTGGCGATGAATGCCTGGATGGCCCGGGCGTTTCCACAGTTCGAACGCAGTGTGGCGATTGTTTCCAGCGACATGCTGATCACCGAACCGCGGCCGGATTTGCTCAACGAGATCGGTTTGACCAGCGGCGTGACGGTGCTCGATTCGCGGATTTTCGTGCACTACTACCACAACACCCCGGACGGTCGAATCATGCTCGGCAAGGGCGGCAATACCTTCACCTACGGTGGGCGAATGTTGCCGGTGTTCGATCAGCCATCGCCCTATGCCGGCTTGTTGCAGCACAGCCTGAGCGAGTTCTTCCCGGCGTTCGCCAAGGTCAAGGTCGAGGCCACCTGGAACGGGCCTTCGGATCGCTCCGTCACCGGTTTACCGTTCTTCGGCCAGATGAGCGCCAGCGACAATGTGTTTTACGGTTTCGGTTACTCCGGCAGCGGTGTCGGGCCTTGCCATATGGGCGGGCAGATTCTCGCCTCGATGGTGCTGGGATTGGACAACGCCTGGACCCGCTCGCCCTTGGTGAACGGCCCGTTGGGTTTTTTTCCGCCGGAGCCGATCCGCTACCTCGGCTCATTGATGGTGCGCAATGCCATTCGCCGCAAGGAGCGCGCCGAGGATTATGGGCATCGGCCACGGCACCTCGACGTGCGCCTGGCCAAGTTTGCCGCAGCGGCGGGCAAGGCCGACAAAGGATGAAACTCAAGGTGCGAGATCCGAGCGGTTGACCAGCCAATCGAGCAACAGACGGCCATCGCGACGTGGCTCGGGAGCGGGGCGGGAAGGCTGGGGATGGCCCATGCCAGCACACAAAACCGGCCGATCCGGGTCGCTGTCGAGGAAGCTGACCAACACCTCAATGCCGGCCATGGGCAGCCTGGCCGGATCGATCCGACCGTCCGGCGTTGCGAGGGCGACCGGTAGCCAGAGACCGTCGGATTCATCCGCGTCGAACGCTGGCGTCGGCCATAGTTTGACCTGTATCCGGCTCTGGTCATCGAGCACCACCGGTTGCCCGTCGGAGCCCAGTACCCGGGCGGTCTGATAGCCCGGGATGCTCGGCCTGGCCTGTTTGAGCGCCGGCCTGAACACCGTTGACCAAGGAATGGCAGTGAACTGATTGCTGTAGCGCCGGGCACTGCCGGGCTTGTCTTCAGTGAGAATTGACGACTGCTGTCCGTGGTGCCGGATATCGGTGAGCAGCCACTGATCGTTGAAACTCGAGAGCGGATGCTGCGCCACTTGCAGGATCCGTCCACTGCGCAGTTCGTTGTAGTTGCTTTGGCCGTGGATCTGCCGTTGCTGGCAGCGCAGGCGTTCCAGTCGTCGGCGGCTGAGCTGATCGTGATGAAGCTGTTCGGGCGCGGGGCGTGCCGTCATCGGGCCGGTTCTGGCGAGCGGGTGGTTGGCCGCTCCATCGCCGACCACCTGCGCACCGCGGTTTTTGGCCTCCCATCGTGCCGGGGCGAGGTCCGGGTCATGGCGCTGGAACAGTTCGCTGATCACCGGCAAGCCGGAGTCGTTGAATGTGTCGTCATGGAACGGCATCAGCAGCGGTTCCTGAGGGAAACTCAGGCTGTCATCGGCCAGTACCAGCACGTGCCCGTCGTGCTGATGTTCGAAGTGATAGTGGATGCCTTCTTCCTCACACAGCCGCTGCAGGAAGGCCAGATCGCTCTCATCGTACTGAATGCAAAAAGGCCGGGGCGGGTAGCAGCCGTTTGCCAGTTCGAAGCGGTAGCTGTGCTCGGGTAATTGATGCTCTTCCAGCAACTGGCGCACGATCGCGGGCACGCTGAGACGATGAAACACCCGACGCGAACTGTGTATGTGAAGTTGTTGAAGATGGGGCGCCAACACCAGGGAGTAGCCGACCCGGTGCGGGCCGCGATGTTCGCGACTGACGCTGTGGATCACGCCGTGAATGCCTTGGTCACCCGCCAACCGCAAAAACGCCGGTTGTTGCAGCCATTGGTCGGGATGCATCGCCGGTGCGAGGCCAATCACGTCGATGTCGAATCGATAGGGCTGGTTGAGACCTTCACGGCCACTGAACTGCAACACCTGCAGACTCAAACCGCCGTCGAAGAGTGTCAGGGTGAAGGGGCTTTCCTTGTCGTTGTGCATCGAGCGCGCTTCTGCCAGGGAGGATGGGCGCAGAGGGTACGAAACCACAGCCCTGAAGCGTCACCGCAAATCGACTTTTCAGAATCGCCCTACAAACATTGGTGAAGATGTCGATTCAACACAGGGTGAAGATCTTGGAATTTTTGGTCGATTGGCATCTTTAGGCCGTATAAACTTGCGCAACGCGTCGGCCAATAGATGTCTCGGCGCCACAGATCAAGAGAGTGAGTAATGGGCGCACAGTGGAAGGTTAAACACAAAGAAGCGGCATCTAACGCCAAGGGCAAGATCTTCGGCAAACTGGTGAAAGAAATCACCATCGCTGCCCGCAACGGTGCCGATACCGCCACCAACGCACACCTGCGTCTGGTGGTCGAACAGGCGAAAAAAGCCTCGATGCCCCGTGAAACCCTGGAACGCGCGATCAAGAAAGGCTCCGGCCAGCTCGGCGAAACCGTGCAATACCATCGCGTGACCTATGAAGGGTTCGCACCGCATCAGGTGCCGCTGATCGTTGAATGCGTGACTGACAACATCAACCGCACCGTCGCTGAAATCCGCGTCGCGTTCCGTAAGGGCCAATTGGGCGCTTCCGGTTCGGTGGCCTGGGACTTCAACCACGTCGGCATGATCGAGGCGTCCCCGGACAGCCCTGACGCCGATCCGGAAATGGCTGCGATCGAAGCCGGTGCCCAGGATTTCGAACCAGGTGAAGACGGCGCGACGCTGTTCCTGACCGAACCAGCGGACCTGGATGCGGTCCAGAAAGCGCTGCCGGAGCAGGGTTTCACCGTGTTGTCGGCCAAGTTGGGCTATCAGCCGAAAAACCCGGTCAGTGGTTTGAGCGATGAGCAGATGGCAGAAGTCGAAGCATTCCTCGAAGGCCTCGATAACCACGATGACGTGCAGGACATGTTTGTCGGGTTGGCGGGTTAAGCGGTTCCGACAGTTTGTGATCTGACTTGTGGCGAGGGAGCTTGCCTGTGGCGAGGGGGCTTGCCCCCGTTCGGTTGCGCAGCAGCCGTCGCTTTTGGGGTCGCTTCGCAACCCAACGGGGGCGAGCCCCCTCGCCACAGGTTCTGTCTTTGCGGTCAGAAACCCTTCAATTCCCGCACAACCTCGCTGAACCCCGGCCGCGCCAGCACATCCGGCTGACAGCAGCGCTGCTGCAACGCCCCTAACGACTCACGCCCTTCATCGCTCAACCCCGAGTCGATCCGCTCCAGCAATTCCCCCAGCAGCACCCCGAATGCCCGCACCTCGATCCGTTGCAGTGCGCGGCTTTCAAGGCTGTCCGAAGTGGCATGGAAAGACGCCGCGCCAAAGTCGCCCAACAGGCAATCACCGTCCTCGTTCCACATGATGTTGTGACCATAGAGATCACCGTGAGTGATGCCTTGGCGGTGCAAATGTTCAGCCACTGAAGCAATGCCACTGGCGATGCGCAGCGCCACGCCGGCGCTGAACCAGGTGTCATCGGCGTAGACGTCGCGGGTGCAGGACGCCAGGCTCGGCAGCCCGGCCAGGTTGCGGTAACTCGGATCGATCAGTTGCATCACCAGCCCGGCCTGCGCTTGCGGATGACCGACAATCCGCCCTTCGACCCGGATCAGATTGGGATGGATGCCGGCGGTGATGCAGGCGTTCATTTCGTGCAGCGGCGAGCCATCGCTGGTCATTTCGCCTTTATAGAGTTTTACCGCGACCTGTTTCGTCTGCTCCCACAAACCCTGATGAATAACCCCCGACGCGCCTTCGCCGAGTTTTTTCTCCAGGCTCAGTTGGGGCCAGGGAATACTCGCGGTGGCTTCGAGTGCGGCGGCATCGGCTTCGGTTTCCAGCGGGTTACCGGCGTACGCCAGCCAGGTCAGGCTCGGCAGGGTCAGCAGCCACTCGGGAAGCTCGGTGAGCTGATTGGCGGCGATGCGGATCAGTTCGAGTCGATGGCAGTGCTCCAGGCTTTCGGGCAAATGCTGTAACTGGTTGCCGGCGAGCATGAGCTTTTGCAGATGCGGGCGTTCACCCAGTTCGGTCGGCAGTTCCGTGAGGCGGTTGTCGGTCAGGATCAGCCAACGCAACAGCGGTGGCAGGGCGCCGCCCGGCACGTTTTCGATGGCGTTGGCCTTGAAGCCGATCATCGTCAGCGCGGTGCACTGGCCAAGGCAAGCGGGCAGTTCGGTGAACTGATTGTCCGAGCAGAACAGCACGCGCAAACGGGTCAGGCGGTGCAGGTCGTCTGGCAGGCTGCATAAAGCATTGCCGCTGAGGTTGAGCACTTCCAGCGAGTCCGCCAGGTCGAAGATTTCCCGGGGGAACTCGGTCAGGCCGCAGGACAGATCCAGGCGGGTGATGCCCGACAGTTGGCCGGCGCGCAGTTGTGCGAGGGTATCCATGGGCAGGTTCGCTATTGATCAGGAGGAGGGCGTGAGGGCCTGGAAATGGGCGACATGATAGCGGGAAAATCGGGCTTGCCCTAAAGGCCAGTAAGTCAAGACGCAGAACCTGTGGGAGCGTGGCTTGCCCGCGAAGAATGCACCGCGGTTTTTCAGGTATTACGCGTCATCGTTCTTCGCGGGCAAGCCACGCTCCCACAGGATTATCGTCGCTCAAATTTCTAGCTGCGATCTTTTGATCTTCAAGGTTAGCGCTCGATACTGCGATTCCACCGGGCATTCCACGCCGGGCGCTGTTCGTTGACCTGATCCCAGTCGATGGCGATCGCGGTCGTCAGGTACTGCTTCATCGCCTCGACCTGACCGCGGGTCTTGTCGGTGGTTGGCGTATTCGGGTTGGATGGAATCTGATCGCCGTCTTCCAGCGCGGCGGCTTGCGCTTCGGGCGTCAGCAGGAAGGCGGCGAGTTTCTGCGCCAGTTCCGGTTGGGTGTTATTGGCGATGGCGCATTCGGCGACGTTGAGCACCACGGAGCCTTCCTTCGGCTGCGCATATTCCACCGGCATGCCCTTGAGTTTCAGCGCGGTGACCTGGGTCGGCGTCAGCGGGAACAGCGCCGCTTCGTCGGTCTGGAGCATTTCGGAAATCTTCGCTGAACTTGGAATGTACTCCAGCACGTTACGCCCGACGGTGTTCGGCCAAGCCTTGAACCCTGGTTCGACGTCGGTTTCGCTACCGCCCTGAATCCGGTTGAACATCAGGAAACCGTGCAGGCCGAAGGTCGAAGACGCCATCGACTGGAATACCAGTTTGTCCTTGAAGCGCGGGTCGGCCATGTCCATCCATGAGGTCGGTGCGTTCCAGCCTTTTTCCTTGAACAGCCGCGTGTTGTACGCCAGCCCCGTGACCCCGAGGCTGACCGCCACGGCTTGATCCTTGATGCGGCCCTTGGCTGGAATCTGTGCCAGAGGCGGGCTGTCGTCGAGTTTGTCGCACAATCCCATGGCGATGGCGCGGTACATGATGCCGTCGTCGAGGAACATCACGTGCATCTGCGGGTTGCCTTTGCTGGCCTGGACCTTGGCCAGAATATCGGCGGAGGTACCCGGCACGATCACCACTTTGACGTTGTTGGCTTTCTCGAAAGCCGGCAGCACCTTGTCGGCGTAGAGCCGCTCCATGGTTCCGCCGTTCATGCCCAGGTAAAGCGTCGGTTCTGCCTGGGCCTGAGTGACCGTGAGCAGGGCGCTCATGCAGGACAAACCGAGCAGTGCAGTGCGTTTGAGGTTATTCATTGGCGCGACCTTCCTCTATCAAGCAACGGAGATGGAGTGAAACCGGGTGATGGAAAACGCATCCAGCGGCGTCTTTGACGCGCCGCTACAGATGATTTCGGTGAGCGCCTGGCCCACCGCAGGCCCGATCTGAAAACCCGCGCCGGCAAAGCCGAACGCGTGCAACAGACCGGGTTGAGTGCTGCTGTGGCCGATCACCGGTTGGCGATCGGGCAGATAACCTTCGGTGCCGCTCCAGGTGCGAATCGCCTGGGCGCCCTCAAGAAACGGGTAGAGTTCGACGGCCTGGCGCAGGATCTCGATGACGGCGTTCTGACCAGGTCGGGCGCGGGCGTTATCGAGGGCAAAGCCCTGGCCGCCGCCCAACACACAATTGCCGCGAGCGACCTGACGGGCATAGATGCCACCGCCCTCGACGCCGGTGCTGGCGTTCATCACCAGCGGCAACGGTTCGGTGACCAGCATTGCCGGGTGACCGGCGTGCATTGGCACCGCTTCGCCGAATTGCGCAGCGAGCTTTCCGGCCCAGGCGCCAGCGCAATTCAGCAGCCAGGGAGAGTGCAGATCGAGACCGGTTTGAGTGCTGACGCGAAAGCGCTGACCGTCATGCTCCACTGCGGTCACTGCGCATTGTTCATGGATTTGCGCACCGTGCCGACGCGCGGCCTGCGCGAAGGCCGGAGACACCAGTCGCGGGTTGGCGTGGCCGTCGTCCGGGCACAACGAGGCACCGACCGCGACCTCTCCGACCCACGGAAAACGTGCGCGCAACTCATTGCGGTCGAGTACCTGCAAATCGAGGCCGAACCCCTGGCTGCTGGCGGCGTAATCCTGCAAGGCGTGCAGGTCGTTGAGGCTGCGGGCGAGTTTCAGGTGACCGCTGCGCTGGTACTCGCCGTTGATGCCGATCAACTGCGGCAGTTGCCCCCAGATCTCGTGAGCCCGTTGTGACAGCGGTAATTGCGACAGCGGTCGGCCCTGACGCCGCACGCCGCCGTAGTTCACGCCGCTGGAGTGAGAACCGCAAAAGTCCCGCTCCAGCAACGCGACGCGACGACCGGCTTTGCTCAGAAACAGGGCGGCGGAAGCCCCGACAATGCCGCCGCCAATGATGACTGCATCGACTTCGATCATGGCTCGACCTCCAGACCGAACGGCAGGGGTTTGATCGGCGCCTGCGCCCGCAACCGGCCGATGTCGGACACCGCGCGCTGGCTTTCGCAGGCAATGATTTCCGCTGCGGCAGCGCCACACATCCGTCCCTGGCAGCGACCCATGCCGACCCGGCAATGGGCCTTGACCCGGTTGATCTCCCAATGGCCTTCGCGCACCACCTGACGGATGTCGCCGACGCGCACTTCTTCGCAGCGACAGATCATCAGGTTATCCGGGGCGTCAGCGGCCCAGCTTTCGGGAAAGATGAAGGCGCGCTCCAGGCCTTGGCGGAATCTGCCGATAGTGTTCAGCGACTGTTCCAGCTGAGTGGCTCGCTGTGGCGGGATCAGGTAACCGATGTCTTCGAGTAACGCCAGGGCTGCCCGTTCACCGGCCATTTCAGCCGCGTCGGCACCCATGATGCCGGCGCCGTCACCGGCCAGGTACACCTCGGCGATGCTGCTGCGACCGGCGCGGTCGCGCTGCGGCAGCCAGGCACGGTTGAGCGGGTTCCAGGTGAATTCGCAACCCAGCAGGTCGGCGAGTTGGGTTTCACTGCGCAGACCGTGAGCGAAGGCTACGGCGTCGCATTCGATTTGATGTTCGCTTGCTGCGTTATGCCAGTTCAGCGATTGCACGCGGTGTTCGCCATCGATGCGTTTCAAGGTGGCGCCCTGATGTACCGGGATGCCGTGGGCGGTTAGCCAGGTGCGGTAATAAATGCCTTTGGCCAGCGTGGAGGGTTGCGACAGCAGGCCGGGCAGGGCACGGGCCTGAGCGCTGAAGGGCGAGCTGTCGAGCACAGCGATCACGTCGGCGCCGGCGTTGGCGTATTGGTACGCCACCAGATACAGCAACGGTCCGCTGCCGGCGAACACCACGCGTTCACCGATGGCACAGCCTTGAAACTTCAAGGCAATCTGCGCCGCGCCGAGGCTGTATGCCCCCGGCAACGTCCAGCCTGGCACGGGCAAAATCCGGTCGGTGGCACCCGTGGCGACAATCACCCGGGAGAATTCCAGTCGGGCGGCGCGGCCCTCATGCAAGGTGTCGAGCGCGCCAGCCTCCGCGTTCCACACCAGCGTGTCGGGGCGGTAATCGAGTTGCTCGCGCAGTTCGTCGATTGTCTGATGCAGTGCCTTGGCCTTGCGTGCTTCGAAGCCATACAGCTTGACTGCCGAACGTTTGAAATTCGCCGGTTGACGCCGATAAATCTGCCCGCCACCGCGTGCGGCTTCGTCCAGCAGGACAGGGCGCACGCCATGAGCCACCAGCGTCTGCGCGGCACGAATCCCGGCGGGGCCTGCGCCAATGATGACTACGGACTTCATACCCACCCCCTATGTGATCGACGCCCCAATCCTGTGGGAGCGGGCTTGCCCGCGATGACGGCGGCACATTCAACATCGGTGGTGGCTGACAGTCCGCTATCGCGGGCAAGCCCGCTCCCACAGGGGATCGGGTTTCTGCAGGGAGAATTCGTGTTCATACCGATCGCCCCGGTTCGCGGCTGATGTGTTGTCCGGCTTCAAGCAGCGTTGAGCAGGCGCGCACCCGGCGGCCATCGCCCAGGCGTACCCAGCAATCCTGGCAGGCGCCCATCATGCAGAAACCGGCGCGGGGTTCGGCGCTGAAATCGCTGCCGCGCAGGTGTTCGCTGCAGGTCAGTACGGCGGTCAGCAGGGTATCGCCGAGCAAGCCACTGGCCGGCTTGCCGTCGAGGGTAAAGTCCAGGGCCGGGCGGTCGCCTTCGGCCAGTCGTTTCAGCAGAGCCATGGCGCCCTCATTGTTTACCCACCAGAACCCGATCCAGGCCGTAGACCCGATCGAGCAGAATCATCGTCAGCGCGGTCAGCGCAATCACCAGTGCCGACACCGCCGCCATCATTGGATCGATGGATTCGGTGGCGTACACGTACATACGCACCGGCAGCGTTTGCGTGGCTGGCGAGGTGACGAAGATCGACAACGTGACCTCATCGAAACTGTTGATGAACGCCAGCAGCCAGCCACCGGCGACCCCTGGCAAAATCATCGGCAAGGTGATTTGCCGGAACAGCGTGAAGCGTCCGGCGCCCAGGGATTGCGCGGCGTGTTCGGCGCTGCGGTCCAGACCGATGGCCGAGGCCAACACCAGGCGCAACACATACGGCGTGATCACCAGCACATGGGCGAAGATCAGCCAGGCGAAGCTGCCGTTGACGCCCATCAGTGCAAACAATCGCAGCAACGCGACGCCCAGCACTAGGTGCGGAATGATGATCGGCGACAGGAACAGCCCATTGAAAAAGTCCCGTCCGGGGAATTCGAAGCGCGTGATCGCCAGGGCTGCCGGCACCGCGATCAGGGTCGCCAGGGTGGCGGCGCAGAACGCCAGGATCAGGCTGTTGTAGAACGCATCGACAAAGTCCGCGCGCTCGAACACGGCGCGGAACCAGCGCAGGGAAAACTCCGTGGTCGGCAGGCTCAGGGTGTTTTCCGAGGTGAAGGCGACAAGGCACACCACCACCAGCGGCGCGAGCATGAACAGCACCACCAGGGTATGGAACAGCAGGGCGAAAGGACCGTTTCTGGACATGACGAGTTATCCCAATGACTTCTTGTAGCGGCCTTCGATCATCCGGTTCCACGACAGCATGATCAGCAGGTTGAGCAACAGCAGCGCGACGGCGATGGCCGCGCCCATCGGCCAGTTGAGCTCCGACAGGTACTGGTCGTAGATCAGCGTGGCGACCATCTTTATCCGGCGTCCGCCGAGCAGTCCGGGAATCGCAAATGAACTGGCCGCGAGGCCGAACACGATCAAGGTGCCGGAGAGCACGCCGGGCATGATTTGCGGCAGTACCACTTTGCGCATCACGGTGAGGTGGCTGGCGCCCAGTGACAGCGCGGCCTGTTCGGCAGCCGGGTCGAGTTTTTGCAGCGAGGTCCAGACCGGAATGATCATGAACGGCAGCATCACGTGAACCAGCGCAATCACCACCGCGAACGGCGTGTAGAGCAATTTCATCGGCGAACCACCGAAGGCTTGCAGCGTCTGGTTGACCAGGCCGTCGGCACCGAGCAACAGGCTCCAGCCGAAGGCGCGCACCACCACCGAAATCAGCAACGGCGTGAGGATCAGAATCAGGAAGATCGAGCGCCACGGCGCGCCCATGCGGCTGAGGATGTAGGCTTCGGGCACACCGATCACCACGCAAAGCAGGGTGGTCAGGGCGCTGATCCAGAACGTGCGTAGAAAGATTTCGTAGAAGTACGGATCGCCCAGCAGGCTGCTGTAGTGATCGAGGGTGTAGGCGTCGCTGTTGATCCCCGAGCTGTAGTCGAAGACGTTGAACGACAGCACCAGCGTCAGCAGCAACGGGATCACCAGCAGACCAAAGTACAACGCCAGGGCCGGTGCGGATAACCAGTAGCCCTGACGTCCCTGGCGGATGACGGCAAGCGTACTCATGCCGATACCTCGTCGACACTCAGCACCCGCAGCAATGTTGCATCCCAATCGAGACCGACCGCCGTGCCTTCGATCAAGGGCGCCGAACCGTCGTTGCGGCGCACCACGCTGAGTTCGCCCAACGATGTCGATACGCCGTACAGCCATTGGCTGCCCAGGAAAAAGCGGCTGACGATCTTGCCTGGCAGACGGCCCAGGCCTTTATCCAGCAAGTCGATTTTTTCCGGGCGCAGGCTCAGGGTCAGTTCGCCGTCGCCACGGTTGCAGACCTGCACAACACCAGCGCTGTCTCGCTCACCGGGCAGCAGATTGGCCTTGCCGACGAAGCCGGAAATGAACTCGGTGCGCGGGTGTTCGTAGAGGGTGTAAGGCGCGTCGATCTGAGTGATGCGTCCGGCCTGCATCACCACCACCCGGTCGCTGATCGACAGCGCTTCGGACTGATCATGGGTGACCATCAGTGTGGTGATGCCGACTTCACGCTGGATGCGGCGGATTTCGAACTGCATCTCTTCGCGCAGATTGGCGTCGAGGTTGGACAGCGGTTCGTCGAGCAGCAACACCGGCGGCTCGATCACCAACGCCCGGGCCAGCGCAACCCGTTGGCGCTGGCCGCCGGAAAGCTCCCGTGGATAACGCTCGGCGTGTTGGTTCAGACGTACCAGTTTCAGCACCCGATCCGCCCGTTGCTGCAACTCGCCGTTGGGCACTTTGCGCATGCGCAGGCCGAAGGCGACGTTGTCTTGCACGGTCATGTGCGGGAACAGCGCGTAACTCTGGAACACCACGCCCAGACCACGACTGGCGGGTTTGGCGTGGGTGATGTCGCGACCGTCCAGCACAATGCGCCCGCTGCTGACTTCGACGAAGCCGGCAATCATTTGCAGGGTGGTGGTTTTGCCGCAGCCGGAGGGGCCGAGCAAGGAGACGAACTCGCCTTTTTCCACCGAAAGGTTGGTGGCGACGACCGCGTCGATTTCGCCGTAACGTTTGCCGAGGTTTTCAAGTTGCACGAAGGCCATGACTGCGCTCCACCTGAGATTGTTATGCGTCGCCAAAGGCGCGCTTTTTTGTATGGGCAGATACGAAAAGGATGTTGCCGGGGTGCGTTGGCGCTCGACTTCTGTCGGCTGCCGCTGTTGTTCGAATCGCCCCTGATGGACGCAGAGTAGGACGAAGAATAGGATGGGCTCAATGGCCTATTTCACTGAAGCGATGACTATTTTCAGTTTCATTCAGTGAGTAAATTTATTGTCGAGAAATCACATGCCTGATTCCATTGAGCGGAATGAAAACAAAAATGAAGTCGGCGTCGGTGCCGTCTCGAGGCTATTTGCGGTGCTACGCAGCCTGGGGGATACCGTCGAAGGCGGAGAGCGCGTGACGCAACTGGCGCAACGCATTGGTTTGTCGCAACCGACCACCCACCGCTTGCTGCGCAGCCTGATGGACGAGGGCATGGTCGAGCAGGACGCGCGCAGCAAACGCTATCGCCTGAGCCTGGAGTTTTTTGCCTTGGCGGCCCGCGCCGGCAACACCGGCAACTTGCGCGAACTGGCGCGGCCGGCGTTGCTGCGGCTGTCGGCATCGTTGGGGGATTCGTTGTTTTTACTGGCACGCAGCGGCTTCGATGCGATCTGTCTGGACCGCAGTGAAGGGCCGTTTCCGATCCGCACGTTCACCGGTGATATCGGCGGGCGGGTGGCGCTGGGTGTGGGGCAGGGCAGCCTGGCGATTCTGGCATTTCTGCCAGAAGAGGAACGCGACACGGTGATTCATTACAACTTGCCACGGCTCAAGGATTTTCACCTGTACGACGAAGTGTTCCTGCGCTCGGAAGTCGAGAATGTGCGCACCCTCGGTTACGCCGGGCGCAATACCGGCGTATTGCAAGGCATGGCCGGGGTGGCGGTGCCGATCCTCGACCGCGAAGGTCGGGCGGTGGCGGCGCTGAGTGTGGCCACGGTCAGCGATCGCCTGGGGCCGGATCGCTTGCCGACGGTGGTGGAGATGCTCAAGCGTGAAGCCGCGCTGATCGGGCCGCGGATCAATCCGTTCGACCCGCTGTTGCGAAGGCCTTCGCAAGTGTTTGGGCAGGGGTGACCACAATCTCAGGCCTCCACAAATCCCCTGTGGGAGCGGGCTTGCTCGCGAAAACGGTGTGTCAGTCGACATAAACGTTGAATGTTAAACGGTCTTCGCGAGCAAGCCCGCTCCCACATTCGGTTGGTGTTGTCTCCGCTTCCTGAGATCAAAATTTCAGCGTCTGTTTGAGCATCTGCGCCGCCGGTGTATCACTCGGGCTGACCATCGCATAGTTGTACCCGGCCCCCGACCAGTACTCGGCCTGCAATTCACCATCGCTACGACTACCGCGAGGCAGCAGGGTGTTTTTCGGCCCGGGTGGACGGACGTAGAAGCTGACTTTATGGCCGCTCTGATCCTCGTACACCACCATCGCCGCCGGCCCTTGTTCGGTGCTGAGCAACCGCCCGCTGATGGGTGTGTATCCGGCAGCGGTCAGGTTCGGCAGACGATGGGCCTGGCTGAAATACCGATCGAGCCAGCCCTGCATATCGCCGTCATCGCTGACTGTGTAATCCGCCGGCAGGATGCCTTGCTGGGCAATCAGCCGGTAGGCCTGCATCGCATCGGTCATCGGCAACGGGGCGCGGACCAGGGTCATTTCCCGTGCCTGCCAACCGCTCAAACCGCCGACGCTGACCGCGATCAGCAACACCGCCGCGCTGGCCAGATGACGGCGCGACTGGTGTTTGACTCGCTGGCGGATCATTGCCGGGTCGAGTTCCGGGTTGGCCGGTTGCTGCAAGGCGCCGCTCAGGGCCGCGCGCAATTGTTGGGCATCGTGTTGCCAGGCGCGTACTTGCGCGGCCACTTCGGTGTTGTTGGCCAGATAAGTCTCCACCCGATGTCGGTCGGTATCGCTGAGTTGGTGATCGACGTAGGCGTGCAGGTCACGTTCGCTGGGAGGCATGGTGATCATTTGAGTCTCCGCAGAGAAGGGTGGGTGATTTCGCCGTCGCTGAGCTGGCGCAAGGCCTGGCGTGCGCGGGACAGGCGCGACATCACGGTGCCGATGGGGACGTCGAGAATCTCGGCGACCTCCTTATAGCTCAAGCCTTCCACCGACACCCAGAGCAACAGTGCGCGCTGTTCGGTGCTGAGTTGATCGAAGGCTTGCAGGGTCGATTGGGCGATCACCGTGCGTTCTGCCGAAGGTTGCGCATCATCACGGCCGGTAAAGAATTCGAGCATCCGCGCATAACGCCGGGAACGGCGATGAGCGTCGAGAAACTGCCGATAAAGGATCGAAAACAGCCAGGCACGCAAGTCGCCCTCGGGACGTTTGTCGCCCCAACTCGACAGCGCGCGCTCAAGGCAGGCCTGCACCAGATCATCGGCGCTGCTGGGGTTGCGCGTGAGCGATACGGCGAAACGCCGCAGCCTGGGAATGACTTCCCTGAGTTGTTCGTCGATATCGTTCATGAAGTTCTGACCAGTCACTACGCTGTGGTGAGTGTTCAGGAAGACGCCCGGCATTGGAGGTTATTCCACGCCTGGAAAAATAAACACCGGGCGATGGAATAAACCCTGGCGCGGTTCGTCTGCCTGATTCTTCTCACTTGTGGCCGATGGCCCTGGAGTCATTCATGGTAGATCGCTCATCACCGCCAACGGGGCCTGGCCGGCCACCGCTGAGTGCCGCGAGCCTGACGTTGCGCCTGACCGGCATTGCCGTGGTGGTCGCCGCGCTGGCCGGGGCTTTTGCCTATGTCAACGGCACACTCGACCCACAGCGCCTGACGCCGAAAGACTTGGTCAATGTGCTGGAGAAAAACAACGGCGTGCACCCGGGATTCCGTCGTAACCACGCCAAAGGCGTGTGCGTGATCGGGCATTTCGAGAGCAGTAGTCAGGCGCGCGAGTATTCCAGCGCCCAAGTGTTCAGCGAAGCGCGGACCCCGGTGGTCGGGCGTTTCGCGCTGCCTGCCGGCAATCCTTACGCGCCGGACAACAGCGTGCCGATCCGCAGCCTGGCGTTGCGTTTTACCCAGGCAAACGGTCAGCAGTGGCGCACCGGGATGAACAGTATGCCGGTATTCCCGGTGGGCACGCCCGAGGCGTTCTATCAGTTGCAACAAGCACAGTCACCGGATCCGGCTACCGGAAAACCGAACCCGGCGGCTGTGCCAGCGTTCTTTGCGGCGCACCCCGAAGCCGTGCCGTTTCTGACGTGGGTCAAGACCGCCAAACCGTCGGCCAGCTACGCGACGGAAACCTATAACAGCGTCAACGCGTTTTACCTGGTGAACGCAGTCGGTCAGCGGCAAGCGGTGCGTTGGAGCATGACGCCAGTGGCTCAGGACGCGGCAGGTGCAACGGCCCCCGAGGGCGGTGATTTCCTCGAGAAAGATCTGGTACAGCGCTTGTCCGCCGGCCCGTTGCGTTGGCAGTTGAACATCACCCTGGCGAACCCCGAGGATTCGGTCAACGACGCGAGCAAGGCCTGGCCCGTCGATCGAAAAGTGCTGAACGCCGGCACGTTGGTGCTCGAAAGTACTCAGCCGCAACTCAATGGCGAGTGCCGTGACATCAACTACGACCCACTGATATTGCCCAGCGGTATCGAAGGCTCCGACGACCCGCTGCTTGCCGCTCGCTCAGCGGGTTACGCCCGTTCCTACCTGCGTCGCACCAGCGAAGTGAAGCAGTTACCCAACGCCAAACAGGAGTCTCGACAATGAGCGCTCAACCGAACCATTTCGCGCCATTGGCGCGGCTGCTGCACTGGCTGATGGCGCTGATGATCATCTCTATGCTGTTTATCGGCGCGGGCATGGCGGCCTCGGTGTCCGAGCGTCATGAGTGGCTGATCCATTTGCATAAACCTTTGGGCGTTGCGATTCTGTTGCTGGTGATCGTGCGCCTGGCCGTGCGTTTTTCGACCCGACAACCACCGCTGCCGGCGGACCTGCCGGGTTGGCAAGCGCTCGCGGCCAAGGCTTCGCATATCTTGTTGTACGCCTTGATGCTGATTTTGCCGCTGCTGGGCTGGGCGATGATTTCGGCGGCTGGCGACCCGGTGATGCTCAGTAGTTCATTGCAGTTGCCTTCGATCTTGCCGGCAAATGCGCAGGTGTTTGCGTTCCTGCGCAAGGCGCATGGGTATCTGGCGTATCTGCTGTTCCTGACCGTGCTGCTGCATTTGGCGGCGGCGTTGTTTCACGGTTGGGTGCGTCGGGATAATGTGCTGAACAGCATGCTGCGGGGTAAGGATCGCGGGTGATCCCAACAGCTGCAGCCAAATTCTGCGGATGTACACGGTCAATGTAGGAGCTGCCGCAGGCTGCGATCTTTTGATCTTGGCGCCGTAAGACCGCGAAGATCAAGATCAAAAGATCGCAGCCTGCGGCAGCTCCTACGCGTCAGTGTGAAGCTGCTTCCACAGATCGGTCCTTCGTGGCCAACGTCATCCACCAATAAATCAGCGCCACGGCATTGATCCCCGCACCCAGCCAACACACTCCAATCCATCCCGCCCAGGCGTACATCGCCGTCGAACCGATGGAACCCAAGGCGCTGCCGATCGAATAGAACAGCATGTAGCCGGCGGTGAGTCGGCTTTGCGCTTCGGGACGCACGCTGTAGATCATGCTCTGGCTGGTAACGTGAACGGCTTGCAAACCCAGATCCAGCGTAATCACCCCGAGCAGCAGCGCCCATAACGAGGATTGGGTGAGTGCGATGGGTAACCATGAGGCGAGCATCAGCAGCAACGACAGTCCACTGGTCCATTGCCCCAGACCGCGATCGGCCAGATGCCCGGCGCGAGCGGCGGCCAGCGCACCGGCGGCTCCGGCCAGGCCGAACAGTCCGATTTCGGTGTGGGAAAGTGAAAGCGGCGGGGCACTCAGCGGCAGTACCAAGGGTGTCCACAGCACCATGGCGCTGGCGAAGGTCAGCAGGGCGAGCATGGCCCGTTGACGCAATACCGGTTCTTCCTTGATCAACGTGAATACCGAACCGATCAACGCGGCGTAAGCGCTTTCCGGTCGCGCCTCTTCGTGCTTGGGCAGCACACGAAACAACAGCAGCGCCATCAGCAGGGTCAACCCGGCGGACAACAGATAAATCGAACGCCAACCGGCCAGATCGGCCATGCCGCCCGCCACCGTTCGTGCCAACAGAATGCCGACGACAATGCCGCTGGTAATCACGCCCACCACACGTCCACGTTGCGCCGGGATGGCCAGGGTCGCGGCGTAGGCCACCAGGACTTGCGTCACGACCGCCAGCAATCCGGTCAGCGCCATGCCGAGCAACAGCCAGATGCTGTTCGATGCTAACGCGATCATCAACAAGGCCAGTGCTGAAAGCAGAGTTTGCACGACGATCAGCCGGCGGCGGTTGAGCAGATCCCCTAGCGGAACCAGCAACAACAGACCCACGCCATAACCGATCTGGGTAAGGGTGACGACGATACCGATGGTTGCCGGATCCATGGCGAAGGCTTCGGCCATGGCATCGAGCAGCGGTTGTGCGTAATACACATTGCCGACGGCCAGGCCGCAGGCGACGGCAAATAGCAGCACCACTGCGCCGCTTAACGGGTGGTCAGGTTTCATCACAGGCTTCCTTGTGTGGTTTCAAAATAAAACCAGTTGTACGGTAGGGAGTCTGGTTTTATATTGCAACCACATTTGTTGCCGGCGGACGCGGTCATGGTTAAACGTACAAGCATGGAAGGCGCCGAATGCCCGGTTGCCCGTTCACTGGATGCGATTGGTGATTGGTGGTCGTTATTGATCGTGCGCGATGCGTTCGATGGCCTGCGGCGATTCGGTGAGTTCCAGCGCAATCTGGGTATGGCCAAAAACATTCTCTCGGCACGTCTGCGTACGTTGGTGGCTCACGGTATTTTCGATTTGGTGCCTGCGTCGGACGGCAGCGCGTATCAGGAATACGTGCTGACGGAGAAGGGCAAGGGTCTGTTCCCGTTGATCATCGGATTGCGGCAGTGGGGCGAGGCGTTTTTCTATGAGGCGGGGGAGGCGCATTCGCGGGTTGTCGATCGTGAGAACGGTCGACCGGTGCGGGCTCTGGAATTGCGTGCCGAGGATGGGCGCTTGTTGGGGCCGGAGGATTGTGTGCGGATTGCTGCCGAGTGAAACGTCAAAAGATCGCAGCCTTCGGCAGCTCCTACAGGCGTACTCAAAACCCTGTAGGAGCTGGCGAAGCCTGCGATCTTTTGATCTTAAATAATCAACGCAAGGTATCGACCATGTCGGCGATGGTTGTCAGCACGTCCTTGCCCAACTGCTTCGAGCGTTTGCCGGACCAGCCGGTCAGCGGGTTCGGTGCGTCGTTGTGGTCTTTGAAGGGCATCTCCAGGGTCAGCGACAGGCAGTCGAACTTCTGACCGACGCTGTTGCAGGCCAGGGTCATGTTCGCTTTGCCAGGCTCGTCGCGGGTGTAGCCGTGTTTGGTCTGGAAGTCTTTGGTTTGATGTTTCAGATGACTGCGGAAATGTTCTTCGAGTTTTTCGATCCGCGACGTATAGCCCGGGTTACCTTCGCAACCGGCGGTGAACACGTGGGGGATTTCTTCATCGCCATGGATGTCGAGGAACAGGTCGACGCCATACTTTTCCATCTGCTGCTGAACGAACAGCACTTCCGGGCTGACTTCCTGGCTGGCGCTCTGCCACGCACGATTCAGGTCCTGGCCCATGGCGTTGGTGCGCAAATGACCGTGGAAGGCGCCGTCCGGGTTCATGTTCGGCACCAGGTACAGGTCGGCACTGGCCAGGAGTTTTTTCAGCACCGGGTCGTCGTGTTTTTCCAGGCGCTCGATCACGCCTTCCATGAACCATTCAGCCATGTGTTCGCCGGGGTGTTGCTGGGCGATGATCCAGACCTTGCGCTGACCTTCGGCACCCGTACCTTTGCGCAGTAACTGGATGTCGCGACCTTCAACGCTCTTGCCGGTGGCCAGCAGTTCTGTACCGGCTTTGGTCAGTGCCTGTTCGATCAGCCAGTCATGCCGGCCTCGGCTGTAGGGTTCGAAGTAGGCGAACCAGGCATGAGTGGCAGTGGCTTCGAGGCTGAAACGCAGGCAGTCGCCTTCGAAAATGGTCGGCACCCGGAACCAGTTGACGTGGTCATAGGACGCCACCGCCTGATAGCCATCCCAGGCTTTGTTGTACGAGGATTTACTGGCGTTGTTCAGGCGAAACCAATGCTCCTGTCCGACGTGCAGACCGCTGGCCTTGAAGTGGAACCACTGGAAATGCTGGCTGCGAGTGTCTGGCTTGATCGCCAGCAGCGCTTGCAAAGGATTGCTGATGTCCAGCACTTCGATGTTGCCACTGTCGAAGTTCGCGTTGATGTCGAAAGAAGATCTAGCCACGGCCATAATCAATTCCTGAATATGATTTTTATGGCTGCTACTTTACACGCAAGGAAGGGAGAAACCGGGGGAAATTGCGAGGGTGAGAATGGGGGGCGTCCTCCTTGACGCCGACGCAGCTTAGAGACTGTGCGAGTGATTCTCAAGTGCTATTTTGCGTTAGTTTGGCCCAATGCTACCGGGCCTCTCTTGCCAACAGACATTCTTTTGATATCATCCGCGCCAATCGAATTTGCAGCACCGACAGACTTCATTAGCCTGAAGCCAAAGCCAGAATAACTGGCAAAAAAAGACCCGGCAAAAAGCCGGGTCAAAAACCGTGATTAGCCTGATGAGGAGATAGTCCAGGAGACCGACCTAAGGTCCCTTGGGCCATCGACTGATCTCGCGATCAGTTGATGCAATAATAATCATTATCATTTGCAAGTCAAATGTTTTTATCTGCGCGATTGGAAAATTTTTCCTGTCTTCCTCCAAAGCGCTTCCTCGTCAATCGTTCTGATTGCCCTCCAGGGACCTGTCGACCATCGCCTTGGCCATGTCGATCATGTGCACCGTCGAAAACGCCAGATCCCGGCTTGCGCCCTGCAGCTGGTTGGCTGACTCATGCGCGGTGGCGGCAGCACAGCGCAACAGATCCGAAGCATGGACCAGTGCCTCTTCGCTGCTGATGTTACGGTTCACATCGAAGAAACGTTCTTCGCTGGCCTCTTCTGACACAGCTGGTTTCAAGTAATAGTCCAGCGCCCGCTGCGCGGCGGCAGAGCCTTTTGGCGAGTTGAGCGTAGTGTCGAATTGGGTGTCGGGCAGGGTAATGCTGGGGATGGTCATGACGATGGCAAGCTCCGTGATAGATTCAAATCCGTGAGCCCAGCTTAGTACTTACTGTATTTGTATCTTGGATTTAAATACTACAATTTGTGTTTTGTTGGTCGGAGTACCCCACGTATCGTGCCGCACATGGATAAATGGATTGAATTGGTCAAGGCCAAAATGAGTGAACTCAAAGTCACTCAAGAGATACTCGCCGAGCGCATCGGAATGTCCCAGGGCGGCGTCGGCCATTGGCTGAATAAACGTCGTCAGCCCCGCATCCAAGAGATGAACCGTGTCTTGCAGGCGCTGGGGATGGACTATCTGGAAGTCGCGATGGTGATCAGGGAACCGCAGATCTCACAGGATGAAGAGATCTCTCTGGCGCAAAAGTACAACCCGTACTTTCGCTACCCGGTCAGTGACTGGCGGGAAACCGGGGAGGTGCGCGACGGGGAGTTATTGACCTACGGAGCTTCATCGGCTGTCAGCAAACCGCGCTTCGAGCTGTCCGATTACCACGCACAGGGCGCGGCGTTCTGGCTGGTGGTGGTCGGCGATGCGATGACCGCGCCCACGGGTGTGAGCATTGCCGCGGACATGTTGATTCTGGTGGACCCGGCCATCGTGCCGGAGCCTGGCAAACTGGTGATCGCCCAATGGCCCGGCAGCGCCGAGGCGGTTTTTCGCAAACTGATCGAAGAGGGCGGGCAGCGTTATCTGGTCCCGCTCAATCCGACCTATCCGAAAGCCCTTTACACCGAAGAATGCCGAATCATCGGCGTGGTGGTTCAGGCGACTGCCAAATTCTAATCAGATCGGTCCTCGCAAAGCGTAGGACCGATCTTCATTTCACGCGTGTTCCAACTCCACCAAGGCACTGCCTTCGCTGACCATCTCGCCTTCCTGGCAATACAACGCCTTGATAATCCCCGCGTGGGGCGCGCGAATGCTGTGCTCCATTTTCATCGCTTCCAGCACCACCAATTGCGCCCCGGCGTCGACCGTTTGCCCGGCCTCCACCAGCACTCGCACGATGCTGCCGTTCATGGGGGCGGTGAGGCCGCCTTGATGGCTGTGACTGGCTTCGACAGCGCTGATCGGGTCGTAGGCCTCGATGCGGCGCAGCTCACCGTCCCATTGCAGATACAGCGTATCGCCACGGCGGATGGCCCGATGCTGGCGGCGCAAGCCGTTGTGTTCGGTCAGCAGGTATTCACCCTTGAGCTGGGCGGTATGAGCGTCGGCATCGCCCAGGGTCAGCGCCCGGTCTTGCCCTTCGCAACTCAAATGCAGGGTGATTTCTGTCGGCAGTCCGGCACGGAATCCGTTGCTGATACCCCAAGGCGAACTCAGGTCATCAGCGCGGGTCGTGCTCGGCTGGCTCTGGGCAAATGCCTGCGCGGCCGCTTGCCAGAATTCATCGCTGAGGTCTGAAGGTGCTGGCAGCAGTTGTTCCTGATAACGCGGAATAAAACCGGTATCCAGCTCCGCCGCGGCAAATGCAGGGTGGCCGATGATCCGGCGCAGGAAGTTGATGTTGGTTTTCAGGCCGCCAATGGCAAACTCATCAAGCATACTCAGCAACCGCAGCCGCGCCTGCTCACGGTCTTCGCCCCAGGCAATCAGCTTGCCGAGCATCGGGTCGTAGAACGGCGAAATCTCGTCGCCTTCTTCGACGCCACTGTCCACGCGACGCCCCGGTCCTTCGGCGGATTCGCGGTACAACGCCAGACGCCCGGTGGCCGGCAGGAAATCATGGCCCGGGTCTTCGGCGTACAGCCGCACTTCGATCGCATGGCCGATCAGCGGCACCTGGTCTTGAGTCATTGGCAGCGCTTCACCGCGAGCCACGCGAATCTGCCAGGCCACCAGGTCGAGGCCGGTGATGGCTTCGGTGACCGGGTGTTCAACTTGCAAGCGCGTGTTCATCTCCATGAAGAAGAACTCACCGCGCGCATCCAGCAGAAACTCCACGGTGCCGGCACCGACGTAACCGATGGCCTGGGCCGAGCGCACAGCGGCTTCACCCATGGCCCGACGCAATTCCGGGCTCAGGCCCGGAGCCGGCGCTTCTTCGACGACTTTCTGATGCCGGCGCTGAATCGAGCAATCACGTTCGTTGAGGTACAGGCAGTTGCCATGCTGGTCGGCGAATACCTGGATTTCCACGTGGCGTGGTTTGAGCAGGTATTTTTCCACCAACATTCGCGAATCGCCGAACGAGGACAGCGCTTCACGTTGTGCCGAGGCCAGGGCTTCGGCCAGTTGGCTGACATCCTCGACCACTTTCATGCCTTTACCGCCACCGCCCGCCGTGGCTTTGAGCAGCACCGGATAACCGATGCGTTCGCAGGCGTCGCGGAAGGTGTCGAGGTCCTGAGCTTCGCCGTGATAGCCGGGCACCAGTGGCACGCCGGCGGTTTCCATCAAGGCTTTGGCCGCGGACTTGCTGCCCATGGCGTCAATGGCCGAGGCAGGCGGGCCGAGAAAGATCAGGCCGGCCGCTTCGATCGCTCGGGCGAACCCGGCGTTTTCCGAGAGAAAACCATAACCGGGATGAATCGCCTGAGCGCCGCTGGCTTTCGCGGCAGCGATTAGTTTGTCGATTTGTAGGTAACTGTCGGCGGCTTTGCTGCCGCCCAGGTCGACGCGGATATCGGCTTCGCGGCTGTGCCGGGCGTCACGGTCGGTGGCGCTGTGCACGGCCACGGTGGTCAGGCCCAGAGCCTTGGCGGTGCGCATCACTCGGCAAGCGATTTCGCCGCGGTTGGCCACCAGCAAGGTGGTGAGAACAGGTGCGCTCATCAACGCGGCTCCTTGAGGGTGGTTTCGGCTTGCCAGTTCGGAGGACGTTTTTGCAGGAAGGCGCGCAGGCCTTCCTGGCCTTCGGGACTGACGCGGATTCGGGCGATGGCGTTCTCGGTGTAGCGCCGCAGCGCCGGGGTCAGCGCGCCGTGGCCGACCTCACGCAGCAAATCCTTGCTGGCGCGCATGGCCGCCGGACTGTTGAGCAGCAGGTTGTCGATCCACTGATCGACTTTCTGCTCCAGTTCAGCCATCGGGTAGCTTTCCGACAACAAGCCGATTTCCCGAGCCCGTTGCCCGCCGAAACGTTCGGCGGTCAAGGCATAGCGCCGTGCCGCGCGTTCGCCGATGGCTTGCACCACGAACGGGCTGATGACCGCCGGCGCCAGGCCGATGCGCACTTCCGACAGGCAGAACTGTGCGTCGTCGGCGCCGATGGCCATGTCGCAGCAGCTGATCAGGCCCAGCGCGCCACCATAGGCCGCGCCTTGCACCACCGCCACGGTCGGGATTTTCAGCTTGGCGAGGTTGTACATCAACTCCGCCAGTTCCCGGGCGTCGTCGAGGTTGGTGTGGTAATCGAGTTCGGCCGATTGCTGCATCCAGGCCAGATCGGCACCGGCGCTGAAATGCTTGCCGCGCCCACGGATCAGCAGAAAACGCAGGCTGGCATCGCTCGACACTTTGTCCAGCGCGAGGATCAGTTCGCGGATCATTTCGGCGTTGAAGGCGTTGTTCTTTTCTTCACGGCTGAGCCACAAGGTCGCAAAACCCCTTGGATCGGTCAGCAGTTCGAGGGTATTGAAGTCGCTCATATTCATCCGTCTCCACAACTCTATTCTGTAGGAGCGAGGCTTGCCCGCGAAGGAAGCGCCGCGGTGTACCTGTTGCACCGCGTCATGCCTGTTCGCGGGCAAGCCTCGCTCCTACAAGGTCGGATTACATCCGGAACACGCCGAAGCGGCTCGGTTCGATTGGCGCATTCAGCGACGCCGACAAGGCCAGGGCCAACACGTCGCGGGTCTGCGCCGGGTCGATAACGCCGTCGTCCCACAGTCGAGCGCTGGAATAATAGGGATGCCCCTGTTCTTCGTATTGATCGAGGATCGGTTGCTTGATCTCGGCTTCCTGCTCGGCGCTGAAACCATGACCACCGCGCTCGGCTTGCTCACGCTTGACCTGCACCAGCACGCCCGCCGCCTGTTCGGCTCCCATCACGCCAATCCGTGCGTTCGGCCACATCCACAGGAAGCGTGGATCGTAGGCCCGACCGCACATGCCGTAGTTACCGGCGCCGAAGCTGCCGCCGATGATCACGGTGAATTTCGGCACCTTGGCACAGGCCACGGCGGTCACCAGTTTCGCACCGTGTTTGGCAATGCCGCCGGCTTCGTATTTCTGGCCGACCATGAAGCCGGTAATGTTTTGCAGAAATAGCAATGGAATGCCGCGCTGGCAGGCCAGTTCGATAAAGTGCGCGCCTTTCTGCGCGGCTTCGGCGAAGAGGATGCCGTTGTTGGCGAGGATCGCGATCGGGTAACCGTGCAGGTGGGCAAAGCCGCACACCAATGTCGTGCCGAACAATGCCTTGAATTCATCGAACACCGAGCCGTCCACCAGGCGCGCGATCACTTCGCGCACGTCGAATGGTTGCTTGGCATCTGCCGACACCACGCCGTACAACTCATCACTGCTGTACAGCGGCGCGATCGGCGTGTGTTGTTGCAGTTCACCGAGCTTGCGCCAATTGAGGTTCGCGACGCTGCGCCGGGCCAAGGCGAGGGCGTGTTCATCGCTCTCGGCGTAATGGTCGGCGACGCCGGAAATCTTGCAGTGCACATCGGCCCCGCCGAGGTCTTCGGCGCTGACCACTTCACCCGTTGCGGCCTTCACCAGCGGTGGGCCGGCGAGGAAAATCGTTGCCTGCTGACGAACCATGATCGCTTCGTCAGCCATGGCCGGCACGTAGGCGCCACCGGCGGTGCAGGAGCCCATGACCACCGCAATCTGCGGAATGCCCATGGCGCTCATGTTGGCCTGATTGAAGAAGATCCGCCCGAAGTGTTCGCGGTCGGGGAACACTTCATCCTGACGCGGCAAGTTGGCACCGCCGGAGTCCACCAGATAGATGCAGGGCAGGCGATTCTGTTGGGCGATGGTTTGCGCGCGCAGGTGTTTTTTCACGGTCAGCGGGTAATACGAGCCACCTTTCACGGTGGCATCGTTGGCGACGATCATGCATTCGACGCCTTCCACCCGACCGATTCCGGCAATCACACCAGCGGCGGGAACGTCTTCGCCGTACACCGCGTAGGCCGCCAGTTGGCTGATTTCGAGAAATGGCGAACCCGGATCGAGCAGACGATTGATCCGTTCACGCGGCAGCAGTTTGCCCCGCGATGTATGCCGTTCTTGAGCCTTCGGGCCGCCACCTTGCTGCACTTTCGCGAGCAGGGTGTGTAGGGCGTCGACCTGTTTGAGCATCGCCGCGCTGTTGGCCGCGAACTCCGCCGAACGGGGATTGAGCTGGGTATGCAGGATAGCCATGTGCAGCTCCGTTTAGCGGGTTTCGTTGAACAGTTCGCGACCGATGAGCATGCGACGGATCTCACTGGTGCCGGCGCCGATTTCGTACAGCTTGGCATCACGCAGCAGACGACCAGCCGGGAATTCGTTGATGTAGCCGTTACCGCCGAGAATCTGGATCGCGTCGAGGGCCATTCGGGTCGCGCATTCGGCGCTATAGAGGATGACTCCGGCGGCGTCCTTGCGCGCGGTTTCGCCGCGCTCGCAGGCTTGGGCCACCGCATAGAGGTAGGCGCGGCTGGCATTGAGTTGGGTGTACATGTCGGCGACTTTGCCCTGGATCAGCTGGAATTCGCCGATGCTCTGGCCGAACTGTTTGCGGTCGTGGATGTACGGAACGATCAGGTCCATGCAGGCCTGCATGATCCCGGTCGGGCCGCCGGAAAGCACCACGCGCTCGTAGTCGAGGCCACTCATCAGCACTTTCACACCGCCGTTAAGTACGCCGAGGATGTTTTCTTCCGGGACTTCGACGTCATCGAAGAACAGCTCGCAGGTGTTCGAACCGCGCATGCCGAGCTTGTCAAACTTGCTGCTGCGGCTGAAGCCTTTCCAGTCGCGTTCGACGATGAACGCGGTGATGCCATGCGGGCCTTTTTCCAGGTCGGTCTTGGCGTAGATCACGTAGGTGTTGGCGTCGGGGCCGTTGGTGATCCAGGTCTTGCTGCCGTTGAGCACGTAGTGATCGCCGCGTTTGTCGGCGCGCAGTTTCATCGAGACCACGTCGGAGCCGGCATTCGGTTCGCTCATGGCTAAGGCACCGATGTGCTCGCCGCTGATCAGCTTCGGCAGGTATTTGCTTTTCTGTTCGTGAGTGCCGTTGCGATTGATCTGGTTGACGCACAGGTTGGAGTGAGCGCCGTAAGACAAAGCGACCGAGGCCGAACCACGGCTGATTTCTTCCATGATGACCACGTGGGCCAGGTAACCCAGGCCAGCACCGCCGTACTCTTCCGGCACGGTAACGCCCAGCAGGCCCATGTCGCCGAATTTGCGCCACAGATCAGCCGGGAACAGGTTGTCGATGTCGATCTGAGCGGCGCGCGGGGCGATCTCTTTGGCGACGAAGGACTGAACCTGATCGCGCAGCATGTCGATGGTTTCACCGAGGGCAAAGTTCAGGGATGGGTAGCTCATGGGGCACCTTTTGGCTTTTTTGTAGGGTGGGGAGGGCAGTGATTCGGCTCTCACCTTTACGTTAACGTAAGCCTGTGATGAATGGCTGTCAATCACCCTTTACGTTAACGTCAACTTGAGCGAGAGTAGAGCCAGTTCAAGATTGAAAAGCGGACCAACCCTGTGGGAGCGACCCGTGGCGAGGGGGCTTGCCCCCGTTGGGCTGCGAAGCGGCCCCAAAATTTCCGATGTACCGAAGATCTTGTGAGTGCTACGCACTCAAACGGGGGCAAGCCCCCTCGCCACGGGTCGCTCCCACAGGTGACCGTCGGCAGCCCATTAAAAAAGACAATAGGGGTCGTCATGGATCAACCCAGTGCAAGCCCGCAGCGCAGCTATACCCGTGGTTCCCAGGACAAAGCCTTGCTGGCGATGACCATCGGTCAGGCGTTCGATACCACGGTCGCGCAATACCCGAACGGGGAGGCGCTGGTCGTGCGCCATCAACAGATGCGCTACACCTGGAAGCAGCTGTCAGAGACCGTCGACCTGCACGCCAGAGCGTTGTTGGCGTTGGGTTTGCAAACCGGTGACCGGCTCGGCATCTGGGCACCGAATTGTGCCCAGTGGTGCATCAGCCAGTTCGCCAGCGCGAGAATCGGCGTGATCCTGGTCAACATCAATCCGGCTTACCGCAGTTCCGAACTCGAATACGTGTTGAAGCAGTCCGGTTGCCAATGGCTGGTCTGTGCCGGGGCTTTCAAGACCTCCGACTATCACGCCATGTTGCAAGGATTGGTACCGGAACTGGCGGAGCAATCCATTGGCCAGTTGCAGAGCGAACGCCTGCCGGAACTGCGCGGGGTGATCAGCCTGGATGCGCAGCCGCCATCGGGGTTCCTGCCGTGGTCGCAGCTGACCGATCTGGCGGCCAGCGTGTCGGTCGAGCAATTGCGCGAGCGTCAGGACAGCCTGCATTTCGACCAAGCGGTAAACATCCAGTACACCTCCGGCACCACCGGTTTCCCCAAGGGCGCGACCCTCAGCCACTACAACATTCTCAACAACGGTTACATGGTCGGCGAAAGCCTCGGGCTGACCCCCGATGATCGGCTGGTGATTCCGGTGCCGCTGTATCACTGCTTCGGCATGGTCATGGGCAATCTTGGCTGCGTCACCCACGGCAGCACCATGATTTACCCCAATGACGCCTTCGATCCATTGCTGACGCTGAGCACCGTCGCCGAAGAAAAAGCCACCGCGCTTTACGGCGTGCCGACCATGTTCATCGCCATGCTCGATCAGCCCAAGCGCGCCGAGTTTGATTTGTCGAGCCTGCGCACCGGGATCATGGCCGGGGCGACCTGTCCGATCGAGGTGATGCGCCGGGTTATCAGCGAAATGCATATGAGCGAAGTGCAGATTGCCTACGGCATGACGGAAACCAGCCCCGTGTCTTTGCAGACCGGTCCGTCAGACGAACTGGAATTGCGTGTCACCACCGTTGGCCGTACTCAGCCGCAACTGGAAAGCAAAATCATCGACGAGGCGGGCAATCTGGTACCGCGCGGCACCATCGGCGAGCTGTGTACTCGAGGCTACAGCGTGATGCTCGGCTACTGGAATAACCCGCAAGGCACCGCCGAGGCTATCGATGAGGCGGGCTGGATGCATACCGGTGATCTGGCGAGCATGAACGACGAAGGCTACGTGTGCATCGCCGGGCGTAACAAGGACATGATCATCCGCGGCGGAGAGAATGTTTACCCAAGGGAGCTGGAAGAGTTCTTCTTCACCCACCCGGCGGTAGCCGACGTGCAGGTGATCGGCATTCCTTGCTCCCGCTACGGCGAAGAGATCGTTGCCTGGATCAAATTCCACCCCGGCCACAGCGCCACCGAGCAGGAACTGCAAGCCTGGTGCAAGGAGCGCATCGCGCACTTCAAGACGCCGCGTTACTTCAAGTTCGTCGAGGAGTTTCCGATGACGGTGACGGGGAAGATTCAGAAGTTTCGGATGCGTGAGATCAGTATCGAGGAGCTGCGCATCAACAAGGACTGACACATAACCAATGTGGGAGCGGGCTTGCTCGCGAAAGCGGTGGATCAGTCACCATTAGTATCGACTGACACACCGCATTCGCGAGCAAGCCCGCTCCCACATTTGGATCGCGAAAAACCGGAAGGCAAGAAAGCACAAAGGGGAGCCGAAGCTCCCCTTTAATTTTGTCGTACGTGCTCTTTTTTTATTATTGAGGGGCGGTCTGTTGTTGTTTTTGGTAACCGTGGCCCTTTACCGCTGTTTTTGTCGATCCCCATCCGGGATCAAGAGCAAACGTATTTTTTTGAGCGCTGATCTACTTTTTCGCTAAGCGATCCAACCAGTTCGGGAGCTACCTGAAGGTAGTTTTATTGTTCTCTGCCCGGTTGCGGGTTACTTCGAAAAGCACCCTGTAAAGCACATCTTCTCCAAAAAAATCTGTTAGCTGCGTCTCTGCCGTGTTGTTCTTGTTATGTCAGAGTCGTTACGTCTTATTTTTATTGGTTTGCAGTTTTTATTCTTGTTATGCCATAGAGATAGCAGAAGCCGTGCCAACTTTTAAAAATCCTTTAAATTCAATGCTTTGAGTTTTTAGTGGGATTTTTCATTCGGTCCAAACCCGACAATTTGTTTCCGTGTTACTCGTTTCCGCCCACGTTTCAGAACACGCGGTAACACCCGGACACATCCACGCTGTCACTGTGCGCTGCGGGCCTTGGCCACGCGCGAACCGGTAGGACGCCCCAGCACTGCGCAAATCTGTTGGCCGGCCCGAATCAAGGCGTCCAGGTCGATTCCGGTCTCGATGCCCAGGCCGTTGAGCAGGTAAACCACGTCTTCGGTCGCGACATTACCGCTGGCGCCCTTGGCGTACGGGCAACCGCCAAGGCCGGCGATGGAGCTGTCGAACACCGCAATGCCTTCCAGCAGGCTGGCGTAGATGTTGGCCATGGCCTGGCCATAGGTGTCGTGAAAGTGCCCGGCCAGTTTTTCCCGTGGCACATCGGCTGACACCACTTCGAACATCTTGCGGGTCGCGCCAGCGGTGCCGGTGCCGATAGTGTCTCCCAGCGAAACCTCGTAGCAGCCCATCGCATAGAGCTCGCGAGCGACCCGGGCGACTTGTTCAGGTGCGATGTCACCTTCATAAGGGCAGCCCAGCACGCAGGACACGTAACCGCGCACGCTGACACCGTGTTGTTTGGCGGCATCCATGATCGGCACGAAGCGCTCCAGGCTCTCGCTGATCGAGCAATTGATGTTGCGCTGGGAAAACGATTCGGACGCTGCGGCGAACACGGCGACTTCCTTGACCCCGGCGGCAATGGCATCTTCAAAGCCCCGCAGGTTGGGGGCGAGGGCGCCATAGGTCACGCCCGGCTTGCGCTGGATCTGCGCGAAGACCTCGGCGGAACCGGCCATTTGCGGCACCCATTTGGGCGAGACGAAACTGCCGACTTCTATATAACCCAGGCCTGCGGCGGTCAGCGCGTCGACCAGTTGCACCTTGTCTGCAACGCTGATGGGCTGGGCTTCGTTTTGCAGACCGTCGCGAGGGCCGACTTCGACCAGGCGTACGTGGGTGGGTAGGGACATGGGAATCGACCTGTGCTGATTGTCTGAATGCTGAGAGAACCTGTGGGAGCGGGCTTGCCCGCGATGGCGGTGGGTCAGTCAGCATCAATGTTGAATGTCATGCCCTCATCGCGGGCAAGCCCGCTCCCACAGGGAACTGTGTAGATCTACTGGACTGATTCCTGGCTCTTGATCGTCTGCTCCAGCGCCTGAGTACAGCGCTCTTCAGCCGTGTCGAGCTCCAGTTTCATCTGTTCGATGTCCAGCAGTTGCTGTTCGAGTTGTTCCCGACGTTCGGCGATTTTCGCCAGCATGCTGTGCAGTTGCTTGGTGTTACCGCTGGAGGGGTCATAGAGTTCGATCAGCTCTCGGCATTCGGCCAGGGAAAAACCAATGCGCTTGCCCCGCAGGATCAGCTTCAGGCTGACCTTGTCACGGGGCGAATAAATGCGTTCCTGGCCGCGACGCTCGGGGCTGAGCAGGCCTTGCTCCTCATAGAAGCGAATGGCCCGGGTGGTGATGTCGAGCTCGCGGGCGAGGTCGGAAATGCTATAGGTCTGGCTGCTCATGGAAGCGCTCGAAAAAGGTCATGGCGCTAAGCTAATGGCAGGTTGACGTTTACGTCAAGGGGCATGGATCTTCGTGGGTATCACTGACCTCTTCGCGGGCAAGCCCGCTCCCACAGGTGACCGCGTTCTCTCAGGGGAATGCGATCAAATGTGGGAGCGGGCTTGCCCGCGAAGAACGATGACGCGGTCCAAAGCCCTACACCTTATCGAGCTTCTTCTCATGCGCCGTAACCTGCTGGCACAACTCGATCATCTGCTCGCGCATCCAGCGGTTGGCCGGGTCCTGGTCAGTGCTTTCATGCCAATAAAGGTGAGTTTCCACCGGCGGGACCTCTTTAACCGGCAGGTTCACCGCGTACAAGTCATGGCGACGGGCGAAGCGTTCCGGCACGGTCATGACCATGTCGGTCTGCTGCAACACCTGGGACGCCATCAGGTAATGCTGGGAGCGCAGGGCGATCTTGCGCTGGATGCCCATTTTGCCCAGGGCCAGGTCGACATAACCCAGACCGCTGCGGCGGCTGGAGATATGGATGTGGGTCAGGGACAGATAATCGTCGAGAGTGAATTTGTCTTTGCCTGCCAGTGGATGCCCCTTGCGCATGGCGCACACGTAACGGTCCTCCATCAACTTGACGTGACGTACCTGCGGGTCGGTGTTGAGCGGCGCATCCACCGCGAAATCGAGACGACCGGCGGCCAGTTCCTTGGTGGTCTCGCGACGTTTGGACAGGAAACTTTCGATGATCACCGTCGGCGCCAGGCGTCGCAGGCGCTGGAACAGCGGCGGCAGGATCACCGCTTCAGTGAGGTCGGTCATGCTGATGCGGTAGGTCTTGACCGCCTGCAACGGGTTGAAGATGCGGCTTTCCTGCACCGACACACGCAGCAAGGAGAGGGCGTTGCGCACGGGGCCGATGATGTTCTGCGCCATCGGCGTGGGCACCATGCCTTGGGCGGTACGCACGAAAAGCGGATCGTTGAAGGTCTCGCGCAGGCGGGCCAGAGCGTTCGAGACTGCCGGTTGAGTAATGCCGACAATCTGCCCGGCCCGAGTCAGGTTGGCTTCGGTGTAGATCGCGTCGAAGACGATGAAAAGGTTGAGGTCGACCTTGCTCAGATTCATTGCGCTGCGCTCTCTGCTTCTTGTTTTAGGAAGGTGGCTCGATCAGTCGATCATATATCGGTGATGAATGTTAATACACGCCGAGAATAGGCTAGGTAAATTATCAACGCTGTTCTAGCATCGATTGCATGACCTGAACAACCTCCCTTTAGAAGGTAGCTGCCCATGGATTTCGCTTATTCGCCCAAAGTGCAAGAACTGCGTGAGCGCGTGACCGCGTTCATGGACACCTACGTTTATCCCGCTGAAGCGGTGTTCGAACGCCAGGTCGCCGAGGGCGATCGCTGGCAGCCGACAGCGATCATGGAAGAACTCAAACTCAAGGCTAAAGCTGAAGGCCTGTGGAATTTGTTTCTGCCTGAATCCGAACTCGGTGCCGGCCTGACCAACCTCGAATATGCGCCATTGGCGGAAATCATGGGCCGCTCGCTGCTGGGCCCTGAGCCGTTCAACTGCTCCGCGCCAGACACCGGCAACATGGAAGTGCTGGTGCGTTACGCCAATGAAGAACAGAAGCAGCGCTGGCTCGAACCGCTGTTGCGCGGCGAGATCCGCTCGGCGTTCGCCATGACCGAACCGGATGTGGCCTCGTCCGACGCCACCAACATGGCCGCCCGCGCTGTGCGTGATGGCAACGAATGGGTGATCAACGGCAAGAAATGGTGGACCTCAGGGGCCTGCGATCCGCGCTGCAAGATCCTGATCTTCATGGGCCTGAGCAACCCGGATGCACCGCGCCATGCGCAGCACTCGATGATTCTGGTGCCGGTGGATACCCCAGGCGTGAAGATTGTGCGTCCGCTGCCGGTGTTCGGTTATGACGACGCGCCTCACGGTCACGCCGAAGTGCTGTTCGAAAACGTCCGGGTGCCGTACGAAAACGTTCTGTTGGGTGAAGGACGCGGCTTCGAAATTGCTCAAGGTCGCCTAGGCCCAGGCCGGATTCACCACTGCATGCGTTCGATCGGCATGGCCGAGCGTGCGTTGGAGTTGATGTGCAAACGCGCGGTCAACCGCACCGCGTTCGGCAAACCCTTGGCGCGGCTGGGCGGCAACATCGACAAAATCGCCGACTCACGGATGGAGATCGACATGGCGCGCCTGCTGACGTTGAAAGCGGCGTACATGATGGACACCGTCGGCAACAAGGTGGCGAAGAGCGAAATCGCGCAGATCAAAGTCGTCGCGCCGAACGTGGCATTGCGGGTGATCGATCGGGCGATCCAGATCCATGGCGGGGCAGGGGTTTCCAACGATTTCCCGCTGGCCTACATGTATGCGATGCAACGCACCCTGCGCCTGGCCGATGGCCCGGACGAAGTGCACCGCGCGGCGATCGGCAAGTTCGAGATCGGCAAGTATGTCCCGAAAGAGATGATGCGTAGCGGGCACTGACAGGCACCGCGTCATCGTTCATCGCGGGCAAGCCCGCTCCCACAGTAGCAGTGGTGTTCACAGATTTTGTGTACGACACGGACACTGTGGGAGCGGGCTTGCCCGCGATGGCGTCGGCCCATTCAGCCCATAAACATCAGATTCAATACACCCAAACCTCAACCCGCCGATTCTTGATCCGTCCCTCATCCCCGCTGTTGGTCGCCACCGGCATCTCGGCGCCGAAACCGCGAATCTCACGAAACACCACGCCGCTTTTCACCAGCTCTCGCCGCACCGCCATGGCCCGCAGTTTCGACAGCAAGTCGGCCCGCGCCGGGTCGCTCTTGGCGTCGCCAAACCCTACCAGCGTCACCTGTCGATTGGTTTTGTCGTGCTGCTTTATATAGTCGAGCACCCGCGACAGGTCCTGTCGGGCCTTGTTGTCCAGTGTCGCGCTGCCTTCTTCGAAACGAAAATTCACCGTCAGGCGCTGGGCATGACGGCTGAGCGCCTGATAACCCTCGGGCATCAGCGCATTCGGTGTGACGGCCATGGCCTGAACCGTCTGCGCGATAAAACCATTGTCCGCGACGATCGCCTGGCCTTTGCTGCTTTGGGCAAACTTCACCAAGGCCTTGGCCCAAGGATTTTTCCCATTCGGCGGTAAGTAAAAGAACAGCCGACGGGACAGTGGGTAATCTTCCGTCGCGATCAGGCTATTGAGCGGCAGCATGGCCTGGGAGTCGCCATCGACAATGGCCACGGCTTTGGCCTGGCGCACATAAGGCAAACCGATGAAGCCAATGCCTTGCGGGTCCAGACTGACGGCGTCGGACAATTGCTCGCTGGATTCGAACCGTTTCGCGTTGCCGCTCAGCATTTTCCCACGCGGGCTGAGGACCAATTCCTTGAACGTGTCATAGGTACCCGATTGATCATCCCGCGCATAGAGATGAATCGTCCCACCGGTGCCGCCGAGTTCTTCCCAGGTTTTCGCTTCGCCGCTGAAGATTCGCGCCAGTTGTACGGTGTTGAGTTGCTTCAGCGAATTGTTCGGATGAAGGATGATTGCCAGCCCGTCGATGGCGATGACTTGCTCGGCAATCGGGCTTTTCAGGTCGCCCAGCGGTTCGAGATCCAGCCGTTCGCTGTCCTTGATCGGGCGCGACGAGGCCGCGAGATCGGCGGATGCGATTTTCAGGGCTTTGAACCCGGTGCTGGAACCGTGGGCCGCGACCTCCACTTCAACTCGGCGTCCCTGAACGGTTTCGCCGACGATGCGTTGTTCGTTGGCTTTGTCCGGGGCTTCGCGATGAACCTTAAGCAGGCCCTGTTCGCGCATCAAGCCCTCGACCAGCGCCGGGCCCAATGCCGCACCAATGGTGTTGGAGCCCTGGATGTGCAACACCGGACCACGTTCGGGCGTCGGCAAGTCGCCAGCCGACACCGGCAGCACAGCGCCGAACAGCAACAGGAACAACACGCGCAGCGTCATGCCGGTACCTTATAAGCCTGGGAAAGTGCCGGGAGAATAAGTCAGTAAGGTTTCTGAACGATGACAGATCAAAAGATCGCAGCCTGCGGCAGCTCCTACAGGAGGTACGCCGACCCAATGTAGGAGCTGCCGCAGGCTGCGATCTTTTGCTTTTAGCTCAACTCAAGCCAGATCGGCGCGTGGTCGGAAGGTTTTTCCATCCCGCGCAAGTCGTAATCCACGCCGGCATCCTTCACTCGCGGCAACAATCCATGGGACGCCATGATCAGGTCAATCCGCAGCCCGCGCTTGGGCTCATCCTCAAAACCACGGCTACGGTAGTCGAACCAGCTGAAACGGTCGGCAACGTCCGGGTTCAGGTGACGGAAACTGTCCACCAGGCCCCAATTCTTCAGGCGGGCCATCCATTCGCGTTCTTCGGGCAGGAAGCTGCATTTGCCGGTTTTCAGCCAGCGTTTCATGTTGTCCGGGCCGATGCCGATGTCGCAGTCTTCCGGGGAAATGTTCACATCGCCCATCACCACAATCGGCTGGTCGTTGCTGAACTGGCTTTCCAGCAACTGCTGCAAATCGCTGTAGAAGCGTTCCTTGGCCGGGAATTTGGTGGGGTGATCGCGGCTTTCACCCTGTGGGAAATAGCCGTTCATGATGGTCACCGGCACGCCATTGGCGTCGGCGAAAGTGCCCCAGATGAAGCGCCGCTGAGCGTCTTCTTCGTCAGTGGTGAAGCCTTTGTACAAGGCAATCGGTTCCTGGCGCGAGAGCAGGGCCACGCCGTAGTGGCCTTTTTGCCCATGGAAATGCACGTGATAACCCAGTGCCTGAACCTCGGCCAGGGGAAACTGATCGTCGTGGACCTTGGTTTCCTGCAATCCGATCACGTCTGGTTGATGTTTCTCAATCAGCGCCGCCAGCTGATGCGGGCGAGCGCGCAGCCCGTTGATGTTGAAGGAGACGATCTTCATGGTCGGCAGTCCTGGCAAAAGTGCGATGCTAGCTGACATGTAGGAATGGGGCCAGCCTTGGGGTGAGGCGATTCGTTGTGTTCTGTCAGAGATGATGTGTTGGCAGATCGGGCCTCTTCGCGGGCAAGCCACGCTCCCACAGTGTCCGTGGCGTACACAAAATCTGTGAACGCCACTGAAACTGTGGGAGAGATGTGTTGGCAGATCGGGCCTCTTCGCGGGCAAGCCCGCTCCCACAGTGTCCGTGGCGTACACAAAATCTATGAGCGCCACGGATACTGTGGGAGCGTGGCTTGCCCGCGAAGGCGTCAGCCCAGTCGATGAAGATCCCGGCTTGGTCTATACCTGTGTGGGGAACTGTGAAGCCACCCAAAGGCTCGTACCAATAAGAACGCGGCCTTCTGAGCCGCGCCCAGGGGAGATCTACCGTTATGCCCGAAACCTCGACCGCCATTGCCGATATTCACATGCTCGACAGCGGCTATTCCCGCGAAGCACGCTCCCTGTTGTACCAGGCGTACCGGCACGAGCCGACGTTCGGCTACCTGTTCGAAGCCGAGCGCCCTGGTTATGAACAACGGGTAAGGGCAACGGTGCGCGAACTGGTCAAACAACACTTTCTCCAGGATTTGCCGGCCATCGGCCTGTTGGTGAATGACCGCTTGATCGGCATCGCCCTGATCGCGCCGCCGCAACGCCGCCTGGGCATCACCGAAAGCTGGGCCTGGCGCCTGCGGATGGTGCTCAGCACCGGGTTTCGCTGTACCCGACGCTACCTCGATTACCACGCTGCCGTGATGGCGTGTGTGCCGTCTGACTCGGTGCATGTTTTGCCATTACTGGGGGTTCATCCGCAATTCCAGGGCAAGCACTTCGGCGAACAATTGCTGCAAGCGGTCCATAACTGGTGCGCGGTCGATGAGCACTCACAGGGCGTGATCCTCGACACCGGGAATCCTCGTTATCTGGAGTTCTATAAACGTCAGGGATATGAGGAAATCGGCGAAGTGGCGGTAGGGCCGATTCTTGAACACGTGTTTTTCCACGCGAATCCGCAGGTGTTACAAACGGCAACGGCATAGCAGTAGAACTTTCGCAGCAGGTCAGGCTCTATCAGGCCCCCAGGCTCGTGATAGCATCCGCGCTATGAAGTTTTCCGGAAGATTTACCAGTGGCGTGCTGATGCTGATCTCCAGCTGCGCGGCGCTGGCGCAAAGTGAATTGGATGTGCGGATCAAACCGTCCAACGATGAACTGAAGGCCAATATAGAAGGCTATATCGGTAGCCTCGGCGATCGCGATGAAGAAGCCTTGCTGCGCTTCAGTCGTGGCGCCGAAGAACAGGCGCGCAAGGCCGCACAGGCCTTGGGCTATTACCAGCCGCAAATCGAAAGTGACGTAAAGGGCGGCAAGACGCCGCGCCTGGTGCTGAACATCGACCCCGGTGAGCCGATCCATTTGCGCAACGTCACGGTGCGCATCGACGGCCCGGCAGCCTCGTTCAAATCCTTTCGTGTACCGAAAAGCGACCTGCTGAAACCCGGCGCGGTTCTGAACCATGGCCGTTACGAAGACGCCAAGCGGCTGATCCAGAACCAGGCCTCGCGCTACGGCTTTTTCAGTGGGCGCTTCACCCGTCAGAAACTGTTGGTGGACCCGCGTGCCGGCGTCGCCGACATCGAGTTGATCTACGACAGCGGCCCGCGCTATGCGCTGGGCAAGGTCAGTTTTGAAGGCGACACGCCGTTCGACGAAGACCTGCTGCAACGCATGGTACCGTTCAAGGCCGGTACGCCCTATGACTCCGAACTGATCGCCGAACTCAATCAGGCGCTGCAATCGAGCGGCTATTTCGAGGGCGTGCGCGTGGACGCAGCGCCGACCGCGTCCAAGGACGACGTGATCCCGGTGGCGGTCAAACTGGAAACCCGCAAACCACGGACCATGGGTCTCGGGCTGGGCTTTTCCACCGACGTCGGTCCACGGGTCAAAGCCAACTGGACCCGCCATTGGGTTAATCCTCAGGGGCACAGCTATGGCTGGGAGGCCGAGATCTCGGCGCCACGGCAGAACGTCGGGCTGTTTTACGACGTTCCGCTGGACCCGCCATTGACCGACAAACTGCGCTTTGCCGGTGGTTATCAATATGAAGAAATCGCTGGCACCGATACCCTCAGCAAACTGCTGACCCTCGGCCCCGAGTGGCACAGCAAGTTGCCCAGCGGCTGGCAGCGGGTGGTGTCGCTCAAGTGGCAACGCGAGGAATACAAGCTCGGTGACGATTCGGGGCTCAGCACCTTGCTGATGCCCGGCGTGAGTTATTCGTACCTGAAAAGCGACAACCGCATCGATCCGCACAACGGTTATCGCCTGCAATTCGAAACCAAAGTCGCCAAGGAAGGATTGGGTTCGGACACCAACTTGCTCTACGGCACGGCGCTGGTCAAAGGCCTGACCACGGTCTTCGACAAACACCGCTTGCTCGGTCGGGTGCAGGTCGGCGGTAGCGCCACTAATGGCTACAAATCGGTGCCGCCGTCTCTGCGCTTCTTTGCCGGTGGCGATCAGAGCGTGCGCGGTTACGATTATCAGAGCCTGTCCCCGGAAAACTCCGATGGCGACCGTATCGGTGGCCGCTACATGGTGGCCGGCAGCGTCGAGTATCAATACTCCGTCGCCGAAAAATGGCGGGTCGCAACCTTCATCGACCAGGGCAACTCCTTCAACACACTCGAACTGCCGAACCTGAAGACCGGTGTCGGTATCGGCGTACGCTGGGTTTCGCCGGTGGGGCCGATTCGCCTCGACCTGGCCCACGCGATGGACGACGACGGCGGCATTCGATTGCACTTTTCCATGGGGCCTGAGCTGTGAAGCGTGGTTTGAAAATAACGCTGCTGGCGATCCCGGCGCTGCTGATGCTGATCGTGCTGACACTGGTCACCGTGCTGGGCACTCCGACGGGCAGTCGCTGGGCGCTCGGCTTTGTGCCGGGTTTGACCGTGGAGAATTTCCAGGGCCGTTTGGGTGGGCAGTGGAGCGCCGATCATCTGGTGTGGCAGCAGGACAGCAGCCGGGTTGAGCTGAACAAAGCAATTTTTGCCTGGTCGCCGCTGTGCCTGATGCGCATGACGTTGTGCATCGAGCAATTGCAGGCCGAGCAGGTCAGCCTGCAATTCCCGCCGGGCGTGGAAGAGCAAAGCAGCGGCCCGATCAATCTGCCGGACTTGAAATTGCCGCTGGCCATCGAATTGGGCGACGTCAAAATTGGCCGTCTGCTGTTCAACGGCAGTGAAGAGCTCAAGGGGCTGCAACTGGCAGCACACTGGACCGAGAAGGGTTTGCAGATCGACTCGGTGCATTTGCAGCGTGATGAGCTGAGCCTGAACCTGTCCGGCCTGTTGCAACCGAGCGGCAACTGGCCGCTGGCCGCTGAGGGCAAACTGACCTTGCCTTCGCCGGGTACCGAACCATGGTCGCTGGCCCTGAAAGTCGACGGCGACCTGCTGAAAACCCTGAACCTGAAAGCCGACAGCAGCGGCTACCTGAACGGCCAACTCACCGGGGAGCTGCAACCGCTGGTGGAAAACCTGCCGGCCAAAGTGCGCATCACCGCCGACGGCTTCAAGGCTAGCGCTGATCTACCGGATACCCTGCAACTCAATCAACTGGAACTCACCGGCGACGGCGACCTGAAAAACGGTTACCAGTTGCTCGGCAAAGCCACGTTACCCGCAGAACAAGGCCCGGTCGCGTTATCGCTGCAAGGCAAGGTCGACGCCAAGGGCGCGCAGATCGCCGGCCTTGATCTGACGGCGAACGACAAACAAAGCCTCAAGCTCACAGGGCTGGTGGATTGGAGCAAAGGCCTGAGTGCTGAAGCGAAAATCGATTGGCTGGATTTCCCGTGGCACCGTCTCTATCCGCTGATCGACGAGCCGCAAGTGGCGCTGCGCAGCTTCAACGGTGAAGTCTCCTACACCGACGGCAACTACATCGGTAACTTCAAAGCCGCACTGGATGGCCCGGCCGGGGCATTCAGCCTGAACAGCCCGTTCAGCGGCGATCTGACCAAAATCCATCTGCCACAATTCAAACTCGAAGCCGGGCAGGGCAAGGCTGAAGGGCACTTGAACCTGCAGTTTGCCGACGGTATCGCTTGGGATACGGCGCTGGACCTCTCGGCGATCAACCCGGCGTACTGGCTCGCGGAGTTGCCAGGCACGTTGGCCGGTCCCTTGCGCAGCAAAGGCGAGATGAAAAATGAAAGGCTCAGCCTGACCGCCGACCTGGACCTGAAAGGCAAGCTGCGCGGGCAACCGGCCGTGTTGCAAGCCAAGGCCGATGGCGGCGGCGAGCAATGGAACCTCAGCGCATTGCAGATTCGACTCGGTGACAACAGCATCAATGGCCAGGGCAGCCTGCAACAGAAACTCGCCGGCCGGATCGACATCAAGATGCCGCGTCTGGCCCAGCTCTGGCCGCAACTGCGCGGTCAGCTCAATGGCCGGGTCGATGTCGCCGGCACGCTCAAAGCGCCTCAAGGCAAGCTCGGCCTGCAAGGCACGCAACTGGCCTTCGAAGACAATCGCCTGCAAAGCCTCAATCTGGACGCCACCCTCGACAACGCCCAGCGGGCGAAGATCGACCTCAAGGGCAGCGGCATTCGGACCGGCGACACGTCACTGGGCACGTTGACCGCCAGCGGTCAGGGCGACATCAAAAACCAGAAACTCGCCCTCCACCTGCAAGGACCGAAGCTGAAACTGGCGCTCGGTCTCGACGGCACGCTGGATAAGGGCAATTGGCGCGGGCGTCTGGCCAGTGGCGATATCCAGGCTGGCGGGCAGGACTGGAAGCTGCAAAATCCGGCGAAGCTTGAGCGACTGGCGGACGGCAAAATCAACTTCGGCGCCCATTGCTGGATGTCCGGCCCGGCCAGCCTGTGCGGCGAAGACCAGCGCTTGATGCCCGAGCCGAAGCTGCGTTATCACCTCAAGCAGTTCCCCATCGACAGCCTCGCGCAATGGTTGCCGAAGGATTTTGCCTGGAAGGGCAAGCTCAATGCCGACCTGCAACTGGACCTGCCGGCCAGCGGCCCGAACGGCCAGGTCAGCATTGACGCCAGTGGCGGCACCTTGCGTATGCGTGAGAAGGAGCAATGGCTGGATTTCCCGTACCAGACCCTGAAACTCACCAGCAAACTCACGCCAAAACGCATCGACACCGACCTCAATTTTGTCGGCGGCAAACTCGGTGAACTGATGGTTCAGGCGCAGATCAACCCGCTGCCGAAGAACAAACCGCTGACCGGTTCATTCCGCCTCAGTGGTCTGGACTTGTCGGTGGCGCGGCCGTTTTTGCCGATGGTCGAGAAACTCACCGGGCATTTGAGCGGCAGCGGCACATTGTCCGGCGGACTGCTGGCGCCGCTGGTCAATGGCAACCTTGAGCTGCGCGACGGTGAAGTCTCCGGGCCGGAACTGCCGATGGCGCTTGAAGCCTTGCAACTTCGAGCCGTGATTGCTGGCGAAACCGTGCAACTGAACGGCGGCTGGAAAAGCGGCAAGACCGGGCAGGGCAGCCTCAATGGCAACATCGCCTGGGGCCAGGCGCTGGTGGTGGATCTGGCGCTCAAGGGCTCGCAATTGCCGGTCACCGTCGAACCCTACGCCGAGTTGGAAGTCGCGCCAGACCTGAAGATCTCCATGAAGGACGACAAACTGGCAATCGTCGGCAAGGTGCTGGTGCCCAAGGGCGAGATCACCGTGCGAGAACTGCCGCCATCGACGGTCAAGGTCTCCGATGACACGGTGATCGTCGGTCAGCAAACCGAAGAAGGCAAACCGCCGATGGCCATGGCGATGGATATCGATGTAGTGGTCGGGCAGGACAAACTCAGCTTTGCCGGATTCGGCCTGACCGCCAACCTGCAAGGCCAGGTGCACATCGGCGACAACATGGACACCCGTGGCGAGTTGTGGCTCAACGACGGGCGTTATCGCGCCTACGGTCAGCGGTTGACGGTGCGCCGGGCGCGTCTGTTGTTTGCCGGCCCCATCGATCAGCCGTACCTCGACATCGAAGCGATTCGCCAGACCGACGATGTGATCGCCGGCATCCGCCTGAGTGGCAGCGCCGAGCAGCCGACCACGCAGATCTTTTCCGAACCGGCCATGAGTCAGGAGCAGGCATTGTCCTATCTGGTGCTGGGGCGTCCGCTGAGCACCACCGGTGAAGACAACAACATGCTCGCCCAGGCCGCCCTCGGGTTGGGTTTGATGGGCAGTTCGGGGGTGACCAGCGGGTTGGCCAAGGATTTGGGCATTCAGGACTTCCAGCTCGATACCCAAGGCAGCGGCGCCAATACCGCCGTGGTAGCCAGCGGCAATATCTCCGAGAAGCTCAGCCTGCGTTATGGGGTCGGCGTGTTCGAGCCGGCCAACACCATCGCCTTGCGCTACAAACTGAGCAAAAAGGTCTACCTCGAAGCCGCCAGCGGCGTGGCCAGTTCGCTGGACATCTTCTACAAGCGGGATTTCTAACCCCCTCCAATCTGGCGCGGTCCCTGTGGCGAGGGGGCTTGCCCCCGTTGGGGCGCGTAGCGGCCCCCAAAACCTGCAACTTCATTCCTTCTGAAACTCTGCAAATCAAAAAGCGACGACTGCTTCGCAGCCGAACGGGGGCAAGCCCCCTCGCCACAGGGATTTGTGTGGCCGCTCGGGCGCCATTTATCAATCAAATACAAAGCAACCTAACTATTGCGTTGACATTCTCTGCCTAGGCAGTAACATCTCGACATACATTCTCTGCCTAGGCAGCTAATTGGTGGTCAGATGAAACATTTCTCCTCATACGATTTCCATAATTGCCATCTCGGCCTTTTGCTCGGGCGCGCCGCGCTGCTCAAGGACCGGATCATCGATACGCACATGGAACCCCATGGCATCACCGCCGCGCAGTTCAAAGTGCTGATCATCATGGCCCAGTTCGGCGTCGATACGCCGGCCGAGCTGTGCCGTCACCTGTCGCTGGACAGCGGTTCGATGACCCGCATGCTCGATCGTCTGGAACAGAAAGGTTTCCTCGCCCGCCAACGCTCCGAGGCAGACCGGCGTCAAGTTCAGCTGGTGCTGACCGAGCAGGGCCAGCAGCTGACCGACCAGCTGCCGCAGATCGGCGCCGACGCCATGAATGAGCTGGCTGGCGCCATCACCCCGGAAGAATTGAAAACCCTGGAACAGATCCTGAAGAAAATTCTTGTAGCCGCGGGTGACTCGATCACGCTGCTGCGGGTAGGTGGCAATGAACAGTAAAAGCCTGCGTAGCGGCCTGAGCCTGGTGCTGTTGGCCATGAGCCTCGCCGGCTGCGCCAGTTACAGCGGCCTGACCACCGAAGGCGTCAGCCTCAATGCGAAAAATCTCAAGGCCGGTCAATCCCTCAACGGCGTGACCCTGTCGCCCGCGGCATGGCCGAAAAGCGACTGGTGGAAAAGCCTCGGCGACCCGCAACTCGACGGCCTGATCCGTGAAGCCCTGCACGACAGCCCCGACATGCAAATCGCCGACGCCCGCGCCCATCAGGCCAGCGCCGCGGCCTATGCCGCCGACGCCGCGCGGATGCCGACCCTGGATGCCAGCGCCGGTGTCAGCCGTTCGCGTCTGGCTCGCGATCAGGACCCGAGCGGGCAGGGCGGCACCTACTCCACCGTGCGCAACGTTGGCGCCAGTTTCAATTACAACTTCGACCTTTGGGGCGGTCAGCGTGATGCCTGGGAAGCCGCATTGGGCCAGGCCCGTGCCGCCGAAGTCGATCAGCAAGCCGCGCAGCTGACCTTGTCTGCCGACGTCGCCCGCGCCTACAGCGATCTGGGGCAGGCGCACATCATCCATGACCTGGCCAGCGAAGACCTCAAGCGCACCCAACAAATGCTCGACCTCAGCCAGCGTCGCCTGAGCTCGGGGATCGACAGTCAGTACCAGTTCCAGCAGACCGAAAGCCTGGAAGCCAGCGCCGAAGCCAGCCTGATCGACGCCGAAAAACGCCTGCAAAGCGCGAAAATCGCCTTGGCCGTGCTGCTGGGCAAAGGTCCGGATCGCGGCAACGAAATCGCACGACCGAAGGTTCTTCAGGCCAGTGCCGTGGCGTTGCCGTCGGTGCTGCCGGCGGAATTGCTTGGTCGTCGCCCGGACCTGGTGGCGGCGCGCTGGCGGGTTGAAGCCGCGAGCAAAAACATCGCGGCGGGCAAGACCCGGTTCTACCCCAACCTCAACCTGAGCGCGGCGGCGGGTGTCGAGTCGTTGCTGGGCGATGCGATGTTCGGTTCCGCCAGTCGCTTCTTCAATGTCGCGCCAACGATCTCGGTGCCGATTTTCGACGGCGGCCGCCTGCGGGCTGACCTCGATTCCCGCGACGCCGATTACGACCTCGCGGTGGCGCAGTACAACAAAAGCCTAGTGAAAGCCCTGGGCGATGTCAGCGACACCATCAACCAGTTGCGCGATATCGGCCGGCAAATCGGCGCCCAGCAACATGCGACCGACATTGCTCAGGACTCTTACAACACCGTGGTCCAGCGTTACGGTTCCGGCATCGGTAACTATCTGGACGTGCTCAGCATTGAGCAGCAATTGCTCCAGGCCCAGCGTCAGCTGGCCAACCTGAATGCCGAGCAGATCGACCTGTCGATTCAACTGATGCAAGCGCTGGGCGGCGGCTTCCAGGGCGAAACCCTGACCGCAGCCAACGCAACCCCAGCCACGCAGCACAACTAATTCAAGGTACTCGTCATGGCCACTGTCGATGCAACTCAAGCTCCTGACAACTCTCAAGACGCCAGCAACTCGCGCAAACGCAAAGTCATGCTGTTTGTGCTGACAATCATGGTGATCCTCGCCGGGCTCGGCGTCTGGGGTTATCACGAATTCTTCGGTCGCTGGAATGAAAGCACCGACGACGCCTATGTGAACGGCAACGTGGTGGAAATCACTCCGCTGGTCACTGGCACCGTAGTCAGCATCGGTGCCGACGATGGCGATCTGGTCCACGAAGGCCAGGTGCTGGTCAAATTCGACCCGAACGACGCCGAAGTCGGTCTGCAAAGTGCCCAGGCCAATCTGGCTCGCACCGTGCGCCAAGTGCGCGGCTTGTACAGCAATGTCGACGGCATGAAAGCCCAGGTCAACGCGCAGCAGGCCGAAGTGCAAAAGGCTCAGGACAACTTCAATCGCCGGAAAAACCTCGCCGCTGGCGGGGCGATTTCCCAGGAAGAACTGTCCCACGCTCGCGACGACCTGACCTCGGCGCAAAACGCCTTGGCCAACGCCAAACAACAGCTCATGACCACCAGCGCGCTGGTGGATGACACCGTGGTGTCGTCGCACCCGGACGTGATGTCCGCCGCCGCGCAATTGCGTCAGGCGTACCTCACCCATGCCCGCAGCACTTTGATCGCGCCGGTCACCGGTTACGTTGCCAAACGCAGTGTGCAACTGGGCCAGCGGGTCCAACCGGGCACCGCGTTGATGGCGGTGATTCCACTGGATCAGCTGTGGATCGACGCCAATTTCAAGGAAACCCAACTGCGTGACATGCGCATCGGTCAGCCGGTGGACATCGAGGCCGACCTCTACGGCAGCGACGTCAAATACAGCGGCACCATCGACAGCCTCGGCGCCGGGACCGGCAGTGCGTTTGCCTTGCTGCCGGCGCAGAACGCTACCGGTAACTGGATCAAGATCGTCCAGCGGGTGCCGGTACGCATTCACATCAATGCCGAAGAGCTGGCCAAGCACCCATTGCGGGTCGGCCTGTCGACTCAGGTCGATGTGAACCTGCGTGACCAGAGCGGCCCGGTGCTGGCGCAACAGCCGCCGCAAAAGGCGTCGTTCAGCACCAGCGTCTACGACCGTCAGTTGGCTGAGGCCGACGCGATGATCACCCAGTTGATCCACGACAACAGCGCCGCGGTCATTAAAACCGCGCACCGCTGATTGGTCATCACACCGATCCTGTGGGCGCGAGCTTCTGTGGCGAGGGGGCTTGCCCCCGTTGGGTCGCGAAGCGGCCCTAGAAGATGGGACTGCTGCGCAGTCCAACGGGGGCAAGCCCCCTCGCCACAGGTCGCTCCCACAAGGTCAGCTGCGTCTGTAACAGACGCAGCGCCAATCAGGTTTCAAAGGATTTGCGATGAGCAATAACGCGTCTTTCACGCCGCCCAGCCTGCTGCTCAGCACCATCGGCCTGTCGCTGGCGACCTTCATGCAGGTGCTCGACACCACCATCGCCAACGTGGCCTTGCCGACGATTTCCGGCAACCTGGGCGTGAGTTCGGAGCAGGGCACCTGGGTCATCACCTCGTTTGCCGTAAGCAACGCCATTGCGCTGCCGCTGACCGGTTGGCTCAGCCGGCGTTTTGGTGAGGTGAAGCTGTTTCTCTGGGCGACGATGCTGTTCGTGCTGGCGTCGTTTCTCTGTGGCATCTCGACCTCAATGCCGGAGCTGATCGGCTTTCGGGTGCTTCAAGGCCTGGTGGCCGGGCCGTTGTATCCGATGACGCAGACGCTGTTGATCGCGGTCTATCCGCCCGCCAGGCGAGGCATGGCCCTGGCGTTGCTGGCGATGGTCACGGTGGTGGCGCCGATTGCCGGGCCGATTCTTGGCGGCTGGATCACCGACAGTTACAGCTGGCCGTGGATTTTCTTTATCAACGTGCCAATCGGGATTTTCGCAGTGATGGTGGTGCGCCAGCAACTCAAGGCGCGTCCAGTGGTGACCAGTTACCAGCCGATGGATTACGTGGGTTTGATCACGTTGATTATTGGCGTCGGCGCGTTGCAGGTGATCCTCGACAAGGGCAATGACCTGGACTGGTTTGAGTCGAATTTCATCATCATCGGCGCGGCTATTTCAGTGATTGCGCTGGCGGTGTTCGTGATCTGGGAAATGACCGACAAGCATCCGGTGGTCAACCTGCGGCTGTTCGCTTACCGCAATTTCCGCATCGGCACCATTGTGTTGGTGGGCGGCTACGCCGGGTTCTTCGGCATCAACCTGATCCTGCCGCAATGGTTGCAAACCCAAATGGGCTATACCGCCACCTGGGCCGGATTGGCGGTGGCGCCGATCGGTATTCTTCCGGTGCTGCTGTCGCCGTTTGTCGGCAAGTATGCGCATAAGTTCGACCTGCGACTGCTGGCCGGTGGCGCGTTCCTTTGCATCGGTTTGAGTTGCTTCATGCGCGCCGGATTTACCAATGAAGTGGACTTCCAGCACATCGCGCTGGTGCAGTTGTTCATGGGCATTGGCGTGGCGCTGTTCTTCATGCCGACCTTGAGCATTTTGATGTCGGATTTGCCACCGAGCCAGATTGCCGATGGCGCGGGCCTTGCGACGTTCCTGCGGACCTTGGGCGGCAGTTTTGCGGCGTCGTTGACCACCTGGATCTGGATTCGCCGCGCCGATCAGCACCATGCGTATTTGAGTGAAAGCATCACCACGTACGAGCCGGCGACCCGGGATGCCTTGAATGCGTTGGGCGGGGCGGGTAACCCGGCTTACGCGCAGCTGGATCATGTGCTGACCAGCCAGGCGTACATGCTCTCCACCGTTGATTACTTCACGTTGCTGGGATGGGCGTTCATGGGGTTGATTCTGCTGGTGTGGCTGGCGAAACCGCCGTTTGCGGCGAAGGCGGGACCTGCTGCTGCCGGTCATTGAGATAAACACAAACCCCTGTGGGAGCGGGCTTGCCCGCGATAGCGGAATCACATTCAACAACGTTGTTGAATGATCCACCGTCATCGCGGGCAAGCCCGCTCCCACAGGTTCTTTTGTTCGGCCGTTAGTTTGCGGGTGCTGCCAGTTGTGGCGGCGGGGTGAAGTCGAAAGGCGCCAATGCAAACCCTTGCTCATCCACCTGCAACGCCCAGCCCTGACGATCCCAATCCCCCAACACAATGCGTTTGGCCGACTGCTCGCCAATCTGCAATTTGTGGATGGCGGGGCGATGGGTGTGCCCGTGGATCAAGGTCTTCACACCATATTGCTGCATGACCCGCGGCACTTCTTCCGGAGTGACATCAACAATGTCATTGGCCTTCATCCGCGTTTGTGCACGGCTTTCACTTCGCAGCTTGCGCCCCAGTTTGTGGCGAGTGCGCAAGGGCAGATGCCGCAGGATGAACAGGGTAATCGGGTTGCGCAGGTAGCGCCGCAGCTTCATATAAGCTTCGTCGCGGGTGCAGAGGCTGTCGCCGTGCATCAACAGCACTGGCTCGCCGTAAAACTGCACGACACTCGGGTCTTTCAACAACGTGCAGCCGGCCTGTTTGCAGAAGGCCTGGCCAAGCATGAAGTCGCGATTGCCGTGCATCAGAAAAATGGCCGTGCCGCTGTCGCTAAGTTCGCGCAGGGCCTGGCAGATGGAACGCTGGAAGGCTGTCATGGCATCGTCGCCAATCCACGCCTCGAAAAAGTCGCCCAGAATATACAGCGCACTCGCGGAGCGGGCACGTCTAGCGAGCAAATCCAGAAACGCCCGGGTAATGTCCGGGCGCTCCTCTTCCAGATGCAAGTCTGAAATCAGCAGTATCACTCAATGATCTCGGCTTTCTCGATGATCACGTCTTCTGCTGGTACGTCCTGGTGGCCGGCTTTGGAAGTCGTGGCCACGCCTTTGATCTTGTCGACCACGTCGGTGCCTTCGACTACTTTGGCGAATACGGCGTAGCCCCAACCCTGAGCGGTTTTGCCGCTGTGGTTCAGGAAGCTGTTGTCAGCCACGTTGATGAAGAACTGGGCGGAAGCCGAATGCGGCTCCATGGTGCGGGCCATGGCTACGCTGTACTTCACGTTCGGCAGGCCGTTGTCGGCTTCGTTCTGGATGCTTGGGCGCTTGTCTTTCTTTTCTTTCATGCCTGGCTCGAAACCGCCGCCCTGGATCATGAAGTTGCCGATGACGCGGTGGAAAACAGTGTTTTCGTAGTGACCGGCTTTGACGTACTCGACGAAGTTGGCCACGGTGATCGGGGCTTTCTCAGTGTTCAGCTCCAGGACGATGTCGCCATGGTTGGTGGTCAGTTTGACTTGGGTCATGATCGGTACTCTTTATAAGGAGAAGCGTTTTCAAGAAATTCGTGGGTTTCGGGGCGTTCAGGCCCTCAACCAGTCCGGCCAGTGTCGGCCAAGGCACGCAGTTTAGCGTGCCGGGCGCGAATTTCGAGGCTGTTTTTCATTGGCAACCGATTAAATGCAACCGATTGCCGGCCTGCTCTGTCAGCCACTTGACAGCATCGGCTATGATAAGCCCCTTTGATTTATAACAGCCGCTTTGATTTGGCCAACTGGCCGCGCACTTGTACGTTCAAGGATCCTATGAGCAAGCCCACTGTCGACCCTACCTCGAATTCCAAGACTGGCCCTGCCGTGCCGGTCAATTTCCTGCGCCCGATCATCCAGGCGGACCTGGACTCGGGTAAGCACACGCAGATCGTCACCCGTTTCCCGCCTGAGCCCAACGGCTACCTGCACATCGGTCACGCCAAGTCGATCTGTGTGAACTTCGGTCTGGCTCAGGAATTCGGCGGCGTCACGCACCTGCGTTTCGACGACACTAACCCGGCCAAGGAAGACCAGGAATACATCGACGCGATCGAAAGCGACGTCAAATGGCTGGGCTTCGAATGGTCCGGTGAAGTGCGCTATGCCTCGCAGTATTTCGACCAGTTGCACGACTGGGCGGTAGAGCTGATCAAGGCCGGCAAGGCCTACGTCGACGATCTGAGCCCTGAGCAAGCCAAGGAATACCGTGGTAGCCTGACCGAACCGGGCAAGAACAGCCCGTTCCGTGACCGCTCCGTGGAAGAAAACCTCGACTGGTTCGCCCGCATGCGCGCCGGCGAATTCCCGGACGGCGCACGCGTGCTGCGGGCCAAGATCGACATGGCCTCGCCGAACATGAACCTGCGCGACCCGATCATGTATCGCATCCGTCACGCGCATCACCACCAGACCGGTGACAAGTGGTGCATCTACCCGAACTACGACTTCACCCACGGTCAGTCGGACGCCATCGAAGGCATCACCCACTCGATCTGCACCCTGGAATTCGAAAGCCACCGTCCGCTGTACGAGTGGTTCCTCGAGAACCTGCCCGTGCCGGCGAAGCCGCGTCAATACGAGTTCAGCCGCCTGAACCTGAACTACACCATCACCAGCAAGCGCAAGCTCAAGCAACTGGTCGATGAAAAGCACGTTCATGGCTGGGACGATCCGCGCATGTCCACGCTGTCGGGCTTCCGCCGCCGTGGCTACACGCCGAAATCGATCCGCAACTTCTGCGAAATGATCGGCACCAACCGTTCCGACGGCGTGGTCGACTTTGGCATGCTCGAATTCAGCATCCGTGACGACCTCGACCACAGCGCCCCACGCGCCATGTGCGTGTTGCGTCCGCTGAAAGTCGTGATCACCAACTACCCGGAAGGCCAGGTCGAAAACCTCGAATTGGCGTGCCACCCGAAAGAAGACATGGGCGTGCGCGTCCTGCCGTTCGCCCGTGAGCTCTACATCGACCGTGAAGACTTCATGGAAGAGCCGCCGAAAGGCTACAAGCGCCTGGAGCCGAACGGCGAAGTGCGTCTGCGCGGCAGCTACGTGATCCGTGCCGACGAAGCGATCAAGGACGCCGATGGCAACATCGTCGAACTGCGTTGCTCGTACGATCCGGAAACGTTGGGCAAAAATCCGGAAGGCCGCAAGGTCAAAGGCGTGGTGCACTGGGTGCCGGCCGCGGCCAGCGTCGAATGCGAAGTGCGTCTGTACGATCGCCTGTTCCGTTCGGCCAACCCTGAAAAGGCCGAAGACAGCGCCAGTTTCCTGGACAACATCAACCCTGACTCGCTGCAAGTTCTCACTGGTTGTCGTGCCGAGCCTTCGCTTGGCAATGCACAGCCGGAAGACCGTTTCCAGTTCGAGCGCGAAGGTTACTTCGTCGCGGATATCAAGGACTCGAAGCCAGGTGTTCCGGTGTTCAACCGTACCGTGACCCTGCGCGATTCGTGGGGCCAGTGATTCAGCGTTAAGGAAGGAGCATTCGTGCTTACGATCTACAACACGCTCACCAAGAGCAAAGAAGTCTTCAAGCCTCTGGATGGCAACAATGTGCGCATGTACGTCTGCGGGATGACCGTGTACGACTACTGCCACATTGGCCATGGCCGCAGCATGGTCGCGTTCGACCTGGTGACTCGCTGGTTGCGGTTCAGCGGTTATAACCTGACCTATGTGCGCAACATCACCGACATCGAAGACAAGATCATCAATCGGGCGAAGGAGAACGGCGAGCCGTTCGACGCGCTGACCGAACGCATGATCACCGCGATGCACGAGGATGAGGCGCGCCTCAACATCCTCAAGCCGGACATGGAACCGCGGGCCACCGATCATATCCCTGGCATGCTGAACATGATCCAGACCTTGATCGACAAGGGTTACGCCTACGCCCCAGGCAATGGCGACGTGTACTACCGCGTCGCCAAGTTCATGGGTTACGGCAAGCTGTCGCGCAAGAAGATCGAAGACCTGCGCATCGGCGCGCGGATCGAAGTCGACGAGTCCAAGCAGGACCCGCTGGACTTCGTGCTGTGGAAAGCTACCAAGCCGGGCGAACCGAGCTGGGAATCTCCATGGGGCGCCGGGCGTCCGGGCTGGCACATCGAGTGCTCGGTGATGTCCACCTGCTGCCTCGGCGAGACCTTCGACATTCATGGCGGCGGCAGCGACCTCGAGTTCCCGCACCATGAAAACGAAATCGCCCAGAGCGAAGCGGCCACCGGCAAGACCTACGCCAACGCGTGGATGCATTGCGGCATGATTCGCATCAATGGCGAGAAGATGTCCAAGTCCTTGAACAACTTCTTCACCATTCGCGACGTGCTGGAAAAGTACCACCCGGAAGTCGTGCGTTACCTGCTGGTATCCAGCCACTACCGCAGCGCGATCAACTATTCGGAAGACAACCTCAAGGACGCCAAAGGCGCACTCGAGCGTTTCTACCATGCGTTGAAAGGCCTGCCGAACGTGGCACCGGCGGGTGGCGAAGCGTTCGTCGAGCGTTTCACTCAGGTGATGAACGACGACTTTGGCACGCCGGAAGCCTGTGCGGTGTTGTTCGAGATGGTTCGTGAGATCAATCGTCTGCGCGAGAGCGATCTCGATGCGGCGGCGGGTTTGGCGGCTCGTTTGAAAGAGTTGGCCAGCGTGCTGGGTGTGTTGCAGCTTGAAGCCGATGACTTCCTGCAGGCCGGTGCCGAAGGGCGCGTGGACGCAGCCGAAGTCGAGGCGCTAATTGCTGCACGTCTGGCAGCTCGTGCCGGTAAAGACTGGGCCGAATCCGACCGTATCCGCGACCAGCTCACCGCCATGGGCGTGGTGCTGGAAGACGGGAAGGGTGGGACGACCTGGCGATTGGCTGACTGATTGCAGCGTTTGCTACGCCTTTCACAAAAACGAAAACCCGCCTTGTGCGGGTTTTTGTTTGTTTGGTTGAAGATCAAAAGATCGCAGGCTTCGCCAGCTCCTACAGGGTTTTGTTCGCTCACAATGACGCGGATGGACGCGGACCGGTGTAGGAGCTGCCGAAGGCTGCGATCTTTTGATCTTCGCCTTTAACCTTCCAACTGACGCAATCGCTTGTAAAGGGTATTCCGGCTAACCCCCAACCGCCGGGCCAAGTGCGAAATATTCCCCCCAGCCGCCTGCAACTGCCGATTCAATTCCTCGGCATCATTCAAATCAACCGCTACCGGCTCCGGCGAATCCACCGGCTCCATTTCCAGGTCGACAAAAAAATCATCCGGCAAATGCTCCGGCCGCACGGGTTGTTCCTCGGCCATGGCCAGCGCCACCTGCATCACACTGCTGACCTGGCGCAAATTCCCCGGCCACGGATGACGACTGAACAGCTCCATCACTTCGGAACTCAACCCGGCCCACTGCGACGGTTCGCGATGCTGTTCCCACAAACGCTTGAACAGTGCTTGTTTATCGCTGCGTTCCCGTAGCGGCGGCAGTTCCAGGGTCAAACCACCAATGCGGTAATACAAATCCTCACGAAACCGCCCCAGCTGAACCTGTTCGCGCAACGAGCGGTTAGTTGCCGAAATGATCCGAATGTCCACCGGGAACAACTCGCTGCTGCCCACCGGTTGCACGCAACGCTCCTGCAGTACCCGCAGCAACCGGGCCTGGGTCGGCAGCGGCATGTCGCCGATTTCATCGAGGAACAGGGTGCCTTTGTCGGCCTTGCGGATTAGCCCGATGCTGCCTTTCTGATTGGCGCCGGTGAACGCACCTTTCTCGTAGCCAAACAATTCGGATTCCACCAGTTCGGCGGGGATCGCTGCACAGTTGACGGCAATGAACGGCTGTTTGCTGCGTGAACTGGCCTGGTGCAGGGCTTTGACGAAGACTTCCTTGCCGACTCCGGTTTCCCCGTGGATTAACAGCGGAATGTCCTTTTCCAGCAAGCGCTCGGCCTGGCGCACGGCTTTTTCCACGCGGCTGTCGCCAAAATGCAGGGTATTAAGGCTGATCGCTGTGGGCGCCGACACCGTGGGTTCAGCAAACACTCGGGCTTGAATCGGCGCTAGTTTCGGTCGCTTCAACAGGCATTGAAAACGGTTGCGCCCCGAGGCTTGCAGGGCAAACGGCAGGCCGTCCGGCTGGTTCAGCAGTTCCAGCAAAGAGACTTTGAACAGGCTTTCGACGCTGACCCGCGACAGGCTGATACCCAGCAGATTGTCGGCCCGGCGATTGGCCGACAGCACCTGACCGGTTTCGTCGAAGATCAGCAACCCGGCCCATTGGCTGTCGAGGTTATTCAGCCCGGTGTTGAAGGTCAGCTGGAAATGCTGGCCATGGAACAGGTTGAGGATCAGCCGGTTCTCCACGGTCTGACTCATCATCTTGACCATGCCCAAGGTGTGCGACGGCGGCAGGTAGCTGTCGCTGGATACATCCAGTACCGCGATCACCTTGCGCTCGGCATCGAAAATCGGCGCGGCGGAACCGGTCATGAAGCGGTTGGCCTTGAGGAAATGTTCATCGTGCTCGATATGTACGGCCTGTTCGCAAACTAGCGCGGTGCCGATCGCATTGGTCCCGCTGCAACGCTCCATCCAGCTGGCGCCGGCGCTGAAACCTCGGGTCAGGCTCGGCTCGATGAAGCGCTGGGTGCCCCAGGACGTCAGCACCTGGCCCTGATTGTCGGCGAGCATGATCAGGCAGTTGGAGTTGCTGAGGATGTTCTCGTAATACGGCAGGACTTCCTGATGGGTGGTCTGCACCAGCGAGTGCTGGCTCTCCAGCAATTGGGCGATGCCATCGGCCGGCAGCTGATCGAACGCCGGAGCGCTCTGATGATCGAGCCCGAACGCGCGGCAGCGAGACCAGGAGTCCTGGATGATGGCGTCGTGGGAGAGCGGCGAGGCAGGTGCGGCCATGGCAGTCGATCTCTGAGCAAGCTTTTATTGTTTTTATGGGTTTTGCATACGTTGGGCCGTCGCGATATCGCGCCGAAAACAATACCCGTAGGAGCTGCCGAAGGCTGCGATCTTTTGATCTTGGCGCCCGTAAGACCGCGAAGTTCAAGATCAAAAGATCGCAGCCTTCGGCAGCTCCTACCGGGGGACCGCGTACATTTCAGATGAATGTGGGTGACCGCGTAGATCATGGGGTGAATGTGGCGGCCCACGCAAAAGCATCCATAGAGTGTTGTTCACATTTGTTCATTGTCAACCTTTGAACTGTTCAATTGTTCAGTCACGGTTGTTCATTTCTGTTCAGCAACGAACGCGGTTTTCACTTCTTTTTCGTATTTTCCAAGCCAGATCAACCGCTTGGGATTTCTGGCACGAATGTCGCTGTAGTGCTCCGGTCGCTTGACTCCAATAATAAAAAGGCCGAGCCATGTCACTAATCCTGGAGCACGTCAGCCGTACCGTCGAGGGTCAAACCTGGATCGATGATGCGTGCCTTAACTTCGAACCCGGATCGTTCAATGTTTTGCTCGGTCGCACGCTGTCCGGCAAAACCAGCCTCATGCGCCTGATGGCAGGTCTGGACAAGCCGGACAGCGGCCGCATCCTGATGAACGGCGTCGATGTCACCCAGCGCCCGGTGCGTTTGCGCAACGTGTCGATGGTCTATCAGCAGTTCATCAATTACCCGACCATGACAGTGTTCGAGAACATCGCCTCGCCGCTGCGTCAGTCCGGCGTTTCCAGTGAGCTGATCCAGAGCAAAGTGCTGGAAACCGCGAAGATGCTGCGCATCGAGAAATTCCTCCAGCGTTATCCTTTGGAGCTCTCCGGCGGCCAGCAACAACGCACGGCGATGGCCCGGGCGCTGGTCAAGGATGCCGAGCTGATTCTGTTCGACGAGCCGCTGGTCAACCTCGACTACAAGCTGCGCGAAGAGCTGCGCCAGGAGATGCGCGAGCTGTTCAAGGCCCGGCACACCATCGCGATTTACGCCACCACGGAACCCAACGAAGCCTTGGCGTTGGGCGGCACCACCACGATTCTTCACGAAGGTCGGGTGATTCAGAGCGGCAAGTCCTCCGAGGTGTATCACCAGCCGCAAACGGTGCTGGCGGCGGAGCTGTTCTCCGAGCCGCCGATCAACCTGATGCCGGGGCGAATTGCCGGCAACGAAGTCAGTTTCGCCAATTTTGTGCACTTCCCGTTGAACGTCGATCTGCGACCGGTGGGCGAGGGCGAGTTCCGTTTCGGCGTGCGCCCCAGCCACATTTCGCTGGTGCCGAGCAACGACGACGATCTGGAACTGGCGGTGACCGTCGAGGTGGCCGAGATCAGCGGTTCGGAAACCTTCCTGCACGTGCGCAATGAGTATTTCCTGCTGGTGCTGCACTTGCCGGGTGTTCACGAATACGACGTCGATGCGCCGATTCGCATCTATATCCCGACCCATAAACTGTTTGTGTTCGATATGCAGGGGCAGCTGGTTCAGGCGCCCGGTCGCCGTATTGCGAGGGTAGCCTGATGGCCGAAATCCGTTTGCAGAACCTTGCTCATAGCTACACCCCAACGCCGACCGGCCCTGAGGATTACGCGATCCGCGAGATGGACCACGTGTGGGAGCAGGGCGGTGCTTATGCGCTGCTCGGGCCTTCGGGGTGCGGCAAGTCGACCTTGCTCAACATCATTTCCGGGTTGCTCAGCCCGTCTCAGGGCCAGGTGCTGTTCGACAGCAAAGTGGTGAATGAACTGACCCCGGAAAAGCGCAACATCGCCCAGGTTTTCCAGTTTCCGGTGGTCTACGACACCATGACGGTGTTCGATAACCTGGCCTTTCCATTACGCAATCAGGGCATGGACGAGGCGAAAATTCACACCAAGGTGCACGAAATCGCTGAAGTCCTCGACCTCCAGGCATTGCTGTCCAAGAAAGCGCGCAACCTCACTGCCGATGAAAAACAGAAAGTATCCATGGGTCGTGGGCTGGTGCGCGATGACGTGTCGGCGATCCTCTTCGATGAACCGCTGACGGTGATCGACCCGCACCTGAAGTGGAAGCTGCGGCGCAAGCTCAAGCAGATCCACGAGCAGTTCAACATCACCATGGTCTACGTCACCCACGATCAGCTCGAAGCCTCGACTTTCGCTGACAAGATCGCGGTGATGTATGGCGGGCAGATCGTGCAGTTCGGTACACCGCGGGAGTTGTTCGAGCGGCCGAGCCACACGTTTGTCGGTTATTTCATCGGCAGCCCCGGGATGAACCTGATCGAGGTCCAGCCACAAGCCGGCGGTGTCGGTTTTGCCGGGACTCATTTGCCGTTGTCCGACGCGATGCAGAAACGAATCGCCGAGTCCGAATGGAAAACCCTGAAGGTCGGTATTCGTCCGGAGTTCGTCCATGTGTGGGACGAAGCCTGTGATGACGCGATGCGAGCACAAGTCGTACACGTCGAAGACCTGGGCACCTACAAGATCATGACCCTGAACCTCGACGGCGCGCCGCTGAAAGTACGCCTGGCCGAAGACAAACCAGTGCCCGAAGGCACGGCGTACATCAGTTTTCCGGCGCAATGGCTGATGGTCTATGCCGATGATTACCTGTTGGAGGTGCTGCCATGAACAAGGTGCAGAACAACAAGGCCTGGTGGCTGGTGTTGCCGGTGTTCTTGCTGGTGGCATTCAGTGCGGTGATCCCGATGATGACCGTGGTCAATTACTCGGTGCAGGACATCTTCGACCAGTCCAGCCGCTACTTCGTCGGCGCCGACTGGTACAGGCAGGTGCTGCTCGACCCACGGTTGCATGACTCGTTGCTGCGCCAGTTCATCTATTCCGGCTGCGTGTTGCTGATCGAGATCCCATTGGGCATCGCCATCGCCCTGACCATGCCGACCAAGGGGCGGTGGTCGTCGGTGGTGCTGATCATTCTGGCGATTCCATTGCTGATTCCATGGAACGTGGTCGGCACCATCTGGCAGATTTTTGGCCGGGCCGACATCGGCTTGCTCGGTTCGAGCCTCAATGCCATGGGCATCAGCTACAACTATGCGGCCAACACCATGGACGCCTGGGTCACGGTGTTGGTGATGGACGTCTGGCACTGGACGTCGCTGGTGGCGCTGTTGTGTTTCTCCGGGCTGCGGGCGATTCCGGACGTGTATTACCAGGCGGCGCGGATTGATCGGGCGTCGGCCTGGGCGGTTTTCCGACACATCCAGTTGCCCAAGCTCAAGAGCGTGCTGCTGATCGCGGTGATGCTGCGGTTCATGGACAGTTTCATGATCTACACCGAGCCGTTCGTGCTGACGGGGGGGGGGCCAGGCAATGCCACGACCTTCTTGAGTCAGACCTTGACCCAAATGGCCATCGGGCAATTCGACCTCGGCCCGGCGGCGGCTTTCTCGCTGGTGTACTTCCTGATCATCCTGTTGGTGTCGTGGCTGTTCTACACCGCCATGACTCACTCTGACGCCAATCGGTGAGGCCCGCCATGAGCAAGAGAAAGCTTATCCCGTTGCTGATCTACATCCTGTTCCTGCTGGTACCGATCTACTGGCTGCTGAACATGTCCTTCAAGAGCAACACCGAAATCCTCGGCGGTCTGACGCTGTTTCCCCAGGATTTCACCTTCGCCAACTACAAGGTGATCTTCACTGACCCGAGCTGGTACACCGGTTATCTCAACTCGCTGTACTACGTGAGCCTGAACACGGTGATTTCCCTGAGTGTGGCGCTGCCGGCGGCGTATGCGTTTTCGCGCTATCGTTTTCTCGGTGACAAGCACCTGTTTTTCTGGCTGCTGACCAACCGCATGGCGCCGCCCGCGGTTTTCCTGTTGCCATTTTTTCAGCTGTATTCCTCGATCGGGTTGTTCGATACCCACATCGCGGTGGCGTTGGCGCACTGTCTGTTCAACGTGCCGTTGGCGGTGTGGATTCTTGAGGGCTTCATGTCCGGCGTTCCCAAGGAAATTGACGAAACCGCCTACATCGACGGCTACAGTTTCCCCAAGTTCTTCGTGAAGATCTTCGTCCCGCTGATCGGCTCCGGGATCGGCGTCACGGCGTTTTTCTGCTTCATGTTTTCCTGGGTCGAGCTGTTGCTGGCGCGAACCCTGACCTCGGTGAACGCCAAACCCATCGCGGCGGTAATGACCCGCACGGTCTCGGCGTCCGGCATCGACTGGGGCGTGCTGGCGGCTGCAGGGGTGTTGACCATTCTGCCGGGCATGCTGGTGATCTGGTTTGTTCGCAACCACGTGGCCAAGGGCTTTGCCCTGGGCCGGGTATGAGGAACTGATGATGGAATGGATGAGTTGGACTGGCCCCACGGCAGCATTCTTCAGCGTCATTGCCTTGACTTTGGCGGGCATGACAACCTGGGAATTGCGTTCGCCGAGCATCCCTCGGCGTGGTTTTTTGCCGATTGCCACCACCCGTGGCGATCGGCTGTTTATCGGTCTTCTCGGCAGCGCCTACCTGCATTTGCTGGTAATCGGCGTCACCGACTGGAGCATCTGGGTAGCGTTCGCGTTGTCCCTGGTGTGGCTGTTGGCTGTGATGCGTTGGGGCTAGTCGAGTCGCTCGGCAATCGTGCTCCGCCACTTAAACAGGAGGTCTTATGTTCGATAAAAACAATAAGCTGCGACATAGCATTTCATTGGCAGCCATGCTGGCACTCAGCGGTTTGAGCGCATCTGCCTGGGCCGATGCCTACGAAGATGCTGCAAAGAAATGGATCGGCAGCGAGTTCAAGCCGTCCACTTTGACCGAAGCCCAGCAGCTCGAAGAGCTGAAGTGGTTCATCAAGGCATCCGAGCCGTTTCGCGGGATGAGCATCAAAGTGGTCTCGGAAACCATTGCGACTCACGAATATGAATCCAAAACGCTGGCCAAGGCTTTCACCGAGATCACCGGGATCAAGCTGACCCACGACTTGCTGCAAGAAGGCGACGTAGTGGAAAAGCTGCAGACCCAGATGCAATCGGACAAGAACATCTATGACGGCTGGGTCAACGACTCGGACCTGATCGGTACGCACTTTCGCTACGGCAAGACCGAATCGATCACCGACCTGATGGCCAACGAAGGCAAGGCCTACACCTCGCCGACCCTGGACATTAAAGACTTCATTGGCATCTCGTTCACTACCGCGCCAGATGGCAAGGTCTATCAACTGCCCGACCAGCAGTTCGCCAACCTCTACTGGTTCCGCGCCGACTGGTTCGAGCGGGCGGATCTGAAAGCGAAATTCAAAGAAAAATACGGTTATGAACTGGGCGTACCAGTGAACTGGTCGGCCTATGAAGACATCGCCAAATTCTTCAGCGAAGACGTCAAGGAAATCGACGGCAAGCGCGTCTACGGCCACATGGACTACGGCAAGAAAGACCCATCCCTCGGCTGGCGCTTCACTGATGCCTGGTTCTCCATGGCCGGCGCTGGCGATAAAGGCATACCCAACGGTCTGCCAGTGGACGAGTGGGGCATTCGCGTCGAGGATTGTCATCCGGTCGGTTCCAGCGTAACCCGCGGCGGCGACACCAACGGCCCGGCGGCGGTCTATGCAACCACCAAATACGTCGACTGGATGAAAAAATACGCGCCACCGGAAGCGGCGGGCATGACCTTCTCCGAATCCGGCCCTGTGCCGTCCCAAGGCAACATCGCCCAGCAGATCTTCTGGTACACCGCGTTTACCGCCGACATGACCAAACCGGGCCTGCCGGTGATGAACGCCGACGGCACGCCGAAATGGCGCATGGCACCCTCGCCAAAAGGCCCGTACTGGGAGGAGGGGATGAAGCTCGGTTATCAGGACGCCGGTTCCTGGACCTTCCTCAAATCCACGCCTGAAAAGCAAAAGCTCGCGGCCTGGCTGTACGCGCAGTTCGTAACGTCGAAAACCGTATCCCTGAAAAAAACCATCGTCGGCCTGACCCCGATCCGCGAATCGGATATCAACTCGCAAGCCATGACCGACCTGGCACCGAAACTCGGTGGTCTGGTGGAGTTCTATCGCAGCCCGGCCCGCGTGCAATGGACCCCGACCGGGACCAACGTGCCGGACTATCCTCGTTTGGCGCAACTGTGGTGGAGCCACATCGCGGAAGCCGCCAGTGGCGAGAAAACGCCACAACAGGCACTGGACGGTCTGGCCAAGGATCAGGATGCGATCATGACCCGTCTGGAACGCTCCAAGGTACAACCGACCTGCGGGCCGAAAATGAATCCGGAGCGGGATGCGCAGTACTGGTTCGATCAGCCGGGTGCGCCGAAAGCGAAACTGGCGAACGAGAAGCCTAAAGGCGAAACCGTGAGCTATGCCGAGCTGCTGAAATCGTGGGAGGCGGCGCGTAAATAGTCGTCTGTAATGTGAAACGCAAACGGCACCGTAAGGTGCCGTTTTGCTTTGTGCCTGTCCCTATAGATGAAGATCAAAAGATCGCAGCCTTCGGCAGCTCCTACAGGGAACACGAAACCTATGTAGGAGCTGCCGAAGGCTGCGATCTTTTGATTCTAAAAAAACCACCTGAACCTACGTCAGCGCCGCCAACTGCTCCACCGTCTCCGGAAAGCGCTCAACCAGCCGGATCAGCGTTGTCGCCTGAGCATTAGGTTTCGCCCGTCCCTGCTCCCAGTTCTCCAGCGTTCGGGTATTGGTGCGCAAGTACATCGCAAACACCGGCCTGGAAAGATTCAGTTGCTGGCGGATGCCAACCACTTCCTCTGCCGTAATCGGAACCAGTTTGGCCAGTTTTACTTTGTGGGTTCGTAGTGTGACTTTGCCTTGGCGCTCATCGGCCAAGGCTTCGAACCCCTCTACCAGCTCGGAAAAAATGTCACGTTTCATCGTTCGTCCTCGCTTTGATTTCTCGATAAAGCATTTCTTTAAGCAGTTTTTTCTGTTGTGGCGTCAGATCGCTCTGTTCGTTTTTGCCATACAGGGTAAAGAGCCAGAATTGGTCGAAACCGGACCACCAGTAATAAATCACCCTCAGCCCACCGCGCTTGCCCTTGTTTCGCCGCTCATCCACCACTCGAATTTTGCGCAGACCTCCGGTGCCTTCGACGACATCTCCCGCTTCCGGGTTTTGCAGCAGCTCCTGCTGGAACCGGTGAAACAGATCATCATCCAGGTAGTCACTTCGATGTTTTTGAAATACGGGTAATTCGATAAAAAGAGCGTCCATGTTCTGTACGTTACCTGCGTATATTTCTATCACAAGAATCGAATAGGTCAAGGCTTCTGTGCCTGCCCAATTCGGTCAAGTCATTACGTTAAAGTCGCAGGCAGGATCTGGATGTAGGACGCGGCTGATTCATCCGCGAGGCGATTCTGGATATCGCGGGGAGAGGCGGGTCGGTTAAACGTTTGGAGTCATCACTGAGCGTGAGGAAACCCCAACCGAAACACCGTCATCGTCCCCGGCAAGCTCTTAACCTCGGCCACTCCCTGATGCAGGCTCATGATCGAGCGCACGATGGCCAGTCCCAGTCCGGTGCTACCCTGCGAGCGCGAACGGCTGCTGTCGACCCGGTAGAAACGGTCGAACAGATGCGGCAGATGTTGCGCTTCGATGCCCGCGCCAGGGTTGCTGACCAGCAGCGACACCTGTGTCGCCCCTTGTTCAATCAGCAACGTGACCGTTTTCCCGGCCGGGCAGTGACGCAGAGCATTGGACAGCAGATTCGAGATCGCCCGCTGAATCATCAACCGGTCACCCAGTACCCGTGCGCTGCCGAGCACATTCAAATGGATCTGTTTGTCCTGCGCCGACAGGGAAAACATTTCGGCGACTTTTCGCACTTCTTCTTCCAGCGCAATCGATTCGAATGGCGCCAGCGCCGAAGGGTGACTGACCTGCGCCAGAAACAGCATGTCCGAGACTATCCGCGCGACGCGTTCCAGCTCTTCAGTGCACGACACCAGAACGTTTTTGTACTCCTCGGTCGTGCGTTCCCGAGACAGCGTCACCTGCGCCTTGCCCATCAAATTGTTGATTGGCGAGCGCAGTTCATGGGCCAGATCATCCGAGAACTGCGACAACTGCTGCACGCCGTTATCGAGGCGGTGCAGCATGAAGTTGATGCCGTGGGCCAGTTCGCTGAGTTCCTGCGGCATGTTCACCACCGACAGCCGATGGCTGAGGTCTTGCGCCGACACCATAGCTGCCACTTTGCGAAACTCGCGCATGGGCGCCAGGCCTCGTTGCACCGCCGCCCAGGCACTGAGGCCGATGAAGATCAGCAGCAATGGCAATGCCATCAGCGTCGAACGCAAATAGGCGCTGAGCAAGGCCTGATCGTGAGCATTGTCCATCGACATCAGCACCGGGACGCTGGTGCCGTCTTTCAGGCGAATCAGACGTGTAGCGGTGAGGAATCTTTTGCCCTGGCTGTCGGTGCTACGGGCGTAGGCCAACTGATCGGTGGTCGCTCGCACCGCTTTGAGTTCAAGGCGTGGATCGGTCATGCCAGTGCCTGATTTCAACAGTGGCGAACGCAGGTTACTCCGGTCATAAATGGTCAGCGTGAGGTTGTCATGCCCCATGACCTGATCGAGCAAAATGTGTGGTTTCGAACTGATTTCGCCAGGATCGGTGTACAGCGACAGACTGTGTTCAACCTGTTCCATTTTGCTGGCCAGACTGTCCCGGGACAGCGCATTCAGTTCGTGGGTCAGGGCAAAGTAGGCCAGGATCGCAAGGAACACCACCAGCAGCGCCCCGAGAATACTGACCGTCAGACCGAGGCGCAGCGACAGGCTCATCGGCTTCATTCTCGTGCCTCCAGAACGTAGCCGACACCGCGCAGGGTATGGATCAGTTTGTTGTCGAACGGGTCGTCGATTTTTGCCCGCAGACGCCGGATCGAGACTTCGACCACGTTGGTGTCGCAGTCGAAATTCATGTCCCACACCAGCGAGATGATTTGAGTGCGGGTGAGTACCTCGCCGGACTGGCGCATCAACAGATGCAGCAGGGCGAACTCCTTGGTGGTCAGGTCGATGCGCTGCTCGCCACGGAAGGCGCGGTGACGTCCCGGATCAAGTTCCAGATCGGCGACTTTGAGTACCTGCGGCACCGGCGTGTTATCGCTGCGGCGCATCAGGCTGCGCACCCGGGCGAGCAATTCGGGGAACTCGAACGGCTTGACCAGATAGTCGTCGGCGCCCAGGTCGAGGCCACGAATCTTGTCGGCCAGACGACCGCGCGCAGTAAGCATCATCACCCGGGTAGGGTGGGTGCGACGCAATTGTTCCAGCACGCCCCAGCCATCGAGCTCCGGCAGATTCACATCCAGAATCACCAGGTCATACGCCTGCTGTTGCGCCAGATGCAGTCCATCGGCGCCGGTGGCCGCGTGGTCAACGATATAACCACTTTCCGTCAGTCCCTGATGCAAGTATTCGGCAGTTTTAAGCTCGTCCTCGACGACAAGGATTCGCATGATCAATCACCACTTTTATTTAATGGATATTTAATTAAGGTGGCCGGGAAAGTTGTTGTTTTTGTAGGGTCTTCCGGACGGGATTTAATAACGACTAGATGTTGTGAGTTCCTGGTCTCCTACAGAGTTTTCCCTGTGTGATGGCGTGCAAGGTAAAGGCTGTAGTGGCTACAGGGTCAACTGAAATGCTGGGTCTTGAGCCCTTAAAATGGCGATCTGCGACAGCCTGTCGCAGCAGGAAAGCCCGAATGCCCATACGCCGCATTCAGGCAAGTGCTGTTTGGCAGATAACTACCGTGTATTTGTTTCCATGTATTGCTATGTCGTCTTTCGCACTTCGCATCCTAGACCAAAACAACTTCCACAAACCGCGGATAACGGATTTGTAATGTTCCAGTCACCTTGCCGATAAGTTCAAAACCCTACCGTGGCGGCATCAAAGATTCTTGAATATAGGAAGTCTTCCATTGCCCGGTTTAAAAGAACTGACGGCGCGATCACGCCTGAAAAAAACAGCGAGGACAGTAACGGCCAGCGTTGTGTTGCTGGCCGGCACGGGTCTTGTGCATGCATCGACCCTGACCCTCGATCAAGCCCTGCAAACGGCATTCGCCGGTAACCCGGATCTGGCGGCTGCCCAGTGGGAAATCGGTATCGCCGAAGGTGACCGCAAGCAGGCCGGTCTGATCCCCAACCCCGAAGTGTCATGGGAGGCTGAGGACACCCGCCGCGATTCGCGAACCACCACCGTGATGATCAGCCAGCCGATTGAACTGGGCGGCAAACGCGGTGCGCGGATCGACGTCGCCAGCCGCGCGCAGGACGCGGCCGGGATCGAACTGGAGCGCAAGCGCAATACCTTGCGCGCCGATGTGATTCAGGCGTTCAACAGCGCCCAGACCGCGCAACAACGCTTGCAGTTGTCGCGCCAGTCGCTGCAACTCGCCGAACACGGTTTGCGCGTCGCCCAAGGACGCATCGAGGCCGGTAAATCATCGCCAGTCGAAGGCACCCGTGCGCAAGTGCAACTCTCCGAAGTGCGCCTGGAACTGAGCCGCGCAGAACGCGATCAGGCCAACGCCTATCAGCAATTGGCGCAGGTCATGGGCTCACCGTTGCCAACCTCGACCACCGTGCAAGCGGCCACGCAAAGCATGCCCACCGTGCCACCGCCGACCCGATTGCTTGAGCGCCTGAACGAGACCGCCGAGCTGCGTCTGGCCACATTACAGATCGATCAGCGCGAAGCCTCATTGGGTCTGGAAAAAACGCAACGCATTCCCGACCTGACCGTGAGCATTGGTAGCCAATACAGTGAAACCGAGCGCGAGCGGGTGAACGTGGTCGGGCTGTCGATGCCGATTCCGCTGTTCAATCGCAATCAGGGCAACGTGCTGGCGGCGGCGCGGCGCACTGATCAGGCGCGGGATCTGCGCAACGCCACCGAGCTGCGTTTGCGCACGGAAATCCAGACCACGGTTGCGCAGTGGCAGACCGCCAACGGCGAAGTCAAAGCGTTCAACCAAACAATCCTGCCCGCCGCGCAAAGTGCGGTCGACAGCGCCACGCGCGGCTTCGAAATGGGCAAGTTCGGATTCCTCGACGTGCTCGACGCCCAACGCACCCTGATCAGCGCGCGCAGCCAATACATCCAGGCCGTCAGCGAGGCGACGGATGCGCGAGTTCGCATCGAACGCATCTTCGGCGACCTCTCCGTCAGCCCTTGAATTTCATCTTTTAGATCACTGCGCGATGGTATGGCGTAGAGGAGTTCCCATGGAAAAAAAACTGATCGTGGTTGCTGCGGCGACGTTGGCGCTGGGCATTGGTATTGGCTCGATGTGGCCGGGCAATGCGTCCATCGACGCTCACGCCGATGAAGCGGCGGAACACGCTGATCACGCTGAAGAAGGCGCAGCAGCCGACGGTGAACATACAGAAGAAGGGCACTTGGAGTTGAGCACCGAACAGATCACAGCGGCGGGTATTCAACTGGCCGAAGCGCGGGCGCAGAACATCAGCCTCGGCTTGCCGTTCCCCGGCGAAGTGCGCTTTGACGAAGACCGCACCGCGCATGTGGTGCCGCGAGTGCCGGGGGTGGTCGAGTCGGTGTCGGTCAACCTAGGGCAGTCGGTAAAGAAGGGCCAGTTGCTGGCGGTGATCGCCAGTCAGCAGATCTCCGATCAGCGCAGTGAACAGGCTGCCGCACAGCGTCGCCTGACCTTGGCGCGCACCACCTACGAACGCGAGAAAAAACTGTGGCAGGACAAAATCTCCGCCGAGCAGGATTTCCTCCAGGCCCGCCAGGCATTGGAAGAAGCCGAAATCGCCCTGAACAATGCCCGGCAGAAAATCAGCGTACTCAGTGGCAGCGTCGTCGCCAGCGGCGGCAGTCGCTATGAGTTGCGCGCACCGTTCGACGGCGTGGTCGTGGAAAAACACCTGACGCCGGGGGAGGTGGTCGATGAAACCACGGCGGCTTTTACGCTCTCCGACCTGTCCCGGGTATGGGTGACCTTCGGCGTTTCGCCCAAGGACCTGAACAAGGTGCAAGTGGGCAAACCGGTCACCGTCAGCGCCCCGGAACTCAATGCCGAAGTCGCCGGCGCCGTGGCCTACGTCGGCAGTTTGCTGGGTGAACAGACCCGCACTGCAACGGTTCGCGTGACCCTGGAAAATCCGCAAGGTTCGTGGCGTCCCGGGCTGTTCGTCACCGCACTGGTCGCCACCGACAGCCGCCAAGCCAAGGTCGCCGTACCTGAAACCGCGATCCAGACCGTCGAGGACAAGCCCACGGTGTTCGTGCGCACCGCCGACGGCTTCAAGGCGCAAGCGGTGGAACTGGGCAGTCGCGCGGCCGGTTTGGTGGAAGTCACCCAAGGGCTGGAACCGGGCGTGCAAGTCGCCAGTGCCGGCAGCTTCGTCCTCAAATCGGAATTGGGTAAAGCCTCGGCCGAGCACTCTCATTGAAGAAGCACCTGAAGGCTCCCACTGATCCGTCACCCTCGACCGGAAGGTTCTCATGTTCGAACGCCTGATCCAGTTTGCCATCGAGCAGCGCATCATCGTGCTGCTCGCCGTTCTGCTCATGGCCGGCCTCGGCATCGCCAGTTATCAAAAACTGCCGATCGACGCCGTGCCCGACATCACCAACGTCCAGGTGCAAATCAACACCGGCGCCGCCGGGTTTTCGCCGCTGGAAACCGAGCAGCGCATCACCTTCCCGATTGAAACCGCCATGGCCGGTTTGCCAGCGCTGGAGCAGACCCGTTCACTGTCGCGTTCGGGGCTGTCGCAGGTCACGGTGATCTTCAAGGACGGCACCGACCTGTTCTTCGCCCGGCAATTGGTCAACGAGCGTTTGCAGATCGCCAAGGAGCAATTGCCCGAAGGCGTGGAAGCGATGATGGGGCCGATTTCCACCGGGCTTGGCGAGATTTTCCTGTGGACGGTGGAGGCGCAAGACAGTGCGCTCAAGGACGACGGCACGGCCTACACGCCGACCGACCTGCGGGTGATTCAGGACTGGATCATCAAGCCGCAATTACGCAACGTCCCCGGTGTGGCCGAGATCAATACCATCGGCGGGTTTGCCAAGGAATACCAGATCGCCCCCGACCCGAAACGGCTGGCAGCTTACAAACTGACCCTCACCGATCTGGTCACGGCGCTGGAACGCAACAATGCCAATGTCGGCGCCGGTTACATCGAGCGCAGCGGCGAGCAGTTGCTGATTCGTGCGCCCGGCCAGGTGGCGAGCGTCGAGGACATCGCCAACATCGTCATGGCCAACGTCGACGGTACGCCGATCCGGGTCAAGAACGTCGCGACCGTGGACATCGGCCGCGAGCTGCGCACCGGTGCCGCCACTGAAAATGGCCGGGAAGTGGTGCTCGGTACGGTGTTCATGTTGATCGGCGAAAACAGTCGCACGGTCTCCCAGGCAGTGGCCGGCAAACTTGAGCAGATCAACCGTTCCCTGCCCAAAGGCGTGATTGCGGTGCCGGTGTACGACCGCACGCACCTGGTGGACAAAGCCATCGCCACGGTGAAAAAGAATCTGGTGGAAGGCGCGATTCTGGTGATCGCGATTCTGTTCCTGTTTCTCGGCAACATCCGCGCGGCGCTGATTACTGCGATGGTGATTCCGCTGTCGATGCTGTTCACCTTCACCGGCATGTTCACCAACAAAGTCAGCGCCAACCTGATGAGCCTCGGCGCGCTCGACTTCGGCATCATTGTCGATGGCGCGGTGGTGATCGTCGAAAACACCCTGCGGCGCCTGGCCCATGCGCAGCAGCATCACGGGAGATTGCTGACGCGTTCCGAGCGTTTTCGTGAAGTGTTCGCTGCCGCCAAAGAAGCGCGTCGTCCGCTGATTTTCGGCCAGTTGATCATCATGGTCGTGTACCTGCCGATCTTCGCCCTGAGCGGTGTCGAAGGGAAAATGTTCCACCCGATGGCCTTCACCGTGGTCATCGCGCTGCTCGGTGCGATGCTGTTGTCCGTGACTTTCGTCCCGGCGGCCATTGCGCAGTTTGTCACCGGCAAGGTTAAGGAAGAGGAAGGCGTGGTCATGCGCGGCGCGCGCCAGATGTATGCGCCAGCGTTGGCCTGGGTGATGAGCCATCGAGCAGTGGCCGTGGGCGCAGCGTTGGGCGTGATCGTGCTCAGTGGTGTGCTGACCAGCCGCATGGGCAGTGAGTTCGTGCCGAGCCTCAGCGAGGGCGATTTTGCCCTGCAAGCCTTGCGCGTACCGGGCACCAGCCTGACCCAATCGGTGGACATGCAGCAGCGTCTGGAAACCCTGATTCTCAACAAAGTGCCGGAAGTCGAACGCGTGTTCGCCCGCACCGGCACCGCCGAAATCGCCTCCGACCCGATGCCGCCGAACATCTCCGACAGCTACGTGATGCTCAAGCCGAAAGAGCAGTGGCCGGACCCGGGCAAGTCCCGCGAGACCCTGATGGCTGAACTGCAACAAGCCGCCGCGATGCTGCCTGGCAGCAACTATGAACTGTCGCAGCCGATCCAGTTGCGCTTCAACGAACTGATCTCCGGTGTGCGCAGTGATGTGGCGGTCAAGGTGTTCGGCGATGACATGGCCGTGCTCAACGCCACCGCGGCGAAGATCGCCGCCGCCATGCAGAAGGTCAACGGCGCGTCGGAGGTCAAGGTCGAACAAACCACCGGCCTGCCGGTGCTGACCATCAACATCGACCGCGACAAGGCGGCGCGTTACGGGCTCAACGTCGGCGATGTGCAAGACACCATTGCGGTGGCGGTCGGCGGGCGCCAGGCGGGGACGTTGTACGAGGGTGATCGGCGTTTCGACATGGTGGTGCGCCTGTCCGATGCCATGCGCAAGGATATTGAAGGTTTGTCAGCGTTGCTGATTCCAGTGCCGGCGCCGCTCAATACTGCTGCCGACCAGATCGGCTTCATCGCCCTCAAGGAAGTTGCCAGCCTTGATCTGGTGTTGGGGCCGAATCAGGTCAGCCGTGAGAACGGCAAGCGGCTGGTGATTGTCAGCGCCAACGTGCGTGGGCGGGATATTGGCTCCTTCGTTAAAGAGGCCGGCGAGGTGATCGAGCGCGATGTTCAGGTTCCGGCCGGTTACTGGACCAGTTGGGGCGGGCAGTTCGAGCAGTTGCAGTCGGCGGCCAAACGCTTGCAGATCGTGGTGCCGGTGGCTTTGTTGCTGGTGTTTGGGCTGCTGTTCATGATGTTCAACAACCTCAAGGACGGCCTGCTCGTATTCACCGGGATTCCGTTTGCGTTGACTGGTGGAGTCATGGCGCTGTGGCTGCGGGATATTCCGCTGTCGATTTCGGCGGGTGTCGGTTTTATTGCGCTGTCGGGGGTGGCGGTGCTTAACGGGTTGGTGATGATTGCGTTTATCCGCAATTTGCGGGAGGAGGGGCGTTCACTCTCTGATGCAATCAATGAGGGGGCGCTCACACGACTGCGCCCGGTGTTGATGACGGCGCTGGTCGCGTCCCTGGGCTTCATTCCGATGGCCCTGGCAACCGGCACAGGTGCGGAAGTGCAGCGTCCGTTGGCGACGGTGGTGATCGGCGGGATCCTGTCCTCGACCATCCTGACGCTGCTGATATTGCCTGCGTTGTATCAGTTCGCTCACCGACGCGACGAAGACGCAACTTCAACTAAGTAGGTGATCCCCCTGTGGGAGCGAGCTTGCTCGCGATTGCAGTTTGTCAGTCAGCAATGATGCTGGCTGATCCACCGCTATCGCGAGCAAGCTCGCTCCCACAGGTTTTGTGTCTTGTATCAGAGCTGCGGCCACATAACGGATATGTAATCTCCACGCCACCGTCACGAAAGGTTCGGATTGTTACCTTGACCTCGTTAGTTAATTAAACGAGGAATCAAACATGAAACTTGCACAACTGAGTGCGTTCGCGGCGGCGTTGGTGATGTCTTCTGTGGTCTTGGCTGAAGGCGGTGGCGACCGGGCATTCGAAAAAATGATGGCGGCCAATGACCGGTCGGTAGAGAAGTTTGTCGCGAAAGAGCAGGCGCGCGACCCCATCGTTGTGAATGAAAAGAAGGACGACAAGACCAAATACCTGTAAGCGTGCCGCACTTGAACAAGCCCGTCATCGAGTCCCGATGCCGGGCTTTTTTATGAGCCATGTTTTGAAGGAAGTGGATATGAAGTTCTTTAAGTTGATTACGTTTGCCGGGGTGATGGCGATGTCCCTGAATGTGTTCGCTGAAGGTGGCGGTGACAGGACGTTCGAGAAGATGTTGAGCGCCAATACCAAAGCCATGGCGCAATACGCCGCCAACCAGGGCAAACCGGCGCCGGTGGTGAAAGAGTATGAATACGGGATGACGCTGGATGTGGTGAAAGTGGTGAGCGTCGTGCGTCCGCAGGTGGCTTGCGCTGTGGTGCCCGCCGTAATGACCTATGAGGATTCTCAGGGCCAGCTCAACACCATCAAATACACCGTGGCAGGCGATTGCCGCCGACAGGGTGGGTGAGGGCGCATGACCGACATCCAATCCCCGCGCGCACCGTGACGACTGCCCCCCCGTAGGAGCTGCCGAAGGCTGCGATCTTTTGATCTTGAATTTTCAAAGCAAATCAAAAGATCGCAGCCTTCGGCAGCTCCTACAGGTGCGTATTTCAATCGGAATTCCGGTTTGTCCGCGCACCGCACAGATCGTATTTCAATTCGGGATGTTTAAAAGTTGTGGAGAAAACGCAGAACCTTCCCACAATGTTTTCAGGTTGTCCGTCGGACGTCCGGTCTCTAGCCTGTGCACGTCGCTGCCAATTCAGCGACCGGGATTGGAAACCCCGAGGCGAACTGAGCGCACAAGCGCCTTTCATAACGTATGCTTGCGCACCTTCAATGTGTGCACTCCGTTATGGCGGCTGTGCGCGGGAGACCTTCGGGTCAACCGGGTTCTCCGTTCCCCGGGTTTCCAACCTGCGTACAGCTGCCACCCCTTCGTTCGGAAACCGAATGGGCCAGCTCCACCGCTAGACCGGAGAAACATCATGAAAAAACCAACACCCAACCCTCCCGAAGCAAACACAGCTACGGACACCGACACAACATCCCCCTACGCCTCCCTCGACTCCAAAAAACTCCACGAAGCTGCCGAACGTGCGCTTGATTACTACCTGAACCCTACCGCCCACGTCATGGCCACGCCCTACACCCCCAACCAGATGTATTTCGCCAATCCCAAAGCCGACACCGAATCCCTGCTGGCCAATGCCAGCGAGTCATTGTCCTCGGCCACGGTCATGCTCGGTGACTTCGCCGCGCTGCTGGAAGGCAGCCACCGCAAGACGCTGTTGGGGATTGCGCAGGTGGTCATGTTGGGAGAGTTGGCGGTGAATCAGGCGTTGGATAACGTCGAGCCGGGTGAGTAACCCTCCCGCAACGCGATCCCTGTAGGAGCTGCCGAAGGCTGCGATCTTTTGACTTTGATTTTAAGGATCAAAAGATCGCAGCCTACGGCAGCTCCTACAGTTCTCAACTGTCGACCAAAAAAAAAGGCGCCCCGAAGGACGCCAAAAGATTCACCTCTTACCAAAGGAGCAAGGAGCTTCTAAAGGTGAATTTGCATCAACCAAATGAAGTCAGAGAATCGCCAGCGGGTACTCGACAATCACCCGCACTTCATCCAGATCCGATTCAAACGCCGTGGCGCGGGTATTGGCCTGGCGCAGACGCAACGACATGTCTTTCAGCGAGCCGCTCTGCACCACGTATTTGACTTCGATGTCGCGCTCCCAGCGTTTCTGGTCGGTCAGCGGGTTGCCGTCAGCATCGCGGCGCATGTACACGGCGTTGGCGTTGGAATAATCGGCGTCGGTGCCGCGGCCGTAACGGGTCATGAACGACAGCCCCGGAACGCCGTAGGTCGTCATGTCGAGGTCGTAGCGCACCATCCAGGAACGTTCCTTGGGCGAGTTGAAGTCGCTGTACTGGATGGAGTTGTCGAGGAAGATCGAATCGGACTGGCGCAGATAATCGAAATCGTCATTGCCGTTGTTGCGCTGATGCGACAGCGCAACGGAATGTGCCCCGAGTTTCACCCCGACCCGGCCGCTCCAGATGTTGTTGTCGAACTTGCCGAGCAACTGTTTGCCTTCGTCGACCGCTTTGTAATAGTTGAGGCCGCCAAACAGCGTCAGGTCATCCGACAGTGAGTAAGTCCATGCAGTGCCGGCGTAGTACTGATTCCAGGCGTCCTTGAGGCGGCTGGAGTACAGGCTGAAACTGAGGTTCTTGTTCAGCGCGTAGTCACCACCGAAATAACCGACCCACGGCGAGTCGACCGGGCCGGCGTAGAAGGTCGCGAAGTTCTCGCGCATGTCGCTGGACACCGGTTGGCTCATCGCATGCAGGCGACCGCCCTGTACCGACAAGCCTTCGATACTGGTGTTGGTGGCCGTGACACCCCGGAAGCTTTCGGGCAACAGTCGGGAGTCACCGGCTGCGACGACCGGGTTGGCGGGGAACACATCGCCGACCTTCACCACCGTATCGAAGGCACGCACTTTGGCGGCGCCACCGACTTTGGTGTATTCGTCCCGCGCCTGGCCATCACTGTTGACCGGCAGCACATCAAACGAACTGCGGCCACCGTTACGACCGTCGCCGGTGTCGAGCTTCAAGCCGATCATCGCAAATGCATCGACACCGACCCCAACGGTGCCTTGGGTAAACCCGGACTCGAACTTGCTGATGACCGCGTGGGACCAGGCCTCAGAATAACCATTGCCGGTGGGGCTGGACTGGCCGTTGCGGTGATCACGATTGAAGTAGAAGTTGCGGTTGAGCACCGTCAGGCTGCTGCCCTCGATAAACCCCTCGGCTTTATCTTCCGCCAGCACCATGGACGGCCCGGCGCCGACAACCACCGCTAAAGCGGCCATCGACATTTTTGTATTGTTAACCATCAATCACTCCTTGGGTTCGGCAGAACGGGAACGTGCTTCGGCGTAGGTTTTATTGTTCGGCGGGCAAGGGCCCGCCGGCATGGTCGCCGGGTGACATCGTTGCAATCTGCGGATAACGCCAAGGTGATGGGGGAATTACAATTTCGTCATGTAGGTGTGGCGGGAAGCGAATGGCGGAGTTGTTGGTTCGGGGCAGGTACTTCCTCGGCAGTGATTGGCACCAATTTTGGCATGGTCTTCGAATTTAACGGTAAATGCCTCCCGCCGAATGTCAGCTATTGCCCACTGCCTTGCAGGTAACTTCCTAAAAGAGAGGAGGGCGCTGAAAAGCAAAAGATCGCAGCCTTCGGCAGCTCCTACAGGACGTATGTCATCCCAATGTAGGAGCTGCCGAAGGCTGCGATCTTTTGATGTTGAATCCCCAAACGCAAAAACGGCACCCTGAAGGTGCCGTTTCTGTTTTCTACCAAGTACCGCTAAACAATCAACCCGCCAACCCCGATTGCTGAACCAGGTTCAGCAGCGGCTGTGGATACAGGCCGAGGAAGAATGCCAGTACGGCAATCGCCAGCAGCATCACGCCGCCTGCACGTTGTTCCCAGTGCAGTTGCGCATCGTGGCGGCGCAGGTTCGGTTCCATCAGGTACAGGGTGACCATCACACGCAGGTAGTAGAAAACGCCGATGGCGCTGCCCAGTACCAGGGAGCCGACCAGCCACCATTGCTGCGACTCGACACCGGTGGCGATGATGTAGAACTTGCCGATGAAGCCCGCGGTCAGCGGGATACCGGCCAGCGACAGCATCATCACGGTCAGGACAGCGGTCAGGTACGGACGGCGCCAGAACAGGCCGCGGTATTCGTACAGGGCATCCGCGTCACGGCCGTTGTACGGCGAGGACATCAGGGTGATCACGCCGAACGCGCCGAGGCTGGTGATCACGTAAGTGACCAGGTACACGCCGATGGCTTCCAGGGCCAGACCCTTGCTCGCCACCAAGGCGATCAGCAGGTAGCCGAAGTGAGCGATGGACGAGTAACCCAGCAGACGCTTGAGGTTGCTTTGGGTCAGTGCCAGCAGGTTACCGAACAGGATCGACGCGATGGCGATGATGGTCAGCACGTCGCTCAGCACGCCACTGCTCGCCGCTGGCGAGATCTGGAACAGACGCACCATCACCGCGAATACAGCGACTTTCGACGCGGTGGCCAGGAACGCTGCCACCGGTGCCGGGGCACCTTCGTAAACGTCCGGGGTCCAGAGGTGGAACGGTACCAGCGACAACTTGAACGCCAGGCCGATCAGCATCATGCCCAGGCCCAGTTGAGCCAGAGAGCTTGGCAGACCGGTGGCCGCCAGGGCCTGACCGATGCCGTTGAAGCTCAGGCTGCCAGCGTCGGCGTAGAGCAGGGCCATGCCGAACAACAGGAACGCGGAACCGGCGGCCGACAGCACCATGTACTTGATACCGGCTTCCAGCGAGCGCTTGTTGAAGAAGGCATACGCCACCAGACCGTAAACCGGTACCGAGAGCAGTTCCAGACCGATGAACAAGCCGGCCAGGTGCTGCGCGCTGACCAGTACCAGGCCACCGGCGGCGGCCATCAGGATCAGCAGGTAAAGTTCTTCACGGTTGCCCGGGTAACCCGAACCGCCATCGCCCAGGTAGGCGTGGGCGAGAGTCACACAAGCGAGGGTGGCGACCAGGATCAGCGCCATGTACAAGCAAGCGAACGTGTCGATCTGCAGCAGTGGAGTCACGGCCAGCGGCGCGACTTTCAGGGCTGGCAGGATCGACAGCAGAGCCAGGTTCAGACCTGCCACCGACAGCAGGAAGGTCTGTGAGTGGTTGCGGCGCCATGCGATAGCCAGCATCACCACGATGATCGTGGCGCTGGTGATCAACAACGGCGCAAGCGCGATAAAGTGTTGAGTCGTGAATTCCATAGCGCTCTTACCGGGCCGAAGCGAGTTGAGTGAAGGCGGTGCCGAGCCACTGCTGCACGCCATGCATCGTCGCGGCAGAGGTATCGAGGAACGGTTGCGGGTACACGCCGATGTAGATCAGCAGCGCCGCAAGCCCGACCACCATGATCATTTCGCGACCGTCCATGCCATGCAGTACCGCGTCCGATTTGGCCGGGCCGAAGTACGCACGGTGGATCATGATCAGCGAGTAGACCGAACCGAACACCAGGCCCGACGTCGCGATGATGGTAACCACAGGCGCCGCGGGGAACGTGCCGAGCAGGATCAGGAACTCACCGACGAAGTTACCGGTACCCGGCAAGCCCAAGGAAGCTGCTGCGAAGAACAGGCTGAGGGCCGGCAGGTAAGCGATCTTCGACCACAGGCCACCCATTTCCCGCATGTCACGGGTGTGGGTGCGTTCGTACAGCTGACCGGAGAGGATAAAGAGTGCTGCCGCCGACAGACCGTGCGCCAGCATCTGCATCACTGCGCCCTGCAGCGCCAGTTGGCTGCCGGAGTAGATGCCGATCAGCACGAAGCCCATGTGGGAAACGGACGAGAAGGCAATCAGACGCTTGATGTCGGTTTGCGCGAAGGCCAGGAACGCACCGTAGAAGATCCCGATCAGACCCAGGGTCATGGCGATCGGCGCGAACTCGGCCGAGGCGTTCGGGAACAGCGGCAGGGCGAAACGCAGCAGACCGTAAGCCGCTGTCTTCAGCAAGATACCGGCCAGGTCGACCGAGCCCGCGGTTGGTGCCTGGGCGTGAGCGTCAGGCAACCAGGAGTGGAACGGTACGACCGGCAGCTTGACCGCGAAGGCGATGAAGAAACCGAGCATCAGGATGTACTCGGTGGTGAGCGACATCTTGGTCTTCAACAGGTCGGCGTAGTTGAAGGTAATCACGCCGGTGTCGTTGAAGTTGACCAGTACCAGCCCCAGGATCGCCACCAACATGATCAGGCCGGAAGCCTGGGTGAAGATGAAGAACTTGGTCGCCGCGTAGATCCGGGTTTTCTTGCCGTCCGAAGAACTGTGACCCCAGAGCGCGATGAGGAAGTACATCGGCACCAGCATCATTTCCCAGAAGAAGAAAAACATGAACAGGTCGAGGGCGAGGAACACGCCGACGACACCGCCCAGGATCCACATCAGGTTCAGGTGGAAGAAGCCAACGTGACGTTGAATCTCTTTCCACGAGCAGAGGACCGAGAGCACGCCCAACAGACCGGTCAGCATGATCATCAGCAGCGACAGGCCGTCGAGGGCCAAGTGCACGCTGATGCCGAAGCGCTCGATCCAGATGTGCTTGAACTCACGCACCCAGGTCGGGTCGGCGCCAGGCGCCGGGGCAAATGAATAGTCACCGTTCGCCCACAGCCAGAGGCCGAGAGAGAGCAATAGGGACATGGTGATCAGCGCAATCCAGCGCGGGAGGGTAGCGCCGAAGCGCTCACCCATCCAGCACAGCAGGCCGCCGATGAAGGGGATCAGGATTAGCCAAGGCAGAATCATGACGGGCTCGTTTCCTTTCGCAAGTTCGCAAGGTTCATATCAGACCGCTACCAGCACGACGGCGCCGATTACCAGCACGGCACCAGCAGCCATCGAGGCGGCATACCAACGCAATTGACCGGTCTCGGTGCGGCTCAGGGCGGTGTGACCGCCTTTGGCCATACGCGGGATCAGACCGATAGTCTGGTCGAGCGGGTCTTTGCGCAGAATGTGGCTGATCGCAAGGTAAGGCTTGACGAACAGTTTGTCGTAGATCCAGTCGAAGCCCCAGGCAGCGAACCACCAGGCCGAAAGGAAGCGGCCGACGCCGCTGTTGGCGACGGCGGTGACGAAGCGACGCTTGCCGAGGAACAGCAGCGCGGCCAGCAGGATACCGGCCAGGGCGATGGCGCCCGAGGCGATTTCCAGACTGTGCTTGGCGTCGCCGCCGGCATGGCCGACGCTTTGTGGCAGTACACCGTGCAGCGGCGGAACGATCATCGCGCCAACGAACGTCGACAGTACGATCAGCACCGACAGTGGCAGCCAGTGAGCGATACCGTGACCGGCGTGCGCTTCGGTCTTCGCTTCACCGTGGAACGCGATGAAGATCAGGCGGAAGGTGTACAGCGAGGTCATGAAGGCACCGACCAGACCTGCATAAAGCAGACCCTGGTTACCGCTGGCGAACGCTTCCCAGAGGATTTCATCCTTGGAGTAGAAGCCCGCGGTCACCAGAGGCAAGGCCGCCAGGGCCGCGCCGCCGACGATGAAGCTGGCGTAGGCCAGTGGCAGTTTCTTCCACAGGCCGCCCATCTTGAAGATGTTCTGCTCGTGGTGGCAGGCAACGATCACCGCACCGGAGGCAAGGAACAACAGCGCCTTGAAGAAGGCGTGAGTCATCAGGTGGAAGATCGCGCCGTCCCACGCACCTACGCCCAAAGCCAGGAACATGTAGCCGATCTGACTCATGGTCGAGTAGGCGAGGATACGTTTGATGTCGGTCTGAACCAGTGCGGCAAAACCTGCCAGCACCAGCGTCACGCCACCCACAACGCCCACCAGGTGCAGGATGTCCGGCGCCAGGGCGAACAAGCCGTGAGTACGGGCGATCAGGTAGACACCGGCGGTTACCATGGTCGCGGCGTGGATCAGTGCCGAAACCGGAGTCGGGCCGGCCATCGCATCCGCCAGCCAGGTTTGCAGCGGCAGTTGCGCGGATTTACCGACAGCCCCGCCCAGCAGCATCAGGGTGGCCATGACCATCCAGAAGTCGCCAGCCTGGAATTTCTGCGGCGCCAGCACCAGCAGTTCCTGGATGTTCAGCGTGCCCAGTTGCGCGAACAGGATGAACAGGCCGATGGCCATGAACACGTCGCCGACGCGGGTCACGATGAAGGCTTTGAGTGCCGCGTTACCGTTGTTGCGGTTGCTGTAGTAGAAACCGATCAACAGGTACGAGCACAGGCCCACGCCTTCCCAGCCGAAGTACACGAACAGCAGGTTATCGGCCAGGACCAGGAACAGCATGCTGGCGATAAACAGGTTGGTGTAGGCGAAAAAGCGCGAGTAACCGGCTTCACCGCGCATGTACCAGGACGCGAACAGGTGGATCAGGAAGCCGACGCCGACGACCACACCGAGCATGGTCAGGGACAGACCATCCAGGTACAGCGCGAAGTTAGGCGTGAAGCCTTCCACCGCCATCCACTGCCACAACACCTGGGTGTAGTGACCGCCTTCAGGGGGCGCAACGTTGAACTGCCAGATGATGTAAGCAGTGACGATTGCCGACAGGCCAATGGAGCCGACGCCGATCAGCGCCGAAAGGTTTTCCGACCAGCGACCGCGTGAGAACGACAGCAGCAGGAAACCTATGAGAGGGAATACGAAAGTCAGATAGAGAAGGTTCATCCGCGCATCTCGCTGGCAGCGTCGATATCGAGAGTGTGGAAGCGGCGATACAGCTGCAACAGAATCGCCAGGCCAATACTGGCCTCGGCGGCTGCCAGGCTGATCACCAGGATGAACATGATCTGTCCATCCGGCTGCGCCCAGCGGCTACCGGCAACGATGAACGCCAAAGCGGAGGCATTCATCATGACCTCCAGGCTCATCAGCACGAAAAGAATGTTGCGCCGGACCATCAGGCCGACCAGACCGAGGCAGAACAGGATGCCGGCGACCGCCAGACCATGCTCCAAAGGGATAGCAGGCATCGTCATTGCTCCTTGGCTTCGTTGCGGCCCAAGTGGAACGCCGTGACGGCTGCGGCGAGCAGCAGCATCGAGGCAAGTTCGACCACCAGCAGATAAGGACCGAACAGGCTGATGCCCACGGCCTTGGCGTCTACGGTGGTGTGGCCGATGGCCTGACCGCTGGCGTCGCTGAACAGCACATACAGCAGTTCAGCCAGCAGCAGGGCGCCGAGTGCGACCGGGCCCAGCCAGATACCGGGTTTGAGCCAGACGCGCTCTTGCTGAACCGAGGCGGGGCCCAGGTTCAGCATCATCACCACGAACACGAACAGCACCATGATGGCGCCAGCGTAGGCGATCACTTCCAGTACACCGGCAAACGGTGCGCCGAGGGCGAAGAACGTCATGGCCACGGCGATCAGCGAAATGATCAGGTAGAGCAGGGCGTGCACGGGGTTGGTGTTGGTGATCACGCGAAGCGTGGACACAACAGCGATACCCGATGCGAAATAGAAAGCGAATTCCATCTTTCTTCCTTAAGGCAGCAAGCTCTTCACGTTGATCGGTTCGGCTTCATTCTGCGCGGAGCCTTTTGGCTTACCGGCAATCGCCATACCTGCAACACGATAGAAGTTGTAATCAGGGTTTTTGCCGGGGCCGGAGATCAACAGATCTTCTTTCTCGTACACCAGGTCCTGACGTTTGAACTCGGCCATCTCGAAATCCGGTGTCAGCTGGATCGCGGTGGTCGGGCAGGCTTCCTCGCAGAGGCCGCAGAAAATGCAGCGCGAGAAGTTGATACGGAAAAACTCCGGGTACCAGCGACCGTCATCGGTTTCAGCTTTCTGCAGCGAGATGCAACCGACCGGGCACGCCACGGCGCACAGGTTGCAGGCTACACAACGCTCTTCGCCGTCGGGGTCGCGGGTCAGCACGATACGGCCACGGAAGCGCGGCGGCAGGTACACGGCTTCTTCCGGGTACTGCAGCGTGTCGCGCTTGCGGAAGGCGTGGCCGAAAATCATCACCAGGCTGCGAAGCTGGGTGAAGAAGCCATGCACGATGTCAAATATGTACTTCATGATTCTCTATCCTCACTGAGCCGCGACGGCGGGCGTGTTGAGCAACACGATCGCAGCGGTCACCAGCATGTTGACGAGGGTCAGCGGCAGGCAGAACTTCCAGCTGAAATCCATCACTTGGTCATACCGTGGGCGCGGAATCGAGGCGCGCAGCAGGATGAAGAACATGATGAAGAACGCGGTTTTCAGTGCAAACCAGATGAACGGGATCTGCGGCAGAATGCCGAACGGGCCGTGCCAGCCACCGAAGAACAGGGTCACCAGCAGCGCCGAAATCAGCACGATGCCGATGTACTCACCGACGAAGAACATGCCCCATTTCATGCCGGCGTATTCAATGTGGTAACCGTCGGCCAGTTCCTGTTCCGCTTCCGGCTGGTCGAACGGGTGACGGTGAGTCACCGCGACGCCAGCGATGAAGAAGGTCAGGAAACCGAAGATCTGCGGAATGACGAACCACAGGTTCTGCGCCTGGTATTCAACGATGTCGCGCATGTTGAACGAGCCAACCTGGATCACGATGCCCATCAGCGACAGGCCCATGAACACTTCGTACGACACGGTTTGTGCCGAGGCCCGCAAGCTGCCCAACAGGGCGAACTTGTTGTTACTCGACCAGCCGGCGAACAGCACCGCGTAGACCGACAGACCCGCCATGGCGAAGAAGAACAGGATGCCGATGTTGATGTCCGCCACGCCCCAGGTCGGGGTGATCGGGATGATCGCGAAGGCAATCAGCAAGGCGCTCATGGCCACGACCGGTGCCAACGTGAAGATCACTTTGTCGGCGAACGGCGGGGTCCAGTCTTCCTTGAAGAACATCTTGATCATGTCGGCAGCGATCTGGAACGCACCGAACGGGCCGACGCGGTTCGGACCGTAACGGTCCTGCCAGAGGGCGAGCAGACGACGCTCGACCCAGCTCAGCAGCGCGCCGCACACCACCACGGCGAGCAGAATCACGATGGCCTTGAGGACCGCGATGATTACGTCGATCACTTCAGGAGTGAACAAGGTCATAGCGCTGCCTCCTGCAGACCGTCAACGGATTTGCCAAAGATCGCGGGCGGAATGCCGGCGATACCGGCCGGCAATGCGATCAGACCGGCACCCAGCTCTTCGTTGATGCGCAGCGGCAGACGCAAGGTCTGGCCGGCCACGTTCAGGCTCAGCAGGGCACCGTCATTGACACCCAGACGATCGGCTTCGGACTTGGCCAGCGACAGGTAAGCGGCTGGAATGCGTTCTTGAACCGGCGCGGCTTTGGAAGAGTTCTCTTCGCTGCCGAACAGGTGGAAGAACGGCACGACCTGCCAAGTGCCCGGAGCCGGGTTGAACGCGCGCGGAACACTGGAGAACCAGTTCAGCGAATCACCGGTGCTTTCGATCAGGCGAGTGCCCGGGTCGCCAGCGCGGATGTGACCACCGACTTCGTCCTGGAACTTGTTCCAGGCTTGCGGCGAGTTCCAGCCCGGAGACCAGGCGAAAGGTACTTGCTGACGCGGTTCGACCGAGCCCGAGTAACCTTCCATGGAGAACGAGAACGCGGTGTCGTTGTCCTGGGAAGTACGCGGTTCGTGCACGCTGATGTCGGCGCGCATGGCAGTCCGGCCGCTGTAACGCAGCGGTTCGCGAGCCAGTTTCAGGCCTTTGATGCGGAATGCGGCGGACGGTGCGGCGTCGACGATGCGCGCCAGTTGCGGTTTGCTCGCAGCAACGGCAGCGGTGACGTGGTCCAGTTGGGTCCAGTCGATCGGCTGGTTCAGCAGGGTCGAACGCAGGGCATGCAGCCAGCGCCAGCCTTCGTGAACCAGAATGCTTGCGTCGAGGTAAGTCGGGTCGAAGACCTGGAAGAAACGCTGGGCGCGGCCTTCCTGGCTGACCAGCGTACCGTCGCCTTCAGCGAAGCTGGCGGCTGGCAGAACCAGGTGCGCGCGATCGCTGGTGGCGGTCTTCTGATGGTCCGCCACGATCACCACTTTCGCGGCGTTCAGGGCAGCATCGACCTTAGCTTTGTCGGTACGGGTGTAGAGATCGTTTTCCAGCACCACGATGGCGTCAGCCTTGCCGTCGATCACCGCTTGCAGGGCTGCATCGACCGAGTCACCACCAAGCATGGCCAGGCCGAGGCTGTTGGCCTCTGGCACGATCAGGCTGATGGAACCGTTCTTCTCGCGCAGCTTCAGGGCCTTCGCAATGTTTGCAGCAGCCTCAATCAGTGCCTTGGAACCCAGCGAGGTACCGGCAATGATCAATGGACGCTTGGCAGCGAGCAGGGCGTTGGCGATGCGCTGAGCCAGTTCGAGGGCTTCAGCGTCCAGGCCTTCAACGGCCGGCGCGCTGGCATCGAGGGCGTGAGCCACGGCGAAACCGATGCGGGCCAGGTCGTCGGGCGCTGCGTGAACGCATTCTTCAGCCACGTCGTCGAGCTTGGTTTCAGCCAGGCTGGCGATGAACAGCGGGTTCAACGCGTTCTGACCGATGTTCTTCACCGCGGCATCGAGCCACGGCTGAACGCGCATGGCGTCGGCCATGTCTTCGGCTTTGCCCTTGACCGATTGACGCAGGGCCAGGGCCATGCGCGCAGCAGTCTGGGTCAGGTCTTCGCCGAGGACGAAAATCGCATCGTGATCTTCGATGTCGCGCATGTTCGGGATTGGCAGCGGGCTGTCTTTGAGCACCTGCACAACCAGACGAATGCGTTCCAGCTCAGCGGCTTCGATACCGGAGTAGAAGTGCTCGGCACCGACCAGTTCAAGCAACGCGTAGTTGCTTTCGAGGCTGGCGCGCGGCGAACCGATACCGACGATATTGCGACCGCGCAGCAGGTCAGCGGCTTTATCCAGCGCTTCGTCGAGGCCCAGCTTGGCGCCGTTGGCCAGCAATGGCTGACGCGGGCGGTCTTCGCGGTTGACATAGCCATAGCCGAAACGGCCACGGTCGCACAGGAAGTACTGGTTCACCGAACCGTTGAAACGGTTTTCGATGCGACGCAGTTCGCCGTAACGCTCGCCCGGGGAAATGTTGCAACCGCTGGAGCAGCCATGGCAGATGCTCGGCGAGAACTGCATGTCCCACTTACGGTTGTAGCGCTCGGAGTGAGTCTTGTCGGTGAACACACCGGTCGGGCAGACCTCGGTGAGGTTGCCGGAGAACTCGCTTTCCAGGGTGCCGTCTTCAACGCGACCGAAGTACACGTTGTCGTGGGCGCCGAACACACCGAGGTCGGTGCCGCCGGCGTAGTCTTTATAGAAGCGCACGCAGCGATAGCAAGCGATGCAGCGGTTCATTTCGTGGGAAATGAACGGCCCCAGTTGCTGGTTCTGGTGAGTACGCTTGGTGAAGCGATAACGGCGCTCGTTGTGGCCGGTCATCACGGTCATGTCTTGCAGGTGGCAGTGACCGCCTTCCTCACAGACCGGGCAGTCGTGAGGGTGGTTGGTCATCAACCATTCAACAACACTGGCGCGGAAGGCCTTGGATTCTTCATCTTCGATGGAGATCCAGGTGCCGTCGGTGGCAGGGGTCATGCAGGACATGACGATACGACCACGGGTGTCGTTCTCGTCGGTGTACTGCTTGACCGCGCACTGGCGGCACGCGCCAACGCTGCCTAGGGCAGGGTGCCAGCAGAAATAAGGGATATCGAGGCCTAGCGACAGACATGCCTGTAACAGGTTGTCTGCCCCATCGACTTCGAGCTCTTTGCCGTCTACGTGGATAGTGGCCATGGTTCAAAGTTCTTCGTTGGCCCGGTGTCAGCGGGCGTGGCTAATGGAATCTTGTTATCCGCATGAATCAACACAGCCGTTAAAGGCGTCATCACACGAAAAGCGAAGGGCACGGACCCTTCGCCTTTGTTAAGCGTTTACGCGCCGACTACGATCGGCTTTGCCAGAGGCGGGACGACGGCGCTGGTAGGCGCGATGCCGGCTTCGAACTCATGGCGGAAGTATTTGATTGCGCTGCCCAACGGCTCCACGGCGCCCGGTGCGTGAGCACAGAAGGTCTTGCCTGGGCCGAGGAAACCGACCAGACCCAGCAGGGTCTCGATATCGCCGGCTTGCCCTTCACCGTTCTCGATCGCGCGCAGCAGCTTGACGCTCCACGGCAAACCGTCACGGCACGGGGTGCAGAAGCCGCAGGATTCGCGGGAGAAGAACTCTTCCATGTTGCGCAGCAAGGACACCATGTTGACGCTGTCGTCCACCGCCATGGCCAGGCCGGTACCCATACGGGTGCCCACTTTGGCGATGCCGCCGGCATACATTTGTGCGTCCAGGTGTTCCGGCAACAGGAAACCGGTACCGGCGCCGCCTGGCTGCCAGCACTTGAGCTTGTAACCGTCGCGCATGCCGCCGGCGTAGTCTTCGAACAACTCGCGACCGGTGACGCCGAACGGCAATTCCCACAGGCCCGGGTTCTTGACCTTGCCGGAGAAGCCCATGAGCTTGGTGCCCATGTCTTCACTGCCTTCGCGGGCCAACGATTTGTACCAGTCCACGCCGTCGGCAATGATCGCCGGTACGTTGCACAGGGTTTCAACGTTGTTCACGCAAGTCGGCTTGCCCCACACGCCCACTGCGGCAGGGAAGGGCGGTTTGGAGCGCGGGTTGGCGCGGCGACCTTCGAGGGAGTTGATCAGTGCGGTTTCTTCACCGCAGATGTAACGCCCGGCACCGGTGTGGACGAACAGCTCGAAATCAAAACCCGAACCCAGGATGTTCTTGCCCAGCAGGCCAGCAGCCTTGGCTTCTTCCACGGCACGGTTCAGGTGCTTGGCGGCGGTGGTGTATTCACCACGCAGGAAGATGTAGCCACGGTAGGTTTTCAGCGCGCGAGCACTGATCAGCATGCCTTCGATCAGCAGATGGGGCAGTTGCTCCATCAGCATGCGGTCTTTCCAGGTGTTCGGCTCCATTTCATCCGCGTTGCACAGCAGGTAGCGGATGTTGATGGATTCGTCCTTGGGCATCAGGCCCCACTTCACGCCCGTGGGGAAGCCTGCACCGCCGCGGCCCTTGAGGCCGGAGTCTTTCACGGTCTGGACGATGTCGTCCTGGGCCATGTCGGCGAAGGCCTTGCGCGCAGCCGCGTAACCGTTCTTGGCCTGGTACTCGTCGAGCCATACGGCTTCGCCGTCGTCACGCAGACGCCAGGTCAGCGGGTGAGTCTCGGCCGAACGCTTGATGCGGTTGGCAGGACCGAAGGAAGTCAGGGTCATACGTAGCCCTCGAGCAATTTGGCAACGCCGGCAGGCTGCACATCACCGAATGTGTCGTCGTCGATCATCAACGCCGGCGCCTTGTCGCAGTTGCCGAGGCAGCAGACCGGCAGCAGGGTAAAACGACCGTCGGCGGTGGTCTGACCCAGGCCGATGCCCAGATTGCTCTGGATTTCGCTGACTACCGATTCATGGCCGCCGATGTAGCAGACCATGCTGTCGCAGACGCGAATGATGTGACGGCCGACCGGCTGACGGAAGATCTGGCTATAGAACGTCGCCACCCCTTCAACGTCGCTGGCCGGGATGCCGAGGATCTCGCCGATGGCGTAGAGCGCGCCGTCAGGCACCCAGCCACGTTCCTTCTGGACGATCTTCAGGGCTTCGATCGACGCCGCGCGCGGGTCTTCGTAGTGATGCAGCTCATGCTCGATGGCCGAGCGCTCGGTTTCGCTCAGGGCGAAACGGTCTGTCTGGATAAGCGGGCTGTTCATGCTTAGCGGTCCACGTCGGCCATAACGAAATCGATACTACCCAGGTACGCGATCAAGTCCGCGACCATGCTGCCTTTGATCACCGAAGGGATCTGCTGCAGGTGCGGGAAGCTTGGAGTACGAATCCGGGTGCGGTAGCTCATGGTGCCGCCATCGCTCGTCAGGTAATAACTGTTGATGCCCTTGGTCGCTTCGATCATCTGGAAGGATTCGTTGGCCGGCATGACCGGGCCCCACGAAACTTGCAGGAAGTGCGTGATCAGGGTCTCGATGTGTTGCAGCGTGCGCTCTTTTGGCGGCGGCGTGGTCAGCGGGTGATCCGCCTTGTACGGGCCTTCCGGCATGTTGCGCATGCACTGCTCGATGATCTTGAGGCTCTGGCGCATTTCTTCGACGCGAACGATGCAACGGTCGTAGGCATCGCCATTGGCCGCCAGCGGCACTTCGAATTCGAAGTTCTCGTAACCGGAGTACGGGCGAGCTTTACGCAGGTCGAAATCGCAACCGGTCGAACGCAGGCCGGCACCGGTGACGCCCCATTCCAGGGCTTCTTTGGTGTTGTAGGCGGCGACGCCGATGGTCCGGCCACGCAGGATGCTGTTGTCCAGTGCGGCTTTCTGGTATTCGTCCAGACGCTTTGGCATCCACTCGACGAAATCCTTGACCAGTTTTTCCCAGCCGCGCGGCAGGTCGTGAGCGACGCCACCGATGCGGTACCAGGCCGGGTGCAGACGGAAACCGGTGATGGCTTCGATCACCGTGTACGCCTTCTGGCGGTCGGTGAAGGTGAAGAACACCGGGGTCATGGCGCCGACGTCCTGGATGTAAGTACCCAGGAACAGCAGGTGGCTGGTGATCCGGAAGAACTCGGCCATCATGATGCGGATGACGTCGACCTTCTCGGGCACCTTGATGCCGGCCAGTTTCTCGACCGAGAGCACGTACGGCAGGTTGTTCATCACGCCGCCGAGGTAGTCGATACGGTCGGTGTACGGAATGAAGCTGTGCCAGGACTGACGCTCGGCCATCTTCTCGGCACCACGGTGGTGGTAACCGACGTCCGGCACGCAGTCGACGATTTCTTCACCGTCCAGCTGCAGGATGATGCGGAACGCACCGTGCGCCGAAGGGTGGTTAGGGCCGAGGTTGAGGAACATGTAGTCCTCGTTCGCACCGGAGCGCTTCATGCCCCAGTCTTCAGGCTTGAAGCGCGCGGCTTCTTCCTCAAGTTGTTGCTTGGCCAGGGTCAGGCTGAACGGGTCAAACTCGGTGGCACGGGCGGGGAAGTCCTTGCGCAGCGGGTGACCTTCCCAGGTCGGCGGCATCATGATGCGGGTCAGGTGCGGGTGACCGGCAAAGTTGATGCCGTACATGTCCCACACTTCACGCTCGTACCAGTTGGCGTTGGGCCAGAGACCGGTAACGGTCGGCACGCTGAGGTCGCTCTCGGACAAGGCGACCTTGATCATTACGTCACTATTACGCTCGATCGACATCAAGTGATAAAACACAGTGAAGTCGGCACCGCTTGGCAGCCCTTGACGCTTGGTGCGCAGACGCTCGTCCACGCCGTGCAGGTCATAGAGCATGACGTACGGCTTGGGCAGGTTGCGCAGGAAGGTCAGGACTTCGACGAGTTTGGCACGGGCAACCCAAAGTACCGGCATGCCGGTGCGGGTAGGCTGGGCGGTGAACGCCTCCGGGCCAAAACGGTTGTTCAGTTCGACGACCACATCCTGGTCGTCTGCCTTATAAGGCGGGATGTACAGAGCACTGCCTGTAGTCATGGTTATTTATCGCTTTCGGTCAACGTAAAGAATGAAGCCAGTTTCTCGTTTCTTTGTAAGAACAGATCTGGATCAGACTTCGTCGGGGCTGCGCAGGTTGGTGACTGCGATTCGCTGTTCGCGGCGCTGTTCCTTTTGCGAAGGCATCTCGGCGCGGTACACGCCTTGATCGCCGACGACCCAGGAAAGTGGGCGACGCTCCTGTCCAATCGACTCTTGCAAGAGCATCAAGCCTTGCAGAAAAGCTTCAGGGCGGGGCGGGCAGCCAGGCACGTAGACGTCCACGGGCAGGAACTTGTCCACCCCTTGAACGACGGAGTAGATGTCGTACATGCCACCGGAGTTGGCGCACGAACCCATGGAGATAACCCATTTAGGCTCGAGCATTTGCTCGTAGAGACGCTGAATGATCGGCGCCATCTTGATGAAGCAGGTACCGGCGATAACCATGAAATCCGCCTGACGCGGCGATGCCCGGATGACCTCGGCGCCAAAGCGCGCGATGTCGTGGGGCGCCGTGAAGGCGGTGGTCATTTCCACGTAGCAGCACGAAAGACCGAAGTTATACGGCCACAGGGAGTTCTTGCGCCCCCAGTTGATCGTGCCGTTGAGCACGTCTTCGAGCTTGCCCATGAAAATGTTTTTGTGGACTTGATCTTCTAACGGATCGGAAACGGTTTCCCGTTGGCCAATCGGATACTGCTCGTTAGGAGCATCGGGGTCGATCCTGGTGAGATTGTATTGCATTGCCAAAGCCTCATTGTTTCAGCTTCGCTTGCCGCTTACGACGAGCTTCCGGAGCCCAGTCAAGGGCGCCCACTCGGAATAGGTAGACAAGGCCTGCCAACAGAATTGCTATGAAAACGAGAGCTTCGACGAATCCGGTCCAGCCGCTTTCGCGGACGGACACAGACCAGGCAAAGAGAAAAAGGGCTTCGATATCGAAGATCACGAAGAGCATCGCGACCAGATAGAATTTGGCTGAGAGCCGCAAGCGGGCGCCACCGGTAGGTAGCATGCCGGACTCGAACGGTTCGTTTTTGCTGCGACCCCAGGCTTTTGACCCGAGGAGGCTGGATACGCCGAGCATGAAGGCGCAAAGGCCGCCGACACCCAGAAGGAAAATGGCAAAGCCCCAGTTGTGGGCCATGAGTCCGGTCGCTTCGGGCATGCTGGTAATCCTTAACAGAGAGCAAAGGTCTCTGAGCTTGAAAAGAAACAAAGCAGTGACGATATGTCGCAGCAATCAATCGCGGTGATTTTATGGCTAAACACCGAGCAAGTAAAATTCAGATAGCGAAATTATTTACAAGAATAAGGACATAGCGTGCCTCCAAAGCCCTGTAGCCCATGCCGCTCGGGCATTAGCGGGGGTTTCGTCAAATATGTTTTGTAGGGAATGTAACGAACATAGTTGCCGCTAAATGATAATCAATATTATTTGACGCGATTTTCAAACTGTTTAACGGGGGAGTGGCTGGGAAGTTGTCTTATATGCGCGTTACTGCAAGTAGCGAGCACGGTCGTTTTACCTGATTTTCCGGGCCGTGAAACTGCTCTGGATCAATGTTTTTGCCCGAGCTGCCGCTGACCCTGTAGGAGCTGACGAGTGAAGCGAGGCTGCGATCTTTTGACTTTGTTGCTTAGAGGCAAGATCAAAAGATCGCAGCCTGCGGCAGCTCCTACAGGGGATTGCGATGGCCGAAAAATCGCAGGCAAAAAAAACGCCCCGAACCAGTCGGGGCGTCAGATGAGCGGCTTTGCGGTTAGCTTTTTATTCGGTCCGCAAGGGCCGTTTGCTTAAGCGAAGCAGATCAGTGGAACTGTTCTTCTTCGGTCGAACCGGTCAGCGCGGTCACCGAGGACGTGCCACCTTGAATCACGGTGGTCATGTCGTCGAAGTAGCCGGTGCCCACTTCCTGCTGGTGAGCCACGAAGGTGTAACCCTTGGCAGCGTCAGCGAACTCTTGCTCTTGCAGCTTCACGTAGGCAGTCATGTCGTTGCGGGCGTAGTCGTGCGCCAGGTTGAACATGCTGTGCCACATGTTGTGAATGCCGGCCAGGGTGATGAACTGGTGCTTGTAACCCATGGCGGACAGTTCGCGCTGGAACTTGGCGATGGTCGCGTCGTCCAGGTTTTTCTTCCAGTTGAAGGAAGGCGAGCAGTTGTACGACAGCAGTTGGTCCGGGTATTCCTTTTTGATCGCTTCAGCGAAGCGACGAGCCTCGTCCAGATCCGGCTTGGCGGTTTCGCACCAGATCAGGTCGGCGAACGGTGCGTAGGCCAGGCCACGAGCGATGGCCTGGTCGAGACCGGCGCGCACTTTGTAGAAGCCTTCCTGGGTACGTTCGCCAGTCACAAATGGCTGGTCGTACGGGTCGCAATCGGACGTCAGCAAGTCGGCTGCGTTAGCGTCGGTACGGGCCAGGATGATGGTCGGTGTACCGGCAACGTCAGCTGCCAGACGAGCAGCGGTCAGCTTCTGCACAGCTTCCTGGGTCGGAACCAGTACCTTGCCGCCCATGTGGCCGCATTTTTTCACGGAAGCCAGTTGGTCTTCGAAGTGAACGCCGGCGGCGCCTGCTTCGATCATGCTTTTCATCAGCTCGTAGGCGTTCAGAACGCCACCGAAACCGGCTTCAGCGTCAGCCACGATCGGAGCGAAGTAGTCGATGTAACCTTCGTCGCCCGGGTTCTTGCCTGCTTTCCACTGGATCTGGTCAGCGCGACGGAACGAGTTGTTGATGCGCTTGACCACGGTCGGAACCGAATCCACCGGGTACAGCGACTGATCCGGGTACATCGATTCGGCGGAGTTGTTGTCCGCAGCCACTTGCCAGCCCGACAGGTAGATCGCCTGAATGCCGGCTTTGACTTGTTGCACAGCCTGGCCGCCGGTCAGGGCGCCCATGCAGTTGACGAAATCTTTCTCAGGACGGAAGGACGGCTTGGCACCCTGGGTTACCAGGTTCCAAAGCTTGTCGGCGCCCATTTTTGCAAAGGTGTGCTCAGGTTGAACCGAGCCACGCAGACGGACGACGTCAGCAGCGGAGTAATTGCGTGTCACGCCTTTCCAGCGCGGGTTTTCAGCCCAATCTTTTTCGAGGGCTGCAATTTGCTGTTCGCGTGTCAGTGCCATGGGGATAAACCTCGTCGCGTCTTTAATCGAAAGTGGTTCTGGGTGGACAATTCCTGCGTGCCAAATACGCATTTCAAAGGGGCGTAAAAGGCTGCTCGCTGACCAGAAGCTTAGGCGGTCAAGTCGGGTTCGGCGGGGATGGCGACGGGATGAACGATGGGCTCGAGGGGAAGTGAGCAGGTAAGGGCGAACTGGCGAGCGCATTCAGGCGTCGTGGGCCTTGGTGCGAACTTCAGTGTGGAGCCGGGTTACCTAATTACGCTTCCGTCCCTCGGGACAACTTCGTTCCAGTCGGCAACCTCGTCAAACACACCTTGTGGGCGGTACAGACACGAATCGGCTCGCGGGGTAGGTGCGAACAGCGACTCGAAAGCCCTTGCCAGGGCCTCTGATTAGCGGGAGCGAGGCCATCATGCCTTTGCTTTTTTGGCTCGTCAAACGTTTTGTAGTGCTTTTTTTCAAGCACTACATCTTTGGTCTAATACGACTAATCAGTCAGTTTTTGGTGCTTTAGTCCAACGTATCGACTTTCACTCGCAGAGTCATGTCATCCCGGCCCTGAGTCGAGTAGCTGCGGTTCAGGCCCTGTTTGTCGGCCTGAGTCTGGCGATTTACGCCGGCCAGGGTGATCCACTCGCCCAGTCGGCCGCTGACAGTTGTGTCGGTACTTTGCACGTTCACTACATCGGGACGTTCCTGGCTCATCCGGTCACGGTTGGTACTGATTGCCAGATGAACGATGTCGCCGGTGACGCTCGCGGTGACGTAGAAGCCTTGGGTGACGTTGCGGTATTCAGTTTGGCTGCGCAGGTCGCCATAGCTGTCGCTCTGGGTGCTGGTCAGCGGCACGCTCTGGCCGACCTGGATCAGCGCCGGTGTGCCTTCGCTGGCCTGAACCTGCTGGATACCACCTTCACGGCTGTCGGTGCTGCGGTTGATGATACGAGTCTGGCTCGGCTTGGCACCGTTCACCGAGTAACCCTGATCGCCCTGGAAGTTGTTTTCGTTGGTGTCGACGGTGATCAGCAAGCGCTTGGCGGCCACGTCGAGTTGGCTGATCAAGGCCTTGAGTTCGTCGATCTTGCGCTGTTCTGCGTTGACGATCAGCTGATTGCCATAGGCGCTGACCTGACCGTCCTTGCCGATGAAATTCTGCGCCACCGGCAGCAGGTCGGCGCTGGTGCGATAGTTCAGGGGCACGATCTCGGTGGCGGCCATGACCGAAAAATTGCAGGTCAGCAGCAGCGTGGTGAGCAGGGTGCGTAGGGACATATCCGTTATCTCCGGCCTTTGAAGTCTTGATATTGCCAGTTTGTCGGCCCGCGGTGGGGCAAGTTGAATCGTAGACAGCAAAACGCCCCGGCATCGAGGATGGCGGGGCGTTTTGTGGTGTTCCTGATGGCCTCTTCGCGAGCAAGCCCGCTCCCACACTTGATCTGTGAACGACACAGAACCAATGTGGGAGCGGGCTTGCTCGCGAAGGAGGCACCTCGGTCTCAAGCCGAATGACGCACCATGTCCACATGCGGAATCCCTGCTTCCAGGAATTCCTCACTGACCATGCTGAAACCCAAGCGCTCATAGAACGCCGTGGCCTGCACTTGCGCGCTCAGCATCTGCTGCTTCAGTCCGCGTTCCTCGGCTTCGCCGATCACCGCTTGCATCAGCGCATCGCCGACTTTCAAGCCGCGCCAGTCCTTCAGTACCGACACCCGGCCAATGTGGCCATCTGGCAACAGTCGAGCGGTGCCGATCGGAAAGTCGCCTTCAAAGGCCAGAAAGTGGACTGCCGTTGCGTCATCAGCATCCCATTCCAGCTCAGGCGGAACGGATTGCTCGGCGATGAATACCGTCTCACGAATGCGCCGGATCTCGGCGTTGTCCTTTTGCCAGTCTGCGACACGTACGTGAATTTTATTCATCAGCAAACCCCAGGCTGCCTTGCTTGACCAGCTCGCACAGCAGGCCGCGACCGTCTTCGTCGTTCAGCCAGTCGCCGAGGTTGTCGGTGTGCAGGGCGTCGGCGGCGCAGATCAGTTTCAGCAGCTCGCGCAGTTTGCCCGGCAGGTAACGGCTCTGGCCGCTGGCGAACAGCAGCAGGTCGTCATCGACTTCGGACCAGGCCATGCGCGCGCTCGGGTTGCGGATCAGCACGGCGCCTTGTTCAAGGCTGGCGAGGAAGTCTTCTTCTTCGACTTCTTCCGGGCCGACGACCAGCTCCGGGTAGCGCGGCTCGGTCATGTACTGGCCGAACCAGGTCAGCAGCAGGCGCTCATCGCTCATGTGCTCGGCCAGCAACGCTTTCAGGCGATCAAGGGCGTCGTGCTGAATCTGGTGCGGATCGACCGCCGGCAATGCGTCGGCATCGGTGTAGCGCTCTTCATCGGTCAGGAACTGGCTGAGGAAGTCGGTGAAGTGAGTCAGCACTTCAGAGGCGCTCGGGGCGCGGAAGCCGACCGAGTAGGTCATGCAGTCATCCACCGCAACGCCGCAATGGGCCAGGCGCGGCGGCAGGTAGAGCATGTCACCGGGTTCCAGGACCCACTCATCGGTGGCCTCGAAGTCGGCGAGGATGCGCAGGTCCGCGTGCGGCAGCAGCTTGCTCTCGGCATCGCACATCTGGCCGATTTTCCAGTTGCGCTTGCCGTAGCCTTGCAGCAGGAACACGTCGTAGTTATCGAAGTGCGGACCCACGCTGCCACCCGGGGCGGCAAAGCTGATCATCACGTCGTCGACGCGCCAGCTCGGCAGGAAGCGGAAGTTTTCCAGCAGTTCGCTGACTTCCGGCACGAATTGGTCGACCGCTTGCACCAGCAGCGTCCAGTCGCGTTCCGGCAGTTTGCTGAATTCGTCTTCGGCGAACGGGCCGCGGCGCAATTCCCAAGGGCGCTCGCCGTGCTCGATCACCAGGCGCGACTCGACTTCTTCTTCCAGTGCCAGGCCGGCCAGTTCGTCGGCGTCGATCGGGCTTTCGAAATCAGGAATCGCCTGGCGGATCAGCAGGGGTTTTTTCTGCCAGTAGTCGCGCAGGAATTCGCGCGCCGTGATGCCGCCCAGAAGTTGAAGAGGAATGTCAGGATTCATGTGTAACCTATTGAAAAAAAGCACTTTTCAGACGGGAATAAAAACGCCCGGCGCTGCCGGGCGTCTCAAACGGGTAGAGCGGTCGATCAGATGCGTTTGGCTTGCGCTACAGCGTTACCGATGTAGTTTGCCGGGGTGAGCAGTTTCAGCTCAGCCTTGGCGGCGGCTGGCATGTCCAGGCCGTCGATGAAAGTCTGCAGCGCTTCAGGGCTGATGCCCTTGCCACGAGTCAGTTCTTTCAGCTTTTCGTACGGGTTTTCGATGTTGTAGCGACGCATCACGGTCTGGATTGGCTCGGCCAATACTTCCCAGCACGCGTCCAGGTCGGCAGCAATCTTCTGAGCATTGAGCTCCAGCTTGCTGATGCCTTTGAGGCTGGCTTCGTACGCGATCACGCTGTGGGCGAAGCCGACACCGAGGTTGCGCAGTACGGTGGAGTCGGTCAGGTCGCGCTGCCAGCGGGAGATCGGCAGCTTGCTCGCCAGGTGCTGGAACAGTGCGTTGGCGATACCCAGATTGCCTTCGGAGTTTTCGAAGTCGATCGGGTTGACCTTGTGCGGCATGGTCGACGAACCGATTTCACCAGCGATGGTGCGCTGTTTGAAATAACCCAGGGAGATGTAGCCCCAGATGTCGCGGTCGAAGTCGATCAGGATGGTGTTGAAGCGCGCGATCGCGTCGAACAGCTCGGCGATGTAGTCGTGCGGTTCGATCTGCGTGGTGTACGGGTTGAAGCCCAGGCCCAGCTCGTCTTCGATGAAGGCGCGGGCGTTGGCTTCCCAGTCGATCTCAGGGTAGGCCGACAGGTGAGCGTTGTAGTTGCCGACAGCGCCGTTGATCTTGCCCAGCAGCGGAACGGCGGCGACTTGAGCGATTTGACGCTCCAGACGGTAAACCACGTTCGCCAGCTCTTTGCCCAGGGTGGTCGGCGAGGCCGGTTGACCGTGGGTGCGCGACAGCATCGGCACGTCAGCGAAACGGATGGCCAGTTCGCGAATGGCTTCGGCAGTCTGGCGCATCAGCGGCAGCATCACATCATCACGGCCTTCGCGCAGCATCAGGGCGTGGGACAGGTTGTTGATGTCCTCGCTGGTGCAGGCAAAGTGGATGAATTCGCTGACGGCAGCCAGTTCTGGCAGCTTGGCCGCTTGCTCTTTGAGCAGGTACTCAATGGCTTTGACGTCGTGGTTGGTGGTGCGCTCGATCTCTTTGACACGCTCGGCGTGCTCCAGAGAGAAGTTTTCCGCCAGGGTGTTCAACACCGCGTTGGCTTCGGCGGAGAACGCCGGCACTTCGCTGATGGCAGGGTGAGCGGCCAGGCGCTGGAGCCAGCGCACTTCAACCAGGACGCGAGCACGGATCAGACCGTATTCGCTGAAAATTGGGCGCAGGGCCTGGGTTTTGCCGGCGTAGCGGCCGTCAACAGGGGAAACCGCAGTGAGCGAAGAGAGCTGCATGGGGTGTTCTCGGACAGTCGGGCAACGAAATGGGGCGCGTATCATACATGAAAAAATCCGCCGGTCCGTTGCCAACTGACCGGCGTATTACGCGTTACTGACTACAAAGCGGTATTGCGGGCGCGGTTCAGCTGCTGCGCATCAGCGGGTAAAGCTCTTTAAGCAATTTGCGCCGGCTGATCACCAACTGCCAGCGATGACCGCCCAACTGCCGCCACAGGCGTGCCGAACGGATCCCGGCCAGCAACAGCGCGCGAATCTTCGAGGCATTGCTCGGTTGCTGCAGGTTGCGCATGTCGCCATGCACCTGAATCCGTTGGCGCAGGGTGCTCAGGGTGTCCTGATACAGCGCACCGCAGGCGGCGATTACGTTTTCATGAGCCGGGCCGAAGTGTTCGACCTGAGACTGGATCTGCGGCAGACGCTTGCCGATCACTTCCAGCATGTCTTCGCGCTTGGCCAGTTGACGCTCCAGCCCCAGCATTGACAGGGCATAGCGCAGCGGTTCGCGCTGAAGGGTGCTAGGGTCGCGCTCCAGGGCGCCGATCAACGCGCGGTAGCCTTCGCGCAGGTTGATGTCGTCACCGCCATAGACTTCCAGTGTGTCCTTGGGGTCGCGAATCAACAGGCTGCCAAGCATGCAGGTCAGGCCGGCTTCGTTGGTCTGGCCGGTCTTGGCGATCTTGTCGACCAGCACGGCGGCGAGAAACACACCGCCCAGGGCTGTCAATTGCTCCTGAGTCGGGCTCATGAACGCTGACCCTTGCTGGTCCAGGGTTCGGCCACTTCGATCACGCCGCCGCCGAGGCAGATTTCACCGTCGTAGAACACCACGGATTGGCCTGGGGTGACCGCGCGTTGCGGGTCATCGAAGGTCGCGCGGTAGCCAGTGGCGGTTTTTTCCAGCGTGCAGGGCTGATCGCTTTGGCGATAACGAACCTTGGCGGTCAGCTTGCGCGGCTCGGTCAAATCGATCGGGTTGACCCAATAGATGTCCGAGGCGAGCAGGGCGCGGGAGAACAGATAAGGGTGATCATTGCCCTGGCCAACGATCAGCTCGTTGTGTTCCAGGTCCTTGATCAGCACGTACCACGGCTCATCACCGGCGTCTTTCAAACCGCCGATGCCCAGGCCTTGGCGCTGGCCGATGGTGTGGTACATCAAGCCGTGGTGACGGCCGATGACTTCGCCTTCGGTGGTCTTGATCTCGCCTGGCTGGGCCGGCAGGTATTGCTTGAGGAAGTCGCTGAAGCGGCGTTCGCCGATAAAGCAGATCCCGGTGGAATCCTTTTTCTTCGCGGTGGCCAGGTCGTGTTTCTCGGCAATCGCGCGCACTTCGGGTTTTTCCAGCTCGCCGACCGGGAACAGGGTCTTGGCGATCTGTTCGCCGCCGACGGCGTGCAGGAAGTAGCTCTGGTCCTTGTTCGGATCCAGGCCCTTGAGCAATTCGGTGCGACCATCGATGTCGCGGCGGCGCACGTAGTGGCCGGTGGCGATCAGGTCGGCGCCGAGCATCATGGCGTAGTCGAGGAACGCCTTGAACTTGATTTCGCGGTTGCAGAGGATGTCCGGGTTCGGCGTGCGACCGGCCTTGTATTCGGCCAGGAAATGCTCGAAGACGTTGTCCCAGTACTCGGCGGCGAAGTTGGCGGTGTGCAGCTTGATGCCAATCTTGTCGCACACGGCTTGAGCGTCCGCCAAGTCATCCATGGCGGTGCAGTATTCCGTTCCATCGTCTTCTTCCCAGTTCTTCATGAACAGGCCTTCCACCTCATAACCCTGCTCGATCAGCAGGAGAGCGGAAACGGAAGAGTCCACGCCGCCGGACATGCCGACAATGACGCGCTTCTTTTTTGTGTCAGAAGGGGCTGGATCACGCATAGGGATTCAATGAGTGTCTTGAAAAAGGACGCGATTCTAGCAGGCCGAAGCCCGCAAGGCTAAAGAGAAGGGCGGATCAGTTCGAGACCGAAGTGTTTGCCGTCCAGATAATCATCGATACAGCGGATGATCAGCTCACTGCGCCAGTTTGCGCGCTGTTGCAGCAGTTCGTCACGCGTCAGCCATTTTGCGCCGACGATGCCGTCATCCAGCTGATAGTCCGGGTGGTGTTTGAGCGGTTTTGCGGTGAAACAGACCCGTTGGTAGGTCACGCCATTGCTTGGCGCGGTGTAGAGGTAAATGCCCACTACGCCGGTGGGTTCGACGTCCCAGCCGGTTTCCTCAAGGGTTTCGCGCACGGCGGCTTCGATCAGGGTTTCGTCCGGGTCCAGATGACCGGCGGGTTGGTTGAGCACCGTTTGTCCGTGCTTGAGTTCTTCGACCATCAGGAAGCGACCATTGTCTTCGACGATGGTGGCGACGGTGATGTGGGGTAGCCAATCCATGAAGCTTCCTCGTTTTGAATGTTGAAGTCCGATCCTGTGGGAGCTGGCTTGCCTGCGATGGCGGTGGGTCAGTCGACATCAATGTTGAATGATAAACCGCTATCGCAGGCAAGCCAGCTCCCACAGGGTTTTGTTTCGGCAGATAGATATGTAGAAACCAGAAACAGAAACCCCGGCACTGGGCCGGGGCTTCTTTGCATCCTTACAACCTTAAACCAACGCAGCGATCGCGGCGTTGAAGGTGTTGCTCGGGCGCATGGCCTTGCTGATCAGCTCGGCATTGGCGTGGTAGTAACCGCCGATGTCCACTGGCTTGCCCTGAACGGCGTTGAGCTCGGCAACGATGGTCGCTTCGTTCTCGGTCAGGGTTTTGGCCAGTTCGCCGAACTGCGCTTGCAGTGCAGTGTCTTCGGTCTGGGCGGCGAGGGCTTGAGCCCAGTACAGCGCCAGGTAGAAGTGGCTGCCGCGGTTGTCGATGTTGCCGACTTTGCGCGATGGCGACTTGTTGTTGTCCAGGAACTGGCCAGTGGCCTGATCCAGGGTCTTGGCCAGCACCAGCGCTTTAGGGTTGTTGTAAGTAACACCCAAGTGCTCGAGGGAAGCAGCCAGGGCCAGGAACTCGCCCAGGGAATCCCAGCGCAGGAAGTTCTCTTCCAGCAGTTGCTGAACGTGCTTCGGTGCCGAACCGCCGGCGCCGGTTTCGAACAGGCCGCCGCCGTTCATCAGCGGAACGATCGACAGCATCTTGGCGCTGGTGCCCAGTTCCATGATCGGGAACAGGTCGGTCAGGTAGTCGCGCAATACGTTGCCGGTCACCGAAATGGTGTCCTTGCCTTCGCGAGTGCGCTGCAGGGTGAACTTCATCGCATCGACTGGCGCCATGATCTGGATGTCCAGGCCTGCAGTATCGTGATCCTTCAGGTAGGCCTGAACTTTCTCGATCACTACGCCATCGTGGGCGCGCATTGGGTCCAGCCAGAAAATGGCCGGAGTTGCGCTTGCACGGGCACGGTTAACGGCCAGTTTGACCCAATCCTGGATCGGCGCGTCTTTGGTCTGGCACATGCGGAAGATGTCGCCGGCTTCAACCGACTGTTCCAGCAGAGTGCGGCCAGCGCCGTCGGAAACCCGAACTACGCCGTTTGCCTTGATCTGGAAAGTCTTGTCGTGGGAGCCGTACTCTTCGGCTTTTTTCGCCATCAGGCCAACGTTTGGCACGCTGCCCATGGTGGTCGGATCGAAAGCACCGTTAGCCTTGCAGTCTTCGATCACCGCCTGGTAGATGGTGGCGTAGCAGCGATCCGGGATCACAGCCTTGGTGTCGTGCAGCTGACCGTCAGTGCCCCACATCTTGCCGGAGTCACGGATCATCGCCGGCATCGAGGCGTCGACGATGACGTCGCTCGGCACGTGCAGGTTGGTGATGCCTTTGTCGGAGTTGACCATGGCCAACGACGGACGAACGGCGTAGACCGCCTGGATGTCCGCTTCGATCTGCGCTTGTTGCTCGGCAGGCAAAGCCTTGATGCGAGCGTACAGATCGCCGATGCCGTTGTTCAGGTTGAAGCCGATCTGTGCCAGCACGTCAGCGTGCTTGGCCAGTGCGTCTTTATAGAACTCGGCAACGATCTGGCCGAACATGATCGGGTCGGAGACCTTCATCATGGTGGCTTTCAGGTGAACCGACAGCAGCACGCCTTTGGCTTTGGCGTCTTCGATCTCGGCCGCGATGAAGCTGCGCAGCGCTTTTTTGCTCAGAACGGCGCAATCGAGGATCTCACCGGCTTGCACGGTGGTTTTTTCTTTCAGGACGGTGGTGGTGCCGTCTTGAGCGATCAGTTCGATTTTGACGGCGTCAGCGGCGTCGATCAGGGCGGCTTTTTCGCTGCCGTAGAAATCGCCGGTGCTCATGTGAGCCACGTGGGACTTGGAGTCTTTGGCCCATGCGCCCATTTTGTGCGGGTGCTTGCGCGCGTAGTTCTTGACCGACAGTGGTGCGCGACGATCAGAGTTGCCTTCGCGCAGAACCGGGTTCACGGCGCTGCCCTTGATTTTGTCGTAACGCGATTTGGCGAGCTTGTCGGCATCGCTGGTCACGGTTTCCGGGTAGTCCGGCAGTGCGAAGCCCTGGGCTTGCAGCTCTTTGATCGCGGCCTGCAGTTGCGGAACCGAAGCGCTGATGTTCGGCAACTTGATGATGTTGGCTTCAGGCGTAACGGCCAGGTCGCCCAGTTCGGCGAGGTGGTCGGCTACGGCTTTGTCACCCAATTGCTCGGGGAAGCTGGCCAGAATGCGCCCTGCAAGAGAGATATCGCGGGTTTCAACGGCGATATCAGCCGAGGCGGTGAAAGCCTCTACGATAGGCAACAGTGAATAGGTGGCGAGGGCTGGGGCTTCGTCGGTGAAGGTATAGATGATCTTCGAGCGGGTGGGCATATTCGGATTAACTCTCTCTTCTTTGCTAAAGCGTGCGCAGAAACTCGAGGGGCGCCGGGTAAGCGCGTTCGTTCAAAGTCATCCATGAGCCGAATGTCGAGGTTTCTTCGCGGTGATGTTGGGTGCATCAGTCGAGCGTCAAGCGGGTGGACTGCGATAACAATCCGGCTTATTCGGGCCCAACGTCTTGTGATAGAGCGGTCGGCCGTCGTGACTCTGTGGTCAGCGGCGGCATTATACATAGGTAGCTGGCAATCTGCCGATGGTTCATAGGCAACGTTTTTCGTCCATTGGTCTAAAGGTCGCAGGGGAGTGCGGCGCGTAGAGTCGTTCGCCGTGCTTGAGTTTGGCGCTTTTCCCTTTGCTTTCAGGCTTGTACGTCGCGAACTGTGCAGCTTTGCGGCAGATGGGCGGAACATAGGGTTTGCGCGCCGATTTAACTGGGGTACGCTCGAACGCAGCCAGATGTTCAATCCAAACAATGGAGTTCAGCATGGGATACAAGAAGATTCAGGTTCCAGCCGTCGGCGACAAAATCACCGTCAATGCGGACCATTCTCTCAATGTTCCTAACAACCCGATCATCCCCTTCATCGAAGGCGATGGTATTGGCGTTGATATCAGCCCGGTCATGATCAAGGTTGTCGATGCTGCTGTTAAGAAGGCTTACGGCGGCGAGCGCAAAATTTCCTGGATGGAAGTCTACGCCGGGGAGAAAGCAACTCAGGTTTACGATCAGGACACCTGGCTGCCTCAGGAAACCCTGGACGCGGTCAAGGATTACGTGGTTTCCATCAAGGGCCCTCTGACCACGCCGGTCGGTGGCGGCATCCGTTCGCTGAACGTAGCCCTGCGCCAGCAGCTCGACCTGTATGTGTGCCTGCGTCCGGTGCGCTGGTTCGAAGGTGTGCCGAGTCCGGTCAAGAAGCCAGGTGATGTCGACATGACTATCTTCCGCGAAAACTCGGAAGATATTTATGCCGGTATCGAATGGAAAGCCGGTTCGCCGGAAGCGACCAAGGTCATCAAGTTCCTTAAAGAAGAAATGGGCGTCACCAAGATCCGTTTCGACGAAAACTGCGGTATCGGCGTCAAGCCGGTTTCCCTGGAAGGCACCAAGCGTCTGGCGCGCAAGGCTCTGCAGTATGTGGTCGACAACGACCGCGACTCGCTGACCATCGTGCACAAAGGCAACATCATGAAGTTCACCGAAGGTGCCTTCAAGGAATGGGCCTACGAAGTGGCCGCTGAAGAATTCGGCGCGACCCTGCTCGACGGCGGTCCGTGGATGCAGTTCAAGAACCCGAAAACCGGCAAGAACGTCATCGTCAAGGATGCCATCGCCGACGCCATGCTCCAGCAGATCCTGCTGCGCCCGGCGGAATACGATGTGATCGCGACCCTGAACCTGAACGGCGACTACCTCTCCGACGCCCTGGCGGCCGAAGTGGGCGGTATTGGTATTGCACCGGGTGCCAACCTGTCCGACACCGTGGCCATGTTCGAAGCCACCCACGGTACTGCGCCGAAGTACGCCGGCAAGGACCAGGTCAACCCGGGTTCGTTGATCCTGTCCGCCGAGATGATGCTGCGTCACATGGGCTGGACCGAAGCGGCCGACCTGATCATCAAAGGCACCAACGGCGCGATTTCCGCCAAGACCGTGACCTATGATTTCGAGCGCCTGATGGAAGGCGCCAAACTGGTTTCGTCTTCAGGGTTTGGTGATGCGCTGATTTCACATATGTAAGCGCGTCGGTACAAAAAAACCGCCTTCGGGCGGTTTTTTATGACTGGATGAGAGCTGCGTCAGCTCGACACTGTTTCTTGCCGGATGGCAGGGGCGCTCTGTTCGTTCGGGGAGGTGGCAGACGCAATCTTCACTGCATGCAGCCCTTTGGGGCCCTGAATGATCTCGAAGCTAACGCTTTGCCCAGCCTTGAGGGTTTTGTATCCATCCATCTCAATGGCCGAATAGTGGGCAAAGAAATCGATTTCCTTGCCATCCTCGTCACGACCTTCTCTGGCGTCGGTGTTAATGAAACCGAACCCCTTGGCATTGTTGAACCATTTCACCTTACCGACAGCCATACCCATATCCCTCTGCAACAGACTCCATCACTGGAGTATCATCCAGTTAATCCGCAGTCTAATCTTGTAAATAGATTGACTCCGCGGACCTTTTTTACCCACTGTGGGCTCTATTGGTTGTAACACCGATTTTCCGATAGTCAAGGTGACCGGGCAGTCGGAGTTGAAAACGTTCATAACCGCCCCCATCACTGAATTCGCACAACTGACGAACCTTTCTTTCCATGCATGCAATCAGCCAGATTCGACTAACATTCAATCAGGATCGCCCGGCTCTCCAAAAAGATCACCCGGAGGAACACGACGACGATTCCGCAGGCATTGCTGTTCAGGAGGCTAAGCCTGCTTTACAGGCGCCACCGATGTACAAGGTGGTTTTGTTCAACGATGACTACACACCGATGGATTTCGTCGTCGAAGTGCTCGAGGTGTTTTTTAACCTGAATCGCGAGCTGGCGACCAAGGTCATGCTGGCCGTCCACACAGAAGGACGGGCAGTATGTGGAGTGTTTACCCGCGACATCGCCGAGACCAAGGCCATGCAGGTCAACCAGTACGCCAGGGAAAGCCAGCATCCGCTACTCTGTGAAATCGAGAAGGACGGTTAATCGCCGACCACTTGGGTATGAGGTGAAGCTATGTTAAACCGCGAGCTCGAAGTCACCCTCAATCTTGCCTTCAAGGAGGCTCGTTCGAAGCGTCATGAATTCATGACCGTCGAGCACCTTCTGCTGGCCCTATTGGATAATGAGGCTGCCGCCACCGTTTTGCGTGCCTGCGGCGCAAACCTCGACAAACTCAAGCATGATCTGCAGGAGTTCATCGACTCCACCACGCCATTGATCCCTCTTCATGACGAGGATCGTGAAACCCAGCCAACCCTGGGCTTCCAGCGTGTGCTGCAACGTGCTGTCTTTCACGTACAGAGCTCGGGCAAACGCGAAGTGACTGGCGCTAACGTGCTGGTCGCAATCTTCAGTGAGCAAGAGAGTCAGGCAGTGTTTCTGCTGAAACAGCAGAGCGTTGCGCGCATCGATGTCGTCAACTACATCGCCCATGGCATTTCCAAAGTGCCGGGGCATGGCGATCACTCTGAAGGTGAACAAGATATGCAGGACGACGAGGGCGGTGAGTCTTCTTCTTCAGGCAATCCTCTGGATGCTTATGCCAGCAACCTCAACGAACTCGCGCGCCAGGGTCGTATCGATCCGTTGGTAGGCCGTGAGCTGGAGGTCGAGCGCGTCGCGCAGATCCTCGCGCGTCGTCGCAAAAACAATCCGCTGCTGGTGGGCGAGGCGGGCGTGGGTAAAACCGCGATTGCCGAAGGCCTGGCCAAACGCATTGTCGACAACCAGGTGCCGGATCTGCTGGCCAACAGCGTGGTGTATTCCCTCGATCTGGGGGCTTTGCTGGCCGGGACCAAATACCGCGGCGATTTCGAGAAGCGCTTCAAGGCGCTGCTCAATGAGCTGAAAAAACGTCCGCAGGCGATCCTGTTCATCGACGAGATCCACACCATCATTGGTGCGGGCGCTGCGTCCGGTGGCGTCATGGATGCTTCGAACCTGCTCAAGCCATTGCTGTCTTCGGGCGACATTCGCTGCATCGGTTCGACCACGTTCCAGGAATTCCGTGGGATCTTCGAGAAGGACCGTGCTCTGGCCCGGCGCTTCCAGAAGGTCGATGTGTCGGAACCTTCAGTGGAAGATACCATTGGCATCCTGCGTGGCCTGAAAGGGCGTTTCGAAGCGCACCACAACATCGAATACAGCGATGAAGCCCTGCGCGCCGCTGCTGAACTGGCCTCGCGTTACATCAATGACCGGCACATGCCGGACAAGGCCATCGATGTCATCGACGAGGCGGGCGCCTATCAGCGTCTGCAACCGATCGAGAAGCGCGTGAAACGTATCGAAGTGCCTCAGGTCGAGGACATCGTTGCGAAAATCGCGCGAATTCCGCCAAAACACGTCACCAGCTCCGACAAAGAGCTGCTGCGTAACCTTGAGCGTGACCTGAAGCTCACGGTATTTGGCCAGGATGCGGCGATCGACTCGCTGTCGACTGCGATCAAACTGTCCCGTGCCGGCCTCAAGTCACCTGACAAGCCTGTCGGTTCGTTCCTGTTCGCAGGGCCGACCGGTGTTGGTAAAACCGAGGCCGCGCGGCAACTGGCCAAGGCGTTGGGTGTCGAACTGGTTCGCTTCGACATGTCCGAGTACATGGAGCGCCACACCGTATCGCGTCTGATCGGTGCGCCTCCAGGCTATGTCGGATTCGATCAGGGCGGTCTGCTGACCGAAGCCATCACCAAACAGCCTCACTGCGTGCTGCTGCTCGATGAAATCGAGAAGGCGCATCCGGAAGTCTTCAACCTGCTGTTGCAGGTCATGGACCACGGTACGCTGACCGATAACAACGGGCGCAAGGCGGACTTCCGTAACGTGATCGTCATCATGACGACCAACGCCGGTGCCGAGACCGCAGCGCGTGCTTCGATCGGTTTCACCTATCAGGACCACTCGTCCGATGCGATGGAAGTGATCAAGAAGAGCTTCACGCCGGAATTCCGTAACCGTCTGGACACCATTATCCAGTTTGGTCGCCTCAGCCATGAGGTCATCAAAAGCGTGGTGGACAAGTTCCTTACCGAACTTCAGGCGCAGCTGGAAGACAAGCGTGTGCTGCTGGAAGTCACCGACGCTGCTCGCAGCTGGCTGGCGGCGGGTGGCTACGACTCGGCAATGGGCGCTCGTCCAATGGCGCGTTTGATTCAGGACAAGATCAAGCGTCCGCTGGCGGAGGAGATTCTCTTTGGCGAACTGGCCGAACATGGCGGTGTGGTACACATCGACATCAAGGACGGCGAGCTGACCTTCGAGTTCGAGACCACGGCTGAAATGGCCTGACGTTAAACCGCAACAAAGCAAAAAGGCGCCGATTGGCGCCTTTTTGCTGTCTGGTCGATTTCAAGCGATAAACACAAAACCCTGTGGGAGCGGGCTTGCCCGCGAAGGCGGCGGCACATTCAGCATCCAGGCAAGCAGACCCACCGCTATCGCGGGCAAGCCCGCTCCCACAGGATCTGTGCAACGGTTCGAAATGTGGCAGCTAATTTCCACACAAACAAAAACGCCCGGCATAGCCGGGCGTTTTGTATTGACTTGATTAGCGAGCGCGGTAGGTGATGCGCCCTTTGCTCAAGTCATAGGGCGTCAGCTCGACGCGCACTTTGTCGCCGGTAAGAATACGGATGTAGTTCTTGCGCATCTTGCCGGAAATATGCGCGGTTACGACGTGCCCATTTTCCAACTCCACACGAAACATGGTGTTGGGCAGGGTGTCGACGACAGTGCCTTCCATTTCGAAGCTGTCTTCTTTCGACATGCAGTAAAGCCCTCGGTGTCCAATGAATGGCCCGGTGCAACTGCGCCAGGCAAAAGCGGCGTGCATTGTGCCCGAAAAATGGGGTTTAAGCCAAGGGGTTCTAGCTCAGGATGACCCAACGCTGATTAATCAGCAGTTCGATAGGGCGATATTGGGTCTTGTAGCTCATTTTTTTGCAGTTTTTGATCCAGTAGCCGAGATAGACCGCTTCCAGCCCCAGGCGCCGGGCTTCGCCGATCTGCCAGAGAATCGCGTAACGCCCCAGGCTGCGACGCTCCTCGCCGGGCTCGTAGAAGGTGTAGACCGCCGACAAACCGTTGGGCAGCAAGTCAGTGACGGCTACTGCCAGCAGTCGGCCTTCGAGACGGAATTCGTAGAAGCGGGAGAAAGGCAGGTCACGCACCAGGAAGGTCGAAAACTGGTCGCGGCTCGGCGGATACATATCGCCATCGGCGTGACGTTGTTCGATGTAGCGCTGATAAAGGTCGAAATACTCTTCGCTGAACTTTGGTCTGGCCGGACGCACCTGTAAGTCGGCATTGCGTTTGACAATGCGTTTCTGCTGACGGTTGGGGGTAAATTGCGCCACAGGAATGCGCGCTGGTACGCACGCATTGCAATGCTGGCAATGGGGCCGGTAGAGATGATCGCCACTACGACGAAAGCCCATTTCCGACAGATCTGCGTAGACATGCACATCCATGGGCTGACTAGGGTCGAGGAACAGCGTCGTGGCCTGCTCCTCGGGCAGATAACTGCAAGAGTGGGGCTGAGTGGCATAGAACTTCAAACGCGCCAACTCGGTCATGATCAACCCTCGGGATAAGCTTTTGATTAGGGGGCGCTCTCAATTCGTTTCCCCGCATTAAGTGTAAGCCACGCGCGCAAAAGTCGCTCAGCAAACCCAGTTGGAGCAGCCCGGTTGATCCAGGTGCCGCGCAAGGTAGCCGGCAAATTCGCGGCGTGGAATCGCGCGGGCACCCAAACTGTGCAGATGATCGGTAGGCATCTGGCAGTCGATCAGCACAAAACCTGAGTCTTTCAGGTGTCGCACCAGGGTGGCGAAACCATATTTGGAGGCGTTGTCGGCGCGGCTGAACATCGATTCGCCAAAAAACAACTGCCCCATAGCCAGGCCGTAGAGCCCGCCGACCAGCACGCCATTGTCCCAGACCTCCACCGAATGGGCGTAACCACGCCTGTGCAGTTCGACGTAGGCGTCCTGCATCGCTTGGGTGATCCAGGTGCCGTCAGCGTACTCGCGCGGTGCGGCGCAGGCGCTGATGACCGCGGCAAAATCCCGATCGAAGGTCACTTGGTAGCGCTGTTGACGCAACAGTTTGTTCAAGCTGCGGGAGACATGCAGTTCGTCGGGAAACAGTACCGTGCGCGGATCTGGCGACCACCAGAGAATCGGCTGGCCTTCCGAGAACCACGGAAAGCAGCCATGACGATAGGCTTGAATCAGGCGATCGGCGGACAAATCGCCGCCCGCGGCCAGCAGCCCGTTGGGGTCGCGCATGGCTTTTTCCAGCGGCGGGAAGGTCAGGGTGTTGCGTTGTAACCAAGTCAGCATGGCATCCGGGCTTGCAGAAGGGGAGGGCGGTAGCGGGCCGTTGAGCCCGCCTTGAAGCAGGTTAACCGTCAAACAGTGGGGATGTCATCGAGATACTTCTCGGCATCCAGCGCGGCCATGCAGCCGGCCCCGGCGGACGTCACCGCCTGGCGGTAAATATGATCGGCCACATCGCCGGCAGCGAACACGCCTTCGATGTCGGTGGCAGTGGCGTCACCTTCACTACCGCCCTTGATCAGCAGGTAGCCGTCACGCATTTTCAGCTGGCCCTGGAACAGGTCGGTGTTGGGCTTATGGCCGATGGCGATGAATACACCGGCCAGCGGCAATTCATTGGTTTCGCCCGTATGACTGTGCCGCAGGCGGGCACCGGTCACACCGCTGGCATCGCCCAGCACTTCGTCCAGATTCTGGTTCCAGTGCAGGCGGATATTGCCGTTGGCGGCTTTTTCGAAGAGTTTGTCCTGGAGGATCTTCTCCGAGCGCAGTTTGTCGCGACGGTGAATCAGATGAACTTCCTTGGCGATGTTCGACAGGTACAGCGCTTCTTCAACGGCCGTGTTACCTCCGCCGACCACCGCGACCACCTGGTTGCGGTAGAAGAAGCCATCGCACGTGGCGCAGGCCGAAACCCCTTTGCCGGCAAAGGCTTCTTCCGATGGCAGCCCCAGGTATTGGGCCGAAGCGCCGGTGGCGATAATCAGCGCATCACAGGTGTAGGTGCCACTGTCGCCGATGAGCTCGAACGGGCGCTGTTGCAACTTGGCCGTGTGGATGTGGTCGTAAACGATCTCTGTGTCGAAGCGTTCGGCGTGTTTTTGCATGCGTTCCATCAGTACCGGGCCGGTCAGGCCTTCGACGTCGCCGGGCCAGTTGTCGACTTCGACGGTGGTGGTCAGCTGGCCACCTGCCTGTATGCCGGTGATGACAACGGGTTTGAGGTTGGCGCGAGCGGCATAAACGGCTGCGCTGTAACCGGCAGGGCCGGAACCCAGAATGATCAGGCGGGAATGCTTCGCTTCAGTCATAAAAACACCTCATAAGCCTTTGTCACAAAAGAGAATGCATGCTCAAATTGGACTGCGCGTACTGTGCTGTTGGCTATGCTTGCACCCAAGGGTCTCAAGCATGGCATCGGGTGAACAAACCCGTACAATGCTCGCTTGTAACAGTGTTTGTATCAAAAAAGCGGTGCGTGCCGTATTTCGAAAAACCGGGGCGCAGTGTTAAAAGTAGTCCCAGTTGCGCCTGTTAACTTTTTTACCTGCCTGGATTGGGCAGTTTTTATAGTCATTCAACAGATGGACGCGCCATGGGCGCAGGAAAAGAAGCGTTTTGAAGAAATCCACCGCAGCACCTAAAACAGTCGTCCCGCTCTGGCGCCAGCAATTGCACTACCGGCTCAAGGAAGGTGCATTGATCGCCATCGGCGCCTTGTGCCTGTTCCTGATGATGGCTTTGTTGACCTACGGCAAAGACGATCCGGGCTGGAGCCATAACAGCAAGATCGACGATGTGCAGAACTTCGGCGGGCCGGCCGGCTCGTACAGCGCCGACATCCTGTTCATGGTCCTGGGTTACTTCGCCTATATTTTTCCGCTGCTGCTGGCGATCAAGGCGTATCAGATCTTCCGCCAGCGGCACGAGCCGTGGCAGTGGAGCGGCTGGCTGTTCTCCTGGCGCCTGATCGGCCTGGTGTTTCTGGTGCTGTCGGGTGCAGCGCTGGCCCACATCCATTTCCATGCGGCGACCGGTCTGCCGGCCGGCGCAGGTGGCGCTTTGGGCGAAAGCCTCGGCGATCTGGCCCGGAACGCGCTGAACATCCAGGGCAGCACGTTGTTGTTCATCGCGCTGTTCCTGTTCGGCCTGACAGTATTCACCGATCTGTCGTGGTTCAAGGTGATGGACGTCACCGGCAAGATCACCCTAGATCTGTTCGAACTGTTTCAGGGTGCGGCCAATCGCTGGTGGGCGGCCCGTATGGAACGCAAGCAACTGGTCGCCCAACTGCGTGAGGTCGACGATCGCGTGCATGACGTGGTCGCGCCGACTGTCACCGACAAACGCGAGCAGGCCAAGGTCAAGGAGCGCCTGATCGAGCGCGAGCAGGCCCTGAGCAAGCACATGTTCGAGCGCGAGAAACAGGTACCGCCGGTGATTGCCCCGGCTCCGCCCAAACCCGCAGCGCCGAGCAAGCGCGTGGAAAAAGAGAAACAGGCGCCGTTGTTCGTCGACAGCGCCGTGGAAGGCACCTTGCCGCCGATCTCGATTCTCGACCCCGCGGAAAAGAAACAACTCAATTATTCGCCTGAATCCCTGGCGGCCGTCGGCCACTTGCTGGAAATCAAGCTCAAGGAATTCGGCGTCGAAGTCTCGGTGGATTCGATTCATCCGGGCCCGGTCATTACCCGTTACGAAATCCAGCCAGCAGCCGGCGTCAAAGTCAGCCGCATTTCCAACCTGGCGAAAGACCTGGCCCGTTCCCTGGCCGTGACCAGTGTGCGTGTCGTCGAAGTGATTCCGGGCAAGACCACGGTCGGTATCGAGATCCCTAACGAAGACCGGCAGATCGTGCGGTTCTCCGAGGTCTTGTCGACCCCCGAGTACGATAACTTCAAGTCCCCGGTCACCCTGGCCCTGGGTCATGATATCGGCGGCAAACCGGTCATCACCGACCTGGCGAAAATGCCGCACTTGCTGGTGGCCGGTACGACCGGTTCCGGTAAGTCGGTGGGTGTGAACGCGATGATCCTGTCGATTCTGTTCAAGTCTGGTCCTGAAGACGCCAAACTGATCATGATCGACCCGAAAATGCTCGAGCTGTCGATCTACGAAGGCATTCCGCACCTGCTGTGCCCGGTGGTCACTGACATGAAGGACGCCGCCAACGCCTTGCGCTGGAGCGTCGCCGAGATGGAACGGCGCTACAAACTGATGGCGAAGATGGGCGTGCGTAACCTGTCGGGCTTCAACGCCAAGGTCAAGGAAGCCCAGGACGCCGGCGAGCCGTTGAGCGATCCGCTGTACAAGCGCGAAAGCATCCACGACGAAGCGCCGCTGCTGCAAAAACTGCCGACCATTGTCGTGGTCGTCGACGAATTCGCCGACATGATGATGATCGTCGGCAAGAAGGTTGAAGAGCTGATCGCCCGTATCGCCCAGAAGGCCCGTGCGGCCGGTATCCACTTGATCCTCGCGACCCAGCGGCCGTCGGTGGACGTGATCACTGGTCTGATCAAGGCGAACATTCCGACCCGTATGGCGTTCCAGGTATCGAGCAAGATCGATTCGCGAACCATCATCGACCAGGGCGGCGCCGAACAACTGCTGGGCCACGGTGATATGTTGTACATGCCGCCGGGCACCAGCCTGCCGATTCGTGTTCACGGCGCGTTCGTGTCCGATGATGAGGTTCACCGGGTGGTTGAAGCCTGGAAACTGCGCGGCGCGCCTGAATACAACGATGACATCCTCGCCGGTGTCGAAGAGGCCGGTAGCGGCTTTGAAAACGGCGGCGGTGGCGGTGGCGACGATGATGCCGAAACCGATGCGCTCTACGACGAAGCGGTGCAGTTCGTACTGGAAAGCCGTCGCGCGTCCATCTCCGCGGTTCAGCGCAAGCTGAAAATCGGCTACAACCGCGCGGCGCGCATGATCGAAGCCATGGAAATGGCCGGGGTCGTGACGTCCATGAACACCAACGGCTCGCGTGAAGTCCTGGCCCCTGGCCCGGTGCGCGACTGATCCGGTTTTGAAAGGGGCGGTGTCTGAGATGCCGCCCGCACTCCCACGAATGTTTATGAGGACTCCCATGCGTCTTATCCGCATGCTGTTGCTGCCGGTACTGGCTTTGACCACGCTCTCGGCCCACGCCGATGACAAGGACGTGGCGCGTCTGACTCAACTGCTGGAAAAATCCCAGACCCTGACCGCGCGTTTCTCCCAGCTGACTCTCGATGGCAGCGGCACCCAGTTGCAGGAAACCGCCGGTCAAATGTCTTTGCAGCGCCCGGGCCTGTTCTACTGGCACACCGATGCGCCGCAAGAGCAGCTGATGGTGTCCGATGGCAAGAAGGTTTCCCTGTGGGACCCGGACCTGGAGCAGGTCACTATCAAGACCCTCGACCAGCGCCTGACCCAGACTCCGGCCCTGTTGTTGTCCGGTGACGTGTCCAAGATCAGCCAGAGCTTCGACATCAGCGCCAAGGAAGCCGGCGGCGTGATCGACTTCACTCTGAAGCCGAAAACCAAAGACACCCTGTTCGACAGCCTGCGCCTGTCGTTCCGCAACGGTCTGGTTAATGACATGCAGCTGATTGATAGCGTCGGTCAGCGCACCAATATTCTGTTTACTGGCGTGAAGGCCAACGAGCCGATTCCTGCGTCCAAGTTCAAGTTCGACATCCCTAAAGGGGCGGACGTGATTCAAGAGTAAGACGCATAACCTGTGGGAGCGGGCTTGCTCGCGAAGAGGGAGTGTCAGTCACCATCAATGTTGTCTGACACACCGCATTCGCGAGCAAGCCCGCTCCCACAGGGATCAGCGGTGTTCAGATTATTGACTGATAGGCAGTGAGGTTTCGCAAGTAGTGATGGACCTGTTTCGCAGCGCCCCGATTGCTCAGCCCTTGGCCGCCCGTTTGCGTGCGGCCAATCTGGACGAGTACGTCGGTCAGGAACACCTGCTCGCTCGCGGCAAGCCTTTGCGCGAAGCGCTGGAGCAGGGTGCTCTGCATTCGATGATTTTCTGGGGCCCGCCGGGGGTGGGTAAAACCACGTTGGCGCGGCTGCTCGCGGAAGTCTCTGATGCGCACTTCGAAACGGTTTCGGCGGTACTGGCCGGCGTAAAGGAAATCCGCCAGGCGGTGGAAGTCGCCAAGCAACAGGCCGGGCAGTACGGTAAACGCACCATCCTGTTTGTCGATGAAGTGCACCGCTTCAACAAGTCCCAGCAGGATGCGTTCCTGCCGTACGTTGAAGACGGCACGCTGATTTTCATCGGCGCGACCACCGAAAACCCCTCGTTCGAACTCAATAACGCGCTCCTGTCCCGGGCGCGTGTCTATGTGCTCAAAAGCCTCGACGAAGCGGCCCTGCGCAAGCTGGTGCATCGCGCATTGACCGAAGAGCGTGGGCTGGGCAAGCGGCAACTGACTCTCAGCGATGAAGGTTTCCAGATGCTGTTGTCCGCCGCCGATGGCGATGGCCGGCGTCTGCTAAATCTGCTGGAAAACGCCTCGGACCTGGCCGAAGACAACAGCGAAATCGGCGTCGACCTGCTGCAAAGTCTGCTCGGCGATACCCGTCGGCGCTTCGACAAGGGCGGCGAAGCCTTCTACGACCAGATCTCCGCGCTGCATAAGTCGGTGCGTGGCTCCAATCCCGATGGCGCGTTGTATTGGTTTGCGCGGATGATCGACGGCGGTTGCGACCCGCTGTACCTGGCCCGACGCGTGGTGCGCATGGCCAGCGAAGACATCGGTAATGCCGACCCTCGCGCTCTCAGCCTGTGCCTGGCGGCGTGGGAGGTGCAGGAGCGCCTCGGCAGCCCCGAAGGGGAATTGGCGGTGGCCCAGGCCATTACGTATTTGGCCTGCGCGCCGAAAAGCAACGCGGTGTACATGGGCTTCAAAGCCGCGATGCGCAGCGCCACGGAACACGGTTCGCTCGAAGTGCCGCTGCACCTGCGCAACGCGCCGACCAAGTTGATGAAGCAATTGGGCTATGGTGACGAATACCGTTATGCCCACGATGAACCGGATGCCTACGCCGCTGGCGAAGACTACTTCCCGGACGAGCTCGAACCACAACGGTTCTATCAACCCGTGCCCCGCGGCCTGGAGCTGAAAATCGGCGAAAAGCTTAACCACCTCGCGCAGCTTGATCGCCTAAGCCCCCGACAGCGGAGAAAATAGTGATTCCATTGATCGTTGCCGTTTCTGTCGGCGGTGTCGCCGGTACGCTATTGCGCTTCGCCACGGGTAACTGGATCAACGCGAATTGGCCGCGGCACTTCTATACCGCGACGCTGGCCGTTAATATCGTGGGCTGTTTGCTGATCGGCGTTCTATACGGTCTGTTTTTGCTACGCCCGGAAGTACCGATAGAGGTGCGCGCCGGGTTGATGGTCGGCTTCCTCGGGGGGCTGACGACTTTTTCATCCTTTTCACTGGATACGGTGCGCCTGCTGGAAACCGGGCAAGTGCCGCTGGCCCTGGGCTATGCGGCCATCAGCGTATTCGGCGGGCTGCTCGCCACCTGGGCTGGCCTGTCCTTGACCAAACTTTGATAACGAGAAACCGACATGCTCGATTCCAAACTGTTACGTAGCAACCTTCAGGACGTAGCGGACCGCCTGGCATCCCGTGGCTACACGCTGGATGTTGCGCGCATCGAAGCGCTGGAAGAACAGCGCAAGACCGTCCAGACCCGTACCGAGGCACTGCAGGCTGAACGTAACGCGCGCTCCAAGTCCATCGGTCAGGCCAAGCAGCGCGGCGAAGACATCGCGCCGTTGATGGCGGACGTCGAGCGCATGGCGGGTGAGTTGAGCGCCGGTAAAGTCGAGCTGGACGCAATCCAGACCGAGCTGGATTCGATCCTGCTGGGCATCCCGAACCTGCCGCACGAATCGGTGCCGGTCGGCGATGACGAAGAAGGCAACGTTGAAGTGCGCCGCTGGGGCACGCCTAAGGCCTTCGATTTCCCGGTTCAGGACCACGTGGCCCTGGGCGAGAAGTTCGGCTGGCTGGACTTCGAAACCGCCGCCAAGCTGTCCGGCGCCCGTTTCGCCCTGCTGCGCGGCCCGATCGCCCGTCTGCACCGTGCGCTGGCACAGTTCATGATCAATCTGCACATCAACGAACACGGTTACGAAGAGGCTTACACCCCGTACCTGGTGCAGGCGCCTGCATTGCAGGGCACCGGTCAGCTGCCGAAGTTCGAAGAAGACCTGTTCAAGATCAGCCGCGAAGGCGAAGCCGATCTGTACCTGATTCCGACCGCTGAAGTGTCGCTGACCAACATCGTCGCTGGCGAGATCGTCGATTCGAAACTGCTACCGATCAAGTTCGTGGCGCACACGCCGTGCTTCCGCAGCGAGGCCGGTGCATCGGGTCGCGACACTCGCGGCATGATCCGTCAGCACCAGTTCGACAAGGTCGAGATGGTCCAGATCGTTGAGCCATCGACTTCGATGGACGCGCTGGAAGGCCTGACTGCCAACGCCGAGAAAGTCCTGCAACTGCTGGAGCTGCCATACCGCACCCTGGCGCTGTGCACGGGCGACATGGGTTTCAGCGCGGTCAAGACCTACGACCTGGAAGTGTGGATTCCGAGCCAGGACAAATACCGCGAGATTTCGTCGTGCTCCAACTGCGGCGATTTCCAGGCCCGTCGCATGCAAGCGCGTTTCCGCAACCCGGAAACCGGCAAGCCTGAACTGGTTCACACCCTGAACGGTTCCGGCCTGGCGGTCGGTCGTACCCTGGTGGCGGTACTTGAGAACTACCAGCAGGCCGACGGTTCGATCCGTGTGCCTGAGGTGCTCAAGCCGTACATGGGTGGCCTTGAGGTCATCGGCTAAATGGACTATCTGCCGCTGTTTCATAACCTTCGCGGCAGTCGTGTATTGGTCGTCGGCGGAGGGGAGATTGCCTTGCGCAAATCCCGCCTGCTGGCCGAAGCCGGTGCGCTGCTGCGGGTGGTCGCGCCTGAAATCGAACCGCAACTGCGCGAGCTAGTGGTCGGCAGCGGTGGCGAGTGCCTGTTGCGTGGCTACGCCGAAACGGACTTGGACGGTTGCGGGCTGATCATCGCCGCCACCGACGACGAACCGTTGAACGCGCAAGTCTCCGCCGATGCCCATCGGCGTTGCGTGCCGGTCAACGTGGTGGACGCGCCGGCCCTGTGCAGCGTGATTTTTCCGGCGATCGTCGACCGTTCTCCGTTGATCGTCGCGGTGTCCAGCGGCGGCGATGCACCGGTGCTGGCGCGGTTGATCCGCGCCAAACTGGAAACCTGGATTCCCTCCACCTACGGTCAACTGGCCGGCCTGGCGGCGCGTTTCCGCCATCAGGTCAAAGGACTGTTTCCGGATGTGCAGCAGCGTCGGGCGTTCTGGGAAGATGTGTTCCAGGGCCCGATTGCCGACCGGCAATTGGCCGGGCAGGGCGCCGAGGCCGAGCGCTTGATGCTGGCGAAAATCAATGGCGAAGCACCTGTCGCTACCGGCGAAGTTTATCTGGTGGGCGCCGGGCCGGGTGACCCCGACCTGTTGACCTTCCGCGCCTTGCGTCTGATGCAGCAAGCCGACGTGGTGCTGTATGACCGTCTGGTGGCGCCGGCGATTCTGGATTTGTGCCGTCGCGATGCCGAGCGGGTCTACGTTGGCAAGCGCCGCTCTGATCACGCCGTGCCTCAAGAGCAGATCAACCAGCATCTGGTGGATCTGGCCAAGGCCGGCAAGCGCGTGGTGCGCTTGAAGGGCGGCGATCCGTTTATCTTCGGGCGCGGCGGTGAAGAGATCGAAGAACTGGCGGCTCATGGCATTCCGTTCCAGGTGGTGCCGGGCATTACCGCCGCCAGCGGTTGCGCGGCGTATGCCGGGATTCCGCTGACTCACCGCGATTACGCGCAGTCGGTGCGGTTCGTCACCGGGCACCTCAAGGACGGCTCCACCGATTTGCCGTGGGCCGACCTGGTCGCGCCGGCGCAGACCCTGGTGTTTTACATGGGGTTGGTGGGCCTGCCGATCATCTGCGAGCAGTTGATCAAGCACGGTCGCGCGGCCGATACCCCTGCGGCGTTGATCCAGCAGGGCACCACGGTCAATCAGCGGGTGTTTACCGGCACCCTGGCCGACCTTCCACGGCTGGTGGCGGAGCATGAAGTGCATGCGCCGACGCTGGTGATCGTCGGGGAAGTGGTGCAATTACGCGAGAAATTGGCGTGGTTTGAAGGGGCTCAGGCGCAGGTCTGAGGACCGCATCGCCCCCATTCGCGGGCAAGCCTCGCTCCTACAGGTGATCGCGTAACTCTGTAGGAGCGAGGCTTGCCCGCGAAGGGTCCCTCAAAATCGATACAAGGCTCAAATCAGGCGTTGTTATTGCGCCAAACCCCTTTCCCAATCAACCGCGCCCGATCATGAGCCGCAGTGAAGTCCTGCGCCGGCCCTTTAGGCACGATCCCGGTCGGATTGATGGTCTTGTGGCTGCCGTAGTAGTGGTTCTTGATGTGCTCAAAATCCACCGTCTCGGCTATCCCCGGCCACTGATAAATCTCCCGTAGCCAGTTCGACAGATTCGGATAATCGGCAATCCGTCGCAGGTTGCACTTGAAGTGCCCGAAGTACACCGCATCGAAGCGAATCATCGTAGTGAACAGCCGAATATCCGCTTCCGTCAGGTATTCACCCGTCAGGTACCGGTTCGCGCCCAGCAATTGCTCCAGTCGATCCAGCTCACCAAACAACTCATCGAACGCTTCTTCATAAGCCTGCTGCGACGTAGCAAACCCGGCGCGATAGACGCCGTTATTCACTGCCGGATAAATCCGCTCGTTCAGGGCGTCGATCTCGGCCCGCAATGGCGCCGGGTAGAAATCCAGGTCATTGCCGGTCAAGTCATCGAACGCACTGTTGAACATGCGGATGATCTCCGCCGATTCATTGTTGACGATGCGATTTGTCTGTTTGTCCCAGAGCACCGGCACAGTGACGCGACCGGTGTAGTCGGCGGTATCGGTGGTGTAGCGCTGGTGCAAAAATCTCAGATCGCCAAGCTTGTCGCCGGTTGATCCAAGATGTTTATCAAAGGTCCAGCCGTTCTCCAGCATTAAAAAGCTGACCACCGACACATCGACCAGGTTTTCCAAGCCTTTGAGCTTACGCAGGATCAGCGTGCGATGAGCCCACGGGCAGGCGAGGGATACGTAGAGGTGATAGCGACCAGCCTCGGCGGCAAAACCACCGACACCGGTCGGGCCTGGCTTGCCGTCGGCGGTCAGCCAGTTGCGACGTTGTGCCTGTTCACGCTGGAACGTGCCGTCCTTGCTGCTTTCGTACCATTGATCCTGCCAGCGTCCTTCGACTAACAAACCCATGTTCAAAACTCCTCAACCGATAAGCGTTGGAGAGGAGTCTATGCGCATAGGTTCGAACAAAAAGCGCAAAGGTTGGGCGTTTATGATCGGTTAAATCGATCGGTCCCTTGCATCCCAATACTGCTGGGCGGTTTCGAACGCTTGCTCGCGGGTTCGGCCGAGGCCGCGCAACGCCAGGGCCATGGTCGAGATCAACGCCATTTGCGGGTAGCTGTCGACCACGTCGCCACGCCACACCGCTTTCAAATGCTCTGGATCGAGCGTGGCCGGTTTGACGTGGCGCTGGGTCGACAGCTGTGGCCATTCTTCATCCCAGCTTTCGCCGCCAGTGGTGCCATACAGGTGACTGTCAGCATCGGGATTGATCTCGATTTCGCCGCCATCGCCCTTGATGACGATAGCGGTATCGCCCAGCAAACCGCTGGCATCGCGATGCACGGCCTGATAGCCGGGGTGGAAAATGCTTTGCAGACCGCAGCGAGCGGCCAACGGATTAAGAATTCGCGCCAGGGAATGGATCGGCGAGCGCAGGCCCAAGGTGTTGCGCAGGTCGATCATTCGCTGAAGTTGCGGAGCCCAGTCCACCAATGGCATGAACGCCAGACCGCCCTGATCAAGCGCCGCGCCGACCTGCTGCCAGTTGCGGCACAGTGGAATGTTCAGCGTCTCGAGCAGTTGTTCGCTGTACAGCCGACCGGCCGTGTGCGCGCCGCCGCCATGCATGAAGATGCGCACGCCGTTCTGTGCCAGGCACTTGGCCGCCAGCAGGTACCACGGCAGGTGACGCTTCTTGCCGGCATACGTCGGCCAGTCCAGATCGACCGTCAGCGCCGGTGGATTCAGGCGTTCACGCAAGGCTTCGGTGAACCCGGCCATTTCCTCGGCGCTTTCTTCCTTATGCCGCAACAGCATCAGGAACGCGCCGAGCTGGGTGTCCTCGACCTTGTCGTCGAACACCATGCCCATGGCCTCGCGGGCTTCCTCTCGGGTCAGGTCGCGGGCGCCGCGTTTGCCTTTACCAAGGATCCGCACGAACTGGGCGAACGGGTGCTCGGCGGGCGTTTCGAGGGTCAATGCTGGATAGTCGGTCATAAGCAATTCGTCGGTTTGGGCAGGCCCGCCAGTTTCGCGGCGAGTTTGGCAGGGGTGCCTTTGAACAGTCGGTTCAGGTGCAGGCTGTTGCCCTTGTCGGGGCCGAGTTTCAATGCGGTGTACTTGATCAGCGGGCGGGTCGCCGGGGACAGCTGGAATTCGTCGTAGAAACTGCGCAGCAGTTCGAGGACCTCCCAGTGTTCCGGGCTCAACTCGATGTCTTCGGCAGCGGCGAGGGCGGCGGCCACTTCGGCAGACCAGTCACTCAGTTCGACCAGGAAACCGTCCTTGTCCAGTTCAATGGCGCGGGCGCCGACCGTCAGGGATTTCATAGCCAACTGTTGACCTTGTCGTAGTGAATCGACAGCTCGACGAAGGCCGGGTAATCGATGGCCTTGGCCCAATCCGGGACTTCCAGAGCCCGTGCTTGAGCATCTTCGGCCAGTACGAACAGTTTCGGCTGGCGGGCGTGCAGCGCGCTGAACGGTGCGGTGCCTGGCTGCAAGGCATAAGCCGCGTCACCACTCAGCAGCAGCGCATCGTCAGGGCCGATCACGCGCAGGCAACTGCTCAGGCGGTCGTCGCCGAAAGGGGAATGAGACAACACATGCAAAGTCGACATCAGAGGGTGATCACCTGGTCGTAACGGTCAATAAGGGCGGTGATTTCCTGGGCGGCCAACACCTGGGCTTCTTCAAGCGACAGACCTTTTGGGTCCAGACCACGGGCCGCGGCGCTTTCAGCGCACACGAACAGGTCTTCGACACCAAACATCGGCAAGGCTTGCAGGTTGGCGCTCAGGTCTTTCTGTTGCAACGCCTTGGCGTCCTGCTTCGCGGCGAGCTGGAACACGCCGTCATCGAGGAACAGCAGGCCGATCGGCAGATCGAAGGCACCGCCGGCCAGCACGATGTCCAGCGCTTCTCGCGCATTAGGCCCGGACCACGGTGCCTGACGGCTGATAATCAGCAAAGATTTAGCCATCTCACGCGCCTCCGAAACAGATCAAGCGGTCAGCGTCCTGCACCGCGTCATGCAACTGGCCGAGGCCGGACAATTCCCATGGCGCACCCACCGCTACCGCTTCACGCTGATAACGCTGGGCTTCTTCCTCGTTCAACACCCCACGGCGCAGGGCGGCGGCGATACAGACCACGCCATCGAGTTGATGCTCAGCGACAAAGTTGCGCCACTGCTTGGGCAAATCCTGCTCATCCTGAGGCGTGACCACGCTGCCGGACGCGTTGTAGACGCCATCCTGATAGAAAAACAGCCGGACAATCTCATGCCCGCCGGCCAGCGCGGCCTGGGCGAACAGCAAGGCACGGCGCGAGGAGGGCGCATGGGCAGCGGAAAACAGCGCAATGGCAAACTTCATGACGGACTCGATCAGCGAAACTGCGGCCATGATAAAGCTTTATCGACGGGGCGGCGAAGGGCTTTGCCGCGAAGATGGTCTGTCAGGTGTACCCAATCCAACCGTAGGAGCTGCCGCAGGCTGCGATCTTTTGATCTTGTTTTTAAAATGCAAAGTCAAAAGATCGCAGCCTGCGGCAGCTCCTACAGTGAGATCGAAGAGTCAGCGCGGCATATAACCCAACTGCCAACGCCGCGGTATCTTCAGCGACAGCAATCCCAGCACCCCGGCCAGCAGCCCGCTGACAAACAGGGCTTTGAGCCCAAGATGATGTTCCAGCAAAGCCCCAATCACCGCACCGGCAAACATCCCGGCCCACGGGATCAGTTGCACCCGCCAGCCGTTGCGCCGCTCGCCAAGCATCCACCGACCCAGCCCACGGCCAAACCGCGACAACGCCCCGGTGACGTAGGTCAGGCCGACCGGCAGGCCGTTCACTTCTTCCACGGCGGCATTGAGCATGCCCATGGCGATGATCGCCGCCAGCAGCGCCGGCAATTGCGTTTCGTAGGGCCAGGCCGCAGCGCCGCAGAGCAGGGTGGCGATGCACAGCAGCAACGGCAACGCCCGTCGGCCACCGAGCCGGCTGACGACGATGCCCAAGGCGTTGCCGGCGACAAATGTGGCCACGAGGATTACCAGGCGCAGGGTCAACCCGAGGTCGCCATCGCTGATCGCCACGGCCAGGCGGGTGGTGTTACCGCTCATGAAGGACACGAAGTCGCCACTGGCCATGAAGCCGATGGCATCGGTCATGCCGGCGAGCACCGACAAACTGGCGACCAGCGACAGGCCGATGCGCCCGCGCCATTTATGGGTATGCAAATGGCCCGGCGTGGCTCGGGTACTTGAAGGCGAAGGCAGCATCGAAAGCTTCCTTGAGCAGCGATGATTATTTGGTTAACCCATATAACTCGCAATACTCCAGCCAGTCCATGCCGGCCATCTCCGCGACTTCCTTGTGCACCTCCAGGCGTTGGGCCTGGTAATCCTCAGGCGTGGCGGCGGTCAGTTGTAGCGTCAACTCCCAGGCAAACAAACCCAGACGCTCCGCCTCGGCTTCGAACGCTTCATGCAAGCGCTCGTCGCGGTACTGCGCCACTGTCACGCCCTTGGCTTGGGCCAACAGTGGATTCAGGTTGTCCAGTTCGATGCGCAGTTCAGGACGCTCATCGAGAAACTTTTTCAGCGCCTGCTCGTGTTGCTGTTCGGTTGCCGCCATGGTCACTCCTTAGAAGACTGCTTTTTGCTCGCCTTGGCGGCCGCGGCCAGACACTCCAGAGCAAACTGCTCGGGGTAGGTCATCTGGATCGGCGTGGTTTCGCCTTTGACGGTTCTTTCGCCATCGAGAATGTAACGAATCCGCTTGTCGGTGACGCCAATTCGCTTGGCGATCCAGGACGGCGTCTGGCCGATCTGGCTGATCAGCTTGTCGGCGTATTCAGCGGTCGGTTTGTAGTATTCGGCGTTGGGTGTCATGACCTTTCCAGAAAAATGCGCCCGGAAAAATGGGCGATGCGGCGTTAATGGCGCGACAGGGTGCGCGAATCGTTGCGCGGTGTCGCGGTATAAATGAAGTAAAGCAGAACGATACGCCGCGCCGCGGTGATACAGTCCGCTTTTTCTTGATGAGCGAACGCAATGCGAATTCTGATGGTGGCGCTGGCCGCAACCTTGCTGGCGGGCTGCGCCGGATCGGCGATGAATGACGCCCGCACCAAAACCCCGTACAAAACCCTGACCTCGGACAAGCCGGAAAAAATCGTCGCCCAGTGCGTGCAATTTGCCTGGCAGGACGAAGCGGTGTTCGGCGTCGATGCGGGCGCGTATTTGCAGCCGGGCAAGAAGGGTGGCTCCACGGTGTATACCCGTTCGGCCGAGTCCTTTGTGGACGTGACCACCGACGCCTCGGGTACAGCGTTGAGTTACTACGCGCAGCATGACGATTTTGTCGCCAAGCGCCGATTGGCAGCGTTGGCTACCTGTTTGTAAGCAAGATCAAAAGATCGCAGCCTGCGGCAGCTCCTACATGGGATTGTGTTCACCCTGTAGGAGCTGCCGCAGGCTGCGATCTTTTGGTGGCACCCCCGAAAATCGAAGGTTACAAATCCACCAAACGCTTCTGGAAAAAGAAGCGCTTGTGGCCCGGCGGGTAGTCGGCGATGTGCCCCAACTCGCTGTAGCCGTGTTTCTTGTAAAACTCCGGCGCCTGGAAGTCGAAGGTGTCCAGCCAGATCCCGATACACTCCTTTTCCCGCGCCAGGTCTTCGGCCATCTGCATCAGCTTCGAGCCCATCCCTTGTCCCCGGGCCTGCTCCGGCACCGACAACAACTCAATGAAAAACCACTGGTAAAACACTCGACCATAAAGCCCGCCGAGAATCTCGTCGCTGTCATTGCGTACCAGCAAAGCAATCTGCTCCGACACCGTGGCCCCGGCCTTTGAGGCGTTGTAGGCGCGCAGCGGTGTGAGGATCGCCTCGCGTTCTTCCTGGGTGGCATTTTTCGACAATTCGATTCGCAGGGTCATAAGCTACACATCCTTATGGCAGTGAACACGGAGCCTATCCCGGTTGCGGCGATTGTTCTATCCCCCGAAGCCCAAGGAACCCCCGGGGCCCCGGTAATGTCTAGCCTGAACAGCATCATTGCTGAACGCAGCCAATGAGGACAGCCTGTGAACATTTTTGAAGCCTTGCGCGAAAGCCACGACCTTCAGCGCCGCTATGCCGATGCACTGATTCAAACCAGTGGCGACACCCCGGAACGGGTCGAGGCTTACAAGCGACTCAAATCCGAGCTTCAGGCCCACGCAACTGCTGAAGAGCGCCATTTCTACATGCCGCTGATGGCGTTCGACAACGGCGTGGATCTTAGCCGCCACGCCATTTCCGAACACCACGAAATGGACGAGATGATGGAAGCGCTGGATGCGACCGAAATGTCCAGTCCATCCTGGTTGGCAACGGCGAAAAAGCTCTCGGAGAAGGTCCATCACCACCTCAAAGAGGAGGAGCAGAAGTTCTTTCAGATGGCCGGCAAGTTACTCGACGACCAACAGAAAGAAACCCTCGCCGGGCAGTATCAGAAAGAATACAAGGCGCAACTTTCCTGAGGATGAAAGCGCCGCAATGCTGTTCACTCAAGAGAGTCTGGAGTCAGTAAGAACTTGTGGCGAGGGAGCTTGCTCCGTAAGCGCCCGGCCAACACACCTTGCCGGCAAGGTGAAATGATTTGAGTCCAATGCGCTCCTTGTAGAGAATCGCCATCTTTGCCTCGAAAGGATGCGCGATGAAGTTCGAAGGGACTTACCAATACATGTCCGAAATTACCCAGACGGTCATCGTTGTGGCGCTGGCCTTTCTACTTGATCGGTTTCTTAAGCCGTACCCGCTGCGCAAGTGGCTAGGGGTGACGCTGGTGGTGGCAGGCGCAATCGGCTGCGTTGCAGTGAGCCAGACCCAGTTGCTGGGCTTTGACTTGGGATTGATGTCGGTCCTTGCCGTGCCGGTGGGCGCGGGGCTGTTCGTGACCAGGCGGCGGTTCGAGCAGATTGGCTGAAGGTCAGGAAGGTGTGTTGGCTGGACGGATACCTTGCTCCCGCCTGAGTGCGTAGCGCTCACAAAAATCGCAATGGTTGTCAGATTTTTGGGGCCGCTACGCAGCCCAGCGGGAGCAAGCTCCCTCGCCACAGGTTTCTCTGACTCCAGATTCTCTTAAATGAACAAGCATTGCGGCAGTCGCCGGGCTTTTCTGTTTTCGCCTAACATGGGCGCTTTCTGACGAACATAAGGATGGGATTGTCATGTCGAATACAGCCGAGCGGGTCAACATCATCGAGTCCCAGGTGCTGTCCCACGACTGGTATCTGCTGAAGAAAATCACTTTCGATTATTTGCGCAACAACGGCGACTGGCAGCGTCAGACTCGCGAGGTCTACGACCGTGGCAATGGCGCGGCGATTCTGCTGTTCAATCGCGAGAAGAAAACCGTTGTGCTGACCCGCCAGTTCAGGCTGCCGGTGTTCGTCAACGGCCATGATGGTTTGCTGATTGAAGTGGCGGCGGGGCTTCTGGAAGGCGCTGCGCCTGAAGAGCGCATTCGTGCTGAGGCCGAAGAGGAAACCGGCTATCGCGTCCACCATGTGCAGAAGGTTTTCGAGGCTTACATGAGCCCCGGTTCAGTGACCGAAAAGCTGCATTTCTTCATCGCCGAGTACGACGCCTCTTCGAAGGTCAGCGATGGCGGCGGGCTTGAGGAAGAAACCGAAGAACTGGAAGTGCTGGAGTGGAAGTTCGACGACGCGCTGGCGGCGTTCTATCGCGGGGAGATCTGCGATGCCAAGACCATCATGCTGCTGCAGTATGCAGCGATGAGGGATGTCTTCGGACCGGTTTGAGCTGCGGGGGGGCGATTTAGGTTCCCTGTCTTTTTGTAGGGGCCGTCAGATAAACAAATCATCCATTCTGCCGGCTCCGCGACACTCGTATCCCTCCAGCGTCAGCAACCGCTCTTTCGCCTCAAGCCCACCGGCAAACCCCGTCAGTTTCCCCGACGCACCAATCACCCGATGACACGGCGCGACAATCGAAATCGGATTCTTGCCATTAGCCGCGCCCACCGCCCGAACCGCACTGGGATTGCCGATCTGCCGGGCAATCTCGCTGTAGCTGCGCGTTTCGCCAAACGGAATGGTCAGTAGCGCCTGCCACACCTTTTGCTGAAATTCCGTCCCGGCAAAATCCAGTTCCAGCTCGAAACGGTTACGCGTGCCGGCGAAGTATTCCTGCAACTGCCGCGTGGTGTGCACCAGGATCGGGTTGTCCGCCGCTTCCGTCATCGGTCCCAGTTTTACCCGGCCAGGTTTGTCGTTTTCCCAGAGGATGGCCGCCAGTCGCGTGCCTTTCGCCACCAGTTTCAATTCGCCGACCGGAGACGCCAGGGTGGTGAAGGTGTAGGACATGCCGGCGGACTCCGTAAAAGTGCTGAACAGGGGCCCCAGCATACTGCCTCGTCGGGGAGGCGCAATACGCAATCCCAGCCATACTTGCCTACTGCTCTTGAAACGTTCCCTCTGTCTTTGAACAGAATCTAAAAACAAAAAGAGACCGACTCATGAAGTTCGAACCTTTTACCAAATCGCTCGTGGCAACCACATTGGCGCTGAGTTGCCTGACGGCCCACGCGGCCTCCGTCGCCCCGGTCGCAGCCGAAAACGGCATGGTTGTCACCGCCCAGCATCTGGCCAGCCACGTCGGCGTCGATGTGCTCAAGAATGGCGGCAACGCCGTCGATGCCGCCGTTGCGGTAGGTTATGCGCTGGCGGTGGTGTACCCCGCGGCGGGCAACCTGGGCGGCGGCGGTTTCATGACGATTCAATTGGCGGACGGGCGCAAGACCTTCCTCGACTTCCGTGAAAAAGCCCCGCTGGCCGCGACCCCCGACATGTACCTCGATAAAGCAGGCAACGTCGTCCCGGACCTGAGTACCCGCGGCCATCTTGCCGTTGGTGTGCCGGGCACCGTTTCGGGCATGGAACTGGCCCTGAAGAAATACGGTACCAAACCGCGCAAGGAAGTGATCGCTCCGGCGATCAAGCTTGCCGAAGACGGTTTTGTGCTGGAGCAGGGCGATGTCGACTTGCTGGAATACGCCACGGACGTCTTCAAGAAAGACATGCGCGACTCAGGCTCGATTTTCCTGAGCAATGGCGAGCCGATGCAGGTCGGCCAGAAACTCGTACAAAAAGACTTGAGCAAAACCCTGCGGGAAATTTCCGAAAAGGGCGCCGACGGTTTCTATAAAGGCTGGGTGGCCGACGCCATCGTCACCTCCAGTCAGGCCAACAAGGGCATCATCACCCAGGCCGACCTCGACAAATACCAGACCCGCGAACTGGCGCCGATCGAGTGCGATTACCGTGGCTATCACGTGGTCTCGGCGCCACCGCCAAGCTCCGGTGGCGTGGTGATCTGCGAGATCATGAACATCCTCGACGGCTACCCGATGAAAGACCTGGGCTTCCGCTCGGCTCAGGCGATGCACTATCAGATCGAAGCGATGCGCCACGCGTATGTGGACCGCAACAGCTACCTCGGCGACCCGGACTTCGTGAAAAATCCGATCGCTCATCTGCTGGATAAAAACTACGCGACCAAAATCCGCGAAGTCATCGATCCGCAGAAGGCCGGCGTGTCCCGCGAGATCAAACCCGGCGTAGCGCCGCACGAAGGCAGCAATACCACCCATTACTCGATCGTCGACAAATGGGGCAACGCGGTGTCGGTGACCTACACCCTTAACGACTGGTTCGGTGCCGGCGTCATGGCGAGTAAAACCGGGGTCATCCTCAACGATGAAATGGACGACTTCACCTCGAAAATCGGCGTGCCGAACATGTACGGTCTGGTGCAGGGCGAAGCCAACGCCATCGCCCCCGGCAAGGCACCGCTGTCGTCCATGAGCCCGACCATCGTCACCAAGGACGGCAAGGTCGTCATGGTTGTCGGCACCCCCGGTGGCAGCCGCATCATCACCGCGACCCTGCTGACCATCCTCAACGTGATCGACTACGGCATGAACATCCAGGAAGCGGTGGATGCGCCGCGTTTCCACCAGCAATGGCTGCCGGAAGAAACCAATCTGGAGAACTTCGCCACCAGCCCGGACACCAAGAAGATGCTCGAAAGCTGGGGGCATAAATTTGCCGGGCCGCAGGACCCGAACCATATCGCAGCTATTCTGGTAGGTGCGCCTTCGCTGGAAGGCAAGCCAGTGGGCAAGAACCGCTTCTATGGAGCGAACGATCCACGGCGTAATACCGGGTTGTCACTCGGTTACTAAAACGGGCGATCACCGGCCACCTGAACTCCCCGGGTGGCCCTGATCCCCGTAGGAGCTGCCGAAGGCTGCGATCTTTTGCCTTTGATGTCAGCGAAGATCAAAAGATCGCAGGCTGCGCCAGCTCCTACAGGGGCTCGAACGCAGCCTCGACAGCTGCTACAGACCAGAAAGGGAGTTGTAATCCATCGTTTTACCGACCTCTCTAAGGAAGGAAGCCATGAGCACCGCACTCCTGATCATTGATGTCCAACGCGCGCTGTGCACCGGCGAGTATGAATGCTTCGACATCAAGCGCGTCATCGACACCATCAACGATCTCAGCACCAGAGCCCGAGCCGCCGACATCCCGGTCATCCTGATCCAGCACGAAGAAGAGGGCGACCTGCTGCAATACGGCAGCGAAGGCTGGCAACTGGCCGACGGTCTGAAGACCTCCCCCCAAGACCTGCGCGTGCGCAAAACCACCCCGGATTCGTTCTACCAGACCCACTTGCATGAACAGCTGCAAGAACTGGACGCCGACCGCCTGATCATCTGCGGCCTGCAAACCGACTACTGCGTCAACGCCACCGTTCGCCAGGCGCATCAATTGGGCTACGACGTCGTGCTGGTGGCCGACGCCCATTCCACCATCGACAACGGCATGATGAGCGCCGAAGACATCATCGCCGAACACAATAAGGATCTGGCGCACCTGACCGGCTCCGTGGCGCGGATCGACGTTATGCCTGCCAGTGAAATCAAAGTCTGAAAATACCGTCAGCCCCGTGGCGAGTGAGTTTGCTCGCCAGGTGCTGGACGCAATCGCTACGCCTATGGCATGGTCAAAAAAACAATACGCCATGTAGCGAACAGGATCAGAACGATGGAGGAGGGTGATGAGGTCGGCGCCAAGGCGTCGATGGCAACATTGCAGGCATTCAATCTCTGCGTATTGCACCTGGGGCGTCTTGCCCGAGATCGCGGTGCATCCCGGTTCATCACCGACGGCCTGCAGGCCTTCAGCCAACTGGTGCCCTTCGCTTCGGCCTGGTGGGGCGAGATGTCCGGGTCAGGCGTCGATGTTTCGCCCAGAAACTGGATGCACGGGCGAATCAATCTGCCCGAGTCGTTTGCCGCCGAGTGGCACACGTGTGCGCGTAACGACAAATTCTCCCATGACACCATAAGTCGACCCGGCGAGGTCGTGCGCGACAGCGGCTTCAACGACCCCAATGAAGACGTGAATGTATTCGCTCGGCGCTACGACCTCTACTACCTGATGTGCATCACCTTCGAGTTACCCGAAAGCGGCATGATGTTCTTCGTCTGTCTCTATCGAGGCATTGATGCCTCGGCTTTCAACGAAAGCGAGGCCGATCTGTTTTCGGCCTTCTGCGACCACCTGTTGCAGCTGTGGCGATTCCAGGTGCAGGACATGATCCGCTTCGACACGGGCAACGGGGCGTCGGACTTTGGTGTCGCGCGCATGGACGGCAGTTTGCTGTACGTGGGGGCAACGCTGTGTGCAGCCATCGAACGTGAGTTACCCGGCTGGAACGGTTCAATGCTTCCCTCGCAGGTGATCGCGCAACTGCAAAAGGCACCCTGCGTCATGCGCCTGGGCCGCTGCGCCCTGACACTGAGCCCTAACGCCGAACACGTCATCCTGTCGCTCGAAGCCCAGTCGCGCGGGGCGATGCTTGCGCCACGCGAGCGAACGGCAGCCATGCTGTTTGCCGCCGGCCATTCCTACAAGGAAATTGCCAAAATCCTTGAATTGAGCCCTGCGACAGTGCGCACCTATCTGCGCAACTGCTACCTGCAACTGGGCGTGAAGAGCAAGGTGGAACTGGGTTCTGTGCTGCGTTCAGCGACCTCGCTCGCGGAGGCGACGCGCCGCGATTAAATCCGCCTACAACGCGTCCCCCTGTAGGAGCGAGGCTTGCCCGCGAAGAACGATAACGCGGTGTGCCAGACCTGACGCCTTCGCGGGCAAGCCTCGCTCCTACAAAGGGAATGGAGCTCACATTTCTAAGGTGTATCGATTTTATCCAGCACCCGGTTCGCGGTGATCTCCGCCACCATGATGCTGTTTGAAATGCCCAGCAGGGCATAGCGCGACTCACCCTCCAGATGATCCACCAACTGGTGGACCATCACATCGACCGAGGCCAGCGTCTCAACCAAAAAAACCGCCAGGGTTTCGGCTGTGGCTTCTGGGTTCACGCAAAGCAAAGTGCTGGGTCTACGTGCGGTGGCTTTGATGTCGGCATTCGATGGGAAGTGGAAGTTGAGGGCGCGTTCGGCGGCCTCGTTGAGTTTTTTTGAATCGGGTTCGTACGGGGACACTGGATCGGTGGCCGGTGGGTTCGGTGTTACCTTGAACATATTTACGTCTCCAACAATATGGAGCCATCACCGAATCGCTGCTAAACGAAGGTGGCAGCTGTGTGCAGGTTAGCAGACCGGTAGAGACGAATCCGGCGCGCCCGAAGGCGCCCTGCGCACAGCTACCATAAAGTGCAGGCATGAAATGGCCTGACTGTCTGGATGCAAATGCGCTTCGTCACGACGGGCTGCTAAACCCGATCACTGGGAATCAGTGATGCGAATCAAGTTACCGAGTGGATCCAAAGCGCACAAGCCGGCGGATTCTGGTGCAGCCGTAGGCAATGGCGCAAGGTTTTGTAGCTTTCAGGACGTAACTTTGGGGTCTTTTAAACAAGCCTCTTCAATCAATGTTGACTGTGCCGCCGCCTTCGCGAGCAAGCCCGCTCCCACAGGTTCCGCCGCTACACCCGATCGGACCCCTGTCATTTAATTACCTCACCCCTCCTCATTTGTGGAGGTCCATCCGACGCCCGCGCCCTATAGGGTAGGCCCTGCATATCAGAGGCTTGCGGCCGTCTGTTCGGGCCACTTCCAAAACTATAAAAATAGAGGTGAGGCAGTTGAAATTTTCCAGGCTGTTTATCGCCGTTGCGTCGACAACGGCATTTTCCTGCATGGCGCTGGTGGGGTGTCAAACACAGGGTTCGACACCGGCTGACATGGTGATGCGCAACGGCTATGTCTATACCGTCGATGGCAAGAACTCCGTGCAGCAGGCGATCGCCGTCACGGGCGGGAAAATCGTCTATGTCGGCAGCGATGAAGGCGCTGCTTCGTACATCGGCACGCAGACACAGCTGATCGATCTGGCGGGACGCATGTTGATGCCGGGCTTCGTCGATGCGCATATGCATCCGGGGGATGGCGGTCGCGCCATGACGTTGTGCGACCTGAAATATCAGACGATGACCCGCAAGGTTTTCCAGGAAACCATTCAGGCGTGTCTGGATGCCGACAAGGGCAAGGGCCCGGATGTCTGGCTTGAAGTGGGCAGTTGGGACCGCATGGGCATGACCGGGCTCGACGGCGATCCTGACAAGTCGACGCTGGATGCACTCAAGACCCATCGCCCGATTCAGGTCCGTTCCACCGACTTCCATACCGTGCTCACAAACTCCCGTGGTCTGGCGGTCGCTGGCATCAACAAGCACACCGCCAATCCGGGTGATGGCAAGTACGTGCGCGACAGCGCCGGCAACCCGACCGGTATCTGCGAAGACGGTGCCGCCGATGCCATGGCCGCCGTGGTGCCGCCGGCCAGCGATGCAGAAAAACTCAACCAGACCCGCGCGGCGCTCGACGCCATGCGCCAGCAAGGCATCACCAGTTTCTTCGATGCCTTGTCGGGACCTGAAAATGGCAAAGCGTTTACCACCCTGCAAGAGTCAGGCGAGTTGACCGCACGGGCCTTGCTGGCGATCAAACTCGACCCTGCCGCGGCTGCTGCAGACCCGGCGAAATCCATTGCCGAGGCCAAGGCACTGGCCAACACCTACGACCAGGGAGAAGCCAAAGTCGCGCCGGGCGTGAGCATGCGCCACGTCAAATTGTTCATGGACGGCATCATCAACGCTCCAGCGGATACCGGGGCAATGTTGGCGCCGTACCTGCGCAATGCCGGCACCGATGTCGCGCCCAAGTGGACGCCTGGCAAGAATACCGGTGAGCTGTATTTCCCGCCGCAAGTACTCAATCCGCTGCTGTTGCAAGCGGTGCAGGCCGGTCTCGATCCGCATCTTCACGCCACCGGGGACCGAGCGGTGCGTGACTCGTTGAACGGTATCGAATACGTGCGCCAGCAACTGCCGGGCAACGGTTTTCGTCCGGCCATTACTCACGCTGAATCGGTGGACCCCGCCGACTATTCACGTTTCAAGGCGCTCGACGTGACCGCCAACATGTCGTTCCAATGGGCCCAGCAGGCGCCTTCCACGGTTGACGGCACCAGCGATCATCTTGGACCTGCGCGTTTTGCCCGCATGGAACCATCGGGCAGCATCAGCCGCGCTGGCGGTCGGGTTGCTTATGGCAGCGATTGGCCCGTCGACCCGCTCGACGAATTCCTGGCGCTGAAAATCGGTGTCACCCGCTCAGGCGATCCGCTGAACCCGCACAGCTATGGCCCCAAGTATGCGGGCAGGTTGAATGCCGACCCGGCGCTGTCGCGCACTGACGTGCTGCGCACCATCACCATGAACGCCGCCGAGCAACTGAAACTGGAGGCTGTCGTCGGTTCGGTCGAAGTGGGCAAGTTCGCCGACTTGATCGTGTTGGACAAGAACTTCATGCAGGTGCCAGAGGATGAGCTGGGCCGAAACGAGGTACTGCTGACGGTGGTCGGCGGCAAGGTCGTGTGGGCCAAGGCGCCGTTCCTTGGACTTGACCCGAAGGCGTTGTCACAAGCTTCCACATCCCGAATCGCCCAATAAAAACAAGAGAGTGTTCCGATGCAACTATTCATTCCCAACCTGTTGGCCGCAGCCCTGGCCCTTTCCTCGGTGCAGGCCATGGCCGCCGCTGATCTTGTACTGTTCAACGGCAAGGTTTTTACCGCCGAACCCGGTCAAGCGCTGGTTCAGGCCGTGGCGGTGCAAGACGGCAAGATTCTTAAAGTGGGCAGCGATGCCGAGATCAACGCCCTGGCCGATGCCCAGACGCAACGAATCGATCTGGCGGGCAAAGTACTGATGCCTGGAATGATTGATACCCATAGTCACCCGGTCGTTGCGGCTTTCAACAGCCAAGGGGCCAACCTGCTGGATGAAGTAAAGCCGTTGCCGGAACTCGAGCAATGGGTGATCGAACAGGATGAAGCGGGGCGTGCACGGGCCGGTGACGTGATCAGCATTGCCGGGGTGAGTTCGGCCTATTGGGAGAAAAGCCGCGAGCTCGGTCAGCGCTTCAATCAGGGCCGCTGGGTGGACCAACCGGTGGTCCTCAGCGGGATTGACGGGCATACCGGCTGGGCCAACAACGCGATGCTCAAGCGTCTGAAAATCGACGCGGCATTGGTAAAAGGTCTGTCGGAACAGGACCGCAGTTTCGTGGGGCACGCAGCGGACTTCACTCCCAATGGCTTGTTCGCCGAGTCGCGCTGGGACAAGGTGCGCAGTCAGATCCCCGCGCCCGGCAACGAGGTCATGCTGAAGGCCGCCCGCGAGGCGGTGAAGGTCAATCATCAATATGGCGTTACCGCCTGGATGGACGCGGCAGCGAATGCCGGAAGTGGTGATTCGCTGTTCGATTTCCAGGCCACCGAAAAGAGTTACGGTGTTCTACCGCTTTACCGCGAACTGGCCGAGAAGGGCGAGCTCAATGCCCACGTCGCGGCGCTGCTGCTGGCCAACCCAAAAAGCCGGCCGGCCGATCTGGAAATGCTGGCCAAGGTGATGAAGAAATTCGAGGGCGTGCCCAACCTGAGCTTCCCTGGCATCAAGGTCTTCGCTGACGGCGTTCTGGAGTTTCCAGGGCAGACGGCAGCGGTGATTGTTCCGTTCACCAACAGTCACAAAAACGGTCAGTTGCTGATCGACCCGGCACACTTTGGTGAGTTGGTAGTGGCGGCGGAGAAGCGTGACTGGATTGTGCACACGCATGCAGTCGGCGACCGCGCCGTACGTGAGTCACTCAATGGCATTGAATACGCGCGCAAGCTCAACCCGACACCGATGGCCCACAGCATCACTCACTTGCAACTGGTCAATCCAAAGGAATTCCCGCGTTTCAAGCAGCTTGGCGTGATCGCTTCCATGCAACTGCTGTGGGCTACCGGCGAGTCTTACACGGTGGAGTTGGTCAAACCGTATATCAGCGCGTTCGCTTACGGTTATCAGTATCCCGCCAGGTCTCTGCATAACGCCGGTGCGCTCATCGCCGGTGGCAGTGACTGGCCGGTGTCCAGCCCCAACCCGTGGAATGCCATCGCCCAGGCAAGCACTCGCAAAGGGCCGCTGGGTGTGTTGAATGCCAATGAAAGCATTGATCGCCAGACCATGTTCTATGCCTACACCCTCAATGCCGCCAAAGTCCTGCGGCTGGATCAACAGATTGGTTCGCTGGCGCCCGGCAAACAGGCCGATCTGATCATCCTCGACCGCGATGTGTTCAAGGTCAGCGACGACGAACTGTTCGACACCAAGGTCCTGAAGACTTTCTTCGCTGGCAAGCAGGTTTACGCGCCCGCGTCCTGACGACTACCCGCCGGCAGCACCGAAAAAATGCTCCTGCTCCTCGCATTGCGAGGGGCTGGGCAACGCCATGCCCGAAATCACCCGCTGATCCATAAAAATAAGAGACTTGTATGAACGTACGCTCAGCATTGACCCTTGCCAGCCTTGTATTGGCTCCCCTGACCAGCCAGGCACTGACACTTGACGACAACTTCAGCCTGGACGTGACCTTGGGCGTTGTCAGCGACTACCGCACGCGTGGCATTTCGCAAACCCTGGGGGATCCGGCGGTTCAGGCCGGCGCCACGCTGGTGCACAGCAGCGGCTTGTACATTGGCGCCTGGACCTCGAATGTCGATTTCGGCGGCCCCTACAAGACCCGGCAGGAACTCGAGTACTACGCGGGCTACTACTGGCAGGCGACCGAGGCAATCAGTCTCGATCTGGGGTACCTCAAATACGACTATCCAAAGGAAGGCCAATTCAACATGAGTGAGGTCTACGCCGTCCTTGACGTTTATGGCGTGAAGCTCGGCGCCAGCTACTCAAACGATACGCCGAATTTCTTTGGCGAGGACCAGGACACCCTCTACACCTACCTCAGCTACAAAATCGAATTGCCGGCCGAGATCGGCCTGGACCTGCGCGTGGGTCGCAACGATGTCAAAGACCCGGCGTTCTGGTCCGCCAACGGTGAAAGCCGTGATGCCTACACCGAGTGGGAAGCCAAATTAACCCGTGATTTCGTCGGCGTGACCTGGGGCCTCAGCTACATCGATACCGACCTGTCGAAAAGCGAATGCGCGAGCTGGTACGGCTATGGCGATCTATGCACTGCCACCGTGGTAGCCAGTGCCAGCAAGGCCTTCTAAACGTTAAAAAACCCAGGGTCGAGCGATCAGCTGTGGCGAGGGGGCTTGCCCCCGTTCGGTTGCGCAGCAGCCGTCGATTTTGGGGCCGCTTCGCAGCCCAACGCGAGCAAGCTCGCTCGCCACAAAACAGTATTCGACTTGAGACCCCTAGCCCGTCTGCCCCTCAGAAGAGAACACCGTAATGACCCAGGTCAGCGATAGTCAGCAGCGAAGTCCCCTGATCGAGACACGTTCGATCGATTACATTCCCGAGGCCGAGCGTCATGGCAGCCTCTACAGCCAGTTCACCCTGTGGCTCGGCGCCAACCTGCAGATCACCGCGATCGTCACCGGCGCCCTGGCCGTGGTGCTGGGTGGCGATGTGTTCTGGTCACTGATTGGTTTGCTGATCGGCCAGTTGCTTGGCGGTGCGGTAGTTGCCCTGCATGCGGCACAAGGACCGAAGCTTGGGCTGCCGCAGATGATCTCCAGTCGCGTGCAGTTCGGCGTCTATGGGGCGGCGATCCCGATTGTGCTGGTGTGCCTGATGTACCTCGGTTTCAGCGCCACCGGCGCGGTATTGTCGGGGCAAGCCATTGCCCAGCTGATCGATGTCAGCGACAGCGCCGGCATCCTGATTTTCGCTTCGTGCATCGCGTTTCTGACGATCTTCGGTTATCGGGTCATCCACTTGGTCGGACGGGTGGCCAGCGTGCTGGGCATCATTGCTTTCGTGTATCTGTTTACCCGATTGATGACGCTCAACGACATCGGTCTGTTGCTGGAAAATCGCCATTTCGGCTGGAGCACTTTCCTGCTGGCGGTGTCCCTTTCCGCGTCGTGGCAGATCGCGTTTGGCCCTTATGTGGCTGACTACTCGCGTTATCTGCCAAGCAAGACCTCATCCTGGAAGACGTTCACCGCCGTAGGCCTGGGGACGGTGCTAGGCGCTCAGGCGTCCATGGTGCTGGGGGTGTTCGCCGCGGCGTTGGCGGGCACGGGTTTTCGTGGGCATGAAGTCGCCACCATCGTTGGGTTGGGCAGTAGCGGCGTGATCGCTTCTCTGCTGTATTTGAGCGTGGTATTCGGCAAGGTCACCGTATCGACTCTCAATGCCTATGGCAGCTTCATGTGCGTGGCCACCATTATCAGCGGCTTCCGTCGTGGCTTCGAGATATCCGCCGGCAAACGCATGCTGTTTGTGCTGGCGATTGTCGGCGTGTCCACCGCGCTGGCATTGCTGGGGCAGCACTCGTTTCTCACCACGTTCAAATACTTCATTCTGTTTTTGTTGACCTTCTTCACGCCGTGGAGCGCGATCAACCTGGTGGATTATTACTTCATCAACAAAGAGCGTTATGACATTCCCGCGTTGTCCGACCCGGCGGGGCGTTATGGCCGCTGGAATGGGTTGGGGATCAGCGTGTATGTCCTCGGTGTGCTGGTTCAGCTGCCTTTTGTCGACACTCACTTCTATTCCGGACCGATGGTTACGCAGCTTGGCGGTGTCGATATTTCCTGGATCGTCGGGCTGGTGGTGCCGGGCATTCTTTACTACTGGGTGGCCAGGACAACCGGGCTTGCGGTGTCGGTCGAAGGTAACTCGAAGGCTTGAAGGCCCCGTCGATCAAGGGCGGCAGAGTGGGCGCGGCGATAACTACCTTGTGTTCAAGCGTCTCCTATACTGATCCGCGTTGACAGGTTCAACGCAGATTCTGAAGGCCGTTGGAACAGCAGTCAGCGGCTTCCCTACGACTCAACAGTAAGGAGAACGAACATGGCAATCCGTATTGGCGACGAAGCACCGGACTTTACCGTCGAAAGCACCGAAGGCCCGCTGCATTTCCACGAGTGGATCGGCGACAAGTGGGCGATCCTGTTTTCGCATCCCAAGGACTTCACCCCGGTGTGCACTACTGAGCTTGGCTACATGGCAGGGCTCAAGCCGGAGTTCGATAAACGCAACACCAAGATCGTCGGGCTCAGCGTCGACCCTGTCAGTAATCACCAGACCTGGGCCAAAGACATCGAAGAGACCCAAGGGCATGCGGTCAGCTATCCGATGATCGGGGACGAGAACCTGGTGGTGGCGAAGCTCTACGACATGATTCATCCGAATGCCAGTGGCGGCGCACGGACTGCCGTGGACAACGCTACGGTGCGTTCAGTGTTCATCATCGGCCCGGACAAAAAGGTCAAGGCGATGCTGATCTACCCGATGAGTGCCGGGCGCAACTTCGATGAAGTGCTGCGTCTGCTCGATTCTCTACAACTGAACGCCAAGCACACTGTTGCTACCCCAGTGAACTGGCGTCCGGGCGAGGACGTGATCATTCCCACCTCGGTCTCCGATGAAGACGCCAGGAAGAAATATCCGGATGGCTTCAAAACTGTGAAACCTTATTTGCGCACGGTGGCGCAACCGAAGTAACGATCTGTTGGGAGACCCCAATGCCAGTCAATTAAGCGAAATCCATGTGGGAGCGGGCTTGCTCGCGAAAGCGGCGGCATAGTCAACATCGATGTCGCCTGACACACCGCTTTCGCGAGCAAGCCCGCTCCCACAGGTGTTACTCGCCCTCAAGCGCAAGTTCGCTCAGGTCAGCCCCGCACATCTGTGCCAACACCTGAACCACCAACGCATGATCCTCACGCTGGGGCAGCCCTGAAACGGTGACGGCGCCAATGCACCCCACGCCCTTGACCGACACCGGGAAGCTGCCGCCATGATCGGCGTAATCACGCAGCGGCAACCCCATCAAACCTTCGAGTGAATCGCCCTGAAGCTTAAAGGACAGGCCTACGCGGTATGAGCTGAGTTCCATCAGTTCCACGACATTTCGCTTGCGTCGTGCCCAGTCGGCATTGCTGGCGGAGGTGCCTGGCATCGAGTAGAAAAACACGGTGTCCCGCGCCAGCCTGACCTCAATCGTGGTGGACACGCCTTGCTCCTCGCAGGCGGTTTTCAAACGGGTGCCCAAGTCCCAGGCTGTCGCTTTGTCGAAGCGCTCAAACTTCAGGGTTTCTTCCTGGAGTGCGATGCGTTGCAGGTTGGATTTAATGTCCATGATTGCTCCCTCATCCCTTTCGGGCGGTCGTACTGTTACGCACGGTTAATGTGAACGGCAGCACCACATGGCGCTCGGGGATGGGCTTTTTTTCGATGAGGGCGATCAGCATTTCAACGGCTTTTTGGCCGAAGATTTCGGCGGGTTGCGCAATGGTCGTCAACGCCGGATCACAGTAGGCCGCGAACGGAATGTCATCGAAACCGACCAACGAAATATCGTCGGGTACCCGCAAACCCTGTTGTTTGATGCGCTTCAATGCACCGATCGCCATTTCATCGTTTTCACAAAAGAACGCGGTCGGACGGTCGGCCAAATCCAGAAGCATTCCCGCGCCATCAAAACCGGCCTGCAACGTGAAGTCCCCGTGGCAGATCAATTGCGCATCCGACTCGATACCGGCCTGGTGCAATGCATCTTGATAACCGGCCACGCGGTCGCGTGTGAGCGGGCTGCTTTTCGGGCCTTTGATCAGGCCGATCCGGCGATGGCCCAGATCGATCAGATGCTCGGTCATGGCCTTGGCCGCTGCCCGGTTGTCGAGGCTGATCGTCGGATGCCGCCCGCCTTGAATCACCTCGCAGGCGTTAACCAAGGGCAGTGATTCGCCGTGGGGGAAGGGCGATTCAAACGGGTCGTAGGCGCGCAACTGAATCACGCCGTCGGCCTGGTGGGCGTACACCAGCGCGGCAAATTCCCGTTCGATTTCCTCGCGGCCCTGGGTGTCGCACAGCAGCAGTCGATATCCGGCCGCCTGTGCCGCCTGTTGAGCGCCGCTGATCACCCGCGCGAAAAACGTGTTGGCGATGGCCGGGACCAGAATCACCAGGTTGCCGGTTCTGCGCGAACGAAACTGCACAGCCATGAGGTTCGGCCGATAGCCGGCCTGTTCCACGGCTGCGTTGACCTTGTCCCGGGTTTCGGGGAGTACGCGCTCGGGCGACTTCAGCGTTCTGGACACGGTAGCCACCGAGACGCCGGCCAGCCGGGCTACTTCACGGATATTGGACAAGACGACCTCGTTATCGAACCGGCAGATGTAAACATGGCCGGCGAGCTTACCGCAGTCCGGCCGTGCGCTGAAATGACCTTCATTTTTAATCCCGGGTTTGACACCCGAAGTAACTGAGCTTAAATTTCCGGCATGATGTAACCGGTTACATCATAGTCAAACCTGAGCGCTAATCCGCCCCGAACAAGAGAAAATTCGCGATGAACGTTGCAACGGCAAAAATAAGAATGGGGTTTGTCGGGGGCGGCGAGGGCGCTTTCATCGGCAAAGCCCACCGCCAGGCCGCCGGCCTCGATGGTCGTTTTGAACTGGTGTGCGGTGCATTCAGCCGAGACGCCCGCAACAATCAGGACACCGGTGCCACGCTGGGATTGTCCGCTTCACGCTGCTACAGCGACTGGCAGCAGATGCTGGACAGCGAGCGCGCACTGCCTGCCGACCAGCGCATGGAGCTGTTGGTCATCGTCACGCCCAATCACTTGCACGCGCCAATCGCCAGCCAAGCACTGAGCGCGGGTTTTCATGTGTTCAGCGAAAAGCCCGCGGCACTGAATCTGTCCGAGCTGCTGGCCCTCAAGGCAGTGGTGAAAAGCAGCGACCGCCTCTATGGACTGGCCCACACGTATCTGGGTTATCCGATGGTCTGGCAGGCGCGCAAGATGGTGCGTACTGGCGTGATCGGCGCTGTGCGCAAGGTCATCGTCGAGTACCCGCAGGGCTGGCTGAGCCGGGATGTGGCCAAGCAGGGCAACAAGCAGGCGAGTTGGCGCGATCAGCCTGAGCAGTCCGGGCTGGGCGGCTGCATTGGCGACATCGGCACCCATGCCTTTTCACTGGCCGAATTCGTTGCTGACCAACCCATCGAACAGGTGTGCGCAACCTTGGGTTCGCACATTGCCGGGCGGCAACTGGACGATGACGCGGCGATGCTGTTCAAGATGGCCGCCGGGGCCAGCGGGGTGTTGATCGCCAGCCAGGTCTGCGCTGGCGAAGAGAACCCGTTGAAGATCCGCGTCTATGGCGACAAGGGCGGGTTGGAGTGGCGTCAGGAAGAGCCTGCGAGCCTGATCCATCGCTCCCTCGATCAACCGTTGAGCATCCTTCGCTCCGGTGTCGGTCAGCCCTGGTTGTGCGAGGCCGCCAGCCAGCGCATGCGTTTGCCTGCCGGGCATCCCGAAGGCTATCTCGAGGCCATGGCCAATCTCTATGGTGATTTCGCCACCGCGATCCGCAGCAACGTCGAAGGCAACGATGCCCCCGGCGTGCCGGGCATCGACGTCGGGTTGCGTGGCATGGCCTTCATCGAGGCAGTGATCGCCAATCATCGCGGCGACGCGAAGTGGACCGATCTGGTCTGCAATCCATGAATCCGGAGAACCCTCCCGTGAACCACACCTCCCCAGCACCGACAGGCCTGCGCGGCCCGGGTATTTTCCTCGCGCAGTTCATGTCCGCCGAAGCGCCCTTCGACACGCTCGCCAACATTGCCCGCTGGGCCGCAGCGCAGGGTTACAAAGCCATTCAGTTGCCGACTCTGGGCACGCAATACATCGACCTGGCGCGCGCCGCCGACAGCCAGGATTACTGTGATGAATTGAAAGCCGTCTGCGCCCAGGCAGGAGTCGAAATCAGCGAGCTGTCGACGCATCTGCAGGGCCAACTGGTGGCGGTGCATCCGGCGTTCGATACGTTGTTCGATGACTTCGCCCCCGCGCATTTGCGCGGCCAGCCTCAGGCACGAACCGAATGGGCCATCGATCAGTTAAAGCTCGCCGCGCGCGCCAGCCAACGCTTGGGGCTGAAGGCGCACGCGACGTTTTCCGGTGCGCTGCTCTGGCCTTACGTCTACCCGTGGCCGCAACGCCCGAGCGGTCTGGTCGAGCAGGGTTTTGCCGAACTGGCCAAGCGCTGGTTGCCTATCCTTGACAGTTTCGAGCAAGCCGGCGTCGACCTCTGCTACGAGATCCATCCCGGCGAAGACCTGCACGACGGCGCCTCGTTCGAGCGTTTCCTTGAGGCCGTCGATCACCATCCGCGCGCTGCGATCCTCTACGACCCGAGTCATCTGCTGCTTCAGCAAATGGACTATCTGGGCTTCATCGATCGCTACCACGAGCGCATCCGCATGTTCCACGTCAAGGACGCCGAGTTCCGGCCCGACGCCCGTTCGGGTGTCTATGGCGGTTATCAAGGTTGGGTCGAGCGGCCTGGCCGCTTCCGTTCTCTGGGCGATGGGCAGATCGATTTCAAATCGATTTTCAGCAAATTGACTCAGTACGACTTTGCCGGCTGGGCGGTTCTGGAATGGGAGTGTTGCCTGAAGGATTCGGAGCAGGGCGCCGCAGAAGGAGCGGCCTTCATCCGGCAGCACATGATCAGCAAAACCCGAAAGGCGTTTGACGATTTCGCCAGCGTGGCGTCCGACGAAGGTTTCAATCGTCGACTGCTGGGTTTGCCCGACGCCTGAATACAACCTTGTTCGTTCCTCTCTCCGCAAAAAAACAATAAGACGGTGACTGATATGACCACGATGACTGCGCGATTAAGCGTAATGATGTTCTTGCAGTTCTTCATCTGGGGCGGATGGTTCGTGACCCTCGGCACCTTTCTCTCCAGTAACCTGGGGGCCAGCGGCGGGCAGATCGGCATGGCGTTCTCGACGCAGTCCTGGGGCGCGATCATCGCGCCCTTTGTGATCGGGTTGATTGCCGACCGCTACTTCAATGCCGAGCGCATTCTTGCGGTGTTGCATCTGATCGGCGCGGTGCTGCTGTTGCAACTCTATCGAGCGCCTGACTTCAGTGCGTTTTACCCGTTTGTGCTGGCCTACATGATGATCTACATGCCGACGCTGGCATTGGTGAATTCGGTGGCGTTCCGGCAGATGCGCGACCCGGCCCTGGAGTTCTCGCGGATCAGAGTGTGGGGCACCATTGGCTGGATCGTGGCGGGCGTGGTGATCAGCTTTGTGTTTGCCTGGGATTCGCAACAAGCGATCTCATCCGGTGGCTTGCGCAATACGTTTCTGATGTCGGCCATCGCCTCCCTCGTGCTCGGGCTCTACAGCTTCAGCCTGCCGCGCACCGCGCCGCTCAAACCTGAGCCGGGCAGTGTCGGCTTAAAGCAAATGCTGGGGCTGGACGCCTTGGGTTTGTTGAAGGACCGCAGTTACCTGGTGTTCTTCATCGCCTCTATTTTGATCTGCATTCCACTGGCGTTTTATTACCAGAATGCCAACCCGTTTCTGGCGGAAATCGGCGTGACCAATCCAACCGCCAAGATGGCGATCGGGCAAGTCTCGGAAGTGCTGTTCATGTTGCTCCTGCCGCTGTTCATTCAGCGTTTCGGCATCAAGATCGCGCTGTTGGTGGGGATGCTGGCGTGGGCGTTGCGCTATCTGCTGTTCGCCTACGGCAACAACGGCGACCTGGCCTTCATGTTGTTCACCGGCATTGCCTTGCATGGAATCTGCTACGACTTCTTCTTTGTTTCGGGGCAGATCTACACCGATGCCAAAGCGTCGGAGCGTTTCAGAAGCTCCGCGCAAGGGTTGATCACGCTCGCGACGTACGGCTTGGGCATGCTGATTGGCTTTTGGGTGGCCGGGGCGGTGACCGATCACTATGCGTCGGCTGAGAGCCATGACTGGAAAAGCATCTGGCTGTTCCCGGCAGGGTTCGCGTTGGCGATATTTTTCTGTTTTTCGCTGGCCTTCAAAGGACGGCAACGCGTGGCAGCGCCGTCGAGTATTTGAATAATGCCCCGAGTCTGAAAAACACCGTCGGACCCTGTGGGAGCGGGCTTGCTCGCGAAAGCGTATGTCAGGCGACGCCAATGTTGACTGTGCCGCCGCCATCGCGGGCAAGCCCGCTCCCACAGTGGCCGGTGTTGTTTGCAAAATTTGTGTATTCGCCAATCCCCTTGTGGGAGCGGGCTTGCCCGCGATGGCGGTGTGTCAGGCGACATCAATGTTGATTGTGCCGCCGCTTTCGCGAGCAAGCCCGCTCCCACAGGGTTTGCGATTAACCGACTGGCATTTCAGGGGTTATGGAACGCGCTTCACTCAAGGCGCGCCGAACAGCATCGTCCAATAAACACCCTCGTCACTGCGCGAATCGGCGGCATAGGCCGCGCCCACTTGGGTAAACATCGGGTTCATCAGGTTGGCGCAATGCCCAGGGCTGGCCAGCCAGCCGGCCATTGCCTTGCTCGGTGAGCTTTGCCCGGCGGCGATGTTCTCGCCAATCTGCCGGCCTCGATAACCGGCGGCTTTGGCTCGATCCAATGGCATATCACCGTCGGGATCGCGGTGGGCGAAGTAATTGCCGTAGGCCATCGCCTTGCTGTGCCCTTGCGCGGCGGCCCCGAGGGCGGCATTCCAGGTCAACGGCCGTGCGGCGGCAAAGCGTTTGCGCCCGCACAGGCGCGGCCTGGCCCGTGCCGCATTGACCTGTGCCAGCAACGCCTTGCCCGCTTCTCGCGAATCGCCGACACGTCCGTCGAGCACCGGTTGTGCCAGCACCACCTGCCATTCGCTACGGGAGCGAGTGACGCCGATATCGGCATACTGGGTATCGAGCAGCGCCCCGCAGTAGTCGCTCTCAAGCATGTCAAACGCCTCATCGGCATCTTGCGCGCCGACCACGCGAATGGTGCGCACCGTCACCGCTTGATAGCCCTTAGCTTTCAAGGCGCTCCGCAAACCGCCGCCATAGCCGACCGGCAGCGCCAGGTTCGATTTCAGCGACAGCGGCCGCAACGGCTTGACCGAACGCCCGGCACAGCGATCGGGATCGGCGCGGTAGTCGTTGATGACTTCCACCAGTTGCCGCTCCCCACTGGCATGGGCGGGGCTGGCGAATAGCGGGAGCAAAGGCATCAGGCACAGAGAGATAAAGCGACAGCGGCGGACGGTTGGGCGCATGAACGGACAGCTCTGATGAGATGACGACGATAGGGGGACAGAAACGAGCAATGACCGTAGGAGCGCTTCGTTGGATGAGCTTCTTTTACGGCACGGCTAAGACTGCGGGTCTGAAGACTGGTTCACGAGGGGAGGAGACAAATTTAGCGCCGCCGCCGTGGGGGCTGATCCGGCCATTCACCCAAGGACATCAGGCTCTCGGGCTGGTACCGTACTGGCATCCTTCAGGAGTACAGGGACATGACGAAAACCAGGGGTGACAACGACTGGGTAAAGCGCTCGGCTCAGCCGTTGAAGATGGAGCGTATCGAAGCCTTTTTTGGCGGCCATGGGTTTACGCCGCATCGCCACGATACGTACGCCATCGGACGAACGCTGTCGGGTGTTCAAAGCTTCCAGTACCGCAACACCAAGCGTCACAGCCTGCCCGGGAAAACCGTCGTTTTGCATCCGGACGAAGTGCATGACGGTGAAGCCGGCACCGAAGCGGGTTTTCATTATCGGATGATCTACATCGAACCCGCTTTGATTCAGCAAGTATTAGGCGGCAAACCCTTGCCCTTCATCGAGGGTGGTATATCGAGCGACCCACGGCTTTATGCCGCGACCCAAGTGCTGCTGCAGAGCCTCGACGCTTGCATCGAGCCTCTGGAAGAAGACGATGCCATTTACGATCTCGCGCAAGCGCTGGATGTGAACTCGGGGCAACGCGGGCGGCGCAAGTCGTTTGACTTTGTAGCGGCCGAACGCGCGCGCGCGTTGATTCATGAGTCGCTGGATCGAGTCATTACCCTGGAGGAGTTAGCGCAGGCCAGTGGTCGAGACCGCTGGAGCCTGAGCCGTGATTTTCGTGCGCTGTACGGTACGAGCCCCTATCGATACATGACTCAACGACGCCTCGATCTGGCAAGAGCACTGATGTTCGGGGGCCACTCGATGGCGGAGGCGGCCGTCTCCGCAGGCTTTTTCGATCAAAGCCACATGACGCGTCAATTCACCCAGACCTACGGCGTCTCACCCGGTCGATGGATGAAAAGGCTGGGCCTTGTTTAAGGGCGCTCGACTTGCACAATCATGCAATACGCAGTGCTGATCCTCTCCTAAAGTCAGCCCTCGATAACTTGGCTAGTGAGGGCGACTCAAATGCATTCCCAACCCGGCGTGACAACCTGCACCGCGATTAACTTTGCCGAAAAACTGGCTTTGTTCAGCGAGCAATGGGCGCCCAAGGTCATTGCCGAAATGAACGACTACCAGTTCAAGGTGGTGAAAATCGAAGGCGACTTTGTCTGGCATTCCCATGCCGACACCGATGAAACCTTCATTGTCCTCGAAGGCGTGCTTCGCATCGATTTTCGAGAGGGGGCCGTCGTGGTCAGGCAGGGGGAAATGTACGTCGTCCCCAAGGGCGTCGAACACAAGCCTTATGCTGAGCGAGAGGTGAGGATGCTACTGATCGAGCCGCGTGGCGTGCTGAATACCGGCGATCAGGAGGGAGAAAGAACCGCAATCAATGATGTCTGGATTTAAACGCTTCAGTTTTTTCTCCATTTTTGTATGAGGGCTTTGAGACTCTATCGGTACATCTGCCAGCAAGCATTCAGGAACGCAGTGTCATTCTCTGAATCAACGAATTAGCGGCGTTTTCGTTGAAAAGGCTCGATGACGGGTGGCGAAGTGCCTCTCGTCGGAAGACAACGCGGCTATTTCGCGCTTTTCAGCTATTCTTGCGGCATCTGGACGGTGGCCATGACGTACTGGCACACGATGCGCAAGGAAGGGATGACAAAATGGATGATGTGCATTGCGTGCAAGTTATCGCTGTAACGGGCGGTAAAGGTGGCGTGGGCAAGACAACGGTGGCGGTTAACCTTTCGTTGGCGCTGGCGAAAATGGGGCGGCGCGTCGTATTGCTGGACGCCGATCTGGGCCTGGCGAATATCGATATTCTGTTGGGGCTGACGCCGCGCTACACACTGGCCGATGTCATCGAAGGGCGTTGCGAGCTGTCCGAGGTGCTGTTGCCTGGGCCTGGAGGCATTCGTGTGGCCCCGGCCTCTTCGGGATTGCAGAGCATGATTCATCTGGAGCCGGCGCAATACCGTGCGCTGATCCAGTCCTTTAGCGATATTGGCGATAAGCTGGATGTGCTGGTGATCGATACGGCCGCCGGTATCGGTGGCTCAGTGGTCAATTTCATCCGCGCGGCACAGGAAGTGATGGTGGTTGTGTGCGATGAACCCACCTCGATCAGCGGCGCCTACGGGCTGATCAAACTACTCAATCTGAACTACGGTATGCACCGTTTTCGCGTGCTGGCCAACATGACGAACAGCCCGGCGGAAGGTCGCAATCTGTTTGCCAAGCTGGAAAAAATTACCGATATGTTCCTTGATGTCTCGCTGCAGTACGTCGGCGCGGTGCCGAACGACGAATGTGCGCACAAGGCCGCGCAGAAGGGGCGTGCAGTGGTTGAAGCCTTTCCCCGCTCCAAATGCGCTCAAGCCTTCCAGGCCCTTGCTCACAACGTCGATACCTGGCCTTTGCCGACTCATCCGCGAGGGCATGTGGAGTTCTTCGTTGAGCAACTTGTGCAGAATTCGGGCAGGTGAGCCTGCTCGATGTTTAAAACCCGCGAGTAAACCGCTTTTCGTAGGAGCCAGGCTTGCCGGCGAAGGCGCTCTTAAAGACGCCTTCGCCGGCAAGCCTGGCTCCTACATGTCCGATTTGCCCTTAACTGACTGGCATTACGCCTTGTGCGGGCTTTTCGTCTGTACAAGTTCAAATCACAACTTGTAGCCGATCTGCCGCAGCAAATTCTTGCGCCACAGAATGTCTTCATCGCCTTCAATGTCTTTGGCACAAAAGCCATCCACCACGCCCAAAATCCCGCGCCCCTGTTCCGTCTCAGCAACAATCACTTCAGTCGGATTGGCCGTTGCACAAAAAACACGGCACACCTCTGGAACCATTTTGACGGCGTTCAACACGTTCAGCGGATAGAAACCGTCGCCGAGGAAAATGATGAAGCTATGGCCCGCGGCAATGGCTTGCGCATTTTTCTGTGCAAGTTCGATCATGGCGGTATCGGTGCCAGACCATCGCACCAGGCATTTGCCGGAGGCTTCACAAAAGGCCAGGCCAAACTGGATGCCTGGCACGGCGTTGACCAAGGCTTCGTGGATGTCCTCGACGGACTTGATGAAGTGCGTCTGTCCCAAAATGAAGTTCGTCTCTTGCGGCTTGTCGATTTTCAACGTGATGAGTTGCATTTCAAACGCCTCCTTTCACGATGCTGCGAACCAGAGTCTGGCCTCTAATCAAGCCGGGACGGTGTCTTGCTCAGCGGGCGGTGTCTCTGTGTAGACGCGAACTTCACCCAGTTTTCTTATAGTCGACTTGGGCAAGGTCGGTGCATCAAGAAGAATCGAATCAATGCGCTTGCGGATGTCAAAAACGATTGGGCCCAGGATAGCCTCGTCCTTGCCGCTGGCGATTTCGTCCTGAATCTCACGAGATATCGCCCCGAGTTTCTCGGCGGTGTCTTTGTGCCCGGCAGCCCGGGTGTCAAAGTTCAGGAAGGTCTGGACCGAACTCAACACCAGGGTCAGGAGTGACAGGACGCCGGCTAGGTATTGGAGCCATACGGGCGAGGAGTCACTGATTGAGCCAAAGACACTGGCGCTGACGATCGCCGACAGCACCACGCAGGGGATACCCAGTTTCCAGCTGAACTTCTCGAAATCCCGGGCACTGATTTCGTGTTCAATCTGCAACCGAACGATCATGCGATTCCATTTGGTCAGTAGCTCTAGCCGGCTCATGGTTGCAGTCCTTGGCAGGGGGATTCAGAGGAATATTAGCTTCTATTTGGCCGCCTGTTAGGGTTCGCAGACAGTATGACGCTGAGGCGCCAGGCCTTCTTCCTCTCGGAGCTGGCGGCTCATGTCGTCGCAGCTCTGCGACCAGGTTGTCAGCCACGGCGACATCTGGGGTGACTGTTCAGCCAATCCCAGCTCCCGGACAAACTCGGCAGGTGAGACCGTGCCCTTGGCCGCGCGGAACAGACCCCGCATGATGACGACGCCAACTACCCGTCCTTTGCTCACGAAGCGGTGTTCCATAAAGCTCCACTTATCGTCCCAGCCGAGTATGCGGGTATGAATCTCAAACGATTCGAACAGCTTCAGCTCCCGCCGAAACTTGCCCCAGGTATCCCCAACAATCGGCACCGCCTTGTGGCGCAGGGCTACGCGGTAGGCACCACTGCGCAGGACGAAATCCATGCGACCCACGTCGGCCATAGTGAAATAACGGCCATTGGTGACGTGCCGGTTGAGGTCAAGATCGAGCGGCCAGACGCGCATGCGGATGACGGTAGTGGCCAGCCCATCGACCGGCTTGCGCCAAGGGCGACGAAACAGCATCAGGAACAGTCGAAACCAGAGATTCATAAATACGCCGAGGGTTGAGTAGAGCGGTGCACTTTAGGGCGGAGAATGTGAGCGAGATAGGTGCGCAAATGACTTTTTTCATGTGAAAAGCGCAATTGGATCATTTCACGCGCGGTGTCAGCCATTTCAGGCACTGCCCGCCAACAGGTATTCCGCTCAGGAATGCCCCCATAAAAATCATGCATTTTCCTTATGACATTGGATCTCGTAGCGTGTCTGCTCACCATATGGAGATGACCGCCGTGAATGATTCCCGCCTGCGCCTGTACGTTGATGCTCAATTCACCAGCCCCTATGCCATGTCGGTTTTCGTGGCCCTTCGCGAAAAGGGCATCGAGTTCGAACTGAGCCCGCTGGATCTCGACGCGTTCGAAAACCAGTCAGAAGACTATGCCAGCCTCTCGCTGACCCAGCGCGTACCGACGCTCGTGCATGGCGATTTTGCCTTGTCTGAATCGTCGGCGATCACTGAATACCTGGAAGATGTTTTTCCTCAGACGCCGGTTTACCCGCAAGACCAGATGCAACGCGCGAAGGCACGACAAGTCCAGGCGTGGCTGCGCAGTGATCTGCTGCCCATTCGGCAGGAACGATCCACACTGGTGGTGTTTTATGGCCTCAAATCAGCGCCCTTGTCGCCCGCTGCCGAGTCGGCTGCGCGCAAGCTGATCGCTGCCGCACAAGCGCTGCTGGCTGACGGCCGCGAGTACCTGTTCGGCCAATGGTCGATCGCCGATGTGGACCTGGCCTTGATGCTCAACCGGCTGATACTCAACGGTGACGCCGTGCCATCCGCGCTGGTGGAATACGCGCAGCGTCAATGGCAGCGGCCTACGGTGCAGGAGTGGGTCAAATTGCAGCGTCCTGCGCTGTAGCGGTGTGAAGTCAGGTCAACTGCGCTCAATAAATTGCACGATGACCTGATTGACGATCTCCGGATGCGTCACCGGCCCCATATGACCGAGCCCCTCGAGTTCCACCACTTCAACGTTCGGCAGTGCGCCGGTCAGCAGCCGTGCCACTGCCCGTGACGATGCCGGCGAGTCCTTGCCGACCATGAAAAGCACCGGCAGGTTGAGCGAGCGGAATGCCTGCAAGGGCGTCGGCTCGTTCAACAGCGCGTGGGCCCAGCCCTGGACGTTGGCCACCGCGGCGGCAATGGAGGGCTTGCGTTGTTCCGGGGTTTGCTCCCAGGCCCCGGCACCCATCCAGTAGTCAATGAAGTGCTGGGCCGCTGCGTCCAGGTTACCCGCCTCAAGCGCGAGCCCGGCGTTTGCGACGACTTCACGGATGGCATCCGCCTCATTGGGTGGAGGCGATTCAGCGTCGAGCAGGGCAAATAATGTTGGCTCATATAAAACCAGGGCGCGCACCCGGCCGGGGTTCTGCAACGCCGCGATCAATGCCACTGCCCCGCCATAAGAGTGACCGACCAGAATGAGCGGTTCGCCGGCGCGGGCGAGCACAGGCTCGGCGAAACGCGCTTCTTCACTGAGGGTGACGATCCGATCGGTGGGCCACGCCGGGCTCTTGCCGGCCCCAAATGAATCGAGCGCCAGAACCCGAAACTTTGCGGCCAGGTGATCTTGCAATCCACGCCACTGCACCGAGTGACTCGCATTGGCGTGAAAGCAGACAATGCCCGGTCCCACGCCAGCGTCCCGATAAAAGGGTTCGACGGGTTTCATTCTGGCTCTCCTGCAACGACGTTAAAGGGACGAAGAGAGTTATAGATTAACTTCAAGGCTTCGGTGTAGCAGCCAGTCATGATGAAATAGCCGCCCGCTTTTGCTGTCAGCAACACCTGATTTGGAGCACCACATGAAAAACGCCGCCGTCCTTACCTTTGCCTTGATGCTCAATACCGGGTTATTCAGCATGCAAGCAGAAGCGGCGGGGGATGCTGAAGCCGGTCAGAAACTATTTAACCGCATCTGCGGCGGCTGTCATCAGGTAGGGACTTCGGCACGGGGCTCTTTTGGTCCACAGCTCAATGCCATCTTCGGGCGCCCTGCGGGAAGTACGACGGACTACCAGTACTCATCCGCGATGAAATCATCAGGCCTCATCTGGACTCGTGAAACACTTACCGCATACATCGAAGCGCCAAAAGAAGTAGTCCCCGGAACCCGGATGATTTTCTGGGGCATGAGCGATCAGGAGAAGATCGAAAATCTGTTGGCCTACCTCCAGACATTTCAGCCGCAATAATCTGTGCCTCATCAAAATGTTTGCCGCGTAAAGGCTGTACAGGTGATATCAACGAGCCATTTCATCCGTTAAAGTATGCGCCGCCCGAGAGACGGATCCCGGGTATTTCTAATGGAGTGACTCAGTGAATTATCTCAGCAAAGTTGTTGCCGTAGCCCTGTTCGGTCTGGTTCTGGCGGGTTGCACAGGCACCCCGATGAAGACTCAGCAATACGACAGCAACCAGTACACCGTTGTCGGCCACAGTGAAGCGACCGCCACTGGCCTCCTGTTGTTTGGTCTCATCCCGATCCAGCAGAACAACCGTTTCATCCGCGCTCAGAACGCTGCAATCAAGGCCAAGGGCGGCGACGCCATGATCAACACCCAGGTTCAGGAAAATTGGTTCTGGGCTTGGGTCCTGACCGGTTACACCACCACAATCTCCGGTGATGTCGTCAAGCTGAAAACTGTTCAGTAAGCGACAGGCTCTGCCATTGTGGCGAGCTTGCTCGCGCTGGGCTGCGTAGCAGCCCCAAAAAAATCCGACAGCAATTGCCGATTTTTGTGAGTGCTACGCACTCAAGCGGGAGCAAGCTCCCTCGCCACAGGTTCTTCATTCCTTGATCGCACCTCATCCCCAGGCTTTTCCGAGCTCCTCCAGACCCGCGTCTTGCAGGTTCTGCGCACTCATGACCACTCGGAATTTGCAGTTGGCTTGAAAGTTGAGAAAGAAGGGTTCCGCATAGCCGGGAATTTCGGAAGGGTCCTCTATATCGATCAGAAAAATCCCACTTCGCATTCCATCCTGCTCAGTGAAATAAGTCGCCTCAGGCTTAATGGTTTCCAGCACGCGGTTCATGATTTCGCCGATTTTCCCGGACCTGACATGCGCGTTGAAAGGTTCATGGGGAAACTCGACCATCAGTAGCATTTTCATTATTCGATACTCTGTTGAGGTGGCGTGCTCCTTACCCGGATCCTTACTCCTGACGATGATGCCGCAAGCCGTGCATTCAGCCGTGCCAGCGGCGGTGTGTGGTTAAGAATAGCGAAGGGTGAGAGGCTGCCGGGGCAGAGTTACGGACGGTCATTCTTGATGAATCGGCGGCGAGGTCTGACAGCGTCAGGGTGCCTGTTCTTTTGAAAAGGCTAGAGGGTGTCATCACGGTGTCATCGAACGAATGGCAAGCTCCTCGCAAACCGTCTTGAGCGCTCAGACGGAACTCCGTCAGCGGGCTGATGAATTTGCCAGGAATCCCCCTTATGAAAGGAGACGCCTCCCTGTTTGCGGCCATTGACTTGGGGTCCAACGCGTTTCGCATGATGATCGGCCAGTCAGTCAGACGCAATCAGGGGTTCATGATCCAGGAAGTGAAAACCTTGCGAGAGCCTGTCCGTTTGGCGGAAGGGTTTCAGGGAGGGGCGCTGGACGAGTTGGCGCTGGATCGGGGATGGCAAGCACTCGCGCGATTTGGCAAAAAACTGCGCGGCTTCGAGGCCGGTCGCGTGCGGGCAGTGGCGACCAGTGCTGTGCGCGAAGCCGATAATGCCCAACTGTTTCTGGCCAGCGCGGAGCGGCACTTGGGCTTTCGTATCGATGTCATCTCTGGGCATGAAGAGGCGCAACTGGTGTACGCCGGTGTTGCCCAGACGATGATGCCCAGTACAGAAAGTATGCGTCTGGTCGTGGATATCGGCGGCGGCTCTACTGAATTGATTCTGGGGCAGGGCGATCAGCCCCTCTTGACCGAGAGCATTGCGATTGGCAGCGGTACTTTTGGTGCGCGTTACTTTCAGGGCGGCTGTATATCGGCGAAGGCGCTCCTGGAGGCCGAGCGCGTGGCCACTCTGCAGTTTGAAAAAGTTACCCGTCGTTATCGCGCACTGGGTTGGCAGCAGACTATTGGCTCTTCAGGTACTGCACGGATGCTGGCCAAAGTGCTCAAGGCCAATGGTTTGAATGACGATGGTCAAAGCGGTATCACCTACGGCGGTCTGTTGCGCTTGTCGTTGCGTCTGCTGGAAGTGGGGCATGTTAAACAACTCAAATTGGCGGGCTTGCCACCCCATCGCCTGAATATTTTGCCCGGTGGCCTGGTGCTCATGCTGGCGGCGTTCAAGGTACTCGGCATCTCGCACATGAGTCCTTCCGAGCCGGGCTTAAGGTTGGGTGTTCTTCATGGTTTGATGTCCAAACACTAGATGACGCCGGTGCTGTAAGAAAAGAATTGTTATTTAGATCAGAAAGAATGTGAGGACGTGATGGCTGACAAACTCCGGGTTCTGTTCGTTTGCGCAAAAAATGACGTTCGCTCACTGATGGCGGAGGCGCTACTTAGGCACAGTGATTGCGAACACTTCGAAGCCTTGAGCGCGGGTCTTGTGGCCAGTGAAGTTGACCCCCGCACGCTGGAGTCTCTCGATCACGTCGGCATCGACACCACGGGGTTACGCAGTAAAGCCATCGATGAGTTTGAGGGGCAACCGTTCCATTATGTGATCACGCTGTGTGACAAGTCGTCCGAAGAGGCTTCGCGGATACCCACCGCCGGCGAAGTGATCGTGTGGAATTTCGAGGACCCCGTCACCAGTGAAAAGCATGATCCCTTCCGTCATGCCATTCAGGAAATCCACGATCGCATCAAAATGTTCATCACTGTGAAGACCCGGTAGTGATGCTCGAGTATCAGTGCTGACCAAGACGCAGAACCTGTGGGAGCGTGGCTTGCCCGCGAAGAACGATGACGCGTAGTACTTGAAAAACCGCGGTGCATTCTTCGCGGGCAAGCCACGCTCCCACAGGATTTTCGTCGCTCAAATTTCTTAACTTACCGGCATCAGGCTGATGAGGCCGGGTTTTTTGGTTGAGTGTTGCGATAAAGCCACTCATTCATGCAGCACGATTCTGAATCAGACGATCCGAACCACCTTCAGCGACGCGGTTCTCGATCAAACGATCCGAACCACCTTCAGCGACGCGATTCTCGATCAGGCGATCGGAACCACCTTCAGCGACGCGGTTCTCGATCAAACGATCCGAACCACCTTCAGCGACGCGATTCTCGATCAGGCGATCGGAACCACCTTCAGCAACACGGTTTTCAATCAGGCGATCTGAACCACCTTCAGCCAAACGGCTTTCAATCAGACGATCCGAACCGCCTTCAGCGACGACCGGGTGAGCAGAGGAAGCGGCGAAAGCGTTAACTGCAAAAACCGAGAAAGCGATGCTGAGGAGGATTTGGCGTTTCATGATGGTGTGCTCCGGGGTGTTATTGGTTGGGTATGGAGCGGATGTTACGCCGGGGATTTTTTATGAGAACTTCATTGGCGTGATGGTGACTATCGATGCCAACAATGGTTGAAACGTAGTGGGCACATACCACGTCCACGACCATGTGAGGCATGCAGGTTTACACGAACAGGTCGTAGGACAGTTTGCCGATCAGGATCACCAGCAACACCAGGAACAGAGCCCGGACAAAGGGCACGCCTTTATGAACCGCCAGCCAGGTGCCGGTCAGCGCGCCGAGGATGTTGAATGCTGCCATGGGGATTGCGATCAGGTAGAGCACGTTACCCGTCGGAATGAAGAATATCAGCGCCGCTACGTTGGTCGCGATGTTCACCAGCTTGGCCGACGCCGAGGCATGAAGGAAGTCGAAGGCGAAGCAACGGATAAACAGGAAGATCAGGAAGCTGCCAGTACCGGGACCGAACAGTCCGTCGTAGAAGCCAATGGCACCGCCGATGACGATCGCCAGCAGTTTTTCCTTGGTGCCGATGCGCATGGGTTTGTGCAGGGCGCCGAAGTCCTTTTTCCAGAAGGTGTAGATCGCCATCAGCACGATCAATACCAGCACCGCCGGCCGGATCATCGACTGGGGCACGAACGACACCGTGGCCGCTCCGAAGAAGGCCATGACAAAGGCCGCACAGGCGGCGGGGATCACCAGACCCCAGTCGATCACTACCTTGCGCACGAAGGACCGGGCCGCGAATGCGGTGCCGCAGGCTGACGCGACCTTGTTGGTACCCAGCAGCGCCGCCGGTTGTGCCGTGGGTAGCACGTTGAATAGCGCGGGTATCTGGATCAATCCACCGCCGCCCACTGCCGCATCGATCAGGCCGGCGGCGAAGGCGAACACGCAAAGGATGACTATATCGATCATGAAATCAGGCTCTGGCGATGAAAGGGTGGGGTCCAGTGGTTTCTACGTGTTTCATAGCGCCCAAATCAGGGTCAGTTGGTCGCACCCTGCCGCCACCCGTAAAGCCTCAATTGAGTCGTCGAGAGATGGGGTCAATCGTTCTGCTCCTTAATCAAAGTGAACCAGACCACGCCAACGCCACGGATCTTTGCCATATTTCGGGCAAAGCGCCCATCGGCGCTGCAGCGCATTCCGCGAAGCTCGTGCCCAAACTGCAGCGATAACAGCTCGACATTTCGTTGATCGACGAAAATTTTGTTATCGGCAAGCACCAACGCCTTAATTGCAATTCCCGCCTCACGCATGTCGCGAGTCAGGGCATTGAAGGCTGCCAGTTTTGCGGAAAACTCTTCGGTGAGAATGCTCAACGGCTCAGCCCCATCTTGGGTTTGGCCGCACTGGCGCCATGGGAAGTGACCCCCATGGAGATCAGGATGCTCCGAAAGCGCGGGCTCATATCAGGGTTAATGGATGTTAAATCCCGGCTTCATCCTTCGGTTGAGCAGGTCTTGGCGTAACCGCCTTAACCCCATCATCAATCACCGCCTTACCCATTGCCGTTAAATCATGCGCTGCCCAGGCATGTCGGTCGGTGTCTCTTGCGAAAGCTGCGTCTGCTTGCTCGGTCATCTTTGTTCCTGTTACTTACATCCTTGTGAGTTGAGCGGGAAGGTTAACGGAAGCGCTTTTTTTGTGTTGCAATGCCACGTTGTGAAAAGTGCAATGAGGTGATCAGTGGCATTGAATATGTTGGGGGAACTTGAAGCCTTCGCGACGGTAGCTCGCAAGCGCAGCTTCATCGCGGCGGCACGTACGCTGGGGCGCTCCCCCAGCGCGCTGACCCGTGCCGTTCAAGCCCTTGAGGAAAGTGTCGGGGTCAAGTTGTTCAATCGCTCGTCCAATACCGTGAGCTTGACCGAGGCGGGTGAGCGCTTGATGCCTCACGCTTACAAAATGCTGGATCTGCAACGTGAGGCGGATGAAGACCTGGCCGGCCTCAGCGGCCTGGCCTACGGCTGGATCCGCTTTTCCGCCCCCGAGTTCCTCGGCCACGGGGTATTGCCCCGGTTGATCGCGCAGTACAGCGAGCGTTATCCAGACGTGAACGTGGATGTGATTTTCACCGATGAAACCATCGACCCGGCCAAGAGCAAGCTGGACTTCTCGATTCGCGGCGCGTTTGCGCAATCCAGTGACCTGATCGGCTATCCGCTCTGGAACTACTCACGTTACCTGTATGCCAGCCCCGGGTACCTGGAGCGGCGCGGGATACCCGACTCCATTGAGGCGCTGGAGGCGCACTCGCTGATCCTGCATACGGCGCCGCGGATTCTCAAGGAGTGGAATTTTCGCAGTGAGGAGCACGCCGTCAGCTTTCGGGTTCATCCAAAGTTTCGTTTCAGCTCCGGTTTGGCGGTGTTCCAGGCGGCCCAGGCGGGCGTTGGGATCGCCCGCTTGGCGGACTGGATGGCGGAGCCTGAAGTGGAAGCGGGGCGCTTGCTACGGGTCTGTCCCGAGTACAAACTCACCTCCAGCAGCGGTGAGAGCCCGCAGATGCACGCGGTGTACCCGGCCGGGAGTCTGCCGCTGCGAGTGAAGTCATTGTTGGAGATGATCCGTGGCTTTGGCGACAGCCTTGGTCGAAAGCATGCGGTGACGCTTTAGGCGGCTGGACGCTGACTCTCAATCAGTGTGATAGCCGCCTGAGGCCAGGTCACCCATGAGCGTTTTTTGGCAGCTTCGCAATCGCCGCACTGCACAAGCCTTGGCTTCCCACACATCACTCATCGGTTAAATCAATCAGTCCTTTTTCATCATTGCGATACATTGAAGGCGCGGTAGAGGCCGCATTGTCCCACGTCAGCAGTATCTGGGTGATGGCCGCATCAATGACCTCATACTGCGTGTTATCCCGAGCGAGGATGGAAATGCCCTGCAGGAAACTGTCGAACACCGTAGCCATCGCGGGTGCGTGAATATTGCCCGGCAACTGACCGGCACTGACACCTCGCTCAACACACGCCAAAATCCCCGCGCGAGTGTGGGCGCGAGATTGGGTCAGGGCATCGACTATCCGAGCATTCTCCGGGCTGGGCGCGCTCATCACGCCGAGGGACACCATGCAGCCCTTGGGATGGCCGTCTTCACACTGCATGCGCGCTGATTGGCGCAGCGCGGTCTCGATGGCTTGGCGTGGCGGAAGGCTCTCGTCCCACAGGCATTCGGTGACTTGGGCGAACGTCGCCAGGTAACGTTGCACACACTCATCAAACAACGCTTCCTTGGAACCGAACGCCGCGTAAAAACTCGGCGCGGAAATTCCGCCACCCAAACTGGCTTTCAACTGAGCGAGGGAGGTCGCGTCGTAGCCGTGTTGCCAGAACAGGTGCAAGGCCTGTTCCACCGCGTGGTCACGGTCGAAGGTACGGGGGCGGCCCATTTGCGCCATTTCAAAACTCCTCTGGAGACGAGATAAATACTAGTCGATACATAAGTCGTTGACAACGAGCGCTGCCTGCCCTCAACATTTATATCGATCGGTATTTAAGTCTGAAGTCCTCACTCAAGGAGTCTCCCCGTGACACCCTCAATCACCTTATCGGCAGCGCCGGACCGCCTGCCCATCGGCGCCTTGCTCGCCCTGGCCATGACCGGCTTCATCTGCATCGTCACTGAAACCTTGCCCGCCGGCCTGTTGCCGATGATCAGTGCAGGCCTGGCGATTTCCCCCTCCATGGCTGGCCAGATGGTCACCGCCTACGCCCTGGGTTCAGTGCTGGCGGTCATCCCCATGACCATCGCCACCCGTGGTTGGCGCCGTCGTAACGTGCTGCTGCTGACTATCGTCGGTTTCCTGCTGTTCAACTCCATCACCGCGCTGTCATCCCACTACGGCGTGATCCTGGTGGCGCGCTTCTTCGCCGGCGTCGCGGCGGGGTTGGCCTGGAGCCTGTTGGCCGGCTACGCCCGACGCATGGTCGCGCCCCATCAACAGGGCAAGGCGCTGGCCCTGGCCATGGTCGGCACACCGATTGCCCTGTCTCTGGGCGTGCCACTTGGCACTTGGTTGGGCGGCCTGGTGGGTTGGCGCACCACCTTCGGCATCATGTCGGCCCTGACCCTGGTGCTGATCGCCTGGGTACTGGTGAAAGTCCCTGACTACCCACCCCAAGCCGCGCATCAGCGCATGTCGCTGCGCACAGTGCTGACCACGCCGGGCGTGCGCCCTGTGTTGGCGGTGGTGATCAGCTGGATGCTGGCACACAACGTTCTCTACACCTACATCGCACCGTTCGTGGCGCCGGCGGGGTTGGGGGATCGGGTGGATTTGGTGTTGTTGGTGTTTGGTATTGCGGCGTTGGTGGGGATTTGGGTGACTGCCAAACTGGTTGAGCCGTTGTTGCGCAAGACTGTGTTGGTGAGCTTGGCGGCGTTTGCGGCGGTTTCCGTGGTGTTTGGCTTTTTGAGTAGCGTGCCTGAGGTGATCTACATCGGCATGCTGGTTTGGGGGGTGAGCTTCGGCGGGGCTGCGACGTTGCTGCAAACGGCGCTGGCGGATGCGGCGGGGGATGGGGCGGATGTGGCGTTGTCGTTAAATGTGGTGGCTTGGAATAGTGCGATTGCGGGGAGTGGGGTGGTGGGTGGGGTGCTGCTGGATAGGTGGGGCGTCGCCTCTTTTCCGTGGGCAATGGTGGTGTTGGTGGGGGTGGGGTTTGCGATTGTCTGGGGGGCTAGGGTTCACGGCTTCAAATCGGGCCCGCGTGCGGTTGGCAGGCCTGCGGTGGCGGGGCACTGAACCGCAGAAAAGCCAAAGAATGGTTCTGGATGGGGGGCTCGGGCGATCCAGTTGATGCGTACCAAGGCGTTCACATTGGAGCTTTCAAAAAACGTTGCTCATGATCAGGATCAGGCAAAAGGCACGTGTCGTATTTGCCGAAGAGCCGATAGCGATTCAACGCAATGCGATCGTATGCCCAATCTCGAAGCTTGCGTGGGAAGCTGCGCAAAAGGTTCAACGGATGCCAAGGGACGGGCAGCAAGGCGATGACTTCAAAAAAAGCATCCGAACGCACCCAATAGTGTCGGTCGCGGATCACGGCCATGGTGTCGAATTGATGCAAAGGCAAACCTGCCCAAGCAAGCAGCGCCTGCCCCTCGGGCGACTGTATTGCCGCCAACCGAACGCGCCGGTGGCGGTCATGGCGGATCAAGAACCTCGCCCAGCCATTGCACAGCTTACATACGCCGTCGAACAAGAGCACCGTCTCGCCTTGCTTGAGCAACGGCGCGGGTGAGGGGTGAGTTTGAGATGCTGGCATAAACATGGGTCCGATGGGCCTCGTTATCCGGATCATACTCGCGCGGTAGAGTTGAAGTCTGCTTTTGGCCCAGAGTGTGTAAAAACGGCCACCACCTTCTACGAGGATCCCACCATGCGCAACTACACCCTGGAATACCTGTTCAACGGCGAACCTCGCACACACATGTTCGAATTCGAGCAACCTCAACTGCCTGTCCATGAGGCGGCGATGCATCTGTTACAGCTGCATTTTGGGGATGGTGAGAACAGCCTGATCATGCCCACTGCGGACGCGACACCGGCGGAGATTTTAGAGCAGGCTGAGCGGGTAGGGCTGACGCAGATAAAAGTCGTCGATTAACCCGGTTGATGCGAGGTATTGCGTATAAAATTCCGGGTAGATCAGCAGGCATGCCGACAATGTGGGCTAGAAGCTAGAATCCGGAGGCTGGATGATTGCAGGCAACGATTCATATTTTTGTCCAGTTTGTGGATACGCTGAGCTTGAAGAGCCTCCATACGACGAGTTTGGTTGCTCTTCGTTTGGCATATGTCCGTCCTGTGGTACGCAATTTGGCTACGACGACGCGACATCTGCTCACGCTGACATGCGGAAAATATGGATCTCTAAAGGGATGCTTTGGTGGAGCAACGCTCAAACGCCGCCGAGTGGTTGGGACCCTGTAAGGCAACTACAGGCGGTCGAACTGCCCTCGCAAGGTGCTAAAGCAACATTCTCAACGAGTGCTTTTGGCCGATTGCTGTCTGATGCGAAGGACTGCTCCTGACCCAAAGCAGCCCCTTATGCAGTCGTGTCCCATGCCCGGGATTGCGCGTTATTCCGCCGCCGTGAGCGTGTTGACCTGGACTATGAGCGTTGAAGTATCGGCGGTTTCCACGAACAGGTCATAGGCCTCCAGGTAGAGGTATGCATTGCTTGTCTTCAGCGCGTTATTGGTGGCGCAAGTAACCTTGCGGGCCATGCCTTGCAGTGAGGCGACTGTTTGTGTGGCAGGAAGGGATTCACCTACCGAACACTCAAATTTCTGCACGAATGGTTTGCCATTGCTCTGAGTGAAATGTTTGCTGTAGGCGATAACACTCCCCGGTTTGAGTTTTTGCCAATCGCCATCCAGGTCGATGTTCGTGAGGGCGCTTTGCTGATTGGTTTTGCCCGTGAGCTCAGTGCTGCTTATCGCGGCAAGTTCGATCAGCCCGCGCCAGCGCAGGCTCACACGCTGGTTGCCCAGTGCCCCCGTCGCTTGCTCGCGCCATATGCCGCGGGCCGGACCCGATTGCAAATACAAGTCCATTGGATGGTCGTTGACCACGGCGCGCGGCACGAGCGGGGAGCTAGCGTTGTAAGTGAACTGCAAATGGCTGAGCGTGTGGGTCGGTTGTCCCTGAGGCAGGGCGCTGACCTGTGCCAACAATGTCGCCGGTAGCTCCGGTGTACGCATGTCCGGCGGTAATTTTTGACGAGTGACGGGTGTGGCGAGTTTTGCCAGATTGGCGGGGTCGGCGCACACAGCGCCAATCAGCCGGGCGCGTTGCTCTTTGTCCAATGCGCTGTCAATTGACTGAACGGGCGGCGGCAGTAAAACCTGATCGCCTAAACGATAAGCCAGGCGGGTGTTGGCCTGGCGGATAGCACAGTCGACCTCGACACGCTCGAACTGGCGACCGTAGGGCTTCCCTTCGCTTTCGTCCAGACGGGTTCGCCCAAAGTCGATGCCCGCCCAGATCGAACGTCGGGAGTTCTCGATGGCCAGGGTGCCCGGGTCCAATAACAAGAGGTCTTCGCTGTCACCGGGAAGCTGCTTCCAAGCGCTGTCCCGGACCGCGTGGCACATCTGCTGAGCGATGTTCCGCGCCGTGTCCGCTGGCAGAGCATAAGGACTGCTCCACTTCTTTGCGTCTCGATAATCCATGGCTAATGTCAACGAACCGCAGGCCGCGAAAAGCCGGGCCTGGGTGGCTGGCTCGGTGCCTTCAGCCGGTACGTCAACCATCACCAACGCAGTTTGGGAGAGTCTGAAAGTGCTATCCAGTGGCAGCGGCCGGGATTGTACCCGGGTCGCCATGGCTCGATTTTTCGCCTCGCGCTCGGCAGCCTCGCGCTTATAGTAGTCGGCCATTCCGTTGCCTTGCAGGGCACAACCCGTCAGGGTCACAGCGATGGCGGCGCCCGCCAGGCGAAATAGAATATTCACTGCAAACAGCTCCTTGGCACACCCGGAATTCATCGCTTTAGCGGGCGCGTGCTTTGTAGGGTAATTGAAGTTTTGACGTTATTTGCGGCGTGGCCGAGACAGTGTCCCGTGGTAGTCGGAGGCCAAGAAATATCGAGGAAATTGCATTCCGAGTTTGTGTGGGGAACTCATGGACGGTCTTTCGTCGGTATCTGAGTCACGAGCCCATCTGAATCGGCTTAACAATCAAAAACTTTAGGGTGGGGAAGAGGGCGAACCTCAAAAGAGACTTCTCTGTTCTCTCCCTGGCGGACGGGCAACGATTCTACCTACTTACGTTCAAGCTTCAGCCAGAGCCGCCGACAATGACTGTTTGCCATTTTAAATTCGGCTAACGGCTCCCGCCTGTAATACTCAATGGACGACCTCCGATGCTCAAATGCTTACTACCACTTGTTGTTGTCTTGTCCCTGGCTGGCTGCTCAAGCAATTCGCAAAGCCAATACATAGATCAGGTCCAGTCCAGCAATACACCAATCGCTCATTCATTTCAGGAAGCCATTCACCAGTCACCGATCACTCCACTGCCGATCAATCGTGGCCTGTTCCCGGTGCGATGGGAGATCAGCCCAGCAGAGCCACGCATTGTCATGGGGACGCAGCAAGGCAACTACCGACTGTTCAACTTCCGTTTGCTCAAGGGCCAGACCTACGTGATCAACGTCAGCTCAATGTGCAACAACATGTGCATGGGGTTTGCGAAAAGTGCCCTGAAACCCAAAGCAGTGGTGCTCGATGCTCAAGGTAATATCGTGGCGGATAATTTGGTCGGCTCCAATGCTCTGGCAATTGAATGGTCCGGCGTCGCGCCCGCCGATGGCACCTACTTTTTGCTGATCGCTGCGGATAACCGAGCTTCGGGGGAGCAGGTTGCAGTCATCAATACACCGATAGCAGGGTATCCAGGTGTGAATATGCCGATAGGTATGACAAGTGCGCCGTTCGGCAAAGTCATTGCTTACGTCGAGTTTCCGAACGAACCATAAGAGGGGCATGAGCCAATGCCGGCACTTTACCCTGCCTCTCTCACCTAGCATGATGGGCCGCTCGCACCAATGCCAAAGGTGCCGGACTTTCGTGGTGAATAGGAACTGCAGTTGAACGAACAGACATTGTCCATGCGCCTGGAGCGCGTGGCGGCGCATGTGCCAGCCGGTGCACGCCTGGCCGATATCGGCTCGGATCACGGCTACCTGCCGGTGGCGTTGATGCGCCGTGGCGCCATCGCGACGGCGGTGGCCGGCGAGGTGGCATTGACGCCGTTCCGCTCGGCCGAACGCACCGTGCGCGAGAACGGCCAAGACCTGCGGATCACCGTGCGCCTGGCCAATGGCCTGGCGGCGATCGAGCCGGGCGACGGGATCACGGCGATCAGCATCTGCGGCATGGGCGGTGAGACGATCCGCGACATCCTCGACAGCGGCAAGCCGTGCCTGAGTGGCCAGGAGCGCCTGATCCTGCAGCCCATCGGCGGCGAGCAGCCACTGCGCCAATGGCTGATGGAAAATGACTACCGCATCCTCTGCGAGGAAGTGCTGCGGGAAAACCGTTTCTACTACGAAATCATCGTCGCCGAGCGCGCCGGGCCGGTGATGTACACCGCCGAGGAGCTGTACTTCGGCCCGCTGCAGATGCAGGCACGCAGCCCGGCGTTCCTGGACAAGTGGCAGCGCATGCTGCGCCAGAAGCAGAAGACCCTGGTCAGCTTCTCCCGGGCGCGGCAGGTCGTGCCCGAGGAGAAGGTGCAAGACATCGCCCGGCAGGCCCGGTGGATCACCGAGCTGCTGGCTTGAGCACTGCGATTATCTTGGGGCGCTTGGTTCAGGACTACGCTAAAGCTATGCGCATCGTCGATCAATTGCGAGCCACTGTTCGCGCTGCATCCGTCCCTGGAGCGCCCAATGCCACCCATCACCATGCGCCTGGTGGCGCTGTTTGTTCTTTGCCTGACGCTTGAAGTGCCAGCCCAGACCAACGCCTGCCCAGCTGGTGAGAAAGAAGTGTGCCTGGACGGCTGCATCTGCCTGCCAGACGTGGGACCGCTGCTCGGTCCCCTGCCTGACGGCATCTACCAGATCGCGGCACCTGCCCTGGCGCTGTGGCTGACCCAAGCCCGCGCTGACGCAGCCGGCGCCGGCATCCAACCGATTCCTCCAAACATCCGCGAGCATCTGCTGCGCTGGTACGACCCCGGCGTCCTCGATGCCGCGCGCTACAAAGTTAGCGACAACGGCCAATTCAACGCCGCCACTGCCATGCTGCAAAACCCTGATGTTGGTGCCGTGACGCTGATCGACATCATCCTCTTCCGGGACGCTCAAACCGCAGAACACAACATCGCGCTCTGGGCTCACGAGTTAAAGCATGTGCAGCAGTATCAGGAATGGGGGGTAGAAGGATTTGCCCAGCGGTATACACAAGACTTCAATGCTGTGGAGGCGCCGGCTTACGCCATACAGGCTGAGGTCAGGCGGTGGGTGCGCGAAGGGCTTACTGAAGAGTAGCGACACTGCCTGTCGCTGATGCCTCAAGAGCGGCGACAAGATCCTCGGTGTGGATTTTCATGCTTGGCTCAAGTGGACAGGGAGGGCGTTTCATTCACGATGCATCGTCCATGAGCGACCGGCCCCCGTTGCGCGAACTACAGAGTGGCTAGGGCGAGCAAGCCCAACACCGGCCAGATATACGAATGCAATCGCACTGACGACAAGGTTGGACGCTGACCGTGTGCAGCCGATCGCAACTGGCTGCTTCTGGCCGAGAGCTTCCTCTGGCTTTCACACTTGAGCAGGCGCCTGTATCTCATAAATGCGGGGCATCTGTGTCTACCGAAAGGATCACTGGATGGGTACGGTCCACAGACACCCTTTAATTGATGAGGCAACCATGTACCTAACTGCTGTTCCCTTTGGTACGACCGATTGGTCGACTGTCGAACCTCTGGAGTATGTTGGACAGACGGGTACCGCCTATTGGCGAACCTGCCAGTTTGGTTCGACGCGTGTGCGGATGGTTGAATACAGTCCTGGCTATCTGGCCGATCACTGGTGCTGGAGAGGTCATATCCTGTTGTGCCTGGAAGGCGAGTTACACACGGAGTTGGAGGATGGTCGTCAGTTCACACTCACCGCGGGGATGAGCTATCAGGTGGGCAGCAACGCTGAGGGGCATCGATCTTTCAGCACTACGGGTGCCAAGTTGTTCGTAGTGGATTAACGCTGGAATTGACCGCTATCGACCCCATAACTGCCGGTCAACATCGACAGAAATCGGCCGCATGCATCAGTCGCTATCGCAAAGGTTAACGAATCAGAATACCCGGACTTACAGCAAACCAATCGTATGTCTGAAAAAGGTGAGGCAATTGGAATTAAAGTTCAGCCACGTGGATGTCCTCGTCGAAGACCTCGAGGAAGCGTGCAGGTATTACGCCCGAGTCTTCAGCGCCAGGATTTCCAAGATACTTGATTGGCAGCGCGATGGCTTGCATGTGCGCTATGCGATCGTCATGTTTGGAACGGAGCGCCTAATGTTGGTGCAACCGTTTACCGGAAACCTCAAGGCGCTGATGGACTCCAACGGCGAAGGCACGATCTACCGTCACTGTTATTCCACGCCAGACATCGAGGCCGCCTACGACGAATTGATCGATGCAGGAGTCCAGCCGGAAAATGAGAACGGAAAACCACTGTCTCGCGATAATCTGCAATCGCCCAGTGGGACACGCATCATTTGGTTACCGAAACGCTTTGGGCATTTTTCGATTGAGTTGCTTGAAGAGAAAGAGCTGGAGGCATTTATCAAGGATGCGTTTGCCGAGGAACCTGCACAAATCTTCTAAACGTTCTTTTCCATTGCGCGGTAATTTAGTCATCCGCACAGATCAACGCTGAACCATTACCGATGGAGCCTTCCGTGGATAGACGCAACTGGATTGAGCTGTCCCAGGACGCCGATACCGGGATTGAATCGATTCGTGCCCATTTTCAGGGGCATGCCTACGATCCGCATTGGCATGACAGTTTTCTGGTGGGTGTCACCGAGCAGGGAGTGCAGCAGTTCAATTGCCGGCGCGTTCGCCACCTCAGTACGCCGGGCAAGGTATTCATGCTGGAACCGGGGGAAATCCACGATGGGCATGCGCCGACCGAGGAGGGGTTTACCTATTCGATGCTCTACCTCGATCCACACTGGCTGGAGCGGGAGTTGCACGCGTTGTTCGAGCACGCGCCGGCCAACAGTCAGCCGGGTTTTGCCGACACCCTGAGCCAGGATCCGCGCCTGGCCACTGCCATTTTTCAAGCCTTCCACGCGCTCCATGAGGGCGACTTGCGCATTGTGCGCCAGAGCGCCATCGACACCTTGTTGGGGGCGCTCACTGGCCACCTTGATTGGCGCAAGCGTCAGGCCTTTGATCCGCGCCTGCCATTGGTGGCCCAGGTTGCGCGTGACTATTTGCATGCCCATGTCTACGAAGACATCGGGCTGGATGATCTGGCCCAAGCCTGTGGGGTTGATCGCTTTCGCCTGACGCGGGCCTTCAAGGCAGCCTTTGGGCTGGCGCCTCATGCTTATTTGATCCAGCTGCGCCTGGCCAAGGCGCGACAGTTGCTGGCGCGGGGCGAGTCGCCGGCCCAGGTGGCCAGTGCGCTTGGGTTCGCCGATCAAAGCCATATGGGGCGCTGGTTCCGCCGTGCCTACCAGCTCACACCCGCGGATTACCGCAAGCGCTGCTCAAACCTTCCAGACTGAATCCCGCTGACCCGCGACCATGGTTTCCTATCTGATCAAGGAGTCCATGCCATGGAATCGTTGCTGCCTTTCCTGTTGTTTGCATTCGTCGCCTCGATTACCCCGGGGCCGACCAATATTCTGGTGTTGAGCCACAGTTCACGGCGGGGGTTGGCTGCCACGCTGCCGATCATTTTTGGTGCATGCTTGGCGGCGGCGTTGATTGTGTTTGCAGTCGGGTTCGGCGTGGGCGAAACACTGCTGCAGTTTCCGCGTGTGCAACAGGCGATGGCTTGGGGCGGGGTGCTCTGGTTGAGTTGGCTGGCCTGGCAAATCTTTCAAAGTGCGCCGCCGTCCCTGGACCCGACCACCCCGCGTGACGAGGGTCTCAGCGTGTTCGCCGCCGCCACCCTGCAATTGGTCAACCCCAAGGTCTGGATGATGGCGGTGGCGGTGGTCAGCGTATTTGTTGGTGGCGGCGACAAGACCCTGCGCCTGGTGGTGTTGTCGCTGATGTTCCTGTTGGTCTCCTTGCCGTGCATGACCCTGTGGGCGTTACTCGGCGTGGGCAGTGCTCGAGCTTTTGGTTCGCCACAGGCGTTCAAACGCATGAACACTGCACTGGCTTTTTTGCTGCTGGTGTCGGCTTGGTTGACCGTGCTGGTGTAGGTCGAACATTGCCTGGACAGGGCGAAGCAAGTCACAGCTTGCTGTCACCCATCTATATCAAAAGGCCAAACCGATATTCGTGCTCTGTCCCTTCATGCCGGTACATAGGATCGATCAAGAAGCCACACCGTTGGAGTACTTTTGCCGAGCCGATATTTGCAGCGTATACGTTGGCAACCAGCTGTTTGAGGTTCCAATGCAACTGCGCCTCCTGGATCAGATGCCTCACCGCCAGCGTTGCCAGTCCCTGTCCGCAAGCGCTTTGAGCAATCCGATAGCCGACTTCTGCCGACCCCTCGGACATGTCGATGCCTTTCAGGTTCGCCCGACCCACTATTTTTCCGTCAGCATCTTCGATGACAAATGGGTGCCAGGTTCCGGCGGCAAAGTCAGATAAATAAGCCGCAATGTGGTCGGCGACGCCCTGTATCGAGTAAAAAGCAGCATCGCGCGCGTCAATGAAACGCTCGAACCACTCGCGATTGTCCAGTTCAAATGTCAGCAACGCCTCAGCATCAGTACTTTGTAGAGTACGAACTCTGACGGGTTTCATAAGGTCGCTCCCTTTTCTGGCAGAACTGCTTGGCCGATTTTTGCCTGCATCACCCGGCTGAATCCACAACCCAAAGCGGACAGCCTGGACCAGAATCAGGTTTCGGATTGATGAGCCGCCCAGTGTTTCATCTCTTCGGCAATGAAGTGGTTCACCAGGTCGCTGTACATCTTCTCGATTGCATCCGGGTTCAGGCCCTCGGCCTCGGCCCACTCGCGACGCGTCGCCAGCATTGACTTGAAACGCTCCGGAGCACGCACCGAAGTCGCCGAGGTCTTGAACTTCGAGGCAGCCAGCACGTACTGAAAACGCTTGCCCAACAGCTTGATAACGCCCAGATCAAGGGCATCGATTTCGCGTCGGATGTCCTCCATACCTGCACACTCTGCGGGCTGCAACTGATTGATGACTTCCATGTAAGTGACTCCGTTTGCTGCAGTTGATGAGACGCCAACACGCCGAAACCCCAGCCTCGGCTACTTCAGGCGAGCATCGACAATAATCCCTTTGACGATGTAGTTGGGCAAAAAAAAAGCGCAAAAAAAAACCGGCTGATGAGGCCGGTTCTTTTTTCGGGTGTCGCGGTAAAGCCATTCATTCATGCAGTACGATTTTGAATCAGACGATCGGAACCACCTTCAGCGACGCGGTTTTCGATCAGACGGTCGGAGCCACCTTCAGCAACGCGGTTTTCAATCAGACGATCTGAACCGCCTTCGGCAACGCGGTTTTCAATCAGACGATCCGAGCCGCCTTCGGCGACGACCGGGTGAGCAGAGGAAGCGGCGAAAGCGTTAACTGCAAAAACCGAGAAAATGATGCTGAGAAGGATTTGGCGTTTCATGATGGTGTGCTCCGGGGTGTTATTGGTTGGGTATGGAGCGGATGTTACGCCGAGGATTTTTTATGAGAACTTCATTGCGCTGATGGTGACTATCGATGCCAGCAATGGATGAAGCGTAGTGGGCGAATGCCGCGCCCATGTCGGTGCAGCCCCCCAGTAGGTGAACTGCTGAGAGGGGCGCAAAGCCCACTGTGTCCGATCAATTCCGTCATCAGACGAAACGTAGCTAGTCATTTGTCATCGCTCCGTCCACCGGTAGTTTCTTGGCCGATTGTTGCTGTCGCGAAGGGCTGCAAACGATCCATAGCGGCCCTCCGTGAGGGGCGGAAACCGGCCAGAAGCGGTATGTCGCTCAAAACACTCAAAAATACTGATTACTAAAGTAGTCAGGATCCGGAATAGCTCACTCGGTAGAAGGGACGGACGCTTTGCTGCCCAAGCGGATTAGTTCATTGGAGAAACACAGGCCGACGATGATCAGTGCCGCTCCCGCGTACAGGCTTTCGCGCGGTACTTCGTTGAGCGCCACAAACGCCAGCAGCGCGGCGAACAGTGGCTCGGTCAGCTCCAGCGCTTGCACTTGGGATGGTTTGAGATACTCGATGGCCTTGGTGGTGCAGAAAAAGCCCAGGATTGTCGGCAGCGTGGCCAGCGCCAGCAGCGCGGCGATCGCCAGCGGCGACAGTTCGCCCATCGCGAAACCATCGGCCGCAGCCGGCATCAGCAAGTACAGGCTGCCAAAGAACAACAATTGACGGGTGAAGTGCAGCCCCCCCGACACCCCCATACGCTTCATGGCAACCGAAAAGGCCCCATAGCCGGAGCCGGCCATGGAGGCGAGCGCAGCACCTTGCAGGGTAAAGCCCTGCTGCAGATCGCCGCCGAAGATCACCGAGATACCGGCGATAGCCAATGCGGCACCCACGGTAGCGTTCGCGGTGATGGCATCCTTGAGGAAAATGCGCCCCAAAATGATCGAGGAAATTGAGGCACTGGCCATCAGCACCACCACCACACCTGCCGCAGCGTAGTGTCGATAGGCGGACGTTTCGAAATGGAACAGCACAAAGATGCCAAGGAATGCGCAGATAGCCGCCTGAGTCCATTTGGTCGACGCCGCCGAGCGCTTGAGGAAAAACAATAAGATCGAGAGAAGCACGCAACCCAGTACGGTCTTGATGACAGCGACACTGCTAGCGGTGAAACCATTACTCATGAGTATTTTGCTGAGTACACCGATCGTTGCGTTCAGTGCCGCAGCGGAGAGTGCAAATATGACGCCTTTGCTGAAAGTGGATTGCATTGATGACGATCCCTGTCGCTGAATTGTCGTTCGATAGAATGCCGCCCTGTATCGACGGCGCAAAGTTTGAGGATACGAAGATCCCGCCAACCCCGGTATTTATTGTGGCATAAGCGCTGGGTCGCCCATAAGGATGATATTCGCCTTCTGTCGCCGCCAAGGGAGAGGTCAGAGGGCCTGGCCCTTGGCTATGCAATATGAGTTGACGAACGTTGCAGTGTGCTGCAAAGACTGACGTATATCCGGTTTGGCTATTCCATGCCTGTTGGCAAATTGCTCGACCGCCGCTGTATTAAAACGAGTGGTCTGGATAAAGTCCAAGGCTTCGGGTTTTGTATTCAAAAACGACGCGACCGGAGGAATACTCAGTAGCCACTTCAGCAGTCGGAGTGAAATGTGATGCCTGGGAGACTTTAAGCCCAGAGGTTGTGCCACCTGTATCAGGAGTTCTCGCAAGTTAGGAGTTTGATCATCAAGCGCCAGCAGTTCCTGGCCCACCATGGCAGGATCAAAAGCACAAACTGCCACCAGCTCAACCAGGTAATCCACGGTGACCAGTGGCAGCCAGTGCTCGGCGGTACCGGGCACTGCAGTCAGCTTTCCCAGCACAAGGTTGCGTATCAGCTCCACCAGCGGCTGACCGTCAAGGATATGCCCCGTACGGCTGTGGCCACAGACAGTTGCAGGGTGGACAACGGTAATCTCCCCGCCCTTGGCGGACATGACCTCCAGGGTCGCAAAATGCGCCTCCAGCTTGCTTCCCTCGTAACCACCGACATGTCGGTAGACGGCAGGCCAATTCGTCAACTCCGGATAACGAGGGTCAATTCCGATGCGTTGCAGATGTTCATGATTTTTCAACATGTAGCCGCCGATCATCACTAAACGGCTTTTTTGCTCAGCCGCCAACAGCGCCACACGCTTTGCCCCTTCCACATTCACCGCACGGGAATGCTCAACTGAAAGCCCCCATGCGAAGTGGGCGCCCAGGTGGAATACGACTCTGGCGTGCCTTAACACTTCTCGGTCAGCAAGACTCAGCCCGAGGTTGCCCCGCTCCAGATCGCCAGCTACGGCAAACACCCGGGTTGCGCACCCTCCTAACTTATCGACTTGCTCGCGCAACGCAGCCAGTCGCTCCGGGCGACGCATCAACACCCGAATGGTGTGACCTTTTGCACTCAGGTATGCCACCAAATGTTGACCGACGAAGCCGGTCCCCCCCGTGACAAAGCACTCCACGCTCATTTCCCTGTTCCTTGTTGAAGGTGAGAAATCAAGCGTAAACTATCGACCCAACTCTACAGTCAAGCGGTGTTTTCATGAAAATCGGCGAACTCGAGGCCCGCAGCGGCGCCAGCCGCCATACGCTGCGTTACTACGAGCAAATCGGCCTGATCTCACCGCTGCGGCAAACCAACAACTATCGCGTTTACACAGTGCAAACTCTGCAGGATCTGGACTTTATCCAGCGCGCGCAAAGCATGGGGTTTTCCCTGGGGGAAATAGGCGAGATTCTGGATGCGCAGCGGAACAAGCTGATCGATTGTGCTGGCGGCGCGAAGCTAATTGAAAAGAAGATGGCAGAACTCAAACAGAAAATCGCCAACCTCCAAAGCATTTATCGGTATCTGGATGAAGAGCGTGCAACCCTCGAAGCCAGTGCTGCCAAGCAACTTGAGCTTCAGCAACTGAGCAACTCTTCCAACTGAACTGTCAGCATCGGGGAAACGGAAGCTGCGGCCTGCCTCCATTTTCAAACCCATCGCTTACGCATTTTCTAAAACCTTGTAGCCAGGCCTGGACGGTCAGCGTCCGCCCAAAAGACCTTGCGTGGTTAAACAGGCGCCCGTCTACGCGGCAGCTACTCGATAATCTCATGCGCGTGAGAACATCCTTCGGATATGCGTACAGATCATGACCATTCAGCCGCGCAGACTGGATAAAGTTCATGATCGCCGCCGCTCGTTTGCCGCTGCGTATGGAGCCGGCCAATAGCCAGTTTGAACGCCCGAAAGCCCATGGCCGGATTTGATTTTCACATCAGTGGATGGCTCCGGATTCTCTAGACACATGATCTCCACTTTGGGTCGACTAGCGACCACCACTCGTTTTGACAGATCTACCTTTGTCCTCCCTCAACGTGGAGGACGAGCCATGAACACTATTGCTAGATACCCTCATCAGCCTTGGAATAAGGGAAAGCTTGTCGGGCAGAAAGCTCCGCTTCGAGTCAGAGATATCTGGGCCATTCGGGTCAGACTTCAGCTTGCGGAGAGGACGCGTGATTTGGCGCTCTTCAACTTGGCCATCGACAGCAAGCTACGTGCCTGTGACTTAACCAAGTTGCGAGTCCGAGACATCGCCCATGGGGAGCATGTTTCGTCGCGGGCCATCGTGATGCAGCAGAAAACTCAGCACCCAGTGCAATTTGAAATCACTGAGCAAACCCGAACCGTTCTGGAGGCGTGGATGCATCAGGCACACCTCCACAGCGAGGACTTCTTGTTTTCGACCCGATTGCACGCTTCAGACCATCTTTCCACCAGGCAATACGCTCGAATAGTCAAAGCGTGGGTGACAGCCATTGGCCTTGACCCAACCATGTACGGTACTCACACGCTACGGCGAACCAAGGCATCGTTGATCTATCGCAGGACAAAGAATCTGAGAGCAGTTCAACTCTTGCTTGGACATACGAAGCTTGAAAGCACCGTCAGGTACTTGGGCATCAAGGTCGATGATGCCCTAGAAATGGCAGAGCAGACAGAAGTCTGACCATCCACAGCGACGGTCTATGCCGGACCGTCGCTATCCGACCCAAAACTGCCGGTGGCGATAAGATAGTCAAAAACGGCCAAGTGCGGACTGACACACGGATTCCGTCCATTTGCGCGAACCAATGGGCACTCCGTAACAACCGCTGAACCTAACGACTTTCGTAGAGAGGTTGCCGATGCAGGACACACCAACCATGTACGGCACCCACACGCTACGGAGAACCAAGGTATCGCTAACCTATCGCAGGACGAAGAACCTGAGAGCAATGCGACTCCTGCTTGGCCGTACGAAGCTTGAATGACCGTTAGATACCTGGGGATCGAGGTCGACGACGCCCTGGAAATGGCGGAACAGACGGACGTCTGACCACCCACTGCAACGGTCGAGGCTAGACCGTCGCAGTCTCTTGCCAGGCTTGAGGTCGGCCAATGCCATATGGCCAGAAGGAAGGATTTGTTCAAGCATTGCTTGGCGAGGCACCAATCGCTGCAGATCTTCCATCGTGACGTTCCAGCTTTCCAGGCGTCTATAACTTTGTAGCCAAGGTTGGCTCTCATCCTGGAAGAGGGAGAACTTCTATGATCATTAAACCGCGCGTTCGCGGCTTTGTCTGTGTGACTACCCATCCCACTGGCTGCGAAGCCAACGTCAAGAATCAGATCGATTACGTTACTACGAAAGGATTGATCACCGGAGGGCCAAAGAGCGTACTCGTGATCGGTGCATCGACCGGATACGGACTTGCTGCGCGGATAACGGCAGCTTTTGGTTGTGGCGCCAGCACTCTCGGTGTGTTTTTCGAACGTGAAGGCGATGAGGGCAAACTCGGCACCGCCGGCTGGTACAACACAGCGGCCTTTCACACGTTTGCCGAGTCCGACGGCCTCTACGCCAAGAGCATCAACGGCGATGCTTTTTCCGATGAGATCAAACAGAAGACTATCGACGTTATCAAGCGCGACTTCGGGAAGGTCGACCTGGTTGTTTACAGTCTTGCCGCACCGCGCCGGACACACCCCAAGACGGGTGAAGTATTCAGTTCTACCCTCAAGCCGCTCGACAAGGCGGTGACCTTGCGGGGTCTGGATACTGATAAGGAAGTGGTCAAGGACACCACGCTACAACCCGCGACCCAAAGCGAAATCGATGGCACGGTGGCCGTGATGGGCGGCGAAGACTGGCAGATGTGGATCGATGCCCTGAACGAAGCGGGTGTTTTGGCTGATGGGGCGAAAACGACCGCGTTCACTTACCTGGGCGAAAAACTGACTCATGACATCTACTGGAATGGCTCCATTGGTGCGGCCAAGAAGGACCTGGATCAGAAAGTCCTTGGTATCCGTGAACGGTTGGCTGTGCTGGGGGGCGATGCGCGGGTCTCGGTATTGAAAGCGGTGGTTACCCAGGCAAGTTCAGCTATCCCGATCATGCCGCTGTATCTGTCATTGTTGTTTAAAGTCATGAAAGCGCAGGGCACACACGAGGGGTGTATCGAGCAGGTCTACGCGCTCTACAAAGACAGCTTGTACGGCCATTCTCCAGTTATGGATCAAGAGGGTCGCCTGCGCGCGGACTACAAGGAGTTGGCTCCCGAAATCCAGAATCGCGTCAAGCAACTCTGGGATCAGGTCAGCAATGATAACCTTTATGAACTTACTGACTTTGTCGGTTACAAGACGGAGTTCCTGCGTCTCTTCGGTTTCGGGATCGAAGGGGTGAACTACGAGGCTGAGGTAGATCCGGACGTCAAGATTTCCAACCTGTTCCAGGCTTAGGTCGTAAGTATGGATAGCTGCCTCGATGCCCCATGCAGAGGCAGCTGCTGCCCAAGAGGGGTTGTAACGGGATGTCTGTTTTTGGCCGTTTTCTGCCCGTCGCAAGTGGCACAAAGCGACCCAAAACGTACATCACTAAAGCGTGTTGAGAGCCGAGCTTCGGCCGTCCAAGTTTTGAGCTATTGCGATACTGGCGACAACGCATGAATGACATCCGCAGCCATCTTTTCAGCACTGTCCATCCCGTCGATCTGTAAGACCGGAGCGGTTTGTTCTGATAGCCACGCCTCGTGCCACGCCCGGTTGCGTCCTGAAAAGTCCGGGTTGTCATACTGCGAGGCCCATTCCCGAAAGGCCACATGTATCTCATGCATGTCACCACCCGGTGCTATCCGATTTCCAAAGCGCTCCTTTTCGCGTGCGGCCAGCCGTTCGAGGCGAACGGGCGTTGGTGTTACAACGAACACAATCAGATCGACATCGGCAATCAGCGCTTCTCCCCAGCCCATACAAGAACCGGTCAAAACCCAATCGTAGTCACCGAACTTTTGCTGGATCAATGACACACGCTCACTGGGAGGTCGCTTGGTCGTAAAAGGAGGGTTGGTGGGCATCCAGAAATAATCATCGACATCGACATGTCGTACACCGAGCAGAGTTGTGAGGTTTTGACCCAAAGTGGTCACGCCCGCACACGAAGCACCTGAAATGTAAATCCGCAATTTTTCCTCCATGAATACAAGTCGGTTTCGAGGCCGGCAAGATATCCCATACACGGTTGTGGCTCACTTTTTTCGGGCTGTAAATGACCGCTTTTGGCCGGTTGGTGACTCTCGCGAAGGGCTGTTACCTACCAGAAGCTGCCCGTCAGCATCAGTACCGTGGTCTGTCCCTGAATCTAACTAGGTTTAACCCTTTGAACTCAAGGATTTCGAGGAGGCTCTGGCTGGGCCACGCTGACTCTTAGCGCTCTGGCTACCTGGGTCTGAATCGCGTAGGCAGGCGCCTCAACGGTTGTGTAATCACGGGTATAGCGAGTGGCAAACTCGCGAACGCCCCATTGCAGGTACTGCTGCACGTGCTTCAATTCATGCGCCCACAGCGCGACATTGTTCAGTGCATCATCGGGACTGCGAAAGACGATGATGTCTATAAGGGTGACCGCACTTACATCTGGATTCTGCAGCATGGTGTGTGCGGCGTTCAGCTCCGCATCATCGCCTACCTTGTAGCGAGCCGAATCGAGCACTTGGATATCATAGTAGGGTTCGAGTTGGGCTCGGATATTCAGCGGGATTGTCCGAATATCGCCAGTTGCCGCGGTGTTGCGCGATTGTACAATCCAATTCTGCAATCCAGACGCCGCTATTTGGTTCATGTTTTCGAAAATCTCCCCAGTTTCCTCTTTGGAGCCTGGAGCACAAAAACAAGCGACCACGCAGACTTGGTACTGCCCTTGCGGGCAGGCGAACACAGCGGACGAAGTGCCAACGGAAAAGAGCGGTATCGCTAACCGGAAAATTTGACGCAGAAAGACAGTTAACAATGGGTTCTCCCGAAGGCAATGATGGTTGGCAGGCGATACTCTGGGCATCGCGCGCGCCCTGTCGCGTGTTCGATCAATGCGACTACCGTTCGATCCCCTGAGTTCCACAACTTCTTCAGGCCATTTCCAACATTGCCTGAAGGTCGCGCCTGGCCGGAAAGCGACGGTCTAACCAAAAAACGCAAAAAAAACCGGCTGATGAGGCCGGTTCTTTTGTCGGGTGTTGCGGTAAAGCCACTCATTCATGCAGTACGATTTTGAATCAGACGATCCGAACCACCTTCAGCTACGCGGTTTTCGATCAGACGATCCGAGCCGCCTTCTGCGACGACCGGGTGAGTAGAGGAAGCGGCAAAAGCGTTAACTGCAAAAACCGAGAAAGCGATGCTGAGAAGGATTTGGCGTTTCATGATGGTGTGCTCCGGGTGTTATTGGTTGGGTATGGAGCGGATGTTACGCCGGGGATTTTTTATGAGAACTTCATTGCGCTGATGGTGACTATCGATGCGAGCGATGGATGCAACGAGCGGGTGAGCGTCGCGTCTACGCTGGGGCAAACGCCTGACCGAGCGCAATCCTCCAAACACCCAATACCCCTGTCGGAGCGAACTTGCTCGCGATGGCGTAGTGTCAGCCAACATCAATGTTGGATGTGCTGGCCTCATCGCGAGCACATTGGATTTGTGGTGTTTACCGGACGACATCATGAGCGCAGACATCTCAACGACAAACAAAACGGGCGCCAACACGGCGCCCGTTTTCATTTACTCCGCTGCTTGAGCCCGCAAGCGCCGGCCGATCACATCCATCAAATCACAGCCATCGCGCAACGGAATGGCCAGCAGTTTGGCAAAATCCGACAACACCACCGTGTCGCAACCGATCTCGGCGCGGAAGGCGATGTTTTCCAGCACCTGAGTGACCGTGCGGATGCGGTAGTCGGCCATGGCTTGCAGGACGTCTTATCAGGGCCCCGTTTCCATTCCATATCTTAAGCACTCACTTGGCGGAGATATATCATAAGGCTCGGCAGTAGTCGCCGGTATCGAAACAGTATTGAAGGCCTGATTCCAGATCATTGCATGGTTTGGTTAATGCTTCCCTTGAGTAGGGCCAAGAGTCGGCCGTGGCACGAAGATAAGGCTCAGCTGCCTTGCACTGTCCTGTTTCGATCAAGGACCTACCGAGGTTGCGTTGAAGTACGTCATTAAATTGAATGTCAGCCGTTGAGGGAGAGTTTTTTTTCAATCCAAAGGATTGAAGACTGGTTTGAGCTCGCTGCAAGCTGACGGACGCACCCTCCCAATCTTGGCTTCGAGCGAGAGCCAGACCTCTATTGCCCTCTGCATATGGAAACCTGGAGTCTTCCGTTCCAAGCAGCCTAGCCGCTGCAGAAAATTGTGCGAGCCTGGTGCGTAAATTGGAATCGGCCGGGGCGGCTGCTACTGCTGCTTTCGCTGCCGCATATGAAGATGGGCAGTCACTACGTTCTTCGCATACTTCGGAGTTGAACTTAGCAGTCGAAGCCAGTGCCAATTTAAGAAAAGTAGATTCCTTACCAGGCGCACCTGTCGGTTCGATCGCAGTGCGGATCTGCGAAATGTCTGCTCCATAAGGAAGCAGTTTGGCATAGACTTCTATCCACTTCGGATCCTCAATTGCCGCTTTCATCATGTCTATCGTCCAAATGGCAGCGAGTGCTTGTGGTAGCCGATTTCCAAAGTAATCGTCGAAAAAATTTGGATCTGCAGGAAGGTTTCCGTGAACGCTTTCAACACCCATCCGATGGGAAAAAACGTATGTATCGGGTGAATTCAATGCACTAGTATAGGGCACGCGGCCGTCTCCCCAGACTGTACTCCATTCATTTGCCTCAGATATGTACGGTGCCCGATAGCCGGCTTCGGACGGAACTTTCCATATCCTTGAATAGTAGACCCAAGCGGGTACCTGTAGCTGTTTGGCTTTGAACCCATTCCGAAACTCTTTCGCTTTGCTTAACACATTTAAAAGCGATGAAGACGGAGAATACGAGTCCGGTCCATTGCCCTTTCTGAGCATCTGCTTGCCTGCAGGAAGTACCCAGAAGGCGGTGTCGTAGTAGCTCGTTTCAGGTGTGCCCACAGGATTCTCATCGGCACTGGGTACGCCCACGCACGAAATTTGCTCCGCAACTTCAGGTGTGCCTGGACTTAATTCGATCGCTCCCGGCCAAGTGAGAACAAGCGGTCTAATGCCTTGAGTGAACTGGGCACTAACTCCGTTCTCAAACGCGTCGACAAATTTCTCCGTAATAGATTTGAGTGGTTTGAAGTCATTGCGTGCTTTTACACTTTCATTTCGCTCTGGCTGAATGTACCCGCTCTGCACCATCCGAACTATTTCGCAACTACCTGTCAGCGGTGAACCAAGAGTCGTTAGCTGTAACAATCTTCTGTTGATGGAATAGTCTCCATGTTCGTGTTTCGTAGCCCAGATCCAGCTCACCAAACCACCCATACTATGGGAAATAACAACAAGATCGCGGTGTTTTGCGTCGAGTTGTTGGCTGATGCATCTTTCCAGGTCACGAGCGCCAGATCTGAGATCGCGGCGCCAGTCGTACCCACAAGTTATAAACTTAATCTGATTGTCGGATGCCCACTTCTGCATCGTGTCGACCGCTTCTCCGTAAAGGTCCATTGGGCCTAACGAGCGTAGTAGCTTGGGTTGTATTCCTGATTCAGCCTTTTCATCAATGAGGTCGGCTGGGAGCTCAAGCCGGGAGATGAGTGTTGATGGTTCTGATAGGTCTCCATAGATCATTCGACCGTTTTTATCAGTGAGAGCCGATCCTAAAATTCCAGGCACGAAAACTATGGCCAAACTTTCACGTTTACTTGCTAATACTTTGGCTACGCTCGGGTCTTTAGCACCTATCTTATGAAATGCCTCAAGTGTTGTTCTTAAGGTCTCACCTGAAGCTTTATCCGTCCAAGGGATATACGGCTGTGCCTGCACGAGGCACAAAGCGCTGTACACCAGATGTACGCTTAGTACGCCCATTTTAACCAGTTTCCAACGCAGTTTCCTTTGCATGTTTCCTCCTGAGAGGCTTGGTCATCATTCAACATACCCCCGAGGGGTTCCATTGTCGCTCCAGTGATCCATGGGACGACAAACATAGGTCTCATCTACTGTTTTATAGCTGAGAATTGGCAATACGCCATCACTGAGTGTGATTACGGTTTGAATGGAGTCTGATGAGCAGAAATAGTGGCGCTCCGTCGTGGTGGTTGACTGCGAAAAACTGAAAAAAGCATCTTCAAGTGGATACTCCACTAGGCCATATACAGAGGGGAAATGGCATGGGTGGCCAGATATAATTCTTGTGTGATAACGCTCCTTGTCCATGTGTAATGCCTTGCTCCGTTTGAGTGTAGCGGGAGAAGACACGCTCACGGTCCGCTATGGGCGGAGCGACATCTCAACGACAAACAAAACGGGCGTCTACAAAAGACGCCCGTTTTCATTTACTCCGTCGCCTGCGCTCGCAAACGTCGGCCGATCACATCCATCAAATCGCAGCCATCGCGCAACGGAATGGCCAGCAGTTTGGCAAAGTCCGACAGCACTACCGTGTCGCAACCGATCTCGGCGCGGAAGGCGATGTTTTCCAGCACCTGCGTGACCGTGCGAATGCGGTAGTCGGCCATGGCTTGCAGGACGTCGAGTGGAGCTTGAGTGTCGATGAGCAGGGATGCCGGGATCAGGTCGATTCCGGTGAGGGGCATGTATCTATCCATAGGTGAAACTCCGAATCAGATTAATGAAGGACTGATCCGATCTGCAGGTCGCCAAACCTGGTCGCTTTGTGGGCGACGGGGTGACTATGGGTTTTTCGCTCCAGTGGGGATAGGAGCGATTTCCGAGATTGGTGTAGGACCTATATGTAAAGCAGGCATGATTACTTTGGCCGGAAGCATTGAAATCCGGAACACGTGGCGTCGCGTGTCTGCTTTCAACCGATTCTGTTGAAAAAGTCGGCCTTGATTTCGATGGCAGAAAAGTAAGCGTCTGAGATTGAAATCCTGAATCTTCGCCGAGGCTTCCCTTCCGGGCTAAGATTTCACGTAGCAGCGTGTAAAAAATGCGATTTCACTGGTCAGTATGCGGGCAGTTTGGGCTGATCGACTTTTTCAACAGAATCAACCCAAAGCTGGAGGTGGTGGTGACAGGCAATAAACGGCCAGTCGTATTTTTCTAAAAATCAAAGGTGGCACACATGCCTTCACTGCTTTGTAAGTGCCAACCCTCAGCAATATCCGCATTTTCGCTTGAGCAAGCTGGTAGAAATCATCCTGAAACCTTACTTTGTGAACAAGCCTTCTCGAGTAACGAGCACGACCTTTTGATCTATTCTAAGTGCGTCAGTCGACGAGCCCGTTCTTTCGTCTCCAAAGCGTTAGCCTTTCACTCGTTGATGCCAGGGATGCCCTTATGCAAGCTGCTCCTCCCACGCAAACCGAAAATCTGGATTTAGAGAACTGCACACTAGATCAAATCGTTGATGTGCTTTGTGCCGGTAACCCGATCAATCTCCCTCAGGGCGCCGGCACATTTGCTCTAGACCTTGAAGACGCTCGCCTTGCAATGCAATTTTATGCACGTCGGCGCGATCTCTGGGCCCAGGCAAAATTAGTTTCAGCTAGCGAGGTCGATCAACTACTCGATGCCATTGGCGAGCCGCAACCGCATGTAACGCGTAGCCATACAGCAAATGCTGGTGCTTCGCGTCCTTGTTGGCGAATTCAGGAGTTTAGAGCCCATCGCTTTGCAGGGCTTCAGCGTCACTGCGACTCGGCCGGGAAAGCACCTGAGGTTTTGACCCTTCGACTTGACCGTGACGTTACCTGCATTTGGGGGTTCAACGGCGCCGGTAAATCTGCACTGCAGAGTGCGATCATGTGGTGCCTAACTGGTAAAGCACACCGTTCTCAACACAAGCCATCTGAAGTACACAATCCAATCACTGTCGACGTAATTTCAGTAAACGGCGAAAGTGGCAGCAATAGCAGTTTCACTCTCCCCGTGATCGTCCCATTACCTTCGGCGTCAGATCTTTCGATTTTAGGCGATCGCCCCGCATGTGACACATGGGTGGAACTGGATCTGCGGGATCAAAATGGAAACAACGTGACCGTCCGGCGCGAGTTGAAGCGAACCCCCAAAGGGGCTGTTTCCGTGAGCGTAAGTGGCTTAGACGATCTGGGGCTGCCACAGTGGGCGGTCGAAGCCGGTACGTTAATGCCTGCTATCGCTGCAAATATGCGCTTCGATGAGAAGACAAGTTTTGCCGAAGCAATCGCTCAGCTAACAGGTTTACGACCATTGCAGGATCTGGGCATGCGTTTGCCACGCCTCGTCCGACGTTTGGAAAAGGACGACACTGACACTGCCACGGATGCCAAAGATACTGCTCGTATTCATTTCATAGACAGCAAGGGTTCGTTTCTTGATGCTTGGCGTGTACAGAGTGAAACGCTTGGCCCTGAGCCAGATTTACTGACCCCCGACAAGGCTAGCCCTGAATTAAGTTGCAGCAGTTCGATCGCTGTCGTCCGTGAGAAGCTCGTCCAGCATCAAGCAAGTGGTCTGACGGATATTGAGACGATTCTTGGAAGCACTATCTCACTGTCAACGCCGGAGCGTAGCCAGGCCCTGCTCAGCCAGCTCGCTTTGGCAAGAGAGCAATTGACCGGCGCTGCTCTGAAAGGGCTTCCCTCTCTTCGTACCATTCACCAGATCAAAGAAGTCAGCAACGAAGATCGCGATGCGTTACTCGTCAAGCTTGAGGAGCTGGCGCTGCGAGCAGCCGATCAAGTCAAGCGGCAGCAGAACAAAGAGCAAGCGGCGCGCCAGCAGCTATACACAATGGTTGCGCAGTGGCACCGTCGGCAACATCCAGATCAACTGCTCTCTGACTGCCCAGTCTGCGGCTCAGATCTAGCCAACGTGCCACCTGACGCTCTTTTAGACTCCGACGTCGCTACCGCACTTCAGGCGGGGCTTCAGGCGCATCATGACGCTACAAAGTCACTTGCTGATTGGCAGCAGGGCGCTGCGAGCGAGCTATTGGAATCTCTTTCGGATAACTTGAAATTTTTTGCCGACCACAAGGGTCGCAGCACGGTTTTTGATCTTTACAAGAATGCCTATGTCAGCGAGGCACTCAAGGATCACTCCTTCGCAACAGATCTTCAACCAATCCAGAAGAATGCACGTAAGCTTTGGGACAGCCTCGTTGAGATGTATCCGATTCCGACCGAACAGCTTCCCGATCCTATCAGCTTGCCCAAGGAGCTTGCGACGGGGCTGCTGGCCAGTAGATTTGCAAATCTGCAACACGTCGTGACGCTGAGTGTCCAACGCACGGCGGTCGAGGCTGTCATGCAACCGCTTCTAGCGAAGTATCTGGGAGTCGGGTCATTTTCGCGGGGTGACCAATTTGACGAGTCGCTCAATTTGATTCTCCTACCGATCAGGCATCAGTTATCGGTAGTGCACCAAGCAATTACTTCTTCAGAACCATTAATTGCCTTAACGCGGCAGATTGATGTGATAGAAGACGCTCGTAAGCGCTGGGTGGTTGCGAGTCATCGACTCAGGCTTATTAAGCGCGCAGCCAAGGCAATACAGCAGTTAACTCGTTTACCGGAATTGGTTGAGTACCAAGTCCAAGGTTTGATCCACCTGCTGGAGGCTCGTACAACCGCTTGGCTCGATTTAATTTACCGCCCTCATTATAACGGTGGTCCGCGATACCTTGGGTTAGATCCAGCCCGCTCCCAAGGGGTGGGTCTATACGCTGGGCTTGGTACGGTGCGCGTCCAGGCGCACGAAATTATGAACTCATCTCATCTACGAGCATGTGTTTGGGCTTTCGTTTTCAGTCTATGGGAACGCATCCGAGAACGCGCTGGTGCGTTACAGGTTTTGCAGCTGGATGATCCTCAGACTTTCTTTGATCCTATCAACACGGAGAATCTTGCAGCTGCAGTCCCGGCCTTAGTCAAAGCGGGTATGGCGGTCATTATCACGTCCAACGACAATCGGTTCATCGCAGCGGTGAAAGACAAGCTACCGAGAGGCTCGTCCACATTTCCGTCATGGACTATGTTGCAGATCAGCCCTTTGTCGCTGTCCAGATTAACAGTCGCTCTGACCCCCACGGTCGAAGAAGTAAACGAGCGTCGCCAAGCATGGGCTGACGACTGCAATGACGTAGCGGCGAGCCAGGAGTTCGTTGAACGCGTTAGGCTGCATATCGAGAACCGATTGTGGGATTTACTCGCCGCTGACCCTATGCTTTTCTACAAGCCAACTCTCGCGGATCTAGTCGCTCACATCTCCAGCGCACGGAATGCGGGAGAATTGCCTTTCCAGGAACCTCCTTTCGAGAAGCTGCTGAGTTGTAACCTGTTGAAGCCAGGTACGCTTTTTTATAATACGATCAACCAAGCCCACCACGACCTTCGAAAAATTACACCCCATGATGCAGGGGTAGTTGATGAAGGTTTTACAGAGGTTGATCGGCTGTTGCGAAGCTGCGGAGCTGCTTATGCAAGGTTCATGGGCCGGTTGACTCGTGACGATGAAGATCTGTTCTTCGCGACAGCACCGGAAGCACCCGCTGTATTAGCTCATCAGGAGCAGAAATTCCGTGCACTTGGTGACTTCAGCGCTCATACCCGAGCAGCGATCGTTTCGCCAAGCGAGCCCACAGGTACGCTTTTGCTGGAGTCTTTGGGGGCGGTGGCACTTTATGCGATCCATGGTGATTCCCTTGGAGCTCTCGCGCGGCAGGGGCAAGTGGTGATCGTCTCAATTGAACGGACAGCAAAGTGCGGCGAACCTGTCATAGCTCTGTACAGCGATAAGATTTTCGCCCGACGTTACCACTCAGATAAAACTGATATCAGCAAGTTGATGCTCGCTTGTGAACAATCCGTTAGCGAGAAAGTAGCGCCTGCATTGGTGCTGCAGCGAAATAAAGTCCGTCTAATGCCCATCGTCGGTGTGCTTTACGATTCAATCTCGCAAACCGGTGCTGGTGAGGCTCGACATCTCAACAACAGCGAAACTTTAGATGCTCCTTTGGTCGCTGCCCGCATTGTTGACAACAGTGGTTACCCATTAATACGTCATCACGATTGGGTATTATTGGAGCCCATCAGCATCTCTTGCTCTGAAGATTTGGAGGTGCTACGTGGTGAGTTGGTGGCGTTGGTAGTTGGCCGTGACGGAGATCGAAAAGCATATCTGAAACGTGTGGGAGCGCCTGTTAGCAGAGAGGTAAGAATCTTCGAAAGCGCAGGCACCTTCGGAGACGCGATAGCTATAACTTGCGCGAATGAAGCCCCATCAAACCTTTTTCAACTGACGGATGTGTGGCGCGTTCGCGGAGTTCTGCGTGGTATTTCTGATGGGCTTGATAGGGGCTGATTTTTAAAAAAATGGGCAGGCAACGTATAGGACGGTGGCTTGACCCGGTTTCACTTCTGACGGAAGACAGGACGTGATGGACAGTTTCGAGCTAAGGACACGATCTCTCCAAGAAACGATTCCCGGAACATATCCGTGCTCTCCAATCGATCTCGATAGCCGATGAGCTTCTGAAGCGCCATCAGGAGTAGGGGTGGCAAGAATTCACATTTCCCGAGCAGTGAGTCTAAGGAAATGGTTGTGGTGCGGTAGCTTTGGTAAAAAATCGTATCACTTTAGAACAACCAAGCTACGCTTCATGTGACATCAGAATATATCTGACAAGGATTCGTTATAAACGTGAAGCGACTACTACTGTTAAGTGGCCCGATGGCCAGCGGCAAAACATCTGTTTCCGCAGTTCTACAAGAACACTTTGGTTTTTTCCCAATCAGTAGTAGTTCTTTTTTGCGAGCGCAGTTGGTTGGCCAAGGCGAAGTACCTGATCGTCACAAGCTTCAAGAGCTTGGCGACAGTCTGGATAGGGCTACTAACTTTTCGTGGGTCATCGACTCAGTCGCCAGACCGGCGATCAACGCCCGGCCGGATGTCGATAATTGGTTGCTGGACGCTGTACGCAAGTCGAGACAGGTGGAGCTTTTCAAGCACCACTTCGCGGGGGACGTGATGCACGTACATATAGACGCGCCTGAGTCCGTTTTGCAGCAGAGATACGCGGAGCGTGGCCCTAATCAGCTCGCGGAATATCAAGCAAATGTGCAACACCCCAATGAGCTGAGTGCACGTTCGCTAGGAAGTGTGGCGGACAAGGTTTTCGATACCGGAACACTTACTGTCTTTGAAATCGCACGTCAGATAATAGAACTCTGGGAGAAGTAGCGCATGGAAACTCGGCAGATCGTGGTGATCAGTGGAAAAACCTGTAGCGGCAAAAGTGAGTTGGCTCATTTGCTGGAAAAGGACTTTAACTTTGTTGTGGTTCGCGATCGTCGAGCCTCTCAAAATGCCGAGTGGAATTTCAGCATGGATCAGCCACCACTGATGGATCGCCGAAGAGAGCTAGACGACACTCAGCATGCCCAATGGATGCTAGTCGAAACAAAGGAGATATGTGCTGCTCAGAAGGATGACCGGCCATTGGTCGTAGATCATCTGGTTACGCTGGAACAGGTTTTGCAATTTCGAGAGGCCTTCGGGGCAAACTTGGTTCATGTCCACCTTTACGCGAGTGACAAGACCCTTCATGAGCGTTACGGGAAAAGAGTAGAAGGCAAAACCGATCCTGCGGCTTATGACGAGGTCAATCAACTTAGGGAGTCGGAGGAAATTAACGCGCTTAAGGAAGATGCGGACGTTCGGATATACACCGAGCGTTCGGACTCCAAGGACACGTTGGTGCGGGTAGCCGCTCGCTTGCATCTTTTTACGCCGCCTGAAATTAGATGTGTGGATGTCCTCATTGGAGGGCAGTACGGAAGCGAGGGTAAAGGTAATATAGTTTCCTACCTAGCTCGAGAATACGATGTCATGGTTCGTGTTGGGGGCCCAAACGCTGGACACACCGTGGCCAGTTCCGCAGGCCCCTATACTTATCATCATCTGCCGTCAGGGGCGCGGGACGTGACCGCACGACTGCTCCTCGGCCCTGGCATGACTATCCGATTGCAGGGGCTTTTAAAAGAAATCGAGGAGTGCGGTATCGGCGTAGACCGGCTGTTCATCGATCCCCAAGCCACCATCATCGAAGATGAAGACATTCAGACGGAGAAGAGACATCTGGTTTCAACCATAGCGTCCACCGGAAGCGGGAGTGGAGCTGCGGCCGCACGGCGTATTCTGAGTAGAGGTGAGGCAACGATTAGGCTTGCCCGGGACGTGGATGAGTTGCGTCCGTATGTCGGCACTCCTGGAAATTATCACGGCTCCACATCAGACAGGTTGGAAGAGGCTTACCACAATGGCCATTCAATTCTATTGGAGGGCACCCAAGGTAGCGGGTTGAGTATTTTCCATGGTGATTATCCTCATGTGACCTCCAGGGACACCAACGTTGCAGGATGCCTCGCGGAGGTTGGGATATCACCCAGCAGGATCCGCAAAATTCTTATGGTCATTCGACCGATGCCAATTCGTGTTGGCGATCCTGACGGGGACCAGGGCCACACGTCTGGAACGCTCAAGCTTCCCACCACCTTCAACGAGATTGCCGAATTTGCGGGTCTTGATGCTGAGGCGTTAAACGCTGCTGAGAAGACGTCCACCACTGGTCGCAACAGACGGGTCGGCTGGTTCGAATGGGATCAGTTCCGGAAAGCATGCGCGCTCAATGCTCCTACCGACATCGTTCTGACATTTGCGGATTACCTTAAGTCCACGAACAGTAAGGCGCATAGGTTCGAGCAGCTCCACCCGGACACGATCAAATTCGTGGAAGAGCTGGAGCGCGTTTCCCAAGCCCCTGTATCGCTGATAAACACCAGGTTTTCCAGAGATCCAAATGCAAGTGACCTACGATCTTTGATCGATCGACGCAATTGGACTGCACGCTCTGGCAGGAGAGTCTGATGAATTTAGAAAAGCTGATCGAGCTTTACCCTCGTGTCTACCACATGGCTGAGCTTGGGGCGTGGGGGAGTATTCAACAACGTGGACTGATGAGCACGACCGCAGTCCTTGATCATCTTGAGGTAGCTGATGCCGAGCGTGCTCGGTTTGAAAGCGAACACCGTGATCAGAAAATGGATGTGAGGGCAGGCCACCCTTCCAATATCGTGCTTCGTGATCAAAAGCCGATGCCAGAGAGGCGGTTGTTGCAAGCTCTAACGAATGGTACAACGCCTAGGCAGTGGTATGAACTGATCAACGACAAGGTCTTCTTCTGGGTTGAGGAGGAAAGACTGCATCGTCTGCTTGGCGCTCGTGATTACCGCACGCTCGAACACGATGTTCTGACATTGGACTCGGCGGAATTCATCCCAGCCTATGCTGAAAAAATATGGCTGTGCCACATGAACTCGGGTAACACATGGCCAATTCCGCATCGTCGCGATACGGAGATCTTTCGTAGAGTCGCAGATTACCCTGTCAAACGTTCGGGCAAACCGGTCAAAAATGTTGTCGAGCTGGTTGTCGATTACTCCGTCCCCAACATCGCTGACTATGTGGTGGAAGTTCGGCGTATGAAGGGCAGTGAAGTGTTGGAAGTCATTGGCTAGCGCTCATCTACCCAGCGGGGGGAGTTATGCCACGACGACGTTCAGCCTCACGGATTTTGCTTGTCAGTTCCTCTCACCGACTGTTGCTTTTCAAGATCCATTATAAGGCCGGCGCCTTGGCGGGGAGGAGCTACTGGGCCACGCCAGGTGGTGGGCTGAGAGGTGATGAGTCTTTTGAGGCGGCGGCAGCGCGTGAGCTTTACGAGGAGACTGGTCTCGACGTTCAGTCCGTTGGCCGCTGCATCGCACGCAAGGAGTTCCTCTGGAAAATGCCGGACGAAGAGCATGTGCTCGCGGTCGAAAAATACTATGTGGTGTATGCATGTGCCGAGCATTGCTCTACTGCAAGATGGAGCGCTCAGGAGCGTGACGTTGTATGTGAAATAAGGTGGTGGTCAGAAAATGAGCTAATGGCTAGCACCGAAGAAATTCTGCCACCGGATCTGCCGATTTTGTTTGGCAAAGCCTTACTCATGTCACCTTATCAATCCGGCTAGGGATCAACCATCCCCGCTGCGCCACCTGCTGCGAATACTGACCTCACCAATGACACGGTGTTTTGCGGCGACTCGCAAAACCTTGCACTCGGCTTCGCCTGTTGCTTACGACGTTGATTGCGAAACAAAAATAGCCCACATCATGTGGGCTATTTTGTTTATTGATTAAGCGCTACTTGGGTAATCTGAATCGCCCTTGATATATCAGACACGTTGAATGGCTGCTTCTGGCCGATTCTGTTGAAAAAGTCGGCCTTGATTTCGATGGCAGAAAAGTAAGCGTCTGAGATTGAAATCTTGAATCTTCGCAGAGGCTTCCCGAGCTCAGATTTCCACGTAGCAGCGTGCAAAAAATGCGATTTCACCGGTCAATATGCGGGCAGTTTAGGCGGATCGACTTTTTCAACAGAATCGGCCGGAAGCAGACATTACTCATGCCTCCCAAATCCGCAAAACAGAAGCGCGTCGTTCCCAGTTCCATAGCGTAGAATTTCCCAAACGCCAGCCCCCACCCGAGACGGAACCTCAATGCAAACCCCCACCACCCAAAACCCCCTCTGGCAAACCTACCTCCTATTCCTCGCCCCCATGGTCCTCTCCAACTTCCTCCAATCCATGTCCGGCACGATCAACAGCATCTACATCGGCCAAATGCTCGGCACCCAGGCTTTAGCGGCAGTATCGGGCATGTTCCCCATCGTGTTCTTCTTCATCGCCCTGGTCATCGGCCTCGGTGCCGGCGCAGGCGTGTTGATCGGTCAAGCCTGGGGTGCCCGCGAGCCGCATCTGGTGAAGGCTATCGCCGGTTCGACGTTGTTGTTGGGGGCGATGATCGGGCTGGCGGCGGCGGTGTTGGGCAGTGTGTTCGCGCGGCCTGCGTTGCAGGGCTTGGGCACGCCGGCGGATGTGCTGGACGATGCGGTGGCGTATGCGCAGGTGATGATGTGGATTTTGCCGTCGCTGTTGGTGTTTGTGTTGTTCACGCAGTTGCTGCGTGGGGTGAGCGATACGGTGTCGCCGTTGTTGGCGCTGGTGGTGTCGACGTGTGTCGGGCTGGCGCTGACGCCGGCGTTGATTCTCGGGTGGTTGGGGTTGCCGCCGATGGGGATTCAGAGTGCGGCGTGGGCGGGGTTGGCGGGTAACTTGTCGGCGATGGCGTGGCTGGCGTGGCGGTTGATTAGCAAGGGGCATCCGTTGGCGCCGGATCGGGAGATGTTTGCGGCGATGCGCCTGGATCTGGAGATCCTCGGCAAGGTGTTGCGCATCGGGCTGCCGACCGGGTTGCAGATGGTGGTTTTATCGCTGTCGGAGTTGGTGATTCTGGCGCTGGTGAACCAGCACGGTTCCCAGGCGACGGCGGCGTATGGGGCGGTGACGCAGATCGTTAATTACGTGCAGTTCCCGGCGCTGTCGATTGCGATCACGGCGTCGATCCTCGGCGCGCAGGCGATTGGGGCGGGGCGTATCGAGCGCATGGGGCCGATTTTGCGCACGGGGCTTTTGATCAACGTGTGCCTGACCGGTGGCCTGGTGGTGTTGGGTTATCTGCTCTCGCACTGGTTGCTGGGGCTGTTCCTCACGGATGATTCCACGCGGGCGATGGCGGAACACCTGTTGCACATCATGCTCTGGAGCCTGTTGGTGTTTGGTTTTCAGGCGATTGTCGGCGGCATCATGCGCGCGAGCGGCACGGTGTTGGTGCCGGTGGCGGTTTCGATCGTTTGCGTGGTTGGGGTGCAGTTGCCGGTGGCGTATCTGCTGGATGCGCGCTTTGGGCTGCAAGGTGTCTGGATGGCGTTTCCGGTGGCCTATCTGGGCATGCTGATGCTGCAGACGCTGTATTACAAAATGGTCTGGCAGCATCAGAAGATTGAGCGGTTGGTGTAGGGCCTCGTTTGAGCGCGAAATTGCACTCCACTTGACCACCTGTTTGCATTCGACCTGACCAATAATTTGCATCGCATCTGACCACCAGTTACATGGGATTTGACCGTCATGCTTCGTAACCGTGATCGGCAGAGAATTACGCATTGCAGCCCTTCGCGACAGGCAGCAATCCACAACCCAAAGCGGACGCTAAGGATTGCAGGCGGGGATAGTTTCCTGGCGCCTTCGTGCGCCGTATAGTGGCAATATTTTTTCGGTCAAAGGAATGGCTATGAACCCCTTAAGCTGCCTACTTGTCGGTGTGATTGGCGACCGTGACATCGTAAATGTCACTTCGCATTGCGCTAAAAGGGGAACGTCATGCGTGTGGGAATGATCCTTGCTGGGATCGGCACCACGTTGGCGCTGGTGTCAACATCACCAGCCCAGCCTGCGTCCCTGCCGCCAGGAACTATCAACCAGGGTGGTATCTCGGTGCTGGTCCAAGGCTCGGGAACAGACATTATATTAATTCCAGGATTGGCGTCGTCCTACGAAGTATGGGCTGATTTGGCCTCCCGATTACGGCAGAGCCACCGTCTCCATCTGGTACAGGTAGCTGGCTTTGCCGGCTCGCCTGCCGTATCCGATCCAGATGGGAGAGTAGCAGCGCCGACGGCCGAGGCAATCGCTGAATATATCCGAAGCCAGCGCATCGAGGCGCCGGTCATCATCGGTCATTCGTTGGGTGGTGAGGTGGCACTGATGCTAGGTGCTCGTCATCCCGACCAAGTTGGACGCCTGATGATTGTCGATGCGCTGCCCTTTTATACGTTGCTGTTTGACCCCTCCGCGACCAGTGAAACGGCGACCCCGCACGCTGCTGCGATGCGCGCTGCAATGTTAGCGGCAACGCCTGAGCAGGCGAAAGCGATGCAGCATGCATCCATCGCCCGTCTCGCCAAAACTGAAGCGGTCAGGCCTGGCCTGGCCGCAGCGGGAATAAGCTCGGACCGAAAGACCATGGCCAATGCCACGTATGAACTGATGGTCACCGACCTCCGGCCTGAGCTTGGACGCATCAGGGTGCCGGTCGAGGTCGTCTATGCCTACGACCTGCTATACGGCGTACATGCGTCCCACGTTGATGCAATGTTCCGTAACGCCTATGTCTCGACCCCAAACATCAGCTTCAGGCGCATTGACGGCAGTTTTCACTTCGTCATGCTTGATCAGCCAGAACTGTTCGCCGGTGCTGTCATCAAGTTCCTGAACCAGTGAGCGGCGGCAGCGGGGTTGCTAGAGTGACGAATCGCCGTAAACGGGCAGAGGATTCGTTGCTGTGCTTGCGGGTCACTGACCGTCCGCTTCTGGCCGTTCTCTGCCGCTCATGGTCACGAAGCGTGATGGTCAATTCCGATGCAAATGACTGGTCAGTCGAATGCAAATGGGTGGGCAAGTCTGTGCAATTACCCATTTGAGTATCAAACGCTGCTCTTGAGCCAGGTCTCGAAGCGCGTCGGCCCGACGATGGGGTGTTCTCCCGGCGTAAGCGAATGGTCATCGATTGGCGCGCCGAAGTAGGGGACCGTGTCGTCCGCTTGGGCTTGGCGCGGATCGTTGGTATGTTGCAAAAACAGGCGCACGAATTCCACCAGCGGCCAGCGCTCAGGACCGGCCACTTCCAGGGTCTGATTGCTCGGTGCTTGCACGGCGACTTTCGCCAGCGCCGTCGCGACATCGACCGCGGCAATCGGTTGTAGCTCGGCGGTGGTCAGGCGCACGGTATCGCCGTCCTGAACGCCCGAGTGCGAAATCGCCCCGATGAATTCGAAGAACTGCGTGGCCCGCAGGAGGGTGTAGGGAATGCCTGAGTCCTTGATGAGTGTTTCCTGCGCCATTTTCGCCCGGAAGTAACCGCTGTCGAGCATGCGCTCGGTGCCCACCACCGACAGGGCGACATGGTGTTTGACGCCGGCGGTTTTCTCGGCGGCGAGCAGGTTGCGCCCGCTGGTTTCGAAGAACTCGAGCACGGCGGCGTCATCGAAGGAGGGCGAATTGGCCACGTCGACCACCACGTCGGCGTCTTGTAAGGCCTCTTGCAATCCTTCGCCGGTGAGGGCGTTGACGCCGGTGCTTGGTGAGGCGGCCAGGGTTTCATGTCCCAGGTCTTGCAGGTTTTTGCAGAGGTGTCTGCCGATCAGCCCGGTACCGCCAATGACGACGATTTTCATGACCAGTCTCCCGATGCGTGTGCAGTGGGCTGCGGTGGCTTGGAATCCTGCAACCATTAAAGACCCTGAATGCGCGAGAGGGTGGCGGGGGCGACGATCGGGTTATCGGAAAAAGACCGTCTGGTTCACAAAAAGAGCGGAAAAATGGACGGCTGGCAATGTTATATTGCCGGCCTCTGGCCCAATGCCAGTCAGTTAAGCGCAATCCATGTGGGAGCGGGCTTGCTCGCGAAAGCGGTGTATCAGGCGACAGCAATGCTGGATGTGCCGCCGTCTTCGCGAGCAAGCCCGCTCCCACAGGTTCCGTGCCTTAACGGGCATTAGGCGTCTGGCCCCTCATTTTTTGAAGCCCGACGGTCCAACAGTCAAAGTCAAACACCGCGCCGAGGATTGGGCGCCAGGTTTCGTTATGCATGGCAGGAGGCGTTACATGCGTTGTGTTCTTTCACTGCTGATCACGCTGGTCTGCGCTCAGGTTGCCTGGGCCGAGCCCACGGCCGAGTTGTCGGAGCCGGTGGGTGGCTGGCGCTATCACGGCCTGCTGGACCGCAGTGAAAACCCTCGAGTTGCTTATCCCACGCCGCCCATCGATCGGGGCGTGCAGCGCAATCGCACGATGATCGAAGGCCAGCTCAAGGCCCTCGGCACGCTTCGGCCGCCGCACAGCCTGGCGGTCAACGGCAATCCCCTGAATTTGTACACCGACGACCAAGGACGTTTTGCCCGGCCGTATGCGTTCGGCGCCGGGTCCAACAGCGTCGAAGTGCGCAGTTCCGAGGGCAAGTCGCTCAAGCGCGTTCAATTCTATGAAGCCAACAACCTGCGCACGCCGGCGCGAATTCGCGTGGTGCTGGGGTGGGACGATCCGAAGGCCGAACTCGATCTGCACATCATTACGCCCGACGGCCAGCATGCGTTCTGGGCTCGCCCGGCGATGAGCAATGGCGGCGGCCTGGACCCGGACGGGGTCGATGGCCCCGGCCCGGAAATGTTCACCATGACCGCGCCGATGCATGGCACTTATCTGGTTTACGTGAACTATTGGGGCAACTTCGGCAGTGGCGGCTATAACTTCGATGAGACCAGCAACCAGAACGAGGTGATCACCTCGCAAATCAATCTGGTGCTCAACGAAAACACCGTCGACGAAAAACGCGAGACCTTCATCGTGCCTTTGCGGGCGATCGGCGACCTGCTGCTGGTCAAGACTTTCAACTATTAAACATCCCGCACCACGGATGAATTGGGTTTGTGAACATGAGTGATAAGACTGTTTCCCCGGCCGCTGACGCACCCGCTGCAAAAACTCCTCGCCGTTGGCCAGCGCTGCTGGTCGGGCTGTGCCTGGTGGCCGGCGTGGCGGGCGGGTTGGGGTGGTTCCTGAACAAACCCAAGGCTCCGCCTGCGGAACTGGCCAGTGACAAACTGGGCATGAGCCGACCGGACGGTTTGCTCGAAACCCATTCCCTGAGCCAGTTGCCCAAGGATCTGCTGGCGGTGCCGTTTCTCAAGGAAACCCTGACCGAAGATTTCGTCTTCTATTACGAAGCGCATGCGGATCGCCTTGGGCTGATTGGCAGTCTGCGGCGGATCATTTACGAGCATGACCTGAAGCTGCAGGACAGCCTTATCGAGCAGCTGTTCGATCAGCCGGCGGATGTGGCGCTGTGGCGCGGGGCGGATGGGCGTCTCAAGGATTTCCTGTTGGTGATGGATCGCGGCGGGCTGGCCAAGGTGCTGGAGCCGCTGGCGAAAGTGGCGCTGGGTGATACGCAGTTGAGCCGGCTCAGTGAAATCAAGGTCGCGGGCGATGTGGTGCCGCTGTATCAGCTCACTTACAACAACAGCAAAGCGCTGCTGTTCGCGTCCCATGGCGACAAACTGGTGGTGTTGTCCAACCCGGCGAAGCTGTACGAGACCGGACACGGCCCGGTCGATGAGCCCGGCATGGTCTCGACGGAGTCCCTGGAAGCGTTACTTGGCGGCCAGAAACTGTTCCCCGAAGCCTTCGGCCTGCCACCGCGTACGCCCGAGGTAAAACAGCGCCTCTCGGTCAATTCCAGCGTGTTGGCCATGGGTTACCAGCGCTTCATCCCGAACTTCGCCGGCCTGCGTTTTGACATGGACGACAAGGGCTGGCACAGCTTTCTGGCCATGGACGAACTGGAAAGCCAGCCGGACTTCGACTTCAAACCGATCTGGCAAGCCATGCCCATGGGCGCCAGCGCCTGCGTGACCTTGCCACTGGCCGCCGAACAACAGAAACCGCTGCTGGTGAAACTCGGCGCCGAAGAGTCCGTGGCCCAGGCCCTGACCGAACACATGGCCGGTGCCGCCGGCCTGTGCTGGTACGCCGACTCGCGGCTGTACACGCCGCTGCTGGTGGCGAGCCTGAATGATGATGACAGCGCCAAACTCGACGGCGACTTGGGCAATCTGTTCGGCTCGATGGTCGGCGCCTATGAAGGCAAAGTCCCTGATCAGGCGTTCCCGGTGGTCGAAAAACAGCAAGGCCAAACCCATCAGTGGCAGCGTCAGGTCAGCTCCAACTTCGGTCCCTATAAAGCCAAGGATGCCGAGCAACCCGACGCGATCACCGGCAAAGCCTTTATGCGCGTAAGCCTGGCGCGCCACGGTTCGACGCTGCTGTTTTCCCTCGACGACAAACTGGTCGACAAAGCCCTCGGCACCCTCGACAAGCGTTTCCCGCCCATGGCTGACGTAGTGCCGAAAGACCTGCTGATGCCGATCTATTTCGGCCCGGATTCCATGGCGCAGCTGATGCAACAGGAAACCCTCGACAGCCTGCCGCAGGACATGGAGCCGGTGTTCTACAACGCCGCGCAAACCTACCTGATCCCGAAACTGCGCACCCTCGGCGGCTATGGCAAATATGCCCTGACCTTGCCTAAAGGCAGCGAGCCCGACGGCCACTGGCAGTGGCTGCCGCTGGAGTGGAAAGCCCTGTGACCGCACTTATCCGAGGCCTCGGCCTGTTGGCGTTGCTGCTGGGGACTCGTTCCTTTGCCAGCGAAGCCCCGGCGCTCGACCCGCAGCAATCCCAGGTATTCCGCGCCTGGTTCGTGCGCATCGCCCAGGAACAACTGACCCAAGGCCCGAGCCCGCGCTGGTATCAGCAGGATTGCGCCGGGCTGGTGCGGTTTGCCGCCAACGAAGCGCTGAAAGTCCATGACGACAAATGGCTGCGCAGCAATGGCCTGTCCAATCGCTACCTGCCGCCGGAACTGCAATTGAGCGACGCCCAGCGCGGCCTCGCCCAGCAATGGCAGCAGGGTGGTGGCAAGGTCGGGCCTTACGTCAACGCGATCAAGCTGATTCAGTTCAACAGTCATCTGATCGGCCGTGACCTGTCCCAGGCCCGGCCCGGCGACCTGATGTTTTTCGATCAGGGTGACGACCAGCACCTGATGATCTGGATGGGCCGCTTCATCGCCTATCACACCGGCACTACCACCCCCACTGACAACGGCATGCGCTCCGCAAGCCTGCAACAACTCATGACATGGAAGGACACCCGATGGATACCCGACGCAGCCAACCCCAACTTCATCGGCGTCTATCGACTGAACTTCCTCTCCCAATGATCGGTGCCCGCATGCTGCGCATTTGCTCTCGAATTCCACTGCTGCTGGCTCTGCTGGCGCCTTTAACCACGGTCAATGCCGAAGACACCGTCGAGCCGAGCGGCTATACGCCGGTGACCGGTGAGAGTTTCTTCCTGCTGGCCGACAGCAGTTTCGCCAGCGACGAGCAGGCGATGGTTCGCCTCGAAGCGCCGGGCCGCGATTACCGCCGGTTCCGCATGGAGCCTTACGGCGGCGCGGACATTCGTGTGTATCGCATCGACAAGCCGCTGGATTTTCTCAAGCGCCAGAAGAACCTGCACCGCGTGGTCAGTGACGGCCAGTTCAAGGGCGAAGGCCTGTCGAACACCCTCGCGTACCTGTGGGATAACTGGTACCGCAAATCCCGTCGAGTAATGCAGCGGGCGTTTTCCTACGAGTCGCGCAAACAAGTCACCGAGGAAGTGCCGGAACTGAAGATGGGTACCGCCATCGCCGCACCAACGCCTTACGACGCTCAGCCCCAGTTCGCGTTGATTCCGGGCCTGCCGGTGGTCAGTCAATTCCGTTATCCGCTGTGGCAAGCCAAACCGATCCAGCCGCCTGAGGGTGTGAATCTGGCCGGTTCTTCCAGCGAGTTCGTCAGTGTCTCGCCGGGCAACGTGTACATTCCGTTGGGCAACCTGAAACCGGGCCTGTATCTGGTGGAAGCGTTGATCGGCAAGTACCGCGCGACCACCATGGTTTTCGTCTCCAACACCGTGGCCGTGAGCAAGATTGCCGGCGATGAATTGCTGGTGTGGGCCGCGCGCAAACACGAAGGCAGTTCGGTGCCCAAGGTCAATGTGCTGTGGACCGACGGCCTGGGTGTGATGAGCAGCGGCGCAACTGATGCCGATGGTTTGCTGCGTCTGAAACACGTCAGCCCGGAGCGTTCGTTCGTGATTGGCGAGGACGAAGAGGGCGGAGTGTTCGTCTCCGAGAACTTCTATTACGACAGCGAAATCTACGACACCAAACTCTATGCGTTCACCGACCGACCGCTGTATCGGCCGGGGGATTGGGTGTCGCTGAAAATCGTCGGTCGCGAGTTCAAGAATGCGCGGGATTCCGTGGCGCCGACCGCTGCCGACGTCAACGTCACCGTACTCGACGCCACTGGCACCGCGCTGCAATCGTTGGCGCTGAAGCTCGATTCCAAGGCCGGCACTCAGGGTCGCTTCCAGTTGCCGGACAACGCGGTGGCGGGCGGTTATGAACTGCGTTTCAACTACAAGGATCAGGCCTACAGCAGTGCCTTCCGTGTCGCTGAATACATCAAGCCGCACTTCGAGATTTCCCTGAACCTGGCCAAGCAGGATTACCGCACCGGCGAACCGGTGAAGGGCAGTCTGGTGTTGTTGTACCCGGACGGCAAACCTGTTGCGAATGCCAAGTTGAGCCTGAGCCTGCGCGCCCAACAATTGTCGATGGTCGATAACGAACTGCAATACCTCGGGCAATTCCCGGTGGAGTTGACCAGCGCCGAACTGACCACTGACGCCAAAGGCAACGCGAGCCTTGATCTACCCGCTGCCGAGAAACCGAGCCGCTACATGCTCACCGTGTTCGCCAGCGATGGTGCGGCGTATCGGGTCAAAACCACCAAGGAAATCCTCATCGACCGTGGTGCTGCGAGTTTCCGCTTGAGCGCGCCGCAGCGGTTCAGCGCGGTGGGCGGCAAGGTTGCATTCAGCTATGCCAACGAAGGTGGCAGCGAGCAGAGCAAAGCGGTCAACCCGAGCAGCTACAGCTGGGTGCGACTCGAAGATCAGACCACTGGCGAAGGTAAACTCGCCGCCAAAGATAAAGGCTTCGCGCTGGCCTTCGACCGTCCGGGCACTTACAACCTGACGCTGAAAGATGATCACGGCCGCGTACTGGGCGCGACCGGTCATTCGGTCACTGGCGATGGCGTCAAAGCGGTGCCCGGCACCGTGGAAATCGTACTCGATAAACCCGAGTACAAGGCCGGCGACGAAGCCCTCGCGTTGATCACTTTCCCCGAGCCGATTATCGATGCGTTGTTGTCGCTTGAGCGTGACAAGGTCGAGGCCACTGCGCTGCTGTCCAAGGGCAGCGACTGGCTGAAGATGGAAAAAATCAGCGACACCCAATACCGCGCGCGCATCCTGGTGAAGGACAACTTCGCGCCGAACCTGACGTTCTCGGTTCTTTACACCAAGGGTGGCCAATACAGCTTCCAGAACGCCGGCATCAAAGTGGTTGCGCCGCAAATCGACGTGGCAATCACCACCGATAAAGAGGCGTATCAGCCAGGCGATACCGTGTCGGTTGACCTGACCACGCAGTTCGCCGGCAAGCCGATTCCGGCGCACCTGACGGTCAGTGTGGTTGATGAAATGGTCTACGCCTTGCAACCGGAAGTCGCGCCGACCATCGACCAATTCTTCTATCACCCACGCCGCAACAACGTGCGCACCAGTGCCAGTTTGTCGTTCATCAGCTACGACGTGGCATTGCCGGGCAGCCCAGGCGCACCGGGTAAAGCCAACCGCAGCGAGCGTGGCGTGAAAGTGCTGGAGCGGCCACGTCGCGAAGACGTCGACACCGCCGCGTGGCAGCCTGAATTGATCACCGATGCCAACGGCAAAACCCGCTTCACCTTCAAAATGCCGGACTCGCTGACCCGCTGGCGCATCACTGCTCGGGCCATTGCCGATGACGGTCAGGTCGGGCAGAAGAAGCAATTTGTTCGCTCGGAAAAACCGCTGTACCTGAAGTGGAGCGGCCCGAGCAAGTTCCGCAACGGCGACAAACCGGATCTCGGTGTGTTCGCTTTCAGTCAGGCCGAGAAACCGGTCAAGGCTGAGCTGGTGATTCATTACGCTGGCGCCGAACAACGGGTGCCGGTCACGTTGAACAACGGCATCAACTACATCGCATTGCCGGCGTTCACAGTGGCCAATGGCGAGTGGACCGCCGAGCTGGTGCAGGACGGCAAAACCGCTGATGCCTTGGCGGTGCGCCTGACCGCGACCGGCGAAGGCTGGCAGGTGACTCAGAGCCAAAGCCTGGACGTGGCCAGCGGTGATACGCCGCTGACCTTGCCGGCCGACGCCACGGATATTCGCCTGCGCCTGGATGACAGCCCGCAAGCGCTGTTCCGTTCGGCGCTTGATGATCTGCTGAGCTATCCGTACGGCGGTGTCGAACAGACCGCCAGTCGTTTGCTGCCGTTGAGCATCGCTTATCCGACCTTGTCGTCGAACCCGCAGATCCGCGATCGTTTGCGTCTGATCATGCAGAACAGCCGTCTGCGGCTGGTGCAAATGGCCGGCCCGTCGGCGAGCTTCACTTGGTGGGGCTACGACGGTGAGCCGGATGCGTTCCTCACCGCTTACGCCTATTACGCCGACTGGCACGCCAGCAAAGCGCTGGAACTGAGCCTGCCGCCGGAGCATTGGCAGCGGGTGCTGGATGTGTACGCCAAACAAGCGCAGAACACGCCGCTGTTGCAGCGGGCGTTGATTCTGTCGTTTGCCAAGCAGATGCAATTGCCGGTGAACACGCTGCTCAGCGGTTTGATCGACGATCTGGTGAAAGCCGGCGAAGGCCATGCGGCGAGCATGATGGACGATGGCGCAGAGAGCCTGGTCATGAGCGATCCGGATTCGGCGTTGGGCCTGGCCAGCGCTCGAGTGCTGACCGCCTCGTTGGCGCGTCAGGCCAAGGTCAATCTGCCGTCGGCGTTCAACGGTCAATTGGAAGTTGCGCAACAACAAGTGGCCGTCAGCTCTCAACCGTTTGTCGAAGCCTTGAACCTGTCTCTGCAAGCCTTCGATCAGGCTCACGCTCAAGCACTGTTGCAACGCTTGTTGCCACAGCAATCGACCCTGGAACGCGCCTTGGCGCTGACCTGGCTGCAACGCAGCATCGAGCAGGCCTCGCCCACCATCGCGCTGGCACCGGGTGAAGGCTGGAAGAAACAACACAGTGCTACCGGTGAGATGTATTGGACGTGGCAGGGGGCTGCGCCCGTGCCGACAGTGTTGTCGCTGACCGGGGAGCAAGAACGCCCGCTTCGCGCCGCGTTGAGCTTCCAGAGCAAGCAACCGCCAGTGGCCCCGATGGCCGTGACCATCACTCGTCGTCTGTCGCGTCTGGTGCCGGGTGACGAAGCGTTCGAATTCAAACTCGAAGCCGTCGGCAGCAAACCGCTGTCCAGCGACAGCCTGTACCTGGACGAAGTGATCATCACCAGCAAGGCTGCGAAACCGCTGCGCTACGGCATGCTCGAAGTGCCGCTGCCACCGGGCGCGGACGTCGAGCGCACCACGTGGGGCATCAAGCTGATGGGCAAGGCCGGCACCGAGCCGACCTCGCTGGAGAAGGCCCGTTTCGAGCCGGGGCAACTGGCCTACGCGATCCCGGTGGATGCCTTGAGCGGTGAATTGCGCCTGCGTCATCTGGTGCGTTTCTCGCAAAAAGGTCAGTTCAGCCTGCCGCCGGTACGTTTCACTCAAGTCTACGCACCGCAGAACCAGGCTCAGGAACAGAAGCCGGCACTCGGTCAGGTCACGGTTCACTGACATGACCCGGCGTCTGGTCTGGTGGCTGTTGTGTTTGATGCCTGCGCTGGCGACAGCGCAGGACGAGCCGTTGCGCCTGGGCTTCAAGGGTGAATTGCTTTCGTTGAGCCAGACGCAGGTGATCTCGCGTGAGCCATTGCCTGCTGATGTGCAGACGCCGCTGGGTAGTTTGTGGAAGCTGTTTGTCTACGGTTGGCTGGTGGACACCGGCGCGCGGGAACCGGCTTATGAGTGTCGCGGGCAATCGAAGGAAGAAGTGTATTGCTGCACGGCGGGCGGCAGGATTGAGCGCGATCAGGCATTGGTGAAGTCTTGCGGGTTGTATTTCGAGCCTGCGCGTCTGGGCATTGCTGGCGCGCAGTGGCGCGAGTATTGGCAGGCGAGACAAGCGCCGAAGTGGTTGCTGGACTTGCCGTCGTTGCAACCGCAGACCCGGGTTTCGGTGGCTGAGTTGTTGAAGGTATTGGCCGTGATGCCGGCGCAGGATCAGGCGCGGCGGGTGTTGCTCGATGTGGTGCTGAATGCGGCTGACGGCAATGTCGTGGGCGAACTCGGTGGTCGGTTGCGGGTGAAAACCTGGAGCTGGTTGGGGGATCTGGATCCTTCATCGCGTCAGGGCGGGTTCGCTGGCTGGACGGCGGACGGCACGCCGATCTGGGCCGGCGGGCGCGGCACCAGTCAAATGGTCTTGCGCAATTACGGTCCGGCACTGGCGACGGTGTTGCCTTCGTCATGGCCAGCGGAGGCGGGGAAGTGCGTCGAGGTCGGCCTGTTCGCACGTTATCCGCTGAAGCGCGTACTGTCGGGGGATCGCGTGTTAGCGCCCGGTCCTTTGCAAGGTGACTATCGCGTTGAGTTCGCCAACGGCAATCAACTCGATATCCACAGCGACGGCGAGTTGTTCTTGCTCAAAGACAAACTCGTCGCCCGTCTGGACCGCGAAGAATACGTCGCCCGCGTCCTGCAGCGCGAAGCCAGACCGGAACCCGCCGAAGCCGCCAAAGCCTTGAGCGTCGCGATCCGCACCTACCTGCTGCAAAACGCTACCCGCAACGGCGACTGCCTGAGCATCGATGACAGCAGCAGTCGACAGCGCGTCGCCCCACGCCCAGCCGCCACCGAATCGCGCAACATCGCCGCGTGGACCAGCGATCTGGTACTCGCCGGCAGCAACGTCACCTATCACTCCGACCAACCGGGACCGGACAAGCTCTCCTGGCTGCAAGCCGTCGAACAGGCCAATGCCGGTCAACGCTACGACGCCATCCTGCTGCACGCTTACCCGCGCGCGAGCCTCAGCCGCTGGGACAATCCCGTCGCTTCCTGCGACGCATTGCCCGCCGCGCAAGACTGGCTGAAAAAGCAACGCCGCGGCTGGCGACCACGGCTGGAAAGCGAAGTTGGCTACAACGAAGTCAACGCCTTCGCCGTCTGCCGCCTGGCCTTCGGCCGTCCTTTTGTCGATCGCGAACGCCAGCGCATTTACGTGCGCGGCGTGCTGTCGCTGCAAGACCGCCTCGACCTGACTCATGAATACCTGCACCTGGCCTTCGAAGCACACCCCAACGGCCAGGATGAAACCTACATCGAAGGGCTCGCCCGCCACCTCTTGCTGGAATAGGCCATGAAACTCCGTTACCCACAGGTCCTCCTGTTCCTTTGTGCTTTTTGCGTATGGCCGACCACGTTCGCCACCGATAGCGCGGTCAGACTCGACACCCCCGTCGGCGGCTGGCGCACGGGCGCGCCCGAAGGCGAAGGCGAAAACTTTCGTCAGACGGTTAATTACCCGGCGTCCTCGGTCAACACACCGGTGGGGCAGGCCAAGACCGCTCGCATCACCGGCCAGATCAAATCCACACCCAAGGGCAATGAGCCCGGCAAACTGATCGTCAACGGCGTCAGCATGCCGCTGAAAATCGACCCCGCCGGCCGCTACGATCGCCCGTTCTCATTCCCCAATGGCAGCAACAGCGTTGAAGTCCGCAGCCCTGATGGTCAACAGCGGCATCGCACCCAATTCCTCAACACCAGCGGCGGCGCCACCCCTGCCAAGTTGCGAGTACTGCTGGCTTGGGACAGCGACGGCACCGACCTTGATCTGCATGTCGTCACGCCTGACGGTGGCCACATCTGGTACGGCGACCGCGTCGCGGCCAACGGCGGCGCACTCGACGTCGACGTCACCACCGGCTACGGCCCGGAAATCTTTGCCATGCCGGCGCCGATCAAGGGGCAGTATCAGGTGTACGTGAACTACTACGGTGGTGGGTATCGCAGTGATGAGGAGGGGCAGGAAGAGGCTGTTCAGCCGCTGACTACGGCACAGATTACGGTGATTACGGAAGAGGGAACGCCGAACGAGAAGATGGAAACGTTCCTGGTGCCGATGCGGGCGGTGGGGGAGTTGACGTTGGTTAAGGGGTTTAGTTATCCGTGAGGGGGTAATTGTGACAGCGGTGCTGACACAATTGAATTGGGCAGCAGGTTGCTGCCCGATTGCTTGAATATGGTCAGCACAATTGGTCAGCAGGCTGCTGACCAATTCCGTAATCACATGACACTGTTTCACGCCGAAACACTTCGTGATTTTTATTGTTTCAAGGTGAGGAGTACTAGAGAAGGTCGTCTACTAAACAGGAACGCCTTCACGTGAATGACCTCAGTTCAACTGCGCCGCCCGTTGGTGCAAGCTTTAACGAAATCACGCAACTCATCATCACCGCCCGGCAGCGAGCGGTGCAGGCAGTCAATACCGAGTTGATTGAACTGCACTGGCAGGTCGGGGCTTACATCAGCCGAAAGATCGAAGCGGCGGAGTGGGGGGATGGAGTGGTCGCTCAACTGGCAAATCACCTCGCGCGTACTCAGCCGGGATTGCGTGGTTTTACCCGACCGAATCTCTTTCGTATGCGCCAGTTTTACGAGGCGTACAGGCACGATGCAAAAGTCTCAGCACTGCTGAGACAATTGCCCTGGACCCAAAACCTGATCATTCTCAACCAAAGCAAACGCCCGGAGGAGCGCGAGTTTTACCTGCGCATGGCGATTCAGGAGAAGTGGTCGAGCCGGGAGCTCGAGCGCCAGTTCAAAGCCGCTCTGTTTGAGCGTAGCGTCATCAATCCCGCAAAAGTATCATCGTTGATGAGGCAAACACATCCCGAAGCCTTGAGCGTGTTCAAGGATACCTACATGGTCGAGTTTCTCGACTTGGCGCAAGGTCATGTCGAGGCCGATTTACATGGCGGGTTACTGCGCAGGCTCAGGGATTTTCTGATCGAGCTGGGGCGTGACTTTTGTTTCGTGGGTTCTCAATACCCGTTGCAGGTTGGCGGTCGCGACTTTGCGTTGGACCTGCTCTTCTTCCATCGCGGGCTCAATTGCCTGGTGGCGATTGAGCTCAAGGTCGGGCGTTTCGAGCCAGAATATCTCGGCAAGCTGGACTTCTACCTTGAGGCGTTGGATCGCAACGTCCGTAAGCCCCATGAAAACCCGGCGCTTGGGGTCTTGCTGTGCGCCAGCAAAGATGACGAAGTCGTCGAGTACGCCCTGAACCGTTCACTTTCGCCCGCATTGATCGCGGAATATCAGACTCAGCTGCCTGACAAGAAACTGTTGCAGGCCAAGTTGCATGAGTTTTATGCGCTGAATGCTGACGAGTAAACCAGCGGTTATGTTTGAGGGTGTTCTTGCGGGCCTCATCGCGAGCAGGCTCGCTCCCACAGTGATCGGTGTCGTTCACAAACCTTTTGGTCAAAGCAGATACCTGTGGGAGCGGGCTTGCCCGCGATGAGACCAGCCCATCCAGCACAAAACCAAAGTGAGATTAAGTCTCGTCCAGAGCCCAGTGAGCGATGTAGACCATGTGTTTCCTTCCCGACGATTAGCCCACACTTTCGTCTCACCAATGAAGAAACCTGCCAACCACCGTTGTCGTAGCACCACCAGCTCCAGATAAAACAGGAGGACCGCATCATGAAAGCCTTGCTCAGAAGCATTGGACTGTCATTACTGCTGGTGGCCACTGCGGCGTTCGCTCATCACGGCTGGAGTGAGTATGACTCCAGCAAATCCATGCAGTTGAACGGAACGATCGAGGAATCCGGCTATTCCCATCCGCACGGGCTTCTGCGTCTCAAAACAGCCGACAAGACGTGGATCATCGTTCTGGCCCCTCCATCGCGCATGGAGAACCGTGGGCTGTCGAAGGAGATGCTGAATGTCGGTACGACGGCTACGGTGGTCGGTTATCCGAATCGAAACAAACCCGAAGAACTGCGAGCGGAACGCATCACCATCGGCGATAAAACCACCGAGTTGCGCTGATGGACACCACAAGTGCCAGTGGCTCAGGTCCGCAAAGCTGGCTGGACTGGCTGGATGACTCGCGACTTGGGTGGGCCATGCGAGGAGAGTTGTGGCTTTACCCGATCGTCGAGGTGGTTCACATCATTGGCTTCGTGGTGCTTGTGGGCTCAGTGGTCATGTTCGATCTGCGGGTGCTTGGCCTGTCCAAGGATATTGCGGTGACGGCGCTGGCTCGCCATCTGCTGAGATGGTCCGTCGCTGCCCTGGTATTGATCGTACCCGCTGGCCTGATGATGTTTACCGCCCATCCCCATGACTTCGCCACCAACAATATTTTCATTTTGAAGCTGAGCCTGATCGCTACGGCGGGCATCAACGCAGCCCTTTTTCACGTCGGGGTATACCGTTCAGTCAGCCAGTGGAACACAGGCGTCGCGGCACCGGCCATTGCAAAAGTGCAGGCGGTGCTTTCGATGGGGTTATGGGTCACGGTGGTGCTTTGCGGCCGATTGTTGGCCTACACCTGACTCACAACGCGGCGCCGAGCAGCTTGAGGTACTGAGGGCTCTCGGATATCGAATTGTGGCCCGTGCCCGGTATCACCTGCAGCGTGGCCACGCCCTTGGCGAAATGCGTGTAAAGCTGCTCGGTGCTTGAGCGCGGTATGACTTCGTCGTGCTCGGCCGCGATCAATAGCGTCGGGACGGTGATATGAGCGGCGTATTTCCAGGATTCGAACTTGTCCTGCAACAGCCACTTCACCGGGAACCAGCCGAACTGGCGGACGGCGAGGTCTTCAAGGCTGTTGTAGGGCGTGATCAGGATCAGCCGCGACGCCGGGCGTTGGCTGGCGAGGCGTACGGCAACGCCCGAGCCCAGGCTGCGCCCGACCACGGCGATAGTGGGATGGGTGTTGTAGACGCTGTCGAACAAGGTCATGGCATCGCGCTGTATCGCTTCCTCGGATGGTGACCCGGAACTGCCACCGTAGCCTCGGTAATGCAGCAAGTAGATCGCATGATCGGCAAAGGCCTGCGAGAACTCGGGCAGGCTGCGGGAAACGTCCTCGGCATTGCCGCCGAAGTAGATCAACGCCTTCGGTCCGTCGTGCGGCCTGACCGTCACCAACACCTGCGCATTGGCGACTTGCAGCGTGAGCAGCGTTTCGGGTGCGTCGATGGCGCGGGGTTGCGGGTAGTAGATGAGGGCGCGTTGAAACACGAACAGCGCGGCGCAAAGCACCAGGTACGCAACGGCAATGAATGCGAAGAGAGACATCAGGGTTCGCGACATTCGACTAAGTTTAGTGGACTGCATGGCACTGCTCTGGGCCTGACGACGGCTATCGCTTGAGCGTTGTCAGAGTGTAGTCCATCGATAGTTGCCGCACGGGGGCGCACCGATGTCCAAGAGTCGACGCTTGTATCCGGGGCCTGTGCCATGACGGTCACCGACGCGCTGAAATGGGTCAAGGTTCTGCCGTCCGAACGAACGGCCCTGATGCTGGGTTTCGCCTTCCATTTCTGCGTGCTCGCCAGTTATTACTTGGTACGACCCTTGCGCGATGCCTTGGGCCTTGAGGGCGGTGCCGACAAGTTGCAATGGCTGTTCACGGCCACGTTCGTGGTGATGCTGGTGATGGTGCCGCTGTTCGGCGCGCTGGTTTCGCGGCTGCCTGCCATGCGCTTCGTGCCGTTGATCTACCGCTTGATTGCCTTGTCGATGCTGGTGTTTGGCGTGTTGATCGCTCAGCGCATTGCGCCGGTGACAGTGGGACGGGTGTTTTTCGTCTGGATCAGCATCTACAACCTGTTCATCGTTTCGATTTTCTGGAGCGTGCTGGTCGACCGCTTTTCCAGCGAGCAAGGGCGGCGGCTGTTCGGTTTCATTGCGGCGGGTGGAACCCTGGGCACGTTCATCGGGCCGTTGCTGGCCGCGACCATGGCCACAAATCTTGGGCCGGTGGCGTTGACCGTTGCGGCGGCCGTGCTGCTGGAATGTGCGGTGCGTTGCTATCGGGCGCTGTTGTCGCGCACAGCGTCGCAGTCCGGCAGCCGCTGGCTGGATGAGCGGCGCATGGGCGGCAGCGTGCTGGCCGGGGTCACGCTGATCCTGCGCTCGCGTTATCTGATGGGGCTGGTGCTGTTCATGCTGTTGCACACCAGTGCCGCGACTTTGCTGTATTTCGAACAGGGACGGATTGTGGCTGGCAGCTATGCTGATGTGGCCAGCAGGACGCAATTCTTCGCCGTCGTCGATTTGATCGTGTCGGCGCTGACCCTGCTATTTCAATTGCTACTGACGGCACCATTGATCCGTCTGATCGGCATCGGTGGGGCGTTGGTGGCGTTGCCGTTGGCGACGATCGTGGCGTTTAGCGCCATGGCCCTGGCACCCGTGCCAACAACCGTCGCGCTGGCGCAAGGGCTGCGCCGCGCCGTCGAGTTCGCCATCGTGCGCCCGGCGCGAGAAGTGCTGTGGACGGTGGTGAGCCGCGAGGAAAAGTACAAGGCCAAGAATGTGATCGAAACCCTGGTGTATCGCGGCGGCGATGCGGCCAGTGGCTGGCTCTCCGCCGGGTTGACGGCGCTGGGCGCGGGGTTTGGGCTGGTAGCGGTAGTGATCGTGCCGTTTGCCGGGCTGTGGGGCTGGTTATGTCTGTGGCTGGCCAGACGACAAGAGCAAAGGGCGACCATGAATGAACAGCCAGGGGGAATTCCATGACCGATCCTGCTGTCTTCACGCGTAGAAAAATACTCACGTTGGCTGCCGGTGTTTCGGCGGTCTTCACCTTCGATCCGGCCTTTGCCGTATCGGCGCCGTCGACGGAAACAGGAGGCAAGAACATGCTGACCCGAGCCATTCCTTCCAGCAACGAGCCGTTACCCATGGTCGGGTTGGGCACCTATCGCGGCTTTGATGTCGCGCCTTCCGACGCGGCCTACAAGCAACTGGCCGCCGTGCTCATCGCGTTGTTCGAGAAGGGCGGCACGGTGATCGACAGCTCACCGATGTACGGTCGCGCCGAGCAGACGACCGGTGAATTGCTGTCGATCCATCGGCCTCGTTCGCCTGCGTTTCTGGCCACCAAGGTCTGGACCCGTGGCCGCGAAGAAGGCATCGCGCAAATGGAACAGTCCTTCAAGCTATTGCAGACCGACCGTATCGATCTGATGCAGATTCACAACCTGCTGGACTGGAAAACCCACCTGCCCACCCTGCGCGAATGGAAGGCAGAAGGGCGCATCCGCTACATCGGCATCACCCATTACACAGCGTCGGCGTACGACGAAGTGGAGGCCGTGTTGAAAGCCGAGCCGCTGGACTTTTTGCAGATCAACTATGCCCTGGACGACCGCGGTGTGGAGAAACGAATCCTGCCGCTATGTCGCGAGCGTGGCGTGGCAGTGATTTGCAATCGGCCTTTCGGCGGCGGTGGCTTGCTCGCTCGATTGAAAGGCAAACCGCTGCCGGGATGGGCCGCGCAAGTGGGGGTCAATAGCTGGGCACAACTGGCGCTCAAATTCCTGCTGGCTCATTCGGCGGTGACGTGTGTCATCCCCGGCACCAGCAACCCGCGCTACATGGCGGAAAACGCCGGTGCGGGTTTCGGCCCGATGCTGACGGATGCGCAGCGCCAACAGTTGATGGTTTTGGTGGGGTAGGCTCGTTGGCGTGATGGCGGGGCGACTGCGCCCTTCATGTGGCCGCGGGCTTGTATGGCGAGGGGGCTTGCCCCCGTTCGGCTGCGTAGCAGTCGTAAAACCATTGCATCCGGTGTACCTGATACACCGCAATTGCAGGTTTTGGGGCCGCTTCGCGACCCAACGGGGGCAAGCCCCCTCGCCACACAAGCCCGCTTCCACAGGTTTTGCGCTTAACTGACTGACATTCCAGCAGTCGGCAATGCATTAGCAGTCTCCAGCGGAATCTCCAGGGTGAAAACCGCGCCATGACCTGGCCCATCGCTATGGACGCGAAGGTGCCCGTTCATCTCTACCGCCGCGAGCGCGCAACTGTGCAGGCCAAAGCCGTGGCCTTCCTTGCGCGTGGTGAAACCGTGATTGAAGATACGGGCGATGTTCTCGGCAGCGATCCCTTCGCCCTGATCCTCCACGCTGAGGCGCAGCGTTGTGTTATCGATAATCTTGACGCCCAGCGTCATGTGGCGCTGATGGTCGCTGACCTTGGACATCGCATATTTGGCATTGCTGATCAGGTTGATCAGGATCAACAGCAGCCGGTGTTTGTCGCCGATGATCGTTGGCGTGTCCTGATAGTTCTTGGTGACGACGACATGGTGCCGGCTCAACGCGCCGGAATTCATGCGCAACGCATCCTCGAACAGATCGACAACGTTCAACGGCTCGACCAGCCTGGCCGCGCCGGCATACGCCTGTTGAGTGGAAACGATGTCCTTGATGTGATCGATGCTTTTAGTGAGTTGTGACAGTTCGTCAACGATGCTCGATTGTTCGGTCGCAATGGAGTCGACCAGTTGATTGAGGTAACCGCGAAGCAGTTTGCCTTTGTCGTCGAAGGTCATGAACTGCCCCAGGTCTTCGGCATGTTCGTTCATCATGTTTACCGCTTTGCCCAAGCCAAGGGTTTTGCTCATCGCCAATTTGCGGGTGATCAAATCTGCCGAGACGTTAACGCTGTTCAGCACATTGCCGACGTTGTGCAACACATTGGTTGCGATTTCCGCCATGCCGGCCATTCGCGCGGCATCGACCAGTTCGCGCTCGGCCTCGATCAACTCGCGGGTGCGTTCCTCGACGCGTTGCTCCAGTCGCTCGTTTGCCGTTTGCAACTCATTGTTCATCTTGTTGATCAGGGCATAACTGCGAATCAGGCGGCCGGCCAGATACAACAACAGCAGCGCCATGATGCCGGCGCATACTCCCAGGTAAAGGTGATATTGGCGGTCTGTCGCGCCTGTGCGCCGTTGTTTCTCGTTCAATAGTTCGGTGATGCTGTCCAACTGCCGTCCGACCGGAATCACACTGATGCGATCAAGCAGATCATTGACGATGGGCTGTTCTCGAACAATGGCATTCACCGCGTCTACAAAAGCAGTGAAAGGCGGGCGCTGTTCGGGCGGCAGTTGATTGATGTATTCATCCAGATACTTCAGATGTCCGGAGATTTCCTCAGCCCTTTCGCTGGAGACATAGAGGGCGTATTCAAGGGTGTCCAACGTAACATCGAACACCACTGAGAGTACCGCAGCACCCACCGACGGGCGTGTGTTGCTGGAATCCTCCAGTAACACACGAATATTATCTTCCAGCTCAGGCAGGGCCTCGAATGATATTCGCAAGGCCGTGTTGTGCTGTTTGAATTGCTCAACCAGTCGGGTTTTGTTTTCTACCGCATCCAGATAACCCTGGCGTCGGGTTTGCCAAAGTGTCGAGAGGGGGCCGGTCGTATTGAGGTTGTCGAGCTGCGCCCATCGCTGTTCTGCTTCAGCGGGCGCTCCCAGAAACAAATTGTCGGTCAGGCCGATTTTTGCTCGCAGAATCTTCACGTTCCAATTGGCATCGAACTGCTTGAGTTGGCGAACGAAATCGCGCGACTCGAAGTAGGTCGATGTGTCGTAGGAAAATGATTTGATCAGCAAAAATATCAGTACGCTGAAAAGGGTTAGCGCAATGGCGCCCAGGGCAGTCCATTTGTAATGATTGGAAAGCTTCATTGCGGCATTCCTCCCTGAGCGATCCTGAGCGGGAGGTTTTGCCAACGGTTAATGATTTCCATTTTTGCGCTCCCTGCAAAATGGCGATAATCACCACATTGTTTGTAAGCCTAGCGTTGTTGGCGAACAGCGTCGGAAAAACATTGAACGGCGATCAGTGGTCTTACGGTCGCGGTAATGCCGGGGCAGGCTTGAGCGGCAGCAGAGGCGGGAATTCCTCGGGTGTGAGCGTTTCTTTTTCCAGCAACAGGCGGGCGCCCTCATCCAGGTCGGCCCGGCGACTCTGCAGCAATGCCTTGGCCCGTTGGTAGGCTTCATCGAGCAGGGCGCGAATACCCAGGTCGATTTCCCGGGCGGTTTGTTCCGAATAGTCTTTCTCGCCCAGTGTGGTCATGCGATCCCCCAGGTACGTTGCGTTTTGCCGCTCCAGCACCGATTGTCCTAGTTCGGCGCTCATGCCGAACCGGGTAATCAGTTGTCGGGCAATATCGGTCGCGCGGCCCAGATCATCGGCGGCCCCGGTGGAGATCTGGCCATAGACAAGGTCTTCGGCGGCGCGCCCGGCCATCAGCACGACAATCCGGTCCTTGAGCGTCTGGCAACTGATCAGGAAGTGATCCTCGGTCGGTCGTTGCAGGGTATAGCCGAGCGAGCCGATGGCGCGGGGCACGATCGACACTTTATGCACCGGATCCATCGCCGGCAGCGTGCTGGCGGCCAGGGCATGCCCCATTTCGTGATAGGCCACCACCCGGCGCTCGTCGGGGTCGAGCAGACTGCTCTTGCGTTCGAGCCCCGCGATGAGGCGTTCTACCGCCGCGGTGAAATCGTTCAGGCTGACCGCCTCGGCGCCGCGTCGGGTGGCGACAATGGCCGCTTCGTTAACCAGGTTGGCCAGGTCGGCGCCGGTGAAGCCAGTGGTGATCTCGGCAATACGCGCACCATCGAGCCCTGGCTCCACGGTGATTTTCTGCAGATGAACCTTGAGGATCGCCTCCCGCCCTTTGCGATCGGGGCGGTCGATCAAAATCTGCCGGTCGAAGCGGCCGGCCCGCAACAACGCCGGGTCGAGGACCTCCGGCCGGTTGGTCGCGGCCAGCAACACGACGCCCTCCCGGGGATCGAAGCCATCCAGCTCGGCCAGTAACTGGTTAAGGGTCTGTTCTTTTTCGTCATTGCCGCCCAGCGTACCGACGCCGCGCATCTTGCCCAGTGCGTCCAGTTCATCGATGAAAATGATGCAGGGCGCCGCCTGTCGTGCCTGCTCGAACAGGTCGCGCACCCGGGCCGCACCGACCCCGACGAACATCTCGACGAACTCGGAGCCGGAGATCGAGAAAAACGGCACACCGGCTTCACCGGCGATGGCTTTGGCCACCAGGGTTTTGCCGGTGCCAGGCGGGCCGACCAGCAAGGTACCCTTGGGAATGTGTGCGCCCAAGCGTGCGTATCGTTCCTTGTCCTTGAGGAACGAAACGATTTCCACCAGCTCGGCCTTGGCTTCGTCGATGCCTGCGACATCGGCGAAGGTCACTCCGGTATCGCGTTCGACAAACACCTTGGCCCGGGACTTGCCGACATTCATTAGCCCGCCAAGACCTTGTTTGTCCGCCATCCCGCGAAACAGGAAATTCCAGAACACCATGATCAGAATAAACGGCAACAACCAGCCCAACAGGCTGTTCATAAAGGTGTTTTCGGTGGTTCCGGTAAAACCGACACCCGATTGAGAGAGTTCGGTCGCCAGCGCCGGATCGACCCGCACCGTGGAGAACCGCTCGCGCCCGTCGATGGGCTCTTGCAACTTGCCGCTGATCTGGTCCTTGTCGACCCGCAAATCACTGACTTTTTGCTCGTTCAACAATTGCAGGAATTGGCTGTAGGGGAGGGGCTGCACGGCCTGGCGCTCGCCAACGAATATCTGCATGAGGCTCAGCACGATAAAAGCGATCGCGAAGTAGGACAGGTTCCACTGTTCGTTCTTTTTCATGGCCTTGGCTCAGCGTGGGAACGCAGGGTCGTTCATACCGCGCCGCCGCCAAGTTGCCGGTCAGTTAAGGAACGAAACCTGTGGGAGCGGGCTTGCTCGCGAAAGCGGTGTGTCATTCAACATTGATGTTGGCTGACCCGGCGCCTTCGCGAGCAAGCCCGCTCCCACTCGGACTAACTGACAGGCATTAACCGCGCCCGCCCGGTTATTTTTTAGACCACGGCAAAAAAGCCCCGTGCCGGCTTCCCGACAAGGGGCTTTTTTGCGCGAAGTGTCTCGACGATTCAGCTTGATTTGATCTGCACCTTTTTGTCCGCGTTCATGGCTTCGGGCTTCTTCGGCAGCGAAATACTCAGCACGCCTTTGCTGAAATTGGCTTCGATCTTGTCGGCATCGACGCCTTTGGGCAGGCTGAACGCCCGCTGGAAGGAGCCATAGTGACGCTCTGACAAGTGATAGCCCTTTCTTTTTTCTTCCTTGTCCTCTTTCTTTTCACCCTTGATGATCAGATTGCCGTTGGACAATTTGATGTCGATATTTTCCTGATCCATGCCTGGCAATTCAGCGGTGATTTCGAAGCTTTCCTCCTTCTCGGTAATGTCCACCGCAGGCAGGCTGCGACTGATAAATTCCCGACTCCAGAACGGTTCGACATCAAACAGACCACGCCGGAAAGGCGTCAGCCCCGAGCCACGATTGAAGTCTTCGAACAGGTGATCGACCTGCTGGCGCAGTTTTTCCAGAGGACGCCAAGGGTCTGTCGCCATCGGTTGCTGATCGGTTTTTTCGTCGTCGGTGTGTACCGGCATTTTTTTCTCGACATTGGCCATTTTTCGTTCCTCCTATCGAGTACTGCGGTGGGCCGGGAACAGCTTGGAGGCCGGTCCATCACGACAGATTCAGGCCTTACCTTAAAAGGTTAGTATTCCTGCGGCCCTGAGGCCGACCAACAGTCGGTTTTTGATTGCAAGCCGTCTATTTCGAGAACTTGCGCGCACCGACCACGCAAAGGATCACTGCAACAGTCACACCCAACATGCCAAGACTGACTTGCTCATGCAGCAATGTGGCCGCCAGCGCCAAGCCAAAAAACGGCTGTAGCAACTGAAGCTGACCGACGGCGGCAATCCCGCCTTGGGCCAGCCCGCGGTACCAGAATACGAAGCCGAGAAACATGCTGAACAGCGAGACATAAGCCAGGCTGAACCATGCGGTCGGCGTTATTCCCGAGAGCGAAGGTGGGGCCAGAAACCAGGTCAGCGGAATCATGACGGGCAACGACAGCACCAAGGCCCAGGAAATCACCTGCCAGCCGCCGAGTGTTCTTGAAAGCTTCGCGCCTTCCGCATAGCCCAGCCCGCAGGCGAGGATGGCCAGCAACATCAGGATGTCCCCCGCAGGAGAGGCGGTCAGGCCTTGGGAGACGGCAAACCCCACCACCAGCAGGCTTCCCAGCACCGAGAAAAACCAGAAAACCGGCCGGGGACGCTCGCCCCCGCGCCAGACGCCGAAGGCTGCCGTGGCGAGTGGCAACAGGCCAACGAAGACAATGGAATGCGCAGACGTCACATATTGCAGCGCCAGCGCAGTCAGCAGCGGAAACCCCAATACAACGCCCAGCGCCACGATTGCCAGGGAGAGAAGCTGACTCTTGGCCGGTCGCTTTTCGTTGAAAAGCAGCAACATGCACAGCGCCAAAATGGCAGCGATGCTGGCCCGGGCAACCGTCAAAAAGACCGGGTCAAATTCCAGAACGGCCACCCGTGTCGCGGGCAGCGAGCCGCTGAAGATGAGCACGCCAATGAACCCGTTGAGCCATCCGCTCGCGGTCTTTTCCGAGGTGTGCTGTTGCAGGTTCGATGTGCGTTCCATTGAGGACTCCCTTTATGCCGGTTGCATGGGAGGCATCGTATGGACGAAACTCAATACAATCAAAATATTGTCATGGATACACTTGCGCATGTCTCGTTCACGCTACAAATCACTGGTGGATGAATTTGCGGCGGACATCCGCTCAGGGCGACTGTTGCCAGGCACTCGCTTGCCGACCCACCGTCAGTTGGCGGCAACGGAAGGCCTGGCCCTGGTGACGGCCTCTCGGGTCTATGCGGAGCTGGAAGCCATGGGGCTGGTCAGCGGGGAGATGGGGCGGGGTACCTTTGTCAGGGAAACCTCCTGGTCGCCAGGCCAGAACATCGACCAGCATAGCGTTGCCGCTGGCATGACGGACCTGAACTTCAACTATCCAGCGCTTCCCGGGCAGACAGAAATGTTGCGAAATGCCCTGCGCCAACTCGCATCGGCCGGCGATCTGGAATCGCTGCTGCGCTACCAGCCACACGCCGGGCGCCCGCATGAACGCGCCTCTGTGGCGCGCCATCTGCGCGTCCGCGGCCTGACGGTTGAGGCGGAGCAGGTGCTGATCGTCACCGGTGCCCAGCAGGGGCTGGCCGTGACGATGATGGCGCTGTTGCAACCCGGTGACGTGATTGCAGCGGACGCGTTGACCTATTCAGGATTCAAGGCTCTGGCCGATTCACTGCACCTGGAAATCGTGCCCATTCCGGTGCTCGATCACGGCCCGGATCTGGAAGCACTGGAAAGCCTGTGCCGGCATAGACGCGTGCGGGCCGTTTACACGATGCCGACCCTGCACAACCCGCTGGGGTGGGTGATGAGTGCCGATCAACGCGAGTGCCTGGTGACGATTGCGCGCCAGCACGGGCTATTAATCATCGAGGACGCCGCTTACGCCTTCCTGGCGGAAAATCCCCCCGCGCCGCTGGCGGTACTCGCCCCCGAGAGGACGATTTACGTGTCAGGGCTCTCCAAGAGTGTGGCCACTGGATTGCGTGTCGGCTTCGTCGTCGCCCCCCTTCAACACGTGCCCGCGCTGGAGCGCACGATCAAAGCGACCACCTGGAATACCCCGGGCGTGATGACGGCAATCGCCACTGCATGGCTCGACGACGGCACCGTCATGCAACTGGAGGCTGAAAAGCGCCAGGACGCGCAAGCGAGGCAAGTCGTGGCCGGCGAAGTACTGGCGGGGCTGCGCTGCATTCGCCATCCATCGTCGTATTTCCTGTGGCTGCCATTGTCGGAAGACGCAAGGGCCGATCAGATCGCCATGGCGTTGATGCGCGAAAATGTGTCGGTTTCAACCGCTGAACCGTTTGCCACCTCGGCCAACGTCCCGCACGCGTTTCGCCTGGCGCTGGGCTCTGTGGAGATGGGCGCACTGCGCGAGGCGCTGGAAAAAGTGAAGTGGATGATTGGGGCTTATTCGTAGCCGCTCTGAACCTGTTCAACGATCAGTTGGGCCAGTACCCGTACCGGCTCGGTAAAGCTTTGCCTAGCCCGATGGACGAGGCCGATATCACGGTGGAAGGTGTGCTGCCCCAGGTCCAGCACACGCACCCCGGCGGGCCAGTCCTGATGGATCGCCGTCTGCGGCACCAGCGCTACGCCGACGCCATTTTCGACCAGCTTGATAATGGCCTCTAATTCATCCAGCTCGCACACTTCACGCAAGGTGAAATGCATCTGCCGCAAGAAACGATCGACCTGCCTGCCGCCGAACGATGATCGGTCGTAGCGAATGAAGGGTTGGCTGGAAAGCAGTGCCGACCAGTCTTCTCCGGGCACATCGCGCGGAACGATCAGCCGGTAGGGCTCAAGGGCCAGGGTCGTCCAGCGCAGATCGCTTTGCAGCGAGAAGGGGGGGCGAATGATCACCGCCATGTCGATCTCGCCGGCATCCACCAGGTTGACCAACTCCATCGACAGACCCGGGACCACACGGGTTCGGCATTGCGGACATTGTTGGTGAAATTTGGCGAGTGCATCCGGTAAATACGAGCGCTGCACGGAAGCGATGGCGCCGATGTTCACCAGCACGCTGGCCGGCAGCCCAACCGTGGTGGAGCCCAGATTGTCATAAAGGCGAAGCAGCTCCTGCGCCTGCAGAAGTATTTGATGCCCCATTCTGTTCAGGTGAGCCGAGCGGCCCTTGCGGTCGAAAATCTGGAAACCGAGTTCGGCCTCCAGACGCTGCATCTGGGCGCTCACGGCGGCCTGGGTCAGTCCGATCCTGTTGCCGGCAGCGGCAAAAGTGCCTTCCCGCGCGACGGCGATAAGTGTTTTCAGTTCTTTGATCATTCACAAATATTAATTGTGTTACTAAGAAATATATATTGATTTTTTTGCTTGGTCTGCGGCTCTACGATTGGCTCCGTAATCAAAAACAAAACCGATAAAACACCTTGATTGGAGTTCCGATGAGCCTTTCTCCTTTTCACCTGGCGATCCCTGTTTATGACCTCGCGGCGACACGCACCTTTTACGGTGAAGTGTTCGGGCTGCAAGAGGGGCGCTCCAGCACGCAGTGGGTCGACTTTGATTTCTACGGTCACCAACTGGTTATCCATGAGCACCCAAAAACTGCTTCTCAGGAGAGCGTGCATAGCAATCCGGTAGACGGGCACGACGTCCCCGTTCCGCACTTCGGCATCATCCTGGAGTGGCTGCAGTGGGAAGCCCTGGCCGAGCGACTGAAGTCCTTTGGTACCGAGTTTGTGATTGAGCCTTACATTCGATTCAAGGGGCAGGTCGGCGAACAAGCCACCATGTTCCTGTTCGATCCGTGTGGCAACGCACTTGAGTTCAAGGCGTTCAAGGATATGAGCCAGCTCTTCGCCAAGTAATAAAAGCAATGGCACAACCTTGTTGTGCCATTCGAATTCAAATGAGCTGGAAGCTCATGACTCTAGCAACTGCTACTTAACGCAGTCCTTTCATTCCAACAAGAAGGCTAGACATGAAACGTATCCCTTTGGTTTGGCAAATAGTTGCCGGGCTGTTGCTTGGCGTGCTCGTCGGTTGGTACTTCAATACACACCCGCAGTATCAAGGGTGGATCAGTTCTGAAATCCTCAAACCCCTTGGCGATATCTTTATCAAGATGATGAAGATGGTCGTTGTTCCCATTGTCTTCTGTTGCATGATCCTGGGTATTGCCGGCGGCGGTGATAACAAGTCTTTTGGGCGCATGGGCATCAAGTCGCTGGGGTATTTCTTCGCGATTACCGGCCTGGCCATTGTGATGGGGTTGTGTTTCGCCAATATCTTCGAGCCCGGCACAGGCACCGATATTTCGGGCATTTCCCACAGCACCGCGTCGGTCAACATGGAGCCTTCGAAGGGCGCTCTCGTCATCCTGCAGAACATCGTTCCCGATAACGTTTTTGTCGCGATGTCGGAAGCGAAGTTGCTCTCGGTGCTGTTCTTCGCCGTGCTGTTTGGCCTGGCATTGAACTCACTCCCCAGAGAAAAAAGCGCACCGGTGGTGGCGGTGGTTCAAGGTATCTCTGATGCCATGTTCAAGGTCGTCAGTATTGTCATGGCTTATGCGCCGATCGGGGTATTCGGCATGATCGGCGCCACCGTTGCGACGTTCGGTTTTGCCTCGCTATTGCCTTTGCTCAAGTTGATCGGTGTGGTTTATCTGGCGCTGATTGTCTTTGCGCTGGTGGTGCTGGGCGGTATTTGCTACTTGATTGGCGAGAATATTTTCAAACTGATCAAGTACTTCCGTAATGAGCTGATTCTGGCGTTCTCCAGCGCCGCGTCGGCATCGGTCATGCCGCAGCTGATGAGCAAGCTGGAACACTATGGCGTGCCGCGCCGTATCGTCAGTTTTGTGGTGCCGGTGGGTTACGCATTCAACCTGGATGGCGCGTCGATCTTCCTCGGCGTGGCGACGATTTTTGTCGCGCAACTCTATGGGATCGACCTGTCGCTGTCCCAGCAGATCTTGTTGGTGGTGACGATGGTGCTGACGTCCAAAGGGGCTGCCGGCGTTCCCGGCTTCGCCATCATCATCCTGTCCGCCACCCTGGCATCGGCCGGTCTTCCACTGGAAGGGGTCGCACTGATTGCCGGCATCTTCCGGATTATCGACAGCGGCACCACCACCCTGAACGTGCTGGGCAATGCGATTGCGCCCTTGGTCATCGCCAAGTGGGAAAAGGTCAGCATTGAGCCTTCGGGCGTTGCTCGAGTGGTGCAGAAAACCTGATCACCATCCTCCAGTAAAACGCAATTCCCCTGTGGGAGCGGGCTTGCTCGCGAAGGCGTCATAACATTCAACATCTATGTCGACTGTCAGTCCGCTTTCGCGAGCAAGCCCGCTCCCACAGGTTCCACACCCGTTAATTATCAGGAGTCATGCAATGAGCAGTCTTACTTACGTTCAGGAATATAACGCGATAGTCGACGTACTTAACCAGTACAACGAAGGTGGCGCGAAGGCCGATAGCGCACTGATGAAGCCCGCCTTCAACGAGCAGGCCACGATGTTTGGCGTCGATGGCGACAAGCTCGTCGGCGGCGCGATCCAGAATCTCTATGACGTCATCGACACCGCGTTCCGTCCGTCCCCGGAAGCCAAAGCCGCCATCGTACGCATCGACATAGTCGGCACGGCTGCCAGTGCGCGGGTCGATACCGACAACGTCTCGGGGTTCCGCTTCACCGACTTCTTCAACCTGCTGAAGGTAGAAGGCAAGTGGACCATCGTCAGCAAGATTTACCATACCCATCCGAGCGTCTGATCCCTCGGTTGGTGACGCTACCGTTTGAAAAAACCAGGAAAGTCCTCAACGCCGAGGACTTTCCTGGAACCGGTAAAGAGCCCTTATTCCAGCTCCTAGCGCATCACAATCTCACTGAATTTGACGGTAAGCGCCTCATCATTCCCATCCCGAAACACCAACTTGATCGCAGGCGTTTTGCTCAGCTTGCTGTTGCTCTGCTGGAAGATCAGCGTAACGCGTGTCGGTACATTGCGAATCAGCGGGAAGCGTAGCCAGGCGTTGTCCTCGACCTGGCCTACCCGGATCGACTCGAACTTGAGTGGGCCGCCGGACTCGTCGAATAGCCGGGTGCCGTCGTCGAAGCGAAAGCTGCGATCTATATTCAGATTGGTCAGTTCAAAAGTGCAGGTGGGCAATCGGCCGATATTTTCGCAGCCCTCCAATTCGATGCGAACGTTATCCAGCACTTCCATGCGCTTGCCGAGCAGGTTGTTGCCTTCGTTTTCGACGATCTTGGCTTGCAGTTTGGCGAATTCGAAAGAGGGCTTGGCATATTCGGTGCCCAGGATGAAGAAACCAAAAGACAAACCGGCAACCATGAAGAACTGCAATGCGCCGCGGAGCATCGGTGTGAAGTTACGAATCTGCCAGCCGATTGAAACGGCTCCCAGAAACAGAAAGGTACTCACCAGCAACACCACGTTTTTCCAGCTGATGAAGCTGAAGCCGAACACGCTGGGGTCCGGCACCGCATAAGTGATTAACGCCCACATGGCGCCCAGCACGATACTGAGCCCTGCCATGCCACGAGTGATCAACGAGGTGAGTTTTTGAGTGCGGGTAAGCGGTATTGCTGAATCTTGCGGGGATATCACAGTGCTGAGTCCTTGTTCCGTAGCCGATCGTCCATCCTTGAAGGCGACTGTCAGGCTGTAGCAATAGAAAACCTTGAGACATCAAGGTCAGGGCCTGATTGTGGCGGGGTGCCATTATCCAGTAATGGCGCGGCGGGTAAAGGCGCGCGGTACGGCTGCGCTGGAATAACCAACGATTATTTGCTTAAGTCCAGCTATCGCAGCCACACGGCTGCGGTACTTCAATTCTTGAAGGGCGCTTCAACCGGAGAATCCCATGCCCCCTCGATTCCCGCGTTTCGCCGCATTGCTCGCCATCCTCCTGGTCGGCACCTTGCCCTGCGCCCACGCCGTCGAATACACCCAGGTCAACACCACCGCCAGCAAGATCTCTTTCACCTATAACCAGTTCGGCTCCAGGGCGTATGGCACCTTCGGCAAGTTCGACGCCACGCTCGATTTCGATACGCAAAACCCCGAAGCGGCCCATGCCAAGTTGACCATCGACCTCGCCAGCATCGACGCCGGGGCCAGCGACGCCAACAGCGAGCTGCAAAAGCCTGCCTGGTTCAACACGGCGGATTATCCGGTGGCGACCTTTGAATCGACCGGGGTGGAAGCACTGGGCGACCACCGCTACTTGATCACCGGCAACCTCACGCTCAGGGGCATGACGCGCGAGTTGCAGGTGAAAGTGCTGCTGAAGCCGGAGAAGGCCATCGGGATCTTCGATGGCGACATCGTTGTGAAACGCAGGGACTTCAACATCGGGGAAGGGGAGTGGGCCGACAAGGTTGTGTCCAACGACATCAGCATCCGCTTTCGCATCGTCGCGCCCGAGCAGTGATTTTCCTGTAAGGGGCTCGATCTGTGACAATAGCGGGGCTGATGCTCAGTAAGCCTTAACCCGGAGTCAGAAACGCAATGCCCCAGCTCACCCACTTTGCCACTCCGTGCCCGGAGCCCATCAACAGCCAGATCCTGCAGATGGTTGTCGACAACCTGACCGACATCAGCATGGTGGGCATCGCGCCGAGCAACCCGTTGTACAACGTCTATCAATACACGGTGGGCTATGAGGTTCATCTCTACCTCGAAGCGCTCGGCGGCGCCAAAGGCATTGCTGTCGAACTGATCGTTGCAACGGACGATGAAGACCCCGAGACAGTCATCGGCTTTCTGCTGTACCTGCCGGTCAAGGACGATCCCGAAGCGTGCGGCGTGGCGTATATGGCAGTGCAGGCCAGCCATCGGCGGCGAGGCATCGCCCGGGCGATGCTGCAAGACATGCTCGTCCGCTACCCGCATGCCGAGTTGACCTGCACCGTCGCCAAGGTGCCCTGGTTCGAATCGATGGGCTTCCAAGTGCTGGGCGTGCGCGGCACTCAGGTGCTGATGAACACCCGTGATCACGGCACCGAAGGCTTGATGGGCTTACTGGATGTCACATCAATCTACAGTTCTTTGGAGGTGCGGCAGATACATACGTATCTGCTGCAGAAACACGGCAAGCGGGCGATGATCGATGCAGAGAAGCAGCGCGACCGGCATCTCGACCAGATGACGCGCAACGCCAAGGCGTTTGTAGTGGATCGTTTGAGCAAAGACGCCGGGCGCGGGCCTCGTCCCGACTAGACTGTTGAGTCCTTTCGGGCGCGCAGGCTGGCCGAGGCGTGATATTCTGTCGCATTAACTTGGTTTGACTTTATTCGGTTCGTACGTCCACAGACGTCCGACAGAATCAATGTCGCTCAAGTAACTGAGCCAATAATGATAAAAAGTCAGTGCACGAGGGACATATAACTGAGGTCGATGGAGACACGTCGGCCTTGTGTGCCCACCTTCAAATCCTTGTAAGTGTAGGAACCCACGGCACGCTGCCTGCGTACCCGTACTCTTGGGTTGCTCATGTTGAGGATTGGGGGCGGATGGCGTTTATCATAGGTGCTACAGATGTTTAAGAAACTGAACACGGCCCTGCTGGGGCTGGCTTTGTCGATGGGGATCACGTCCGTTCACGCGGAAGAGGCAAAGAAAGTCGATGTGCTGCTCATTGGCGGCGGCATCATGAGTGCAACGCTGGGTGTCTGGCTTAATGAGCTGGAACCCGGTCTGTCGATGGAAATGGTCGAGCGCCTCGACGGCGTCGCCCAGGAAAGCTCCAACGGCTGGAACAACGCCGGTACCGGTCACTCCGCCCTGGCCGAGTTGAACTACACCCCGGAAGACGACAAGGGCAACGTCCAGATCGCGAAAGCCGTTGAAATCAACGAAGCCTTCCAGATCTCCCGTCAGTTCTGGGCCTGGCAAGTTCAGCAAGGCGTGCTGAAGAACCCGCGTTCGTTCATCAACTCCACTCCGCACATGAGCTTTGTGTGGGGCGATGACAACATCAAGTTCCTGAAGAAGCGCTACGAAGCCCTGCAAGCGAGCCCGCTGTTCGCCGGCATGCAGTACTCCGAAGACCCGGCTGTCATCAAGAAGTGGGTACCGCTGATGATGGAAGGGCGTGACCCGAACCAGAAAGTCGCGGCCACCTGGAGCCCGCTCGGCACCGACATGAACTTCGGCGAGATCACCCGCCAGTTCGTCGCGCACCTGCAAACCACGCCGAAGTTCGACTTGAAACTGTCTAGCGAAGTGCAAGACATCACCAAGAACGAAGACGGCAGCTGGCGCGTCAGCTACAAAAACCTGAAAGACGGTACCAAAACCGAAACCGACGCCAAGTTCGTCTTCATCGGCGCGGGCGGCGGTGCACTGCACCTGCTGCAGAAGTCCGGCATTCCTGAAGCCAAGGAATACGCAGGCTTCCCGGTTGGCGGCTCGTTCCTCGTGACCGAAAACCCGACCATCGCCGAGCAACACCTGGCCAAGGCCTACGGCAAAGCCTCCGTTGGCGCACCGCCAATGTCGGTTCCGCACCTGGACACCCGTGTTCTGGACGGCAAGCGCGTCATCCTGTTTGGCCCATTCGCGACCTTCAGCACCAAGTTCCTGAAAGAAGGTTCGTACCTGGACCTGCTGACCACCACGACCACGCACAACGTGTGGCCAATGACCAAGGTCGGCATCAAGGAATACCCGCTGGTCGAGTACCTTGCAGGCCAACTGATGCTGTCTGACGAAGACCGCCTCAACGCCCTGAAAGAATACTTCCCGAACGCCAAAGCCGAAGACTGGCGCCTGTGGCAAGCCGGCCAACGCGTGCAAATCATCAAGCGTGATGAAGCTGCCGGTGGCGTGCTGAAGTTGGGCACCGAAATCGTTGCTTCCGCAGACGGCACCATTGCTGGTCTGCTGGGCGCATCGCCGGGCGCATCGACTGCCGCACCGATCATGCTGACCGTGCTGCAGAAAGTGTTCAAGGACAAGGTTGCAACCCCTGCCTGGCAGGAAAAGCTGCGTCAGATCGTGCCGAGCTATGGCACTCAGCTGAACAGCAACCCTGCGAAAGTGGCTGAAGAGTGGGCTTATACCTCCAAGGTGTTGGAGCTGACTCCGCCGCCGGCGATTGGTCAGGTGGTGGCTCCGGCTGCTGCTCCGGCTGCTCCGGCCAAGGCACCGAAGGCTAATGCTGCGACGGATATGGCTTTGTAAGTAGAAGCGTAATCGGAAAGCCCACTGGATCGGTGACGGTCAGTGGGCTTTTTTGTGTCTGGAATTCAATCTTGCGAATTACGAAATGCTAAGGCTGACGAGCTTTTTGTGGCGAGGGGGCTTGCCCCCGTTGGGCTACGAAGCAGCCCCAGCGCGTGATCGGCCGTAGCGCTCTCAGCCTTAGGGGCAGGTTGCCAGAGGCCAACCGACGCGCGCTGCACGGAGGAGGCTGGCCTTAACAACCAAGCGGTGAAATGGGGCAATAACGAAGATGTAGGCCCGGCCTAGACGGTTGTGGCACTGGACCACGGTTGAAAAAACGAGTTGGCGACTGCCCTCTGGCTCTGCCTCTCCAGAACATAGGATCGATATCCGGAAGTCGAGGTGCTTGTCGTCCTCTCCCAACACGATTTCAGTCTGGTTCGTGCTGTAGACCTTGAAGATTCCAAGCCGATTAGCAAGTGTTGCCAAGTGTTTGGCTGTCTTGAGACCGAAACAGGCAACAATAGTGTCTCGGGCTTTCGTGAGCCATCCGATCCAGGATGGCTGGTGGGAAAAGATGAATCGAGCTAGCAAATCTGGATTGCCAGATGTGCCCGCAGGGAGCCGAATCGCAAAAGCGTCCGCTAGGTTCATCGACTTGTAAAAGTGGGAAATGCCGGACATCGAGGGGACTGGCACGGACATAATGAGCTCAAATTCTCGGGGCATCGGGGATCTCTCCTGAGTTCTAACTACCAATTAGACGACATGCCATGTCGCGTTTCTTGTTGCGATGGTTTGTCGTATAACGCTCCTTGTCGCCCTGTGGCGCCAACTTCTCCTTGTCGGATACTGAGCCCGATCAAGGCATCATAGAGCTCTTGCTGCCCAGCTGGCAAAACAGGGAGCAACGTCGCACGGCGCTTGTCGACATCGAACCAGGATTCAACCAACCATCCCACCAGATAGAGCGCCGAAAGGCATCCGCCAGCGGTTGCAACGTTCCCCTGGCATACAAGAGGCTGGTCCATGGGCTCAAGTCCCAGAGCTTGCAAGCTCGATCGTGCATCCGGGTGTGTAGTTGCCTGGCCGCTGAGCAGCCCAAGCCGTTCGAGAATGAAAGCTCCGGCGCATAGGGAGCCGATTCGCTGGCGTCTGGAGTCAAGTTCAAACGACGGCAGGAAATCTGGGGCGGCAAGTGCAGCGGGTATCCCTTCCTTGCCGCTGACGAACAATACCGCGTCGGCACTATTGGCCTCGGAAAGCGGACCGTGCACCGAAACAGGCAGGCCGTGCGCCGATCGCACGATAGAGCTAGAACCCAATATTCGGACGTGCCAGTCCTCAGTGTTGCGGCCTAGAATGTCCCACATCAGGAACAGGTCGATATCAGTGAATTGGTCGAAAGCAACCAGAGCGATTTTCTTCAAGGCGAGCTCCATGAAAAGTGCTGGCGTGCAAAACGCAACGGCCATCTTTGCTGGTGTTCGCAGCGTATCAATCGGTTGCGCACCATACACAGTCTGTATGGCGCTAAATATGGAGCGAAATAACGGGTGAGAAAACTAACTCGTAACCATTGGATCGCGGCTGGTTTTGAGGCCCTCGACCACATAGGGCATATTGGCGTTTCGGCCGAGAGTCTATCGCGCCGATTGAATGTGACCCGCGGATCGTTCTATCACCATTTCCGCAATCGCGAAGACTTTGTCCGCACCTTGCTGGCCGCTTGGGAAGAAGACTACACGGAGCGCATGCTCGCTTATGCGGCGCAGGGGCGTAGCGCGGGCGAAACCTTGAAACGCTACTTGAGTATTGCCGCTGAGAAACAACCTGGGCGGGAAGTTTCCATCCGAGCCTGGTCGCTGCACGATCCGTTGGTAGGCGAGTTTCAGCAGCGTGTTGACACAAGACGACTGGACTTCGCGATACGGACGTGCCGCCGCTTGGTCCATATGCCAGGCCAAGCAGAAGTGATTGGTCAGGTGGCCCATCTGTGCCTGATTGGTGGTCAACAGGCAGGGCTGCGGCGTGATGCCGCTCGCTTCAACAGTTTCCTGCATCGAGCCTTTTCACTTTTCGAAGGGGCTCTTCCTCCGTGGCGGGCCTAAGTCATGGGAAAGCAGCTGTCCGCAACCGACCGCTTCCGACCCAGAGCGCTCATCCCTGGCCAACCGATCTGACAGATTGCGCGGGCGCTGAAACTGCTCCAGCGGGTTTTGTTGAGCTGCGGCAGTTCTCGTACCACAAGTTTACAAACTGTCTTCTTTGTAGATGGATGACTGAAGAAACTCTGCTATCAGCGATGTAATCTGCTGTTGAATCACCCCACGCGGGCGAGCGCTGTCGCCATCACGGCAAATAATGCCATCGCCTGGTACGTCTTCTTCAAGCATTACCTGCGCGCCAGGTTTGCACACCGACAAGAAGCTGAAATGGCTTGCGTCGCTGATTTCGACGTAACGGCTTGACGCCGCAGGCAGGCGTTTGGCCAGGTTGGCAGACTCCAACTCAGCGGGAAGCTCGCGCGACGGTACGCCGGCAGCGATCACCAGCGCTGGTACCGGCAGCGCGGCCAAGCTTTCATCGGTCAGGCCCCGTGAAAGGCCCAAGTCCAATGTAACCACAGCAGTGACGCGTTTATCGCGCAAATCGGCGGCCAACGCGGCCTTTGATTCTGAGGTGCTTGCGGGGTTTATCGTTCCATAGACGGTGCAACTTGTTAACTGCGGGTGGGCTTTACAGTCATGGGCGAAGCGGTCTGGATCGAAACGAGCACCGGCGATCTCCAAGGCGGTCCAGCCACCGAGTGAATGGCCCACTACTGCAATTCGATCATTGGCGACCAAGCCGAATTTTTCAGGTTGAGTCGTGACCCTATCAATGGCTCGGCGCACATCAACGGGTCGCTGCCATAACTGCGCCGCTGCTTGAGGGCTACGGTCATGAGTGGTGGTGCCAGGGTGATTGATTGCGGCGACGATGTAACCCCTATGAGCCAGAGCACTGGCAAGCCAGATCTGGTTGCTCCAGTTTCCCCTGTATCCGTGGGAGAGCACCAGCAATGGATGCTTGCCCGCAGCTGGCGGCGCGTTACGAACGGCAGAAGCACCGATAAACACCGCATCATCGCCAATCAATTGCGTGGCTGCGGTAGTTGCACTGGGGTACCAGACGACCATCTCCAGTGAGCGGTCGTTGTGCGAGTCCGCCAGTGTGGAAGACTGGAATCCGACAGGGTTATCGTCAGCGAGTGCGAGAGTCGTCAGCCAGGTCAATAACAGGGCGCCGAAAGCTATTTTCAATGTCGTTTCTTCCTTGATTAGACAAGTGCATGGCAACCTGAACCCGCCGTTAGGCGCATCCACCTTCGTACGGCGTCGAAGCCAATGCGGCTGCATATAAGTACGGACATTAAAGACCACATTCGAGCCGCCGCGCATAACTTTCATCGTTAACTCTGTTCGCGGTCTTTAGTGAGGAGGCTGAACGTCCTTTGGGCCGAATCGAGGCAGTCGCGACAGGCAAAAACTGGCCCGAAATGGATAGTCCCTCTCACTTTTCGAGACTCTCGGTACAGCTGACAGCTGCCTGCCGCCCGCGCTCGAGGTCGACGCCAGCCAGGATCAGCAGGCCGACAACGAAATAGCTGCCGGTGATCAGCATCGCCAGGCGGTGATCGCCGCCGGATAGCCAACTGGTCAGGCCGTAAGTCATGGGGCCGAGGATTGCCGACAGTTTGACTGCCAGCCCCCAGAGGCCGAAGAACTCCGCCAGGCGCGTCGGCGGTGCTAGCAGACCGACTATCGCGCGGCCGGCCGATTGACTGGCGCCCATGCACAGACCGGCGAGGTTGGCCGCCAGCCAGAATAGCTCAGGGCCACGTGCGACCCAGACCATGCCGACCATGCCGAGCCATCCCAACAGGGTCAGCGCCAGCGTGGCGCGATGGCCGAGGCGATCCTGCAACCAACCGAACAGCACGGCGCCGATGGAGGCCGTGATATTCACCACGAAGATCAGCAGCAGCGTGTCCTGGGTATTGAAGCCCATGACCTGATTGGCATAGATGGCCGCCAGGGCGATCACCGCCGAGATGCCGGCCTGGTAGCAGACGGTGCAGGCAAGGAAGCGCAGCAGGTCGCGATAGCGGTCGGCTTCGCGCAGCGTCTGCGCGAAGCGCGCCAACGCCGCTTGCGCGATAGGCGTGCCGCCGCGTCCTGGCTGCGGCTGGCTGCGTTCGCGCAGGAACAGGAAAGTCGGCACGCTGGCTAGGGCGAACAAGGCCGCGGTGATCAGCATGCACACCGGCACGAACTGCGTCGCAGTCTGGCCCTGCGCCTGGGCCCAGCTGACGAAGGCCAGGCAGGCGCCCAGGCTGAGCAGGCCGCCGATATAGCCGAACCCCCAGCCCCAACCGGACACTTTGCCCAAGGCATCTGCACGGGCGAGTTGGGGCAGGAAGGCGGCGATCAGGTTCTCGCCGCTGCCGAAGCAGAAGTTGGATAGCACGATGAAAAGGATCGCGATACCGAGCTCCCCCGGTCCGGCCAGCGCGAGTCCAGAGGTAAAGGCGACGCAACCAACCGTGCTGAACAACAACAGGCGCTTCTTGCAGGCGAGGGCGTCGGCGTAGGCGCCGATCAGCGGCGCGGTCAGGATGATCAGGACATAGGAGAGGGCGGTGGCGCTGGTCCAGGCCAGCGTACCCCAGGCTTCGCCCTTGGCGACCACCGCGACGAAGTAGGCGTTGAACACGGCGGTGATCACCACCGTTGTGTAGCCGGAGTTGGCGAAATCGAACATCGCCCAAGCCCAGATTTCTCGGCGCGTCACTCCGGGGACAAGGCTGGCTGACATGGCGATCTCTCTGTCTGGAGCGGCATCCTTAAGAGCCTAGCCCCAAACCGTAGCAGCTGCCGAACGCAGCCTCGCGTGTCGGCGTGCCGCTGCTGCCGGTCGCAATCCGCGGCACGCGCAGGGTGTTGCGCGACGGTCAGTGGTTCCCGCGCCACGGTGCAATCCACGTCAGCGTCTGCCCCCCGCTGTTGGCGCAGGGGCCGGGCTGGATGGAGGCAATCAAGCTGCGGGATGCAACGATAGCCGTGCTGCTGGAGCACCTGGATGAATCTGAACGAGCCCAGCGCGCAAGTTAGGCGACTGATTGATCCCGTGGTGTCGCACTAGCGACGATAGTAGCGGTGATTGTCTTCGTAGCGGTACCGCATGGCCCGATCTTGGCGGCGTTCCCAATCACGATGGCGTTCTGCTTCTCGGCGGGCTTGCTCTCTACGCCAGTTATCTCTACGCCAGTCATCTCGGCGCCAATGGTCTCTACGATCATGCCGACGGTGTTCATGCCAGTATCGGTCATCATGGGCAAGCAACGGCCCTGGCTGCTTGTCGGCCATACTGGTCAAGGTCGGCCAAGGGTTGCCGGCAGCTTGGACCGGAGCCTGAACTACTGCGACGTCAGTTGCGATAATAGGGGTTGAGGTCTTCATCTGAGTTGCTGATGCCGAGCCCACTGCCGCGAATGCGAACAGACCGAAGAGCACCATCCGTGGGTCATGGAATTTCATGAGCGAAGGCAACCTCTGATTGATAACTGGGCGTGTGGCCATCTGACTGCGGGAGCCTGCGGGTTCGCGCTTACCGAGCGGATGTGCCTATCCAGATAGACCGATAAATAAGGAAAAGTTCTAGGTGGCCGTTGCTTAAATAGCCAACGGTGTCAGTGCAGGAACTTCAGGGTATTGGCCAGGTCAATAGCGGCCCTATATCGGAAATGCCGAACAGCGCTGGTTGCCTGTTTTACGACAGAACCGTCCAAGATCAGCCGAGTCCGCCCCCTGATGCCAACCAAGAATTTTCTGCCCGGCCTCATCCTGGTGTTCTGCGCCGGCGCGTCGCTTTGTTCTGTCGCTGCCGAGCGAAGAGCGCCCGCGCAAAGCAACAGCGCATCAACCACCCTGATCGAAACAGCCTCGCGGCAGTATGAAAATGGCCAACTGGATCAGGCCGCCGCCACGTTGGAGCGTGCCCTGCATATCCAGCCGAACAATCCCGCGACTCTGCATTACCTCGGTGTGTTGCGTCTTCAGCAGGGGCAGTACCAGCAGGCTGAAACCTTGGCGGTGCGCTCGAACATGCGGGTTGGTCGCAACGTCGAGTTGCGCAACCGCAACTTCCAATTGATCCAGGCGGCGCAGCAGGCCCAGTCTTCGGGGACCCCACCCAATGCCAAAGAGGACCTGGTCGCAGTACAGAAGGGGCTGGAAGAGGAGACCCAAAGACGCCGCGAAGTGGAAATGGCGGCTGTTGAGCAATCCATTCCGGACACTGGGCGCGACGCTGGCAACTTCGCTAGCGCAGAGACAGATCGGGTTTCGGATGCACCGAAGGCTGGCAGAGCCGGGCCCGAAGGAAAGTTGCAAATGGCTAATGTCGAGCCAGAGCGGGCGTACGCTGAGGTTGAGATTCCCCGCGGCCATATGCCGCCTCCGGGCAAATGCCGAATCTGGTTTCCTGATCGTCCGCCGGGGCATCAGCCTGCACCCGGCAAATGCAAGAAGCTGCGATATCGAGTTCCCTCAGGAGCCTATCTGGTGCGCGGTTTCTGAATGTCCACATCTGGCCGATAGCAGTCGTTCACACGTCTTTTCTTTCAGCCCGAGGCAGGTGTAACGAACGGCGAGATTAATCACAGGTAGATAGCTTACGCAGCTAGTCCCAGTCCATTTTGATATTTTCTTGTTTTCGGAACTCGTCCAGCACGCTCTGATAATGGGACCTTTCAAAGGTCAGGCAGGGTATCGCGTCGTACCAGTCAACAGATGGAAGTTCCAGCGTAATCAAATCCTTTAGCAAGCCAAATCGGCTCCACTGGACTTGATGCTCATCAGCGCACTGCTCAGCGACAATAACGGTGCAGGTCAGGTCTAGGTCATCAGAGCAGACAAGCAAGGGAACCAGGGTCTTCCATCCCGGTGCAGTGGAATAGATCCGATCCCATATCAACCAAGTATCTTCATCGCTGTACAAGCCTGAATGGGCCGCTACGAGATGAAGCTCAGCATCCGGGTTATGCCTAGGCAGCCAAACCTCCAGAGGTACTCCGTCAACGGCAAAAGTCGGATAGAAGCCGATGCTGTACTTCGATTTATGGCTTGCGATTGAAATCAGGTTGCTCATTACACCCCTCGATTCCCCAGAAATCCTTAGAGCCTACTTAAGGGGACGGCTTTATTTTCTGATATTAAATCCGCCCACCTTTCTCGCTCAGCCGGCAGCCAACCTACTCAAACCGCCGCCGCCTCATGAACAACCCCATCCCAATCGCCACGGCAAAAGCCGACAGCAACCCTAGATCAAACCCCAACAAGCGGGTCTGACCGGCAACAACGCAGCCAACCGCACCCGCCACCACCAACACCACTCCTAGCCACTTGCGCAGCAGATACGGTTTGAGGAATTGATCGAACAGAAAGGACACCACCAAGGCAATGACCAATTGAGTAATGTCGGACATGTACGTCTCCAGTCAGGTCTTGATGATTAATGTCGAGAGGGTGCGTTGCGGGCCGATACCGCCATTGACCTGTGCCTCGATGCTGACCAGTACGTCGCCAGCATGGTAGGTGGGTAGGATTTCATTGACATACCTGCGTACACCGGCCCCTACAGGTATCGCCACGTAAGAAGGGGCCACAGCCTTGGCGGCGGCGGCGAAGGCAGTGGTGGCAAGGTTGGCGATCGTGGTGCGTTGGGCGTTGAGGGCATCGCCCTGTTGCCGGGTCAACGGCTTGGAGATGCCGATCATCATCACGCACGGCAGGTTTTTGGCCAGCATCTTGTCGTACACCTCGACGACCTTGCTGTTGACCTCATAGTGGGCGTTTTTTGCCTCGCCAAAATGCAGCCCGCGCAGGCTCCCACGTTCGCTGTCGGTGAGGGTGATCTGTGAGATGTTGAAGACGATCCCGTGATTGCCAATGTATTGGAAAGTCCCTTCGAACTTCATCGCTCATTTCCTTTTGAGGTAAAGGTGGCGATTCTCTACAACGAGCGTATTGGATTCAAATCATTTCATCTGGCTGGAGCGGGGAGCGGTGAATGCCGGTCAGTTAAGCAGGCACCCTTGGTGAGCATTTTTTCCAGGGAGTCGAGCATAGCGGCGTCCTTATCAGTTTTGGCAGTGATTGACCGGTTGAGAGTTGGACCGCCATCGCGGCAAGCCCCAGCTCCAGAGCAGAACAAGCCGCCCGCATCACCAAAAAACCTCCCTCCTACAGCTTCCACCTTTGAGATCGGCGCAATGTGTAGCGAGGATCATAAAGGCTGCTTTTGGCCGATTTCTGCCTGTCATGAAGGGCAGAGATCGACCCGAAGCAGCCGTTGAGATCTATTTGTTATCGCTTTATGTTGGTCGTTTTCATGGAGGATTCCGACTGATGGCACGCGTGGGCTTGATACTGACACCCGGTTTTGCGGACTGGGAATACGCTTTCATTGCAGGAACTGCATCCCCGTTTTACGGGATCGACGTCAGGTTTTTCGCCTCTGTTACGGGGCAGTTTCGCTCGCAGGGGGGACTGGCTGTAACAGTGGATAGCAACTTGCAACAATGCCTGGACTGGAAGCCGGACGTTGTCGTCGTCATCGGTGGAATGATCTGGGAGCATGCAGATGCACCGGACATTCGGGACTTTCTTCATGCCAGTCGTTCAAGTGGAGCGACAATTGCCGGTATCTGTGGGGGAACGCTGGCACTTGCGAGAGCCGGGCTTCTCGACTCGGTTTCTCATACCTCGAACAGCGCTGACTTCTTACAACAGAATGCCGTAGGTTATGAAGGCGCCGCCCTTTATCGAAGCAGCCAAATAGCTGTGGTTGCCGACCGCATCATAACTGCTCCAGGCCCTGCACCCGTTAGCTTTACCTGCGCAGTGTTCGAAGCTGCCGGGCTATCTTCAGAGATCGTTTCGCAGTTCAGGTCAATGTTGGCAGCGGAACACGGGTAACCGCTTCGCCCTACAAAAATAGCCGATCAGGTGATGTGTTCGAGTGTCCGCTTTGGCGCGCGCGGATCTGGTGAGCCGTTTGAAATCTGCAGGCGTCGGACATACGAGCAGTCTCATCGTGTCAGTGATATGGCTTTGTAAGTAGAAGCGTAATCGGAAAGCCCACTGGATCGGAGACAGTCAGTGGGCTTTTTTGTGGGGGTTGGTTTTCTGCAAGGGGTAGATTCATTTGGCCCACATGACTGCTTTCGGCCAGGAGCGGCCAGTTTGCCCATCAAATGGAACAGCCCCAACCTTTCACTCGGAAGTTCGTCGACAGCAGGACGTGCGCATGACCCGTTCAGTGGTTCAACTTGAACATATTGGCGTGAACGCAGGAGGGGACTGCATAGCGGGTCGTCAGGTGGCTCTCCAGTTCCGTAGCTGCCGAGACGAGGTTCGTCAATGTGTGAACGCCAGAATTAGGATCGAAGAAATAGAGATCGCTACCGTCATAGGCAAGCGCCACAGAGTGGGGTGTAGCGCTTTGCATGGCGATCAGGGCCGCGCCGCGCCTGCTGCGAACCAACAGTTGGATGGTGTGCGTCAGCAACTGGACGAAGCCTCCCTCGAAGAAGGAAGACAAGGTTCCAATCGACTTGCAACCCAGGGTCTGTGCCTCCTGTGAGTACAGGTTATGAAACGCCTGGATGGCCTTGCCCTGGTTGCGAATACCGGGAAGGTTGCCACCGCTGGGGTCGCTGATCGGCAGGCCGTCAATGCCGGTTTCATAGGTGCCGGAATTCTCGAGGCCATCACAGATCTGGTCCTGCAGATCCATGATTCGCTCAACCTTCCGACCGATATTCCGCTGTTCCAACAGGTCGGCAAGTCCTGGTACCGGACCCAGGTCGAGCGCGCGCATGCAGAAATAAAAGGAAATGCCCTCGCAGGAGCCATCATGCCGTGCGTTGAAGTCATCTTGATCGCAACCCAAAATGAGGGTGATAGCCATAACATGCTCCTTGCTTATTCTCGGTTCTCATAACCAGCTTCGACTGGGCCGGATTTTCGAAGTGAGTCCTGTTCGAAGAACGACCGCTGAAAGGCATGCAACTGCAATCAGGCCCCTTTAAATCCCCTGTAGCAGGCGCCTGATGCTTCTAACCAATTGAAAAAAAAGCATTGGGCTCGCGGATGGCGTGCTGTTACCCGAAGTATAGCTGCTCCCCAATCGGCCGCTTTTGGCCGTTAGCTGCCTTTCGCGAAGTAAAGCTTTGGGGCGATAGCGACTGGCAGATCTTGGCTAAAAGCAACCATGTAGTATCAATAGGAAAACTACGTTCTCAGAACTTTCCCAAGTAAAAAGGGGACTGATTTATTTTTAAGACTTCGGGACGTAACACCGAGTGTCTTTAAACACACATCGTTAAACGTGAGAGCGCTTTCAAAAAAACGAGGAAGCGTCTGACATTTTTAGGGTTGTGTTGCGGCGCGGCCGCACCTGTCGTCTGCTTAAAGTCTGCAGGGCGCGCGCGGCGGCGCGTTTTTTTGGAGTTGAGGATTTGGTCGGGGATACCGGATCGGTCACCGGCGGATGGATATGAAGCTGAACGCTGCCTCGGTCCGCCTAGTTCAACTTCTGAGCTTCTAATTTCGCCAAGAAGTCTCGAATATTGTTCTGTACGGCGCGATTGACGGACTCTTTGATGCGAACTATACCCGCGAAGGCGTAGCCTGGAGGGACGATGCCCTTAGTGATGATTGTTTCTTCGAGCAAGGTTTCGCCCGTTTTGCGGTTTACCAGCAGGTACTTTGCGGAAGCATCAGTAACCATAGTTACGCCAGCTACCGGCGGATCCAGCTCCTGGATTTTGACGAAAAGATTAACTTTTTTTGTCGACTCGTCGTCGAACACTGAGCTCTTGTTAATGGCTTCTACTACTGCCCTTTCCCAGAGTTCGGGAATGCCTTCACCATCGGATGGCACATTTCCTGTTTGTTCATTGGGTGCAGCAAAAGAAACGGACACGGCGCGAAGGTCTGCATCCACCTTGTGAGTCGATGGCGAAACGCTTTGTACAGAGAAATTCAGAGGTGGTACAGATGTGCAGCCGCTTAGCAAAGCGATCAGCAACGTACCGACGGCAATCCGTGAGCGCATCCTTGTTTCCTTTCTGAAAATGAGTTGAGGCGAGAAGAGCATAGTAGGCGTTAGCCCAAGTCGCCTTTGTCCAGAAAACTCAAACAGCCTTGATCGAGGGTGAATTCTCAAGGTTGTCTCTGGTGGAGCTGTCTCTTCGAGAGGCACCTACAACCTAACGTGCCACGGGCTTCTCCGCCCAGTCACCGCGGCGGTGACAGGAGGCACATGGAAATACATCTGTCCCATTATATTATCGCTAAACCTTTGCGACCTCAGGCCGCTATAGGCCAGAGCGAGCCCCTCCTCCAGGGTCATCAGCCGTTAACGACTGAGGCACTTCGACAAGCGTGTGCGTCTGGTTCAGTCGCCAGGCGGACCGCCTCTGTTTGTCCTCATTCACGTTCAAGCTCTCAAATCTTCACAGAAAAGAAAGGACACTTATGCGTCAACTTCTCCCCCTCGCAATCAGTTTGACTCTCATCGGCTGCGCCACCAGTAAAACCGACGTTCGCAATGAAGCCGAGGCTGGCAAGTTTGACCCCACCACCACCGCCCGTGTCCGTCTGATCACAGGCGATAACGCGCACGGCGGATTCGTCAGCGGCCAGACTTGCGAGAAGTTTTACAACGAGTCTCTCAAGAGTTTGCCCATCGAACAGTCCGGCTGGAAAACCGCCCACATCGACTCCGCAGGCCTTTATCCATTCAGGGAGTCAGACCATCAGAACAGTGTGATTGGCATGCCTGCGAGCAAGGAGAGCAAGCTGATCAACGAATCACCCCGACTCTACGACGAGCACGTCGTGACTGCCAACCAACCCTTCATTGCCACCTTTGGCATGGTTGGCTCGGTTTCATGCTCGCCCAAACCCGTGGTGTTCACGCCAGAGCCGGGGCAGGATTATGAAATGCAGTTCCAGATTGTCAAAATCAGCACGTTCAAGGCGGGTTGCATCATTCAGCTACGCAAACTCACTGCTATTGGAAATACCACAATAGAAACGCCAATGAGGCCACAGGTCTGCGCCAGGTCAGCAGATGGAAAATTTCAGACCAAGGATCCACTCTTCAATGCCCAGTGAAGCCTCTGCTTCTTGCCTGCTTTTACCTTGCCGGATCACCGCTCGGCAACTATTCGTATACCCCCTGAAAAGGCTCAAGCCAGCAGTTCGCTGATCCACCGAACCTGCCGGGCAACGTCTTGCAAAAAGGTGCAAAAAAGGGGACTCCCATTAGCCGGTCGATAGTGGACGTTCGACCGTGGTTGCTTCTGACCAGAATCAATCCTGAGTAGGCGTAGAGTTTCCCACTTCAATTAAGGGCTAAAAAATGCTTTGTCCAAGATGTGAGCAAGGTGTAGCCATTGAGGTAGAGGTACGCGCAACAAAGGAAATTTTGCACCTTTGCCAAGAGGGCGAAGCCCTTTGGTTCAACATCGGCGATATTGGCGAGGTCCCTGTCCTTGATTTCGCGCCAACGTAATAGCCAGAGAGTTGGCCTTCAGTCTCACCGGCCCGCAATGCAACATGGCGCTTGCTCGGTGAGGTTCAAGACGGTATCTACGGTAGGGAATACCCACGTTGGCTTAGCAAGCCATTCGCAGCTCACCAGACCGCAGTCACTCCGGCAACCCAGCCAGCCGCAACCCATCAACAAACCGCGCAAAATCCTCAGGACGCTGGATTGGCAACCAGTCCTTCAGCTTGGAGACGCGCAAAGACGGATCCAACTCGTGCAAACGCTGCATCGCCTGCTTCGCTTTATCCATGTTTCCGCTGAGCGCATGACTGGCCGCCAGCAGGGCAACCGATACCAGGAGGCAGGGCAGGTTTCTCAGCGCCTTTTCCGCCCAGGCAGCAGCGGGTTCGAAGCGCCCGGCGAAGAAGTTCGCGAGCGCCATCCCGACTTGCATCCTGAACATTTCCGGATCCACTGGACTCAAGCGAACGGCATGGGACAGATGCTCGATGGCGGCGTCTGTTTCGCCGCGCAGTGCGCGCAGGATACCGCCCAGGAACCAGGCGGGGGCGAGGTTGGGGTTGAGCAGGCGTGCCCTGTCGAGCAGGGCAATGCCGCCATCGACATCGCCGGCGAGGTGGGCAAGTGCATGTCCGCCTCGCGTCAGCGCCACCGCATCATCCCGGCCGAGTTCCACCGCCAGACGCGCAAGGCGTGCGCCCTCGGCGATTTCTCGAGGCCGATCGGTCATCCAGCCATTCAACTTGCGCCAGAAGTGGCACCAGGCTGCCATGCCATAGGCCGATGCAAACTCCGGATCGAGCTCGATGGCCTTGTAGAACAACGGCAGCGCTTGCTCGATGGCTTCGCGGGTGCCGTTGTGCAGTTTCGCCATGCCGCGCAGGTAATAGTCGTAAGCGTCCAGGCTTTCCGTCGGTTTGCGTTTGGCGCGCTCGATTTCTGCCCGTTCCAGCTGCGGTGCTATGGCGCCGACGACGCTTTCGGCGATTTGATCCTGCAGCTCGAAGATGTCGTGGAGCGTTCCTTCGAAGCGCTCCGCCCAGATATGCGTCCCGGTCGTCGCGTCGATCAGCTGCCCGGTGATGCGTATCTTGTTCCCGGACTTGCGCACGCTACCTTCCAGCACGTAGCGCACGCCGAGTGTCTGGCCGACGCCTTGGACGTCCACGTCCCGACCCTTGTAGGTAAAGCTTGAATTGCGTGCGATGACGAATAGCCAGCGGATACGCGACAGGGCGGCGATGATGTCCTCGACCATGCCGTCGGCGAAATACTCCTGCTCTGGATCGCCGCTCAGGTTGTGGAAGGGCAGGACGGTAATGGAGGGTCTGTCCGGCAGGACGAGCTCAGTTGGGTCAGATGAGGTGCGCTCACCCATGCCTGGCCCGTCAGGCTGTGGCGCTTCGCCGGTCTCGCCGACCTTGATCTCGCCGACGAAGCGGTAGCCCTTGCGGGGGACCGTGCGCACGAGGCGCTGCTCCTCGCCGGTATCGCCGATGGCCTTGCGCACCGCATTGATGTGGCTGGTGATGGTCGATTCCGAGACGATCCGACCGCTCCACACGGCGTTGAGCAGGTCGTCCTTGCTGACGACGCGATCGCGGTTGCTGACGAGCTGCAGCAATAGGTCGAAGACCTGCGGCCCGACTGCCACGACTTGCCCGCGCAAGGTCAATTCCCGGCGCTGCTGATCGAGCACGTAGTCTTCAAACACGAATGGCAAGGTGAGGATCCCCTGGTCGAGCGCCCCCGACTCCGTGTCCGAGCTGGCGATGGGTAAGTGGTGTCGATAATACGGCAGCGCCCGCGGCAAGGGATACCCGTCGAATAGCTGTTTTTCTGGACGAAAAACCAAGCTTCCTTGAAGGCAAACCCAAGGCCGGTACAAGGACTTCCCTGACACGCGCTGGCACTCTCTATCTACATCGACAGCAATGGTTGCCGTCGAGAAGCGGAGAGAAACCATGAAGATCGTCGTCATTGGAGGCACCGGCCTCATCGGATCGAAACTTGTGACAATCCTCCGCGAGCGCGGCCACGAAGCGCTCGCAGCCGCCCCCAGCACGGGCGTGAATAGCATCACCCGCGAGGGTCTGGCCCAAGCGATGGATGGCGCCGATATCGTCGTCGACGTGGCGAATGCGCCCTCATGGGAAGACCAGGCCGTGCTCGAGTTCTTCGAAACATCGAGCCGTAACCTGCTGGCTGCCGAGGCGGCCGCTGGCGTTCGCCATCACGTTGCCCTGTCGATCGTCGGCAGTGAACGGCTTCCCGAAAACGGCTATTTCCGGGCCAAGGTCGCGCAGGAAAACCTCATCAAGGCGTCCGGCATCCCTTACACCATTTTGCGTGCCACACAGTTCTTCGAGTTTGTCGGCGGCATTGCGCAGGCGGCCACCGTTGGCGAGGAGATTTGCCTGTCACCGGCGCTGATCCAGCCGATGGCCTCCGACGACGTGGTGGCGGCGCTCGCCGAGGTCACGCTGGCAACGCCGGTCAATGGCACGGTCGAAGTCGCCGGTCCCGAGGCCATGCCGCTCGACGAACTGGTCCGGCGCTTCCTGCGGGCCACTCAGGACACGCGCAAGGTCGTGCCGGATGTGCACGCGCGCTACTTCGGTTCGGTGCTCGACGATCAATCGCTGACCCCCGGCAAGAACCCACGCCTGGGCGCGATCCGCTTCGAGGACTGGCTCGGTCAGTCGACGGCTCGGTAACGGGCCGCGCCATCACAACACATACGCATAAAGGAGAATTGCCATGTTTACCCGATATCTCTTGGCCGCTGCCTTCGCAGCGCTGTCGATCACCGCAGCGTCGGCCGCGGAGCCGCACGCAGGCAAGGTGTCGGTCGTATTCGACCGGCCCATTCCCAACCTCCCTGGCAAGAGCATGAAGGGCGTGCTGGTCGAGTACGGGCCGGGCGCCGCGTCGCCGTCCCACACCCATCCGAAAACGGCCTTCATTTATGCAACGGTCCTGGAGGGCTCGTTTCGCATAAAAGTCAAAGGCGAGCCGGAAAAGATCTACAACGTCGGCGAAAACTTCGTAGAGGAGCCGGGCTCCGTGCACGAAGTCAGCGCCAACGCCAGCGACACGAAGCCCGCACGCCTGCTGGCCGTGTTCGTCCTCGACAGCAACGAAAAGGAGCTCGTTACACCTATTAAAAAGTGAGCCGATCAACGCGCTCATCGACGCTCGACAGCCGGGCGGCAGGTCACTGTCGTCCTGCGGTTGTTGCAGGTCCCTTGGCATTGAACAGGAAACAAGAACATGAACTCGCTTCAGGACAAGGCCGCCATTGCCACCAGCGCAAGCGATGAGATCCCTGTCGTGGTGGCGCGGCAAAGCAAGAAAAAGACGATTGGCATCCTGCTGTGCATCGGCGCCGTGGCGGTCTTGGCTGGCGGATGGGCCATGGCGTTTTCGAGTGGTGCGACCTCCACCGATAACGCTTATGTGCGCGGCGACCTCACCTCGCTCGCCGCCAAAGTTGCCGGCTATGTCACGGCGGTAGAGGTCGAGGACAACCAGACCGTCCGTGCGGGGGATGTCCTGTTCCGGATTGACGATAGGGACTATCGAGCGCGACTTGCTCAAGCAGTGGCCAATGTCAGCGCTGCCCAGGCGCGCCTGACCCATGTCGATGCCGAAACCCAGCTTCAGCGTAGCCTGATTCGACAGGCCGAAGCCCAGCGCCGCTCGGCCTCCGCCGAGATGAATCTGGCGACCAAGACCCACGATCGCAGCCAAAAACTGATCGTCAGCAACGCGGTCAGCCAGGCCCTCGTCGATGAAACCGGCACGGCACGCTCCAGAGCCGAGGCGACGGTATCGGCGGCTTCGGCAACGGTCGAGGCTCAACAGCAACGCATCACCGTCCTTGTGGCCCAGCGAGAAGCTGCCGTTGCTGCTGTGGCGCAGGCACAGGCCGCGCGCGATCTCGCCCAGATCGATCTCGACAGCACCGTGGTACACGCGCCTGTTGATGGCGTTGTCGGTAACCGTCAGGTCCGCGTCGGCCGGTTCGTTACGCCGGGTGGGGCCTTGCTCGATATCGTGCCGGTCAATGATGTGTGGGTCGTGGCGAATTTCAAGGAGACCCAGCTCGAACATATCCGCCCCGGTCAGCGCGTGCGCATCACGGTCGACGGCTACCCGAACGAAGCACTTGAAGGCATGGTCGACAGTTTTGCACCGGGTAGCGGGTCGGCGTTCAGCTTGCTGCCCACAGACAATGCAACAGGGAACTTTGTGCGTGTCGTGCAGCGGGTTCCGGTAAAAATCAGGCTTGCCCACAACCCGTTGCCGGGTCGTATCGTCCCTGGCCTGTCCGCGCGTGTCGAGGTTGCGCAAGGGGAGGGCTCATGAACACGGTTGCCAGCGCCACGTGGAGCAACGCCAGCGCTACAACCGGTGTCCTGCTGATGGCGGGCATCGTGCTTGCCACGCTGACGGAAGCGATCGCCAGCACCGTTCTGTCGCTCGGACGCAGCGACATCATCGGCGACACCTATGCAACGCCTGATGAGTTTGCCTGGCTGGATATCGGCTACCTCGCGCTCAAGCTGATCGGGTTCATGACCGCGCCTTGGCTGCTGAAGCGTTTTAATCCGCGTCATGTGATGATCAGCTCAATCCTGGTCATGGGCCTGGCATGCGGCATTGCCGCCATCACCGCTCGGCTCGATCTGCTGGTTGCACTTCGGGTTATTCAGGGCTTCGCCGGCGGCACCTTGCTGGTCGGGGGGCAGGCGATCATCTTTCGCGCTTATCCCCGGTCCCATCAACCCATCCTTCAAGCGCTGTTTGCCATGGGCTCCGTTGTCGCGCCCGCGACGCTCGCCCCGGCGCTTCAAGGGTGGTTGATCGATAGCCAATCCTGGACATGGATCTTCTTCAGCGTTGTTCCGATTGCCTTGGCGGCTGCCGGACTTGTGCTGATCGCAGACGGCCCAATGCCCGCCAAAGTCCGGCATCGTCCGTTTGACTGGATCGGCTTCTCGCTGATCTCTGCCAGCCTGTTCTGTTTCACCTACGTTCTTAGCCAGGGCAGCCGATGGGACTGGTTCGAGGAGCCTCGCATCCTGTGGTTAACCGTGATCGGCGCCGCCGCTCTACTGGCATTTCTCGGCCAACAAGTGTTAGCCAAAGGGCAGGGGCTGCTCGACTTCACCCTGTTCAAAACGAGCGATTTTTCTTTCGCCTTTATCGTCAGTTTTGTCGCCGGCGCCGCTTTGTTCGGCAGCGCATTCCTGATTCCGGCGTTCGCCCTGTCGGTCCTCGGGTTCACGCCTACCGATGCCGGTCAGCTGCTGTTACCCAGTGGCGCGTTTTTTGTCGGCGCGCTGCTCATATCTGCTTGGCTCATGCAGGCCCGCCGCGTTGCGCCGTTCGCCACCGTGCCCTTTGGCATCCTGATGATCATGGTTGCGATGTGGATGTTGTCCGGTTCTACCAGCGAAAGCGGCGCGGACGACATGATGGCGGCTATCTTGTTGCGCGGGTTGGGGCTTGGCTTTCTGTTTCTATCGATCACGCTGATTGCTTTCAGCCACCTCAACAGCCGAAACCTCGCGAGTGGAATAGGCCTTTTCAATACGGGTCGCCAGCTAGGTGGCCTTATTGGAGTCGCAGGGCTCCAGACACTGATCGACCATAACGTCGTCACCAATGCCGTGGTCCTCGGCGCCAACGTCACCCCAGGCGCGGCCGCGGTCATCGAACGGATGACGACCACGACAGCCATGCTGAGCGCGAAAGGAATGGATGCGGTGGCCGCTGGCCGGGCAGCGACGAGCCTTCTGGGTCGGTTAGTGACAAGTCAATCCACGGTGATTGCCTTCGACACAGCGTTCATCGCAGTGGCCCTGCTTTTTGTAATCGCTGCCCCCATTCTGGTCGGCATCAAGATCGGATTCGCGCGATACGAGAAAGTGCGCGCTTCGCGGGCAGTCGCGTGAGGCATCCCACCTGCCAGCGATGACGATGGAGGAGAGCACTCGGACCTCTCAGGGTGTCAGGCGGCGCCAGGAACATTTGTTCCCATGCCCGACGGCAGGAACGGTCGAATTTCATCGATTTCCGCGGCGCTAAGGCGCAACGCCGAGGCTGCAATCAGCCCGTCTACTTGTGTCGGGCGGCGGGCTCCGACAATGGCGCCCGTCACTACCGGTTGGCGAAGTACCCAGGCGATGGCGACCGCCGCAGCGCTCACCCCATGCCTTTCTCCAATGCGTGCCATGACCTCAACCAGCGTCAGGTTCGCACTCAAACGAGGCTCCTGGAAATCAGCACTTCGGGCCTTGCGCCAATCGTCTTCGGGCAGTTGCGAGATGCGTTCGCGCGTCATGCTGCCGGACAGTAACCCCGATTGCAGCGTGGAATAGGCAAGGACCCCCAGCCCGGCCTGCTCACAGAATGGCAGGACGTCCTTCTCGATGTCCCGCATCAAGGCGGAGTACGGCGGCTGGAGCGAAACGATCTCAGTCACCGTCTGCGCCCGCTTGAGTTGAGCGACATCGAAATTGGATACGCCGATAGCGCGAATTTTTCCTTGATCGCGCGCGGCTGCCAAAGCCGAAAGCGCCACTTCAATACCTTCACTGCTTGCCTCGGCAGGAAAGGCAGGCCAGTGGATCTGATACAAATCGATAGTCTCGACTTGGAGCCTGCGCAAGCTTGCGTCGATCTCGGCGAGCAAGGATTGGGGGGCCAGGGAGTGCGAAATCTCCTTCGTGACCGGGTCCCAGACCAGGCTGCCTTTGGTGAACACCAAAGGACGCCGCGAGACCGGCACCCGACGCAGCAATTGCCCCACCAATTGCTCCGCATGGCCCAAGCCATAAACCGCAGCGGTATCAATCCAGTTCACGCCGCGTTCGACGGCATATTCAAGTGCGCCCAGGCTGTCCTTGTCATCCTGCGCGCCCCAACTGTACTCCCAACCTGTGCCAGCGATTGCCCATGTCCCCAAGCCAATAGGCGAAATCAGGAAATCCGATGATCCAAGACGATTCTTTTGCATAGCGACCTCTCCACAAATGATGTGAGAAGTATCCGGGAGAGATCTGATGACGATAAGATGGGTAATCGTATTTGAACTACTGAATTGCATTCATGAGTAATCACCCCGATCTCTCTGAACTCGATGCCTTTGCCGCCGTCGCTCGCCATCGCAGCTTCCGCAAGGCAGCCGACGAGCGTGGCGTGTCGGCTTCCGCGTTGAGTCACGCAATGCGAGCGTTGGAGGCGCGCCTGGGCATCAGGCTGCTGAACCGAACCACTCGTAGCGTGACCCCGACCGAGGCCGGCCAGCAGCTATTGGCGACGCTGGTCCCGACCCTGCACCAGGTTGCCGATGTATTGGCGCAATTGACCTCGATGCAGGAAGTGCCCGCTGGCAAACTTCGCCTCAACGTGGCGCGTCCGGCGGCTCGCATCGTGTTTGCGAAAGTGCTCGCGCCCTTCGTGGCCAGGTATCCACGTATTCAGTTGGACCTGATTACCGATGATGGATTGACCGATATCGTGAACGGCGGGTTTGACGCTGGAGTCCGCTTTGGTGAAAGCCTGGCCGGTGACATGATCGCAGTCCCTGCAGGCGCACCTCAATCATTCGTGACCGTAGCGTCGGATGCCTATCTGGCTGCGAAGGGGATCGCGCAGGCCCCCCGCGACTTGCTCGAGCATGCGTGCATTGCCAGGCGTTTTCCCAGTGGCAAACTTTATGCCTGGGAGTATCAGGCAGACGGTCAACCGATACGGTTGTCCGTCACAGGCCCGCTCATTCTGGAAGACGATGCGCTGATGATCCAGGCGGCGAAAGATGGCGCGGGTATTGCCTATGTCTACGAAGAGCTGGCGCGCGACGAAATCCGCAACGGGCATCTCAAAGAAATACTCCAGGAATGGAAAGCACCGCCAAGCCGATTCTTTCTTTATTACCCCAGCCGGCGCCATGTGCCGCCGGCCTTGAACGCCCTCATCGAATTCATCAGAGCGGGCGACTTGCGAACCTGATTCATAACCATCGCGATGTCATTTTGATTCTAGCCGCGTAGGGGGAATCCACAGCGAGTCCGCCCGGCGGATGAGTTCCACGGCATGCCTACCCGCTACCAACTACACTTCCTCCAGCCAGTCCGGGCAATCGTCCGGGGGCACACTCCAGGAGGAATCATGACACGGAAAAATGTCTCCAGCCCCGAACCAACGGGTACAAAACCCAACGTGCTATTGAGCCCGCCTGACATAGGTGCTCTCGCAGAGATATCCATCACCGATCCTGACAAAACGCACCCAGCGTGGATCAAGGAACAGTTCCCTGAGTACGTGGACCCGCATGCAGGACATGACGCCAGGACGGTTCGCGAGATTAACCACAAAGGGCACGTTGTCCGGATCGTGACCACCTACCAGGTAGAGGTTGATGGGGCGCCGGTCCAGGCGCATCTGTTTGTGGACGATGCGGGCCAGGTCCATACGCACGCCACCCCATTCGTCACTTACGGATCGGCTCTCGACTTGATGACCGCGGTGATCGATGCCTATCCAGAATCCTTCGCCAAGGGCGATGGCGATGGGGGAGAGCACTCGGGCCACCCCGACCACCATGCCCACGGAGCACATCATGATCAGGTCTAATGCGGTCAATGATCTCCCGGCGCTTAAGAAATACGTTGAAGGGGTACAGCGGCTCAAGGACCCCGCGCAGAATCCCTGGCCCGGACAGGCTAACCTCTCGATTTATGACTCCTTCGTGGCCTGGCACCACCGGGCCATGATGATTTCAACGCCTGCCGGGCAGATGGCCAGGAACGCTGCGCATGGCGGGCCATCATTCTTGCCGTGGCATCGCTACTTTCTCGTGCGGCTGGAAACCTTGATTCGCAAGGCGATAGGCGACCCCAACTTTCGAATCCCATACTGGGACTGGAACACTGACGCGGAACTTCAGGACCCGAGAACTTCACTCATCTGGTCGGATGAGTACCTTGGACAGTTCGTGAATGGGAAGTGGCGGGTGCGATTGACGGGTAATGGCCGCACCATGGAACTGGACGGGGTAAACCGCCCCCTGGTGCGTTATCTGGGTAGTGGTGGGGCGCTGCCCAGCCGAGCCAATGTGCGCAAGGTCATCCATGAAAACCCGGTGTATGACAAAGCACCCTACAACGCGGCCCAATCCACCGGTGGTGCGCGTAACAGTATCGAGGGATGGGCGGGCGAAGAACGCATTCATAACAACGTCCATGTGTGGGTCGGTGGTGACATGGGATTGTCGTCCTCGCCGAACGATCCCGTGTTCTTTCTACATCATTGCAACGTCGATCGGCTCTGGGCCGCATGGCAAGCGAAGCATCCCGCCGCCGCATACGTACCTGCGGGAAATGCCCCGGATACGCTCAAGTTCCATCGGATAGATGACCCGATGTACAGCCCTTTCCCGGAAAAGGTGACACCCCGGGATGTGCTGAATTACAGCCAGTATTACAAGTACGACACCTTGGGTGACTTGCTTTAGGCAGCGTCAAACGGAGGCGCCTGCAGTGATACTGAACGCCTGCTCTTCCAGACGGGTTTGTATCAACGCAGCCAGTTGTCGGGTGGCAGGCGCCAGGTGTTCTGCTCCACGATAAAGCGCATAGCCGAGGGTCGGCAGCGTGGGTAGGCCAGCAATGACGGAGAGATGTCCTGGCAATCCAATACGGGTTCGCAACGTGACGCCCAAACCGGCAGCAACGGCCGCCCAGATTCCACCAACACTGGGGCTGGTCAGCGCAATTCGCCAGGGAATCCGTGCCTCATCCAGTGCCTGGGTTGCCGCGCTACGCAACACGCAAGGAGCGTCGAACAGGATCAATGGCAGGGGAGAATCTACATCGCGGTTGAGCGATGGCGTGTCACGAGGCCCGATCCAGTGCATCTGCGTTTCACCCAGGCGCGTGGCATAAGGGGACTTGTGCCCTGTGTCCCAAGTCAGGGCCAGATCCAGGCCACCGCTGTCGATCAACGCAAACAATTCGGTATTGCGCGCGATCCTGACTTCGAGGCTCACCCTCGGGTACATCTGGACGTAGCGTCGCAGAATGTCGCTGAGAAAGTGTTCGCCAAAGTCTTCCTGAAGCCCGAGGCGTACCGTTGCGGCGGTCTGGCTTTCGTGCAGGGTCTGGAAAATGCTGTCGTTCAGTTCAAGCAGTTGGCGGGCTTGGCTGAGCAGGGACTCACCCACCGGCGTCAACACCAGCCCTCGACCGGATTTGGACAGCACTGGCGCGCCTATCTGTTCCTCAAGTTTCTTGAGTTGTGCGCTCACGGCGGACGTCGAGCGATTGAGCCGATCCGCCGCTTTGGCAAAGCTGTTGAACTCCACACCGGTCACGAAAGTACGCAGTACATCAAGATCGAAGGTCGGACGGCGCATCGAATCATCCACTAATTCAGGACTATGGTCGCCATTAAATCGGATATTCGGAATTATCGCGACTTGATAGTTTTCTCCTGTCAGCGGGTTTTTCAGGAGTAGACCGTTATGCCATTTGCACGTATTTCATTGCACCGGGGAAAGTCGGCCGAGTATTTACAGGCCCTCTCACAGGGGCTGCACGACGCGTTGGTAGAAAGCTTTGAAGTGCCGATGGCCGACCGATTCCAGGTCATTCACCAACATGAAGTGGGCGAACTGATATTTGATCCCGGCTATCTTGGCGGTCCGCGCAGCCATGACTTTGTGCTGATCGCGATTACTGCCGGTCGCCCTCGAGACACCGAGACGAAACAGCGTTTCTATCGCAACCTGGTCCAGAGACTGAGTCGAGCGCCAGGCATCGACTCTGAAGACGTCATGGTGGTGATTACCACTACCGCGGCAGATGAATGGTCGTTTGGTGGCGGGCGGGGCAACTAGTTTTCTATCAGGTGGGCAACAGCACGAGGGGCACCGGTCGCTCACCACCATCGGTGCCGAAGTTGTTCATTCAAACACGTGCCCTACGCAGATATCGCCGATACAAAGCAACACCCATAACAACCGAAAGCACCCCAACCCCCAGATTACCCAAAAGCCAGATTGCAAAGTTCCGACTTTGGTCCGCATCACCCTCGTAGAACGGCCCAAAGTAGCTAGACACTGCCACGAATATCAAATTAAACGCCCCGACGGCCAAGGCAACGATAAGGATGACGAACAATATCCCTTTAACAATTTTCATATGACCTTCCAAAACCATATTTCCTTCGACTCGTGGTAGTCGGAGAAACTGCCCTCAATGGAAAACCCCAACTGAATACGAGGGCAGCTCAGCCAATCGTAAGCGTCAGCTGATCACACCTTGCTATGTCGGGCTTTTAACTGGCGCTACTCCTCGGATAAAAATCGTTTAGTGATCATTGCCACTGCCTCCGCTGGAGACGTCAGGGCTGTGTCTATATTAAACGGAGCGTTATCCCACGCCTCATATTCATGATCCAATACAGACTGCCAGGTGGGTGGAGTCAGCCCAGGAATATCAATTTTTCTGGTTTCTACCCGTCGCTGGTGTTCATGTTTATCAGAGCAAACCACTTGGATATTTACTAATGGAGCACCAGCGCGTATAGCGATTTCGCTCCACGCCCTTCGGCTTTCGATTACTGGGTTAACACAGTCGACTATGACCGTGCTGCCGAAACGAAGATTGCTCAGAGCAAGCTCATTAGCGACCATGTAACCGCTCCGCCCCACATCTTGTGCAAGAGCACCGGAATTTCGGATAGCCTGCTCAATCGTATCGATCCGCAGATACACGGCACTTGTTTTGGTGGCAAGGTTACTTGCGATAGTCGTTTTTCCGGTACCTGGAAGGCCGCTGAAGACAATGAGCATTCTATGTCCTTCGGTTAGTGAGTTAACCCAGTCTAGGCGGTTGCCAGTTATGCGGCAGCGATTGCGCAATATCACTCGCCCGTTGAGTCGGCAGGCGCGTGAGAACGTCCTTCAGATAAGCATACGGATCATAAAGCAAAAGACAGGCTCGAAATAATCAGGCCGCCACCTTATTTCCTGTCGCGCCATCGACTTCGGGCATGAAGATAAGCAGTCAAATCGCTGTAGCCCAATTGAGCTGCAATCTCCGTCAACGACTCGCCGTGCAACTCAAGATGCAGTTCCAGTTCTGCACGAATCTGATCGAGTAATTGTCTGAAGGTCGTGCCTTGCTCTTCCAGGCGTCTGCGTAATGTTCTGGGCGTCTGGTGCAGGGCCTTTGCCAGATCGTCCAGATTTGGCGTTTCACCTCTCGCCAGAGATCGTCGCGCACCGTCGGCAACCTTGGCTGACCAACCGCTGAAGTTGCGATGCGCGGCAATCCGTCGATCCAGCTCCTGAGTCAATAACTCCAACATCCCGTGATGACGGGTTTGCATCGGCAGGCTCAGGCTTTGAGCACGGAAATAGAAACAGTTAACCGGGCAGTCAAACTCGATACGGTCTCCAAACCACTGGGCATATTGCTTGTAATACGACGGACGCGAATGCATGAATTTCGCCAGAACCGGCTGCACTTCCTGCCCGGTTCCACGTCGCAATTGCGCGATGGACATCACGCCGTAGTGTTCGATGACATACCGCGCCAACTCTCCTGGCGCATCGACGCACAACTCGATTCCGACGCCGTTTTCGTCATTCACCAACCTTACATTGTCTGTGTCCGATGCAAGCGGTGCGTACCGGGCCCAAAGATGCATCGCCGACAAAACATCGGGGCTGTACAGGCAAAGATAGGCCAGGACGTGCCAGTCCTGAGGCGTGAACAGCGCGAACAGTTTTAACCCGATCGCCGGATCAATGCGCGCCGCCTCGCACCAAAGTTGATCCAGTTCGATCAGGCTGTAATCCGTGCTTTTTCGGGAAACCTGGCTGTCAAGGAAGCGCTCCAGCACTTGGCCCAACCTGCCTCGATGAAAGCGCTGGGGCGGGCGATTGGCCGGTTCTAGCTCAATTCTGTCCATTTCGCGCATTGGGAGGGCTGACTCCTGGGTTTCTAATGACATTGCATTGCCCGCAAGGGCCTAAATCGAGAGTGCCATGAATATAACAATGCTCGCCAATAACCCTGCTGTAATAGTGGCCGGGATCTTCCTTGCCTTCATTTTGCTAGAGCTTGCCTGTTCCTCGTTACGTCAGTCGTCAGGCGGTAAACGTGACGTACTCATTGAAGTCGTCGGCTCCGGCATACTGGTGGCGGTCACATTCCCTTTGGTCATGTGGCTAAGTGGCCAGATACTAAATCAGGCTGTACCGGGCATGAAAGACGCGTTAGCCGCAATTCCGTGGATTGCAGGATTTGTATTGTTTTTACTGCTGGATGACATGACCCAATATTGGTGGCATCGCCTGACTCACCGGGTTCCCGCACTTTATGCATTGCACCGTGCGCATCATTCCGCACCCTATATGAGTGTACGCATCGTCTATCGCAACAACAGTTTCTACTACCTTCTGATGCCCGGCATCTGGCTATCTGGCATGCTGATTTATCTTGGGCTCGCACACGTTTATTACGTTTATTTGATTCTGAAAATGACCGTGATCTTCGCTGCACATAGCAGCATGGCGTGGGACGACAAACTTTATCGCATCCCCGCGTTACGCCCACTTGTTTGGGTTTTGGAGCGAACCTTCTCCACACCCGCCACTCACTCTGCGCATCACGGTTTGACTGCCGAGGATGGCGTTACCCATTACAAAGGCAATTTCGGCAACCTGTTATTTTTTTGGGACGTACTGTTCGGAACCGCAAAAATTACCCGTCGGCGTCCGCCAGCCTACGGAATCGAACACTTGTCACCGATAAGCTGGAAAGAAGAGTTGTTCTGGCCAGTCGTGCGTTCCCGCCGTTCTGTACCCAAGGTAAACGCTAACCAGAAGGTGGCGCGATGAGTCGTCATATAGTTCTGCTGTCTGGATCGAACAGATCAAACAGCCAATCAGTCAAGGTCGCCAGGTATCTGCGCGACCGACTAGAGAAACTTGAGCTGTGTGACTCAAGCGAACTGATAGACCTGGCTTCCAGTCGGCTACCGCTTTGGCCAGAAGAAGATACCGACAGAGTCTGGAATGCCCAGCAATCCATTCTCAAAAAAGCGACGGCACTGGTCGTGATCAGCCCTGAGTGGAATGGCATGGCTTGCCCAGCCCTGAAAAACTTCTTTTTGTACGCAGGGCTCGGCGAACTTGGACATAAACCTGCGCTGTTGGTGGGCGTTTCGGCAGGGCTTGGAGGCGCCTATCCAATTGCTGAGTTACGTGCATCGAGCTACAAAAATAGCCGGATCATGTATTTGCCTGAACAACTCATCATCAGAAACGTAGAGTCGATGTTAAACAGCGAAGAGCCTTCAGATGAAAGTGATAGTCGCATTCGGGCACGTGCCGACTGGGCTCTGCAGATACTTGGTCAGTACGATGCAGCTTTACGCACCCTACGATCTGCAATCGAACACCCGCCGGAGTTTTCTACGGGAATGTAAAACCACGGATGCTGAAGATCAAAAGATCGCAGCCTTCGGCAGCTCCTACGGGGGCAGGAAATTCGGGGGGCTGCGTTGTTCTGATCCGTATTTTTCTGGGCTATCTGCATCTGTAATGGGATCAGCCTCCGGCTCACAATGACAGCACGGTCAGCAGTTGCGGTAGCCGCTGCACCGCAAACTCATAACGTAGGAGGCCCCATGGGCAAGATGGCATTTTTCCTGGGTGGATTTCTGGTGTTGACCATTTTGATCGGTGCGCTTGCCACGATTTCTCCGGTGTAAGGAGAAGGTGGGTTGCCCATATTCCAGCGAGTTGCGCAGTAAAAAGCTCCATCCCATTTTTAGGTGGGTAGGGCTTTTTCTTTTTGAAGATCAAGCGCGGCCCGAGCCTGCAAATGACTGCTCCTGGCGTAAAAATACAACTACGCCGAAAAGCCCTGTATCGAATTATTATTTCGTTGTACGTTGAGTCCGCGGGCGGCCTTGATCTGAAAGACTGTCCCTAGCCACAACACTCGCAAGGAATGCAGATGATCGATGGTCCCGCCGTTTTGACAGTCTTTTTGGTTTACCTGGCCGGTGTCGTTATTCCAGGGCCAAATTTTGTTGCAGTAGTCCACAAAGCGGTAGCTGCTACGCGCTCAGAAGCTTTGGCCTTGGTGGCAGGCATCGTATTGGTCAACTTATTCTGGGCCACCTGTGCAATCGCAGGTATCGGCGTTGTATTTGCTGCGTTCCCTTGGGCGGCGCTGATCGTAAAAATTCTGGGGGCAGCCTATTTGATGTGGTTTGGATTCGGACTGCTGCTCAAGGCCGGGAAGAGTGCGCTTACTCCCTGTAACAATGCTGTCGTCGGAAACTTCCGGCAGTCATTCATTCAGGGGGTCGTTACGAACATTGGCAACCCGAAATCCATGGCCTTCTATGCCGCTATTTTCTCAGCAGCAGCCCCCACTCACGTTTCACCAGGCACGTTTTTGTCGATGCTGGTGGTCGTAGTGGTGGTTTCGATGACTTGGTATGGAGTGGTCGCAATCGCTCTTTCGCAACCTGAGATCGCTTCAGCGTATCGAAGGAGGAAAAAAGCTATTGATCGACTGTGCGGCGGTTTGATTTTGTCTCTGGGGATCCGTCAGCTGGTTCAATAAGTCCACGATTGAATATCTATCCTGGCCGATAGATCAGCAAAAAGCACAACGCCTCCACACAGGGAGGCGTTGCGGGTTTTCAGCAGTATGCTCAGATCATCTCAAATCAAACCGATCCAGATTCATCACCTTGTCCCAAGCCGCGACGAAGTCTTTCACAAACTTCTCCTTCGCATCGTCGCAGGCATAGACCTCAGCCAATGCCCTCAACTGCGCATTCGAGCCAAACACCAGATCAACACGCGTACCCGTCCATTTAAGGTCGCCGGTTTTCCGATCGCGTCCTTCAAACTCTTCATTGGCCTCCGACACGGGTTTCCATTCCACGCTCATATCGAGCAGGTTTTTGAAGAAGTCGTTGGTCAACGCTTCTGGCTGTTTCGTGAAGACGCCGTGTTGGGTTTGTCCGACGTTGGTGTTCAACACCCGCAGGCCACCGATAAGCGCGGTCATTTCTGGCGCGGTGAGTGTCAGCAGTTGCGCCTTGTCGATCAGTAAGGCCTCGGCCGGTACGCTGTAGCGGGATTTGAGGTAGTTACGGAAGCCATCGGCGGCAGGTTCAAGGAACCCGAAGGATTCAACGTCCGTTTGTTCTTGCGAGGCGTCCATCCGTCCCGGTGTGAAAGGCACTGTGACGGTGTGGCCGGCATTTTTTGCCGCTTGTTCGACACCGGCGCAACCGGCCAGCACGATCAGGTCTGCCAGGGAGATTTTCTTGCCGCCGCTGTTGAACTCGTTCTGGATGCTCTCGAGTTTCGCCAGTACGCTCGCCAGTTGCTCAGGCTGGTTGGCTTGCCAGAATTTCTGCGGAGCCAGACGCAGGCGTCCGCCGTTGGCGCCGCCGCGTTTGTCGGAGCCGCGGAAGGTGGAAGCCGCCGCCCACGCAGTTGATACAAGCTGCGAGACGGTCAGGCCGCAGGACTGGAGTTTACCTTTGAGTGCGGCGATGTCGCTGTCGTTGATCAGGGCATGATCGACCTCCGGAATCGGGTCTTGCCACAGGAGCTCTTCGTTGGGCATTTCCGGGCCGAGGTAGCGGGAGAGGGGGCCCATGTCGCGGTGGAGCAGCTTGAACCAGGCGCGTGCAAATGCATCGGCCAACTGGTCCGGGTTCGCCAGGAAACGCCGCGAGATCGGTTCATAGATCGGGTCGAATCGCAGGGACAGGTCCGTGGTCAGCATGGTCGGGTTACGCCGCTTCGACGGGTCATGAGCATCCGGAATGATGCCCGCGCCAGCACCGCCTTTCGCCGTCCACTGGTTGGCGCCCGCCGGGCTCTTGGTCAGTTCCCACTCGAAACCGAACAGGTTTTCCAGGTAGTTGTTGCTCCATTTGGTGGGCGTGGTGGTCCAGGTCACTTCCAGGCCGCTGGTGATGGTGTCGCCACCCTTGCCGCTGCCGAAAGTGCTCTTCCAGCCCAGGCCTTGTGCTTCGAGGCCGGCCGCTTCGGGCTCGGCGCCGACGTTGTCGGCAGGCCCGGCACCGTGGGTCTTGCCGAAGGCGTGGCCGCCGGCGATCAGTGCCACGGTTTCTTCGTCATTCATCGCCATGCGCCCGAAGGTCTCGCGGATGTCCACCGCTGCAGCGACCGGGTCCGGGTTGCCTTCCGGGCCTTCCGGGTTGACGTAGATCAGGCCCATTTGCACCGCGGCGAGCGGGTTTTCCAGGTTGCGTCCTCCGTCGGTACGGCTGTCTTCATTTTCCCCCGGCTCAGCAACGAGTGGGCCTTCGCCGGGTTCTTGCATAGGTTCTTTTTTGTCTTTTTCGTAGCGGGTGTCGCCGCCCAGCCACTTGTTTTCCGAGCCCCAGTAGACGGCCTCATCCGGTTCCCAAACGTCTGGCCGACCGCCGGAAAAGCCGAAGGTCTTGAAGCCCATGGATTCCAGCGCGACGTTACCGGTGAGCACGATCAGGTCGGCCCAGGAGATGTTGCGACCATACTTTTGCTTGATCGGCCAAAGTAGCCGGCGCGCCTTGTCGAGGCTGACGTTGTCCGGCCAACTGTTGAGCGGCGCAAAGCGCTGCTGACCGGAACCGGCACCGCCACGACCGTCACCGGTGCGGTAAGTGCCGGCGCTGTGCCAGGCCATGCGAATAAACAGCGGCCCATAGTGACCGAAGTCTGCCGGCCACCAGTCTTGCGAATCGGTCATCAGCGCGTTCAGGTCTTGCTTGAGCGCCTGAAAGTCCAGGTTTTTGAACGCTTCGGCGTAGTTGTAGCCCTCATCCGTAGGGTCGGACAGCCGCGAATTCTGGTGCAGGATCTTCAGGTTCAGTTGGTTCGGCCACCAATCGCGGTTCGTCGTACCACCGCCCGCGGCGGCGTGATTGAACGGGCATTTCGATTCATTTGCCATGTGTGCGCTACCTTTGGTCGTATTCATCCGGCTATCCGGCCCGGGGTGGGCGCGCAATAGCGACGAGCGAAATCAATGACATAGGCTGCAGCCGTTCGATCAACCGATCGTCGTGGTCACACGGGAAATCTGGAGAGCAGCAATCGAGTTGCCAATACGGTGGCCCACGGCAAGCCTAGTACGCTTCTGACTCATTCGTATCTTTTATCAAGTCTCAACCGGCCGGCTTACACCAGCGCTTCAATAAGGTTAGACGCCTATAAAGCAGTCAGCTAATAGGTGGAGTATTGGGGGGTGATAGGCATTTTCTTTTATCTGGCACCTCGCAATATTCTTCAGCGGCGTTTCCAGGGCCGGGATTTGCGGTGGGTGTTTGGGCCTCTTCGCGGGCAAGCCTCGCTCCCACAGGTTTTGTGTTGAAACACGATTGTGCAAACGACACAAAACCTGTGGGAGCGAGGCTTGCCCGCGAAGACGGCAGCACAGACACAGCAACGCTCGGATCAGCCCGGTATCGTATGATGAGTCCCTTCCATCGACGCCCACCCAAGGACCCTTACCCGATGTCTTTAAGCAAACGCGATCAGGCACACATCGAACGTCGCCTGGTCACCACCCTGACCCAGGCGTGTGAAACGGCCAAAGCGGAAATAGTCGGGTTCTGCTGGCTGACCCACGAAATCGATTACGCGGTCTTTCCTTCCAGCCTGCGGGTGATCTGGGTCTTCGATACGCAGGCCAATAAAGACCAGGCGCTGGCGAGCGGGCAGGGCGAGCGCATGGTCGAACTGACGGCCGTGGCGTTAAGTGAAGCGGACGTTCTCGTCAGCCCGGTAGCGGCCCATGTGCAGTTCGATTCTGAAGAACAATGTCAGCGCGCCAATGCCGGCAACTGGCAGCAACGCCTGGCGCCCAAGCGCTCGACGCGGGGTTGAAACGTGGCCAAGGATATCGAAAATCCGTGTGTTTCCATTTGCCAGCTGAGCGGTGAGCTGTGTGTCAGTTGTGGCCGCACCAAGGACGACATCAGAAAATGGAAGCGCATGAAGCGTCCGGAAAAAATGGCGGCGGTGCAGCGGGCGAGTTTGCGGTTGAAGGGGCTGCAGAAAAAATGAAGCGGTCAGGTGAAACTCTAGGGCTGAGCACAAACCTCTCGAACACATTCACGCAACCACCGATGCGCTGAATCGGCATCCATCCGCGGGTGCCAGAGCATCGAAATGGTGATCGGTGGCAGCTCGAACGGAAGGTCAAAACTGTGCAGCCCGGCGCGCAGGTTTCGGGTGTGTTGTGCGGGCACGGTGGCGATCAGGTCCGAGGCGCGAGCCATCGCCAGCGCGGCCGAAAAGCCGCCGACGATGGTGGTGATCTCGCGCTCCAGTCCCAGTACTTCCAGGGCTTCATCCATCGGCCCCTTATCGAACCCTCGCCGCGAGACCAGGATGTGCCCGCCAGCGGCATAGCGGGAGGCGCTGACCTCGCCCTGGCTCAGCGGATGCCCCGTGCGCACGACGCCGATGAAACGATCTTCGAACAACGCCCGGGTGCGCACTTCCGGGCTCGTCGTGCCGCCGACTACGCCGGTTTCCAGGTCGACGGAACCGTCGCGAAGCGCGGCGCTGTCCTTGTTCAGCTTCTGCACAAAGTGCAAGCGCACGCCGGGTGCTTGTTCACTCACGCGGGCAATCAGTGCCGGGCCGAAGTTTTCGACGAAACCGTCGCTGGTGCGCAGCGTGAACGTTCGCACCAGTTGCTTGAGGTCGAGCTGTTCGGCGGGGCGTAAAACGGCTCCGGCATCTTGCACCAATCGACTGACCTGTTCGCGCAGTTCGAGTGCTCGGGGTGTCGGCACCAATCCGCGTCCGGCCCGGACCAACAGCGGGTCGCCCGTCGTTTCGCGCAATCGCGCCAGCGCCCGGCTCATGGCCGAAGGGCTCAGGCGCAGTCGTTGGGCGGCGCGCGCGACGCTGCCTTCGGCGAGCAGCACATCCAGGGTAATCAGCAAATTCAGGTCGGGAGTCGTCATGCCTCAACGTTAGCACGGCGTTCGGGTGACATGGCGTCAAACGCAACTATCAGGTGCAAATGGTGCGCCTTCCGCCATATCGCGCACGGGCATACGCTGCTGATCTACCTTTCAAAACGTGGCCAACCATGAAACTCATCACTCAATCAGGCTCGGTCCGCTGGGCGCTCGCCAGTCTTTCGCTGTCGATGTTGATGCCCTCACTCGACACCAGCATCGCCAACGCGGGTTTGCCGACACTGGCCGAGGCGTTCGATGCTTCCTTTCAGGAGGTGCAGTGGATCGTTCTGGCGTATCTGCTGGCGATCACCACGCTGATTGTCAGTGTCGGACGACTCGGTGACATCGTCGGCCGTCGACGCTTGCTGCTGGCGGGCATCGGCATTTTTACCCTGTCATCGCTGGCGTGTGGTGTCGCGCCGTCGCTTTGGTGGCTGATCGGCGCCCGGGCGGTGCAGGGGCTCGGGGCCGCGATCATGTTGGCGCTGACCGTGGCGTTTGTCAGTGAGACGGTGCCGAAAGCGCAGACCGGCAGCGCCATGGGATTGCTCGGCACGATGTCGGCGATCGGTACCACGCTGGGGCCGTCTCTGGGTGGGATGTTGATTGCAGGCGCGGGTTGGCAGGCGATTTTTCTGATCAACGTGCCGCTGGGCATTCTGAATATTTGGCTGGCGTATCGCTATTTGCCTGCGGATTCTCAGCGAGAGAAAACAGGGCGGGTGGGTTTCGACAAGGCAGGCACGTTGCTGCTGGCGCTGACGCTCGCGGCGTATGCGCTAGCGATGACGATTGGGTACGGTGATCTGGGGCCGCTGAATATTGCGCTGCTGCTGACAGCTGTTGTCGGCACCGGGATTTTCATATTCGTTGAGGCCAGGGTTGCCTCGCCATTGATTAAATTGGCGCTGTTCCGGGAGCCGGGTTTGAGCGCAAGCCTGGCCATGAGCACGCTCGTTTCGACGGTGATGATGGCGACGCTGGTGGTCGGGCCGTTTTATCTTTCGGGTGCGCTTGGCCTCGGCACGGCCCTTGTCGGCCTTGCCTTGTCGGTCGGCCCGTTGGTGGCTGCGCTGACCGGGGTGCCGGCCGGTCGCCTGGTGGACCGTTTTGGCACTCGACGCATGACCGTCGTCGGGCTCGTCGCAATGGCACTCGGCACGGGCGTTTTATCGATGATGCCAGCGGGTTTCGGCCTCCTCGGTTACCTCGCGCCCATAGCGGTGGTCACTGCCAGTTATGCGTTATTTCAGGCGGCCAACAACACTGCGATCATGACCGACATCCGTCCGGACCAGCGCGGCGTGATTGCCGGCATGCTCAGCCTGTCGCGCAATCTCGGCCTGATCACTGGAGCCTCGGTCATGGGCGCGGTGTTTGCCTTTGCCTCGGCGACGACAGACATCACCACGGCATCTCCCGCCGCCATCGCCAACGGTATGCGGATAACGTTTGCCGTCGCCATGGTGTTGATCGTCCTGGCACTGGGAATCGCGCTGACGCTGCGAGCTTCACACTGCTGCACTGCATGCAGTAATGAACTGCAGTGAAGCTGTATTGTTCACGTGAAATCGAATGTCGATACTTCCCGCACTGGCGCAGATGGGCTGCGCTGAAGTGAAGGAGTCAGGCAATGGTTTCTGTCGTTCGTATCGCACACACCGGCGCACCTGAGGTGATGACCATCGAGCAAGTGCCGGCGCGTGAGCCGGGGCCGGGTGAAGTCTGGCTGGAGCAGGAGGCGATTGGCGTCAACTTCCTCGATGTGAGTCAGCGCAAGGGCGCCGTACCGCTGCCATTGCCGTCGGGTCTTGGCCTTGAAGGGGCGGGCCGGGTTGCCGCCATCGGCGCGGGAGTGAGCAACGTCAAGGTGGGTGATCGGGTGGCCTACGCAACAGGGCCTATCGGCGCTTACGCCAGTGCGCGCCTGTTTCCGGCCGAACGGCTGGTGCCGATTCCCGACGCGTTGACGGCTGAAGAGGCCGCCGCGGTGTTGTTCAAAGGCATTACCGCGCAGTATTTGCTGAAGACGACTTATCCGGTCGGCCCCGGCACCACTCTGGTGTTGTATGGCGTAGCGGGCGGCCTCGGGCAGATCATGGCAACGTGGGCCAAACACCTGGGAGCCTTTGTCATCGGCATTGTGTCCCGGGCCGAGAGTGTCGAGACCGCCAAGGCGCTGGGCTGCGATGCGGTGCTGGTGTTCAATGCCCAGACACTGGCCGCGGATGTGGCGGAGATCACCCACGGCAAGAAGGCCGATGTGGTCTACGATCCCATCGGGCGCGTGTCGTTCGAAGCGTCGCTCGACTGCTTGCGACCGCGTGGGTTGATGGTGTCTTTCGGCGCATCCTCCGGGGCGCCAGCGGCGATCGAAGTGGCCACGCTCAATGCCAAGGGCTCATTGTTCCTGACTCGTCCTTCACTCGCCGCGCACACCACGGATATCGCCGAATACCGGCAACGGGCCGATGATGTACTGGCGGCGGTCGAGGCGGGCATAATCAAGCCCGGCATCTGGGGCCGCTATGCATTGGCCGATGTCGCCAGGGCCCATGCCGATCTGGAAGGTGGGCAATCTCGCGGGGCGATCGTCCTCAAGCCCTGATCGTCTGTCATCTGAAAAAAGAGTGTTTTGTGAACCCACTGGACAGCCGCCACATCGATGAAATTGCAGCGCTTCTTGCAGTCGCCTCGGCGCATTCGTTCGTGGCCGCCGGACGGTTGCTGCAACGCCATCCGACGGTGATTTCAAAGCGCCTGGCGGCCATGGAAAAGCGCTTGGGCGTGCGGCTGATGGAGCGTACGACGCGACAGGTGCGGTTGACCGATGCCGGCAACCGTCTCGTCGAACGTCTGCGTTCTGCCACGGGGTTGATTATCGAGGCCGAGCAGGAAGCGTCACTGGGCGCGGCGCAGGTTCGTGGCGTTTTGCGCCTGGCTTTTCCCGCCGCGATGGGGCGCCTATGGCTGGCGTCGATGTTGCCGGAATTTTTGGCGGCTCATCCGCTGGTCTCCGTCGAGGTGGATTACAGCGATCGCGTTGTCGACATCATTGCGGAAGGATTCGATGCGGCGATTCGTATCGGCGAATTGAACGACAGCCGCCTGGTCGCGAAGAAGCTCAGCGACCATCGCCGCATTCTCTGCGCTTCACCGGGTTACATAGAGGAGCATGGTTTACCGGCCAGTCCGAAACAACTGACTGAGCACAACTGCCTGGGCTTTACTGGTCTGGCGGCGTTTCCTGAATGGCGTTTGTCGAAGGGTGATCGGCAGGAGAAGGTCATCACTAGGGGAACCTTGACCTCGAACGACGGCGAGGCGTTGCTCGCCGCGGCCAAGGCCGGCGTCGGTATTTTGGGCGCTGGCGAGTGGCTGATGAGTCGGGAAATCGCCAACGGCCAGATGGTTCGCGTTCTGCCGGAGTGGGACCTGGATGCCCAGGGCGGGATCTATCTGGTGCGAGCATCCGCCGCGTTCACACCGGCAACGCTCATGGCATTCAAGGAATGGCTGAAGGCCAGATTTGCGGATGGGCCGCCTTGGCAAATGCCCGTCAGTTAAGATGCGATACCTGTGGGAGCGGGCTTGCTCGCGAAAGCGGTGTGTCAGGCGACATCAATGTTGACTGTGCCGCCGTCTTCGCGAGCAAGCCCGCTCCCACATGGATTGCGCTTAACTGACTGGCCATTACTCCCTTACATCAAGGTATTTTGCGGCATCCCCAATAGGCCAGTCAGGGTGTTGATAATCGCTTGTTGCCGGGCACGGTCTGTCTGGTGCACGGCTTCTGCGGCGGCGACATCGGCGTCACAGTGAGGGCAGGTCACTTCGTGCGCATGGATGTACTGCAAGCAGCCACGACACAGCGCCAGTTGCGGTGGAATACGTCCTTCGTCCGGTGATTTCTGGCCCTGGTTCGCCCAGGCCAGTTTGATCACCTGGCCGCTGTCGCTGACGCTGCTGACCTTCTCGCCGGTGTCGATGCGTTCGGTGATCAGGTCAAAACGCCCGACGGCGAAGGAGGTCTTTGCCGCGTCTTCGAGTTTGACGATGCGCTCGCGCAGCCCGCGTTTTTGCAGGTCCAGCGCGCGGTAATGGCAGTAGGGGTTGTTGCCGGGTTTGCCGAGCAGGGAGTGCGACGTCCAGGTGCAGCCGCCACGGCAGACGTCGTTGTAGTAACAGCTTCGGCAGTAACCCCACAGGTCTTCGACGCCGCGCAGTCGGCCAAAGTGCATACCTTCGCTGTAGTGCCAGATATCGTGCAGGCTCATGGTGCGTACGTTGCCGCCTGAAAACCCCACCGTTGCCAATGACGGGCAACCCTTGACGGTGCCGTCGGCTTCCAGTGCCAGCACGGTCTGGCCGGCGGCGCAGCCACTCCAGTGCACGCGCTCGTCGCCGAAACCACGCCACATGTGTTCATAAGGACCGTAGTAACCAATGTTGTTGCCCACGTTCATCAGCAGGCCGCGGTCGACGCCTTCGCGATACAAACGCGCCAGCAACGGCATCACTTCCAGCAGTTGATACGGCTGCAATAACAGCTCCGGGTGATCGACGGCATTGCCCATCGCGACCGTCAGCTGGATCTGCCAGTGCGTGGCGCCGAGGCCGATAATCAGGTCCATCAGCTCAGGCAGATCGGGCAACGTGGCCGCGCCGATTTGGGTGTTGACGCTCACCGAAAGTCCGGACTGTTTGGCTCGTCGCAAGGTGTCTACCGCCTTGTCGAACGAGCCTGGAACATTGCGCACCGCGTCATGCAGCGGGGCCAATCCATCCAGTGAAACACCGACGCCATTGAGCCCGGCATCCACCGCGGCCTGCATTTTCGCCGGTGTCAGGTTGCGTCCACCGGTTTGTATGGCGCAATACATGCCGTGATCGTGGATGGCCTGGATCAGTTGCGTCCAGTCCTTGCGTAAATAGGCTTCACCGCCGATCAGGGTGATCTCGCGGGTGCCGAGGGCCGCCAGGGAATCGATAACGTCCAGGCATTCCCGGGTGTTCAATTCGTCGGGGCGTCGATGGCCGGCGCGTGAGCCGCAATGCAGGCATTTGAGATCGCAGGCCAGGGTGATTTCCCAGACCACATGCACTGGCACGTAGCGTTTGAGGTCGGTTTCACTGAGGTAGCGGGCAGGGCGACTGTCTGACATGGAAAATCCTTGCGCACAACGCGTGCGCGGCACGAATCCATCGAAGTGTTCGCGCCTTCCTTGGGGCAGTGGCGCGACCGGATTTACCTTTTGTTATTGAAATGAGCCGGGCCAGTCAGTTAAACGCGGAACCCTGTGGGAGCGGGCTTGCTCGCGAAAGCGGTGTGTCAGGCGACATCAATATTGACTGTGCTGCCGCCTTCGCGAGCAAGCCCGCTCCCACATGGATTGCGCGTACCTGACCCGTATTCCCCGGGGTTAGCGAGCCTCCAGCCGGGCGATTTCAACGTTCAGCTGGTCCAGCGCATTGCGCAGCGCACCGCTGTGGGCCAGTTGCTGTTCACCCTGGCTGACCACGGCCTTCAGTTGCGCCAGGTCACCGCTGGTTTGCGCTTGCTGTACCGCGACGGCGTAGAGCGGCACCGCATGGTGCGGATGCTCTGGGCGCACAATAACGGGAGCCTGGCTGACCGCTGCGTGTTTCACGTAGTGCCAGACGCCCTGTTCCTGGTACTTGTAGTCGGCATAACCGCTCGCCCAATCGCCGCCCAAAATGCCTTTCAAACCGAAGGTCTGAGCGATCTGGCTGAGAGGGCCACTCGGGCTGCCTGCCAGGGTGAGGATGATGTGGCTTTCGGCGGTCGGCACCAGTTTGACCTCGGCGTACTCACCCCATACACGGGCACGGAAGTTGAGGGGTGGGTAGGTGCTTTGGTAAATACTGGCAATCCCGCTGACTTTTTTCTTTACGGTGTCCACCAGCAGATCCAGGGTTAAAACCGGTGCGCCCAGCAGGTGATTGCTGACGTTGAGGCGGGTATGAAAAAGTCCGATTGACATGGTGCTACTCCCTTATTTGTATTCAAGACAAGTCGGGCATATTTCGTGGTCGAGTCAGCGGCGTTCCTGCCGGCTGATTTCTTCCTTGGCCGTTTCAAGCGCCGTCTGCAGTTGGGGTTGCTGATCCAGTTGCTGCTGGGCCAGGCGCGACAGGTTTTTCATCTGGGCCAGGTCACCGCTGGCCATTGCACTTTGAATCGGTGCGGCATACAGCGGCATGATTGGCGGATAGGATGACTCCGGCGGAATCACCGGGCCGGGTTCCAACGGCGGCAAGGAAACGTGGGACGGCACCGCCTCAATGAGATGGGCGGGAGCATTGTTGACCTCGACCCACTGCTGACCATTCAAGTACGAATAGTTGGCGATACCTTCTTTCCAGTCGGTGCCCACCACCAGTTGCAACTTGAAATTCACGATGGAATTCGAGCCTGAGCCGCCGTGATTGCCTTGGGCGGTGATCAGGATTTTGCTGACGCCGGGTGACATGACCGTCAGGTAGGTGTACTCGCCCCAGACATCGGAGTGCACATCCAGAGGCGGATTGGTCGCCTGAGTGATTGCAGCGGTGCCGTTGACAGTCTCATCAGGGGTAAAGACTAGAATATTGAGTGCCAGAGTTTGTGCACCCGGCATCGAAGTACCAATTCGGTAGGCGAGCGGGAACAAACCGACAGGTTGCTGATTAGAACCAGACATGGTTATTGCCTCCATTGCAATAAGGGGAGCGGAAATAGCTGTTAATGCTTTTCCAGGCGTGCGACTTCCTTGGCCAATTGCTCGTAAGCGGTACTTAGCTCTTTGTTTTCAGGTGTGGATGCATCGCGTTGTTTCAACAGCGTCTTCATTTGCGGCAGGTCGCCGGTCTTGATCGCGCTTTGGATGGCCACCCCATAGGGGGGCATGCTATGGCGAGTTGAACTGCTCATAACGATTCCTTCCGTGGTGTTTACGGGCACTGCTGTCATCAGCAGTTTTTGCAGTTAAGCAGGCGCGGATAAATATGCAATGGACAATGGAACAGTAATTTTTAATATTATTTTATTAATCGCGATTGGTTAGGAGGGGATGTGTTCAATATTAAGAATGGCGATGAAGGAAGACCGGCTCGGTTACTTCTTCATAAACGTTAAGTCCCTTATCGCCATTATTTGTATTTGATTAATCAAGCCAGGTAGCGCCGAAACCAGGCCAGTGTTCGGTCCCAGGCAAGCCTGGCGGCGGCATCATCGTATCGAGGCGTGGAGTCGTTATGAAAACCGTGGTTGGCGCCTGGATAGATATAGGCCTCATACGTCTTGCCGGCCGCTTTCAACGCTTGCTCGTAGGCAGGCCACCCTTCATTGATGCGCGTATCCAGTTCGCCATAGTGAAGCAACAGCGGGGCTTTGATTCTGGGGACATCTTCAGCCTTTGGCTGACGGCCATAAAAGGGCACGGCAGCCCCTAACTCTGGATAGGCTACGGCCGCAGCATTGGCGACTCCACCGCCATAACAGAAACCGGTGATGCCGACTTTGCCGCTGGTGGCGTCATGTTTCATCAGCCATTCGATGGCGGCGAAAAAGTCATTCATGAGCTTTTCCGGATCGACTTTCTGCTGCAGTTCCCGGCCTTTGTCATCGTTGCCGGGATAGCCGCCCACCGACGTCAGGCCGTCAGGGGCGAGTGCGATGAACCCCGCTTTGGCGAGACGTCGGGCGACGTCCTCGATGTAAGGGTTGAGCCCACGGTTTTCATGCACGACCACCACCGCCGGCACCTTGCCGGTGGCTTTCGCAGGGCGCACCCAATAACCACGAACCTGCCCGTGACCCTTGGGCGAGGGGTAAGTGATGTACTCGGCGATGATGTCCGGGTCGGTAAATTGCACCTGCTCGGCCAGCGCATAATTCGGGCTCAGGGCGGCGAGGAGGGCCGAGACCGTCAGGCCGCCCAAGGTGAATAGCGCCGCACGATCAAGAAACTCTCGCCGGTTGATTTTGCCGTGGGCGTAGTAGTCGTAGAGTTCGAGCAGTTCAGGGGCAAAATCTTTCGCCGTAAGACGGTCCATCTGCGTGCTTCCTGTTGGTTGATCCCGATTGCGCCACTTCATAAAAAGCGGAGGGGCAGCGCCTAATGCCAGTCAGTTAAGCATGCGAAACCTGTGGGAGCGGGCTTGCTCGCGAAAGCGGTGTACCAAGCGATATTAATGTCGACTGACACGCCCTCTTCGCGAGCAAGCCCGCTCCCACATGGATTGCTTAACTGACTGGCATTAGCGCTCAGCCCCCCGCTTTTGGGCTATGGCAATTAGCTCCCAGCCTGTTTATTCAACGCCTCTTCAGCCGCTGCGATTTCTGCCTGACGCTTGATGATCATGTCGCCCACGGGCGGACCCTGGAAGCGTCGGGCTTCAAAGGCGAACCAGATGATTGCCGTCAGAATCAGAAAACCGAGCGTGATGTACAGCGCCCAATCGTTCGGTGGCTGAATGCCGATCACAAAGATCAGCACCATCGAAAGGATCGAGAGGATGGCGAAAAACGAATACAACCCGCGCCCCATGTTCCACGGTCCCATGGTCGGCCACTTCGCGGTCCCGTAGGTAAACAGGCCCAGCACGATGGGAATGATGAAAGAGAAGAACAGGAAGATCACCGTGCAGGAGACCACGATCGTGTAAACCGGCGTTTCGCCGATCGATACCAGGGACGATCCCCATACGAACAACACCGCGAGCGTGGCACCGGTCCAGATCGCCGCCACCGGGCTGCGATGGGTCGGTGAGACCGAGGCCAATGCTTTCGAGAAGGGCAGGCCGCCGTCACGGGAAAACGCGAAGATCATGCGTGAAACCGAGGTCACGGTCGCCAGCCCGCAGAGAACCTGCGAGATGAAAATGGCCAGGTAAAGCGCCATCTTGATTGTCGGGTTCACCTGAGTGTCCATCGCCCAGAAGAACACATTCCAACCCTGCTTCGCCGCTTCGTCCATGCTCGGCAGCATCAGCACAAACGAGCAGAGCATCACCCAGCCGAACAGCAACGACCAGGCCACCGAACTGACCATCCCCAGCGGCACCGACCAGGCTGCCTGACGGGTTTCTTCGGAGGTATGCGCGGAGGCGTCGTAGCCGGTGATGGTGTAGATCGGCAGGAGCAGGCCGAGCATGAAAATCCAGCCGTTCGACACCTGTGGCCAGACGTTGCCGCCGGCTTCGCCGGAGTAGTTGCCGAAGGTCACCAACCGGGAGAACTCAAAGCTGGGTGCAGCCATCAGACAGACGATGGTCAGCGCGATTGCCGTGGCGAAGATCAGGTAGCCCGAGAAGTCAGTGAGCTTTGCGGTCAGGCCGATGCCGAAGTGGTTACACAAGGCCTGGACGCCGGTCAGGATCGCCAGGAAAGTGATCCGTGTGGTGATGGTGTCTTCCATTCCCAAGGCCGGTCCGAAGGCACCAAAAAAGAAGTAATAGGTACCGACGTTAATCGCGCCGAGTACCGTGATCAACCCCAACAGGTTGAACCAGGCCGTCAGCCAGCCAGTGAAGCGGTTTCCGAGAATCGAGCCCCAGTGATAGAGGCCGCCAGCGGTTGGGTAGGCTGAGGAAATCTGTGCCATGGCCATGGCGAAAACCCCGGAGATCAGGCAGCCGAGTGGCCAGCCGATACCGATGGCCGCACCGCCTGCACCCGAGGTGCCCTGTGCCAGCGAGTTGATGCCACCCGAGAGGATGCAAATGATCGAAAAGGAAATGGCAAAGTTGGAGAAAACGCCCATGCGTCGGGAGAGTTGCTGGGCATAGCCCATGTTGTGCAACACCTTGAGGTCGTCGTCTTGTGGCGCGGTGGCGCCGGGTTGGTTTACTGGACTCATAACGTGTGCTCTTGTTCAGGTTTTGATCCACATCCATCCGCGTGGTGCGTTGCCGAATGGGTTTGTCTTCAACCCCCTGTCGTACTGCTCCTGCCTCTAACTCGCTTAAAGACGGCCGTGGAACGCCGCGTCGAAAATTTCTGCCGCGCCAGTTCGTGTCAACGGCAACGGGTTGCCACCGGCGCAGGGATCGACAATCGCCATGTCCGCGATCAAATCGGCCTGCTTGTCATCCACCCCCAACTCAAACAGCGTATGCGGCACGCCGACGTCTTTGCGCAGCTTGAGGACGAAGGCCAGAAAGCTGTCGAAGCCCGGGGAGGGCAGACGCAAATAAGCCGCCAGGCGAGTGATGCGTTCTTCGATGGCCGGGCGATTGAACTTGAGCACATAGGGCATGAAGGTGGCATTGGTCATGCCGTGATGGGTGTCGTACAGGGATCCCACCGGATGCGAAAGCGCGTGAATTGCGCCCAGACCTTTCTGGAAAGCGGTAGCGCCCATCGCGGCTGCCGCGAGCATTTGCGCGCGCGCGTCGAGGTCGGAGGGAGTGTGTACGGCGCGTACCAGGGCGTTGGCCACCATGCGCATACCTTCCACCGCAATGCCTTCGGCCATCGGATGAAAACCGGGAGCGCAGTACGATTCCAGGCAATGGGCAAACGCATCCATGCCGGTGCCGGCGGTGACTTTTGCCGGCATGCCGATGGTGAGGGCCGGGTCGCTGATGACCACCCGCGGCATCATCTTCGGGTGGAAGATGATGCGTTTGGTGTGCGTACGTTCGTCGATGATCACCGCCGCACGGCCCACCTCGGAACCAGTGCCCGCGGTGGTCGGCACCGCAATGACCGGGGCGATGCTGCTTTCGTCGGCGCGTGTCCAGTAGTCGCCGATGTCTTCGAAATCCCAGACCGGTCGGGTCTGGCCGCTCATGAACGCGATGAGCTTGCCCATGTCCAGGCCACTGCCACCGCCAAAGGCGACCACGCCATCGTGTTTGCCGGCGCGCCAGGCGTCGAGTCCTCCTGCCAGATTGGCTTCAATCGGATTGGGCTTGAGGTCGCAAAACAGCGCGACACCGAGGCCAGCAGCGCGCAAGGATTCCAGCGCCGCCGTGGTGATCGGGGCACGTGCCAGGCCGCTGTCGGTGACCAGCAACGGTCGCTGGATCCCTTGGCTGCGGCAGACCTCGGCCAATTCGGCGATGCGGCCGACGCCAAAGCGGATGCTCGTGGGGTAGTTCCAGTTCGCGGTCAGGCTCATGGCTCAGATCTCGTGGCGCAGATGGAAGGATTTCGCGCGGGTCAGGTGTTCATAGCCAAGACGCGACAGCGTTACGCCGCGCCCGCTGTTTTTCACCCCGGTCCAGGCCAGGGCCGGGTCCAGATAATCGCAGCGGTTCATGAACACGGTGCCAGTGGCGATCTCGTCGCCGATGCGTTCGGCGGCGGCCAGGTCCTGGGTCCAGATGGAAGCGCTGAGCCCGAACTCACTGTCGTTCATCAAGGCGATGGCTTGGTCGTCGCTGGCCACCGGCATGATGCCGACCACCGGGCCAAAGCTTTCTTCGCGCATCACCGACATTTGATGGGTGACGTCCACCAATACCTGCGGCGCGAGGTAGGCGCTGCCCGGTGCGTCGGCAGGAAAGTCCTTTGGATCGATCAGCGCCCTGGCCCCTTGTGCCAGCGCATCGGCGATCTGCCCGCGAACGAATTCAGCGGCGCTCGGTGTGATCAAGGGGCCGAGGGTGGTGGCTTCGTCCAGCGGATTGCCGAGTACGTATTGGCGGGTCAAGGCGACGAAGCGCTTGATAAAGGCCGGGTAAATTTTTTCATCGACATAGATACGTTCGACGGCGCAGCAACTCTGTCCGGAGTTGAAGAAACTGCCGTCCACCAGGTTTTCCACCGCATGTTCAAGGTTGGCGTCTGCCCGGACGTAGGCGGGGTCTTTGCCGCCAAGCTCCAGGCCTACGCCGAGGAAACCTCCGACGGCCGCTTGTTCCATGGCCTTGCCGGCGTCCACCGAGCCTGTGAAGTTCACCTGTTGTACGCGTCCAGAGGCAATGATCGCTGCGGTATAGAGATGACTAAGCAGCAAGTTCTGAAACAGTCCTTCGGGCAGATTGGCGCGGCGAAAGGCCTCGGCGAAACGCTCGCCCACCAGCAACGTTTGCGTGGCGTGCTTGAGGATGACGCTGTTGCCCGCCATCAGCGCCGGAATGATCGTATTCACCGCCGTTAGATAGGGGTAATTCCACGGTGCGACGACCAGCACCGTACCCAGCGGTTCACGTTTGATACATCGCCGAAAACCGGCGATGGGTGCAGGTTCAATCGCTGCCAATGCCTCAGGCGCAATGGCGATCATGTGCCGCGCACGTTCTTCGAAGCCGCGCAGTTCGCCGGCGCCGAAGCGTATCGGGCGGCCCATCTGCCAGGCCAGTTCCGGCACGATCTCGTCTTTCATCGCCAGCATCGCGTCCACGGCGGCGCTGCATAAGGCTGCGCGTTCGTTCAGTGGTCGGCGCTTCCATTGCGCCTGGGCGGTTGCGGCAGCTGCCAGAGCCTGCTCGATCTGCGCTGCATCGGCACGGCGGCGTTCGGCGTAGACCCGGCCATCGACCGGGGAGATAAGTTGAACGATCTCAGTCATGGTGTGTGCTCAATAACGCTCGAAGCCGCGCTGCAGTTCCCAGTCGGTGATGCGCCGGTCGTACTCTTTCTGTTCCCACTCGGCGGTGTGCACGTAGTGGTCGATCACCTCATCGCCGAACGCCTCGCGCAACATGCTCGACGCCTTGAGTGCGGCGCAGGCTTCGCGCAGGGTTTTCGACACTTCGGGCAAGTGCTCGTCGACGTAAGCGTCGCCCTCGAAGGGCGGAGCAAGGCTGAGCTTCTCGTCGATACCGGCCAGGCCAGCAGCAATCAACGCAGCGAAGGCCAGATAGGGGTTGAGGTCGGCACCGCCGATACGGCATTCGATGCGGATGGCCTTGCTGCCTTCCGCGCATAAACGAAAGCCTGCGGTGCGATTGTCCCGACTCCAGACGGCCCGCGTCGGCGCGAAAGTGCCGGCCTGAAAGCGCTTGTACGAATTGATGTAGGGCGCAAGAAAACAGGTGATGTCGTTGGCGTATTTGAGCTGTCCGGCCACCCAGGAGCGCATCAGCTTCGACATGCCAAATTCGGCCTTGGGATCAAAGAACAGCGGCTTCTTGGCATTTTTGTCCCACAACGAATTGTGCACATGGCTGCTGGAACCGGCGGCGTCATAGCGCCACTTGGCCATGAACGTGATCGCCTTGCCCTGCAGTTGCGCGATCTCTTTGCAGGCGTGTTTGATGATCACGTGATGGTCAGCCATGGTCAGGGCATCGGCATAACGGATGTTGATCTCTTCCTGCCCTGGCCCCCATTCACCCTTGGAGTTTTCCACCGGAATGCCGGATGCCTGCAGGTGTTTGCGAATCGCCCGCAGCACCGGTTCCTCGCGGGTAGTCTGCAGGATGTTGTAATCCTCGATGTAGTGACCGGCAGTCTTTGGCTTGTGGTAGTTGCGCTTGTGAATAGCCTCGTAACTCTCGTCAAACAGATAGAACTCCAGCTCAGAGGCGAACATACCGGTATAGCCGCGTTCGCGCAGTCGTTCGACCTGCTTTTTCAGGATCGCCCGTGGGCTATGGGGCAGGTCGCGCCGATGGTGATGATCGAGCACGTCGCAGAGCACCAGCGCCGTGCACTCAAGCCAGGGCACCCGACGCAAGGTGGCCATGTCGGGTTTCAGGACAAAGTCGCCATAACCTTTGCTCCAGCTGGCCGCGGCGTAACCCGGCACCGGTTCCATGTCGATGTCGTCAGCCAGCAGGTAGTTGCAGCAGTGGGTTTCTTCGTGGCCGCTGTCGATGAAAAACTCGACCTGGAATCGCTTGCCGACCAGTCGCCCTTGCATGTCGACCATGCAGACCAACACGGTATCGATCTCGCCTGCGGCAGCGGCGCGCTTGAGTGCATCAAAGCTGAGGAGGGGCTCGGTCATCACGTCAATCCTGCGTGAAAGGTTTGGGCCTGTCTGAAATAGCTGTTGCAGACGCTCTCCAGAACAAACCAAAACCTGCAGAATCGAGCATCGTGAGCAATGAGCTGCTGAAAGCTTAGCCTACTGTTGCCATGCGCAAGTTTCGGCCTGAAATGAGCGGCGATTATTTGGCCTGAACCATGGCTCGGGTACGACTCCGAGCCATGGCGAACAGCGGTCGCCTCGGTTAATTCCCGCCCACCACCATATGGCTGAACGGCGCCACATACGCTTGCAGCGTTACCAGCCCGCCGACCAGAATCGCCAGCACCACGGAGTGGAAAAACACGTAGCGCAGGATTTCCCCTTCATGGCCGTACCAGCGGGTGGCGGTGGACGCGACCACGATCGACTGGGCGTCGACCATCTTGCCCATGACCCCACCGGAACTGTTGGCCGCGGCCATCAACACCGGACTCAGGCCCAATTGCTCGGCCGTTACCCGTTGCAAGCCGCCGAACAGCACGTTGGAGGCCGTGTCCGAGCCGGTCAGGGCAACGCCGAGCCAGCCAAGCAACGTGCCGAACATGGGATAGAAAATGCCCGTTGCGGCGAAGGCCAGCCCCATCGTGGCGTCGAGGCCCGAGTAGCGGGTCAGGAAGCCCAGGGCAAGCATGGCCACAATGGTGATCAGCGAGTAACGCACCACCCACAGCGTTCGCAGGTAATGGTGCAGCAGCTGCGGGATGGAATAGCCCATCAGCAGCCCGCCGAGGATCGCCGCCAGCAAGATGCCGCTGCCGGTGCTGGTGAACCAGTTGAACTTGTAGACGGCGTCCTCGGTTTTAGCCACGGGCACCACGGGCGGGACCTTCTCGATCTGTTGGTGAATGGTGGTGAAGGTCAAGGTCGGGGCAAAGATCGGATTCGCTTCGCGCATCGGCTTGCCCTGAGGGTCGAGCTTGGCCGAGCTGGTTTGCGGATCTATCGCCGGGCGGGTATCGAATAGGTTTTTGAAGCTTTGGGTGCCCCAGGCGAAGACGAAGACGGTGAGGATGATCCACGGCAACCATGCCCGCATCACGGCAGGTTTTGCATCGCTGGCAAAGGTCGCTGTGGGTTTCTCGTCCGGGTCCGCCTCTACCCTGGAGTCGTCGGTCCGGCCTGACAATGCGGCGGAGGTATGCACAGTGGCCGGCTTCCAGACCTTGAGGAAACCGGTCAGGCAGGCCATGGAAATCAGCGCGGCGATTACATCCACCAGCATCGGCCCGTGGTAGTTGGACACGAGGAACTGCGGTATGGCGAAGCTGACGCCAGCGACCAGGATCGCCGGCCAGATTTCCAGCATCTTGCGCCAGCCGGCGAAGGCCCAGATCAGCCAGAACGGCACGATCACCGAGAAAAACGGTAGCTGCCGGCCGACCATCATCGACAGTTCCATTTCATCCAGGCCGGTCACTTTGGCCAAGGTAATAATGGGCGTGCCCAAGGCGCCGAACGCCACGGGCGCGGTATTGGCGATCAGTGCCAGGCCAGATGCGGCCAGAGGCGAAAACCCCAGCCCGATCAGAATGGCCCCGGTCACCGCCACGGGGGTGCCGAAACCGGCGGCCCCTTCGAAGAAAGCACCGAAGCAGAAGGCAATCAGCAGCAGTTGCAGACGTCGATCGTCAGTGATGCGCGCCAGGGAATCCTGCAGCACTTTGAACGAACCGTTCTCGGTGGTCAGCCGGTGCAGGAAAATGATGTTGAGCACGATCCAGCCAATCGGCAGCAGACCGTTGGCGGCACCGTAAAGCGCGGCCGAGCCCGCCATGTTCGCCGGCATGCCGAAGGCGAAGATCGCAATCAGCAAGGCCGAGCCCAGGGCCAACAACGCCGCCAGATGCGCCTTGATGTGGAAAAACGCCAGGGAGACCAGCATCACCACCACCGGCACCGCCGCCATGATGGTTGATAGCATCGGGTTATCGAAAGGGTCGTAGATTTGCTGCCAGACCATGTTCCACCTCTGCTTTTTATTGTTGTAGCGCAGGCCCCCAAGGGGGAAGGTGGCTTCTAGTATAGGTGGCATTACGCTGCTGTCCTGGCGGGGCCAGCCGTTCAGGTTTCGAGGCCGTCCCCGAGGCGTGCGCTCCTTTCGACCATCGCCACGATCGTTGCGAAAAGTTCGTCCTGTGCCTGCACTGGCGTGATCTCGCCAGTCGCGGCGGCATGGGACAGCGCCTCGGCTGCACCGAGCATTGCCCGAAGACTGGCTGGCGTGATTTCGCCCGTTCCGGCGAAAGGGAGGAGGGCGTTGCGGCATTTGTCCATGAAGATCGCTTCGTACTCGCGCTTGATTTTTTCCAGCTCGGGTGAGCTGGTCAACGCGGCGATCACGCCGGGTATCTCGCGGCCCTGAAGAAGGACGCAATCAACATAAGACGAGGCGATGACCATTGCTTTGCTGGCCAGGGTCGGTTCACTGGTTTGAAGCGCGGCGTCCATGAGCGCGGTCTGACGCGCGTCGAACTCCTGATAAAGCGCCGCCAGCAACCCGGGGCGGGTGGTGAAATGGTCGTAAACCACCGGTTTTGTCACCCCTGCCAGCTCGGCGAGCCGGCCAAGCGTCAACCCGTCCGTGCCTTCCTCTCGAACCAGCTGCCAAGCGACATCCAGCAACTGGCGCTGGCGCTCTTCCCGCGACATCCGGCGGCGCGGTTGCGGGCTGGAATCCTGCTCAGGTGTTTCAGTGCTTGACATGCTTATATACCAAAAGTAGCTTACTGATCGTAACTTACCAAGAGTATATAAGGCTCGCTTCTAGCCCTCAATCACTCATTCCGTAGCAGGAGTTTTCGACATGCACGCGCTCATTGTTGTAGCTCACCATGATGCCCAATCGCTCACCCATAGCCTCGCCAGGCATATTGCCGAAGGTGTATGCGCGGCTGATTCCGACCACTCTTTCGAAATCGCAGACCTCTGGGCGCAAGGGTTCGATCCGCGGTTCGGCGCGGCCGATCTCGCCGTCCATCACCGGGAAGCCCCACCCCCTGCCGATGTGGTCGCCGAGCAGGCCAGGATTGATCGCGCCGATGCGCTGGTGCTGGTTTATCCGGTTTATTGGTGGTCGATGCCAGCGCTGCTCAAAGGCTGGATCGATCGGGTGTTCGCCAATGGCTGGGCGTTCGATTTCAGTGCGGATGCCAAGTTGGAGAAGAAGCTTCGCCATCTGCGAGTTCACCTTGTCGGTGTCGGTGGCGCCGATGCGGGAACCTATGCGCGCCATGGTTATGCCGATGCCATGAAGACGCAGATTGACCATGGGATCTTCGATTATTGCGGTGCCTGCGTTGTAACGTCCGAGCTGCTGCTCGACTCGGAAATCCAGGCGCCGACGGTTCATCTGGAGGCTGCTCGGGTGATCGGTCGTGAGCTTTTCGGTGGATCCAGATGCAGCGACACGGCCCAGAATGTTCACCATTGCCGACCAGTCAGCGCTGATGCTTTTTGAAAGACAAAAAAAGAGCCTCGAGCTCTTTGATGGGGAGGAAGTAGAGCCAGAGGCTCAAGATGCGCATGAAACAAGTGGTGAGCTTATTGGGGTTCAGTTCACTCACCACCTACGCAACGGCTTAAACCTCCAACCGCCACGTATCAACATCGTAAGAAGCCGGGGGCTGGCACTCAAGTACCATTAGTCTAATCCCCCCGGCCAGCCTGGCTGCTGTTGAAGCAACATCAAAAGATCGCAGCCTGTCTGAACACCAACGCCTTCAACCCGCACTCAACATCGGCATCCGGAAACTCCGGCGGATTTTCCAACCGTTGCTCAAACCGCAAGCTCGGCGCTTCGCGGGTGACGCCGTCGATGAGAAAGTCCGCACCGAAAGCCGGGTCGTTCATGCAGGCCAGTACCGTGCCCTGAGGGCTGAGCAGTTCCGGCAGGCGGCGCAGCACGCGCTGATAATCCTTGGTCAGCAGAAAACTGCCTTTCTGAAAGGACGGCGGGTCGATGATCACCAGATCGTAAGGACCATTGTTGATGACCTTGCCCCATGACTTGAACAGGTCATGGCCGAGAAAACTCACCTTGCTCAGATCATGCCCATTGAGCCGATGATTGTCGCGGCCACGGCTCAGGGCCGAGCGAGCCATGTCCAGATTGACCACATGCGTAGCGCCTCCCGCAATGGCGGCCACCGAAAACCCGCAGGTATAGGCGAACAGGTTCAACACCCGCTTGCCATCAGCATTGGCCCGCACCCAATCACGGCCGTAGCGCATGTCGAGGAACAGGCCGGTGTTCTGTTTGCGGCCCAGGTCCACGCGATAATGCAGGCCGCCCTCGGTGATCGTCATCTCTTCGATCGGCTCCCCGAGCAGCCATTCGGTGGTGCTTTCCTGCAGGTATCGATGTTGCAGCAGCAAGGTATGCGCGCCGGATTTCGCCCATGCTGGCGATTGCGTGATCGCCATCAGCCGCTGCTTCAAATCGTCCAGTTGCGACGCTTGCGGTTCCTTGAACACGCAGACCAGCACCACGCCCTGCAGCCAGTCGACCGTCAATTGCTCCAGCCCCGGCCAGCAGCGGCCACGGCCGTGGAACAGCCGACGGGTTTCTGCGGGCGCAGCCGCAAGTGCAGTTAGCAAATGGTCGTGGAGGACGGAGAGGGCATCTGGGTTCATCGGGCAAGGTCGGCCATGCATGGGGGGGCGGCATTTTAACCACAATTATGCGCTGACAAACTGTCGTATTTGTCAGCCTGGACGGAGAATGTCCACGTCAGGTGTATCAAAAATGAATTTTCCACGAAGTCCGCTGCTCATACGTGTAGGTGGCGGATTTGAGCCCGCGCAAATCATTTACGTAATCAGGGAGTGGCACAGTCATGGGTCCAGTATCGACGGCGGGCGCGCACTTGTCTGACGGATTGATTCTTGTGGTTGAGGATGACCCGTTGATCCTGGAGTTTCTGTGCGAAATTCTTCAGGAGGAAGGCTTTGCGGTTGAACCACAGGTCAGCGCGGACGCCGCGTCGCAGTATCTGGAGCAGCACGCGCCGGAGGTGGGACTGTTGCTGACGGACATCACCATGCCGGGCAAGCTCAATGGCGCAGACCTGGCCAATCAGTTCGGCGACCGTTGGCCGGACAAACCGATCATGATCATGTCGGGCTTCGAAACCCCGAAAAGCTCCGGGGTCAAGCATCGGGTTGCGTTCATCAAGAAGCCTTGGGCAGTGGGGCAGTTGCTCGATTGTGTGCAAAACGCCTTGCATTCGAACCGGAGCCTGTAGGAGCTGCCGAAGGCTGCGATCTTTTGATCTTGCTTTAAAAAACGAAGATCAAAAGATCGCAGCCTTCGGCAGCTCCTACAAGGGTGATGTACATTGGCTGACAACATTCGCCTGGTTCTGGAAATCGCCCTTTGTCCGTTCAAGCATCCGTGTTCAACACCTCGTACCGCGCCTTTCTGTTCGATATGGACGGAACTGTCCTCAATTCCATCGCTGCCGCCGAGCGGATCTGGACCATCTGGGCCCTGCACCACGGCGTCGATGTCGACACCTTCCTGCCGACCATCCACGGCGTTCGCGCCATCGATACCATCAACCGTCTGGCCTTGCCCGGGGTGGACGCTGAAGCTGAAGCCGCGTGGATCACCGAGGCGGAAATCGAGGATGTGGAAGGGATTGTCGAAGTATCCGGCGCGGCGAGTTTCCTCAAGTCGTTGCCTGCCAACCAATGGGCCATCGTCACCTCCGCGCCACGGGCACTGGCCCTGCGCCGAATGGCGGCGGCAGGCATTCCCGAACCAGGCGTGATGATCACCGCCGAAGACGTCAGCGCCGGCAAACCCGACCCTGCGGGTTATCGGCTGGCCGCTCGTCGGTTAGGGGTCGCGCCCAACGAGTGCCTGATCTTCGAAGACGCCGCCGTGGGGATTCTCGCCGGTGAAGCGGCGGGTGGGCACGTCATGGTTATCACTGCGACCCACGTTCATCCGCTCCAGACCCCGCATGCCACTTTGGCCTGTTATGACACGGTCGAGGTACGAGTGGATCTCCACAGCCAAATCAGCCTGCACACACTTTAATGTGGGAGCGGGCTTGCTCGCGAAGGCGGTTCATCATTCAACATTGATGTCGACTGATACACCGCCTTCGCGAGCAAGCCCGCTCCCATAGTAGATTTGTGGTGGGTTCAGTAAATTCCGGGAATCAACCGCCATCACCAGGGTTGCCAGCGCATCGCCAGACGATAGCCGCGGGGCTGGGTGAACTAAGCTTGGATAAGGCTAATTCGATCTATTCACTCCCGACTCGTTGAACATCTCGATGAGCCGAGGGCGTCACAAGGAGCACACGATGCTTCACATCAGAACGCCCCTGATTCTGCACCCGGGCCTGTCCACCCCGGCCCGGCGGATCTGGCTCAAACTGGAAAACCTGCAACCCAGCGGCTCGTTCAAACTGCGCGGCATGGGCCTGCTGTGCAGTCAGGCAGCGGAGCAGGGCAAGCGCAAAGTGGTTTGTCCTTCCGGTGGTAACGCCGGGTTGGCCACCGCCGTGGCCGCGGCCAGCCTTGGGCTGAAAGCCTGCATCGTGGTGCCGAACACCACCCCGGAAACCACTCGCGCCAGGATCAGGAAAACCGGTGCCGAGGTGATCGTCCACGGCAAGGTCTGGGACGAAGCCAATCAACGGGCGAAAGAGCTCGCAAAGGGTGCGAACACCGAATATGTGCCAGCCTTCGATCATCCGGTGTTGTGGGAAGGGCACAGCACGATGGTCGATGAAATTCTCGAGGACTGTCCTCAGGTCGATGTGTTGGTGACGTCGGTGGGTGGCGGAGGGTTGCTGGCGGGCCTGCTCACTGGATTGATCCGTCATCAGCGCATGGATTGTCGGATCGTTGCTTGTGAAACCCAGGGCGCGGCGTCTTTCGCGGCCGCCATCAGTGCCGGCCACCCGGTCAGATTGCCGCGCATCGATACCGTCGCCACGTCACTTGGCGCGGCGCAGGTGGCGGCTTGGCCGGTGCAGCACATCCTCGACTTTGCCCACGAATGCGTGGTGCTCAGCGATGATGAGGCGATCATGGGCGTGGTTCGTTACGCCAACGACCTGCGCCAGTTGGTCGAGCCGGCGTGCGGCGTTTCATTGGCGGTGGCATACCTGGACCATCCGGCGATTGCCGAGGCCCATGATGTGGTGATTGTGGTGTGCGGCGGTGTCAGCATCAACGCGCAATTGGTCGCCGGCTGGGCGCGCCTGTCCGCTGGGACGCAAGCAACCTAGGGCCCGAACACTATCCGGTGTTGCGAGCCCCACGGCTGACTTTTTCAGGTTTCAGCGACCGACTGGACCTTACTGAGCGAGGATCGCTCTGGCCAGCTCCTCGTCGCTAGCCTTGAGGTCGGGATGATTTTGTCGAATCTCCTTCAACACCGACTCCAGGTAAACGCCGCGAATCGTACCGCCACTCGCCACGAAGCTAGAAGCGTCATCCCGTGCGGGAATCACGATTTTGTCATCCTTGAACGTCGAGTACAGCGATGCGGAGACACCGGCCGAGGTGGCGACATCTTTTGCATCCACATCGGCCATGGCCGAACCAACGGGCAAACAAAGCACTAGTGAAGATATGAGCAACAGACGGCGCATGACGGCGTCCTCCAAAAGCGTAAAGGAAGTAACACATAATTTAGGATGCCTGGCAGCGCTCAGGAGTTCCCTGCCGATTCGATATATGCACAGGCGACCGCTCAGAACCGTACGGTAGCCCCAGTGGTCAGCCACTGATCACGCTGGCCCGTGAGGTCGTGACCCATCACCAGATCGACATCGACCCGCTCGCCGATGTGCAAACGCGGCCCGGCCTGCCAGGCCTGTTCGCCCCCTTGCTGGCCATAGCGTTCGGCGACCAGGGTCAAGGACCTGGCGAGGTCATACTCGACGCCGGTGCCCCAGGTCCAGCGATGGTTTTGCTCGCCGTCGTCATAGGCAGCAGGTCAGCCGTTTAATCCGTAATGCGATCCGGAGCAGCTGCCGAGCTCGCGAGGCTGCGTTCGGCAGCTGCTATAAGGAATGCGTCGCGGCTGAAGTTGTTTTTGATGGGTTCTCCTTCACCAGATCGATGTTCTCGACCGAGCGCTCACCGGCACGTTCGAGCAGCGGATACGCCAGCGCGGCGATGTGGTGATGCATACGCCGGTAATCACGCAGCACCCGTTGGAAAATATCGCCGGATTCAGCCCAGGTACTTTTGTCTTCCTGCAACTGGCGAAAATGCTCGCGGCTGGCTTCTGCTTCGAGCCTTCTGACAGTCTCTTTGCGTTGGATCAATTGGTGCGCGGTGGCGATGTCTTCGCGCAGGAACACGGTGATCGCCAGGCTCAAACTTTCCAGCAATGCGTCGTGCAGCGGGGCGATGTTGCCCAGTTCGAAGGCCGAGAACTGTTCACCCCGGCGCAAACGGCGCATGGCCAGCTGTGCGAGGCTGCTGGAAAGAATGTCCGCGGCATGTTCGAGGTTGATCACGAACGTGAGGATTTCCTGGGAGCGATCGGCATCGCTGTCACTGATGCCTTCCTTGCCGATGTCGGCCAGATAAGCCCGAATCGCCGCGCTGAGCAGGTCCAGGGATTGATCGATGCGCCGCACTTCATCGGCGCAGGCCGGTAGCGATGTGTGGAGCAGATGCAACATCCGGCCGAGCATGGCCGAGAGCATGTCGGCCATGCGCAACGCTTCGCGGGCGGCATTCGACAAGCCGATGTTGGCCACTTCCAGACCGGCCTCATCCAGGTAGTGCGGCATGCCAGGGTCGACATCCCGCTCAGGCGCCGGCAGCCATCGGGTGAGGGCATTGGCGAGCACGTCGGTCAGGCCGATGAACACCAACCCCAGCAGCAGATTGAAACCGGTGTGCAGGCACACCACCAGCGTCGAAGGCGCGAGCGGTGTCTGAGCGAGCAGCCCGGCAAACGGCAAGACCACCACGGCACCGACCGCCCGCACCAGCAGATTGCCCAGCGGCAGGCGTCGGCCGACACTTGAACCGGCATTGATGACCGAAGGCAGCGCACCGCCAATGTTCACCCCCAATACCAGCGCGACAATCGTGCTGGCCGAGAGCATGCCGGTCGCGGCCAACGAGACGATCAGCAGCACCACGGCCACGCTGGAGTGGCAGAGCCAGGTGAGGATCAGCGCCACCAGCAACGCAATCAGCAGGTCGCCATCAAGGCTTTGCATGATGAGCTGGAAGATTGGCGTGCCTTCGACTTCCGCCAGCGTCGAACCGAGCATGTGCAGGGCCAGCAGCATCAGCCCCAGGCCGATCAACGCGCAACCGACGCTTTCGTAGCGCGAGTCATCACGCAGCCGAAAGATGATCAGACCCACCAGCAAAACAATGGGTGTGAGCATCGACACATCGGCGCTGAGCAGTTGCACCACCAGGGTCGAACCGATGTTGGCGCCGAGCATCACCGCCAGTGCTGGCGCCAGTCCCAGTGTCCCGGCGGCGGTGAACGAAGTCGCCATCAGGCTGACGGCGGTGCTGCTTTGCAGGACGCCAGTGATGCCGATGCCGGACAGCAAAGCCATCCAGCGGTTATTCAGGTTGTGGCCCAGCCATTGACGCAATGGCGTACCGAAGCCGCGCAACAGCGCCGAAGAAATCATATGAGTGCCCCATAGCAACAGGGCGATGGAGCCAGCGAGGTTGATCAGTAGAGTAGTTCCCGACATGAGGACTCTCCCTTTTTGCGTGTTGCATTAATTTATGGCCCGAACACAAAAAACTGTGGGAGCGGGCTTGCCCGCGATGGCGGTGTATCAGTCGACATCTCTTTTGAATGTCAGCCAGCTATCGCGGGCAAGCCCGCTCCCACAGGGATTGCGGTGTTCAATCCATTAGGGTTTGCCCACACATACACACACCACAGGGAGTTCAGGCCATCAGAACCATTGCTTGAAGCGACGGATGTAGAGGGTCTTCATGACCTGCGCGAACACGCAGTAGCTGAGCAACGTGCCGACCAGCCATGGAAAGTACGCCCACGGCAGCGGTTGCAGACCGACCAGCGTGCCCAGTGGCGAGAACGGAATGTAGATGCCCAGCACCATCACCAGCCCGGTCATCAGGATCACCGGCAACGCCGCAGTACTCTGGAAAAACGGGATTTTCTGCGTGCGCAACATATGCACCACGAGGGTCTGGGACAGCAGCCCTTCAATGAACCAGCCGGACTGGAACAGGCCCTGCATTTCCACGCTGTTGGCGGCGAACACGTACCACATCAGGGCGAAGGTAGTGATATCGAAGACCGACGAGGTCGGCCCGATCCACAGCATGAAACGGCCGATATTCTTCGCATCCCACTTGCGCGGCTTGCGCAGGAATTCCTTGTCCATCTTGTCCCAGGGCAGCGCCAGCTGAGAGATGTCGTACATGAGGTTTTGCAGCAGCAGGTGGATCGACAGCATCGGCAGGAACGGAATGAACGCACTGGCCACCAGCACCGAGAACACGTTGCCGAAGTTGGAGCTGGCGGTCATGTTCAGGTACTTCATGATATTGCCGAAAGTTTCGCGGCCCTTGAGCACACCTTCTTCGAGCACCATCAGGCTCTTTTCCAGGAGGATGATGTCGGCCGATTCCTTGGCGATGTCGGTGCCGCTGTCCACCGAAATACCTACGTCGGCATCGCGCAGAGCAGGGGCGTCGTTGATGCCGTCACCGAGGAAACCCACGGTGTGACCGTTGGCCTGCAACGCCTTGAGCACCCGGGATTTCTGCAACGGCGTCAGCTTGGCGAACACCGTGCGTTCCTCGACCCGTGCCTTGAGGGTGGCTTCGTCCATCTTCTCGATGTCTTGCCCGAGCAGCGGCATGCCGGGTTCCAGGCCGACTTCGCGGCAGATCTTGCAGGTCACCACGGCGTTGTCACCGGTCAGCACCTTGACGGTCACGCCCATGTCGCGCAGCGCGGCAATCGCCGGGCCGGCGGTTTCCTTCGGTGGATCGAGGAAGGTCAGGAAACCGCGAATCACCAGTTCGCGTTCGTCAGTGGTTGCGTACTGGTTTTTCGTCTGTGCCTTCGGGATCTCGCGGGTAGCGACCAACAGCACTCGGAAGCCGTCCTGGTTGTACTCGTTGGCCAGGGCCAGCAGCGCCTGGCGACGTTGATCATTCAACGCCACGACAGTGCCGTTTTCATGGAGGTGGCTGGCGATGGTCAGCATTTCCTCGACCGCGCCTTTGCACACCATCAGGTGATCGTCGCGGCTGTCCTTGACGATGATCGACAGGCGCCGACGCACGAAGTCGAACGGCAGTTCATCGACCTTGCTGTAGGCGAACGGCACGCGGAATGTTGGATTGCGATTGGCGAACTGCACCACGGCCTGATCCATCAAATTTTTCAGTCCGCTCTGGTGATGGCTGTTGAGCCAGGCCAGCTCCAGCAGCGAATCGTCGCGTTGGCCATTGATGTCGACGTGGTGCTCAAGAATGATCTTGTCCTGCGTCAGGGTGCCGGTCTTGTCGGTGCACAGCACGTCCATCGAACCGAAGTTCTGGATCGCGTCGAGGCGCTTGACCACCACTTTGCGCTTGGCCATGGCCATGGCGCCTTTGGCCAGGTTGGCGCTGACGATCATCGGCAGCATTTCCGGAGTCAGGCCGACCGCCACTGCCAGCGCAAACAGGAACGCATCGCTCCAGTCACCTTTGGAGAAGCCGTTGAGCAGGAACACAATCGGCACCATGACCAGCATGAAGCGGATCAGCAACCAGCTGACGCTGTTCACCCCACGGTCGAACGCGGTTTGCACCCGTGAGCCGACAATGGCTTTGGCCAGTGAGCCGAAGTAGGTGCGCGAACCGGTAGCGACCACCACCGCTTTGGCGGTGCCGCTGACCACGTTGGTGCCCATGAAGCAGATGTTCTGTAGGTCGAGCAGGTTGGACTGATCGGCTGCACTGCTGGTGGCCGATTTTTGTGCCACGTCCCCCAGCGTGTCGTACTTCTCGACCGGCAAGGCTTCGCCAGTCAGCACGGCCTGGCTGATGAACAGGTCGCGGGATTCGATCAGGCGGATGTCCGCCGGGATCATGTCGCCAGCGCTGAGCTGCACGATATCGCCGGTCACCAGTTCGCGCATCGGCACTTCGCGCAGCACCGGCGGGCGGCCCTTTTGTGGGCGACGCAGGACGGTGGCAGTGGTGCGCACCATGGCCTTGAGGGTTTCGGTGGACTTGGCCGAGCGGTATTCCTGCCAGAATCGCAACAGGCTGCTCAGGCTGACCATGGTCATGATAATGATGACCTTGGTCAGGTCGGCGTCGTCGCCTTCACCCTGGCTGATCGGCAGCCAGTAGTCGGTGAAGAAGCTGATACCGGCCAGGGTCAGGAGCACATAGATGAAGGGATTGTTCAGGGCTTTGAGCAGTTGGATGAGGGCGTGAGGCGGCTTGTCGTGGGCGACTTCGTTGTGGCCACCACGCACCAAACGGCCTTCGGCTTCGAGTTCAGTCAAGCCGTCAGCGGTGGCGTTGAGGTTGGTGAGGGTTACGGCCAGGCCGTTTTGCGCTTCCCGGGCGGCACGCATCGACAGCTTGGCGTTGTCGCTGGAGGCGCCCCGGGTGGTTTTTTTTGCGGTTTTTACAAGGGTCATTGCTGTGCTCCTGCCGCAGGCTTGCGGCACGACACACAGGTACTCAGCTAATCAAAGACGAGCGCACATATGTCGAGCCGCAAATAAGCGATCGAGTCGGATGATTGTGTTTTGATGTTTTAACGTTCGCTGTCCATCAACTAATAAGTGATAGGCAGCGAACCGACTACTGGCTTCGTCCATAACTAATTCCAATAAAGTTTGTTTTTAACAGGCAATAGGAAGTTTTCGGATCTCGTTTTAAGAAAACCGTTCAGGAAGGACTTTGAAAGTTCTTAAAATCAAAAGTACCTTCAAATCAATTGGGAGTGCGTGCCCCGACGTACAGGCCGAGCATCAGGCTCGCCTGCTGGAAGAGGCGCGCGATGCGCCGACTCGGTGGGTCCTGGCTTTCGTCGAAGCTCCAGCGTTGCTGAAGCCGGCCCGTCGTCGGGCAGACGCGCCAGTTGGCACGAGGTTGTGCCTTGGCGTGGGCAGAAGGGGCGGAAAACGGGGCGCTGGGCCGAGTCGTCAACAGACGCTCACGGCAAAGCTTGACCCGCATGGTCGATGCAAAGGCGCGTACGCCTGGCATTACAGTGGTTTTGAAGTTCATAACATGCCTCTGGGCCGGACTGATTCCGGTGAGGCAAGTTACGGTGGAGCCTCAGGCTCTAGCGCAGCTCACCCGACCGAAAAGTCGAGTCCCGTCATTGTCTGGGTTATGTGCCAGATCCTGCCTATCTGCAGTCATCCGACAGCGACTAGATACTGTGTCCATTGAATTCTTTTGTGAGTTGATAAAATGCCGTTGTTATCGGCCCGGGCAATTTACTGAGCGAGGGGGGTGAAGTCAATCGTAAAAGTGCACTTAATGGCCGGTTAAACGGGGTTTGGTTATTGAAGTGTGTAGTGGTTCAGCTAAATGACAGTTAATTGCCGTTTTGATGGCTGTTGGATGGTATGTAGGAGCTGCCGAAGGCTGCGATCTTTTGATCTTTGGCATTTCAGCGGCCGCCGAAGATCAAAAGATCGCAGGCTTCGCCAGCTCCTACATGGACCGTATGTAACCCGTGACGAGATCTTCGTGGTCATGCTGGCGATAATCTCCAGCGTGGTCGATTATCGGTGGCAGGACAGGCTTGAATGTGTGGAGGGCAGGTGAGCGTCGATATCGAATGCGTGGTGGTCGGGGCTGGTGTGGTCGGGCTGGCGGTGGCCAGGGCGCTGGCTCGGGCCGGGCGAGAAGTGATTCTGGTCGAGGCGGGCGAGGGGATTGGCGTGGGCATCAGTTCGCGCAACTCGGAAGTGATCCACGCTGGCATCTATTACCCGAGCGGCAGTCTCAAGGCGCAATTGTGCGTGGAGGGCAGGCAACGGTTGTACGCCTTCTGCGATGAACGCGGCGTCGATTACCGGCGTATCGGCAAGCTGATCGTGGCCACCGATGAACGTCAGCGCCATGCCTTGCAAGCATTGATGGAGCAGGGCCGGCGCAACGGCGTCGATGACCTGCAATGGCTGGATGCCGGGCAGGCGCGGGCGCTTGAACCTGCGTTGTCTTGCGTTGCCGCGCTCTGGTCGCCGTCCACCGGCATCGTCGATTCCCATGCCCTGATGCTGGCGCTTCAGGCAGATGCTGAAGCGTGCGGTACTTCGATAGTCTTTCACACGCCATTGGAATGGGCCCGTTGCACCGGGCACGGTTTCGAGCTGCACATGGGCGGGGCCCAGCCGATGACGTTGAGCTGTCGGCAGTTGATCAACTGCGCGGGATTGTCCGCGCCTGAAGTGGCGAACCGGATCGAAGGCTTGCCAGCGCAGCACGTTCCCAAGGCCTGGCTGTGCAAGGGCAGTTACTTCAGTTTCAGCGGTCCGGCGCCGTTCCGGCATCTGGTTTACCCGGCACCGGAAAGCGCCGGGCTGGGTGTGCACATGACCCTGGACCTGGGCGGTCAGGCGCGTTTCGGGCCGGATATCGAATGGGTCGAGCACGTTGATTACCGCGTCGATTCGCGCCGTAGCGAAGGTTTCTATCAGGCGATCCGGCGTTACTGGCCTGCGTTGCCTGATGACAGCCTGCAACCGGCCTACAGCGGCATTCGCCCGAAGATCAGCGGACCGAGCGAGCCGGCTGCCGACTTTGTCATCAGCGGCCCGGATGTGCATGGCGTGCCGGGGTTTGTCAACCTGTTCGGCATCGAATCTCCGGGGCTGACCAGTTGCCTGGCGCTGGCCGAGCGGGTGGTGCAGCGTCTGATCCTGGTTTAATTCTCGACGAGATCCTGTAGCCGCAGATCACAATGTGGGAGCGGGCTTGCTCGCGAATACGGACTGCCAGTCGACAATGATGTTACCTGACACACCGCTTTCGCGAGCAAGCCCGCTCCCACATGGCACCAGCGGCTACAAGGTCGCGTATGGCGTGACCGATGATCAACGGGGGACTATTCTTGCCAATGCGCCCATCGATATGGGAGACCTCTGATGATCAACGTACGCACTGCCCGCATGCTCGCCGATTACAGGCGCTGGGCCGATCAGCGACTCTTCGACAGCCTCATGGCGCTGCCACCGGAAGAGCTCAACCGCAAACGGGTGTCGGTGTTCAGCAACATCATCGGCACCTTGAACCACATCTACGTGGTGGACTGCATCTGGCAAGCTCACCTGGAAGGCCGAGGGCACGACTTCAAAACCTCCCATGACCTGCTTCATACCGAACTCCCCGAGCTGCGAATGGCGCAACAGGAGATAGATCAATGGTTCTGTGGATGGACCTCGGCGCAGACCGACGATTCACTGGATCAACCCATCGAATTCACCTCCGTCTCGGGCGAAAGCGGGGTCATGAGCGCCGGCGCGATGCTGTTGCATGTGGTCAACCACGCCAGTTATCACCGAGGCTGGGTGGTCCAGATGTACGTCGAGATTCCGGCCCTGCCGCCGATAACTGATCTGCCGGTTTTTCTGCGCGAGGTTCCGGGGTACTGAGTCATCGCTGACTTAAGCAAATCCTGTGGGAGCGGGCTTGCCCGCGATAGCGGAGTGTCAGGCGACATAATTTTCTCTGTCAGGCCGCCATCGCGGGCAAGCCCGCTCCCACAGTTTATGTGTCAGTTCAGGAGATTTGGGTCAGGCCTGAGGCATCAAACTCTGCCGACAATCAAGCACCAACAGCGCACCACCCAGCTCGCTGCTGCCGACTTCCAGCGTAAACCCGTGCAGGCTGACAATCGCCGCGACGATCGACAATCCCAGCCCGAAACCGCTTTGCGGGTTACCGCCCTCGGCGCGATAGAAGCGCTGGAACACCGCCTCACGTTCGGCCAGCGCTATGCCAGGGCCGGAGTCGAGTACTTCGATTCGTGTATGCCCAGCGTCATTCACCCCACGCAAAATCACCTTGCCACCGGGCGGTGTGAATTTGATCGAGTTGCTCAGCAAATTCGCCACGGCTTCGAACAGCAGCGCCCGGTCGCCATTGAGTTGGGGCAGGGACTCGGGCAGTTGCAGTTCAAAAGTCAGTTCGCCTTCTTCCGCCAGCGGCAGATAAAAGTCATGCAGCTCTTGCAGCAACGGCACCGGGTCCAGTTGCACGAAACCCGAACGGCGCTGACGATCCTCCAGCTCGGAAATCCGCAGCAAGCCGCGAAAACGCGCCATCAAGGTATCGGCTTCGCCGAGCACTGAATCCAGTTGCACGGCCAGCGTCGAACCGTCATCGGCCTGCTGCTGAATCCGGTACAGCTGCGCCCGCAGGCGCGTCAGCGGTGTGCGCAGGTCATGGGCGATGTTGTCGCACACGCCCTTGACCTCGTTCATCAAGCGCTCGATGCGTTCGAGCATGGCGTTGACGATGGCGGCGAGCATGTCCAGCTCGTCACGGCGGTTGGACAGCGGCAGGCGTCGGGTCAGGTCACCGGCGACGATGGCTTCGGCGCTGGCCTGAATCGCCCGGATCCGCCGCAGCGGGCGCCGTCTCAATAGGTGCCAGCCGGCGATGCCAGGCAGAATGGTCAGCGACACGCCCCACAGCAGCGCGCGCAGGATGATCCGGGTCACCGCAAACAACGAACCATTGTCTCGCACCAGTACCAGCCAGCGTCCGTCGAGGGTCCGGGTCGCTACGGCATCGCAGCTGTCGGTGGGCAAGGTCGGGTCGTCGGCGTCGACGCAGTCGCTGAGGATGTGAATCTTGCCGTCCAGCGGCAGGCCTTGAGGGATCTGGCGCAAGGGGCCGCTGAGGTAGCGCTGCTGGTCATCGAACAGGCCATAGGCATCGATGCCGCGAATGTCGAACGTCACACTGGCGGCGAGGGCGTCCTCCAGTTGCTCGCCCGAAAAGCGTGAAAACAGATGCTGACGTTGCATCAATGAATGCTTGGCCAGGGTGTCCAGGTAGCTGGACACCTCGTAGTACATGACCCCCATGAGAATCCCGCTCCAGGCCACGAACAGCGAACTGTAGAGCGCCAGCAAGCGGCTGCTGGAGGAGCGCCAGCCTTTAGAGGGGTTCAGCAATGACATAACCCGAGCCTCGCACCGTCCGAATCAGTGGGACTTTGCCTGGCGGGTCGATCTTTTTGCGCAGACGGCCGATGTGCACGTCGATCAGGTTGGTGCCGGGATCGAAGTGATAACCCCAGACCTCTTCGAAAATCATCATCCGCGACAGAATCTGCCCGGTGTTGCGCATCAGAAATTCCAGCAGCTTGTATTCGGTGGGCAACAGCGTCAGCAACTGGCTGTCGCGGCTGGCCTCGTGGCTGATCAGGTTCAGCTCCAGATCGGCCACGCGCAATGTGGTGGCCTGGGCGGTCACGGTGTTTTGCCGGCGCAGCAAGACTTCGACCCGGGCGGCCATTTCATCGGTGGCGAACGGTTTGGTCAGGTAATCGTCGCCGCCGGCGCGCAAGCCGCGAACCCGTTCATCGACATCGGAGAGGGCGCTGATCATCAGGATCGGCGTGGCCACGCCCATGGTGCGCAGGGTGGTGACAATCGCCAGACCATCGAGCTCCGGCAGCATGCGGTCGAGGGTGATCAGGTCGTAGTCGCCGCTGACCGCGCGCGCAAGACCTTCACGGCCATTGTCGACCCAATCCACGTCGAGGCCGTGGCTACTCAGTTCGGCGACGATTTCCCGGGCGGTCACAGCGTCGTCTTCGATGGTCAAGATGCGGGTCATAAGGGCTTGCCTGGTTAGGTGTTCAAGACGTTGCACGGCATTTTGCCAAGAAATGATCGATGGTTTTCTAAATAAAATTTCATGCAGGCATCGTTTTGATCAATGCATAAAACCCGCCGATATTACTGACTCCTTGCAAACTGCATGACCCTGAGAAGTTCATTGTTTTCAACGCATTGAAATAGAACGATTTATCCAAGTGGCGCGACTGGCACGTTGACTGCAATTGCTCGTTTGACGAGTTGTAACACCTGCCTGGAGCACTACAACAATGAACAGATCCTCTGATGGTTTTTATCCTGTCGCAGATGAGTTCAGCACGCTCTCGGGCGTGTCCTGGGCCGCTATCTTCGCCGGGGCCGCGGCGGCTGCGGCGTTGTCGCTGATCCTCGTGCTGCTTGGGTTTGGTTTGGGGTTTTCGGCGGTTTCGCCGTGGGCCCATGAAGGCGTCAGCGCCAAAAGCCTGGGTATCTCGACGATTGTCTGGCTGGCCTTTACCCAGGTCGTGGCGTCCGGGCTCGGCGGCTACATCGCCGGTCGCCTGCGGGTGAGGTGGGCCTACATGCACGGCGATGAGGTCTACTTCCGTGACACGGCCCATGGCTTCCTGGCCTGGTGTATCGCGACGCTGGTGACCGCGACCCTGGTGGTCGGCTCGGTCAGCAACATCGTCAGCGGCGGCGTGCAGGCCGGGGCAACAGTCGCCGGTGGTGCTGCCAGCGCCATGACCCAGGCTGCCGGCAGTGCGGTCGGCAATACCGACAGTGATCCGTACGGTTACTTCATCGACAGCCTGTTTCGCGATGATCGGCCAGTCGCCGTCAGCGAGGACGCCGTCAATGGCACCGTCACCCGGATCTTCGCGCGCAGTTTGCGTAACGACGGTCAGTTGGCGCCCGAAGATCGGACCTACCTGGCTCAACTGGTCGCCCAGCGGACCAACCTCACTCAAGCGGATGCCGAGCGTCGTGTCGATGAAGTCTATGCCCGCACCCAAAAAGCCGTCGCCGACGCCAAACTGACCGCGCAACAAGCAGCTGACACCGCGGCCAAAGTCGCAGCCTTGACCGCGTTGTGGATGTTTGTCGCGCTGCTGGCTGGGGCATTTTTTGCCAGCCTCGCCGCGATCTTCGGTGGTCGTCGTCGGGATGCCGTGGAGTACCTGGAAACCGATGCCTACGTGACCACCACCACAACCACGACACTGCCACCTGTTCGCTAACCCAGGAGAACCATCATGCGCTCAATATTGCTGTTCTTTCTCGGCGTACCGATCCCGATCATCATTCTGATTGCCTTGCTGACGTGACCTCTTCGAGGCACTTGCCTGCGCCGCTTCTATCTCAGGTAGAAGCGGCGTTTTGCTTTTCGGATGCCCAAGCAGCGAGAATCGCCCCAGCGGGAGCACATCTGCTTCCACTTTTAATGTTGTGTTGCCTGACAGGAGAAATACCTTGGACAAAAAGGAAAGCAAACGGCAACTGGTGGCGATGCTCGAAAGCGGGCGTTCGAAGACCGAAATTTTCAAGACGCTGTCCGGCGGCGAGGTCAAGGATCGGGTGCTGGCGTACTGGATCGGTGCCTATGCGGACCCTGCGCTGTGTCAGCGGCACTCCGGCAAGATCAAGACCTTACTTTTTCTGACGATTGCTCAAGCGTTGCTCGGTGCAGTCTTCGGGTTCTTCCTCGGCTCGATGATCGGGCCAGGTGCCGCCGTATTTTTCACCCTGTTTGCCGCAGGGGTGCCGCTGCTGTTCGTTTGGGGCTTTTACAGGAACGTTGCGCAGGCCTACACCATTTACGTGATCCTGTCCCTGAGCCAGTTTCCGCGCATGTTCCAGGGTTTTGAGGAAGATCCGTTGCTGACGCTCATTGGTGCCGCAATCACCTTGGGCATGGTGTTTTTCGTCGCTTACCTCAAAACGCTGTTGTTCCCGGACCTGGGCTTCCTGGGCTCGAAGAAGGTCAAAGGGCACTACGTTTTTTCCAGCTGAAGATTGGTGCGAGCGCGGCAGCTTTTACTGGCCTGGATCAATATTTCGTTCGGGGGTATGCCTTACCGTGAACAATCCAGGCCCTTGCCGCGACATCGATTAGTACCCGAGCAGGCCCCCTCGTTTTTGTATCTCATCGGGCCACCGCAAGTGTAAGTGCAGCATGGAGCTGGCAACCCTTACCTGAACTTTTCAAGGATGAACGTCGCAATGCAACGCCAAGACAGGACCTTCGATATCCAGCCGCTGGTGCAGGCGGACATGACCGTGCGCATCAATGGCCAAACCGTCAACGCCGCCATCGGCGAAACCGTCCTGACGGTCATTCAATCACTGGGCATTCGCCAAGTGGCCCGTAACGATCACGATCATGTCAGCGGTGCCTATTGCGGCATGGGCGTGTGCCAATGCTGCCTGGTGAAAATCAATGGCCGACACAAACGTCGTGCCTGCCAGACGATCGTGCGTGAGGGCATGGATGTCGAAACCCGAGTCAACCGCATCACCGGGCAGGAGGTGTTATGAGCCTGCGTCCGGTGATCGTCGGCGGCGGGCCGGCGGGTATGGCGGCGGCCATTGAACTGGCCCGGCACGGGGTGCGGTGTACCTTGCTTGAAGAAGCCTCACGGCTCGGCGGCGTGGTCTATCGCGGTCCGTTGCGCGATGGCGTCCAGCTGGATTATTTGGGGCCGCGTTATTCGGAAGCGCTGGCCAAGCTGCATGGAGATTTCCGGGAGCAGTCGGGCCTGATCGACGTGCGCCTGAACCATCGCGTGGTGGGGGCCGAAGGCACTCGCGCACTGGTGGCGCTGGACGCCGATGAACGCTTGCAGGAGATCGAGTATTCGCAGTTGCTGCTGGCTGCCGGGTGCCATGAACGCAGCGTGCCATTTCCCGGCTGGACCTTGCCCGGCGTGATTCTGTTGGGTGGTCTGCAACTGCAAATCAAGAGCGGCGTCGTTAAACCGCAGGGGCCGGTGCTGATCGCGGGCACCGGTCCGTTGTTGCCGCTGGTGGCCTGCCAGCTGCACACGTCCGGGGTGAGCGTCGCCGGGGTTTACGAAGCGTGTGCGTTCGGCAAGATCGCTCGGGAAAGTCTCGCACTGTTGAACAAACCGCAGCTGTTTCTCGATGGTTTGAGCATGCTCGCGTACCTGAAACTGCACGGCATCCCCATGCACTATGGCTGGGGCGTGGTCGAGGTACAGGGCGAGGGCGAGTTGAGTTCGGTGACCGTCGCGCCGTACTCCAGCACTTGGGAGCCGGACCTGAGTCGCGCCGAGCAGGTTGCCGCGCAGACCCTGGCGGTCGGTTACGGCTTCATTCCACGCACCCAACTCAGCCAGCAAATGGGCCTGGATCACGGTTTCAGCGACGACGGCTATTTGCGGGCCAGCGCCAATGTCTGGCAGCAAAGCAGCGAGCCCCACGTGCACTTGGCTGGTGACATGGGCGGAATTCGCGGTGGCGAGGCGGCCATGCTCGCGGGACGGATCGCGGCGGTGTCGATCCTGCTGCAACGCAATGTGCTGGACTTGGAGCTGGCGCTTGTCAGGCGCGACCGTTACCTGTCGAAACTCAAGTCCATCGTGCGCTTTCGCGCCGCCGTCGACCGTTACACCGAACGCGGCGCCGGGCAGACTGCATTGCCGGCCGCCGACACGTTGATCTGCCGCTGTGAACACGCGACTCGCGCCGACATCGATCGGGCGCTGGAGCAGGGCGTGCAAGACCTGGCCAGCCTGAAGATGCGCACCCGTGTGAGCATGGGCGATTGCCAGGGGCGCATGTGCGTGGGTTATTGCACCGACCGTTTGCGCGAAGCCACCGGCCGGCAAGATGTGGGTTGGTTGCGGCCGCGTTTTCCCGTCGACCCGATTCCTTTTTCCGCGTTCCAGTCTGTCGGCACGGAGGCCGCAAGCCATGAGTAAGTTCTATGACGTGGTCATCGCCGGCGGCGGTGTGATCGGGGCGTCCTGCGCCTATCAATTGTCCAAGCGCAAACACCTGAAAGTCGCGCTGATCGACGCCAAGCGTCCGGGCAACGCGACCCGGGCTTCGGCCGGCGGCCTGTGGGCGATCGGCGAGTCGGTGGGCCTGGGTTGCGGGGTGATTTTCTTTCGCATGATGTCGGCCAACCGCAAGCGCGAAGCCCAGGGCGCGGCCGTGGCGGTGGATTCCAGCACGCCGCAGATCCTGCCGCAGTCGTTCTTCGATTTCGCCTTGCAGTCCAACGCGATGTACCCGGACCTGCACCGGGAGTTGCAGGAGAATCACGGGATGGATTTCAAGTTCGAAAAGACCGGATTGAAATTCGTGATCTATGACGATGAAGACCGCCTCTACGCCGAGCATATCGTCGCTTGCATTCCGCACCTGGCGGATCAGGTGCGTTGGCTCGATCAAGCGGCACTGCGCGAAGCCGAACCGAGTGTCAGCCATGAGGCGAGGGGCGCGCTGGAGTTCCTCTGCGACCATCAGGTCAGCCCGTTCCGCCTGGCCGATGCCTACACCGAAGGTGCGCGGCAGAACGGTGTGGATCTGTATTTCAACACCAACGTCACCGGCGTGTTGCACTACGGCTCGCGGGTCAGCGGCGTGCAGACCGACCGGGCTGGCGTGTTCCGTTGCGATACGTTGATCAACGCTGCCGGTGCCTGGGCCGCCGACCTCAGCGAGCAGGCCACCGGCATTCGCATTCCGGTGAACCCGGTGAAGGGCCAGATCCTGCTGACCGAGCGCATGCCGAAGATCCTGCGCGGTTGCCTGACCACCAGCGACTGCTACGTGGCGCAGAAAGACAACGGCGAAATCCTGATTGGCAGCACCACCGAAGACAAGGGTTTCGACGTGACCACCACCTACCCGGAAATCAGCGGCCTGGTGCAAGGCGCGCTGCGTTGCATTCCGGCGCTGGCGGACATCAACCTGAAACGCTGCTGGGCCGGGTTGCGTCCAGGCTCACCGGACGAACTGCCGATTCTCGGGCCGATGAAAGGGGTGGAGGGTTACCTGAATGCCTGCGGACATTTCCGCACCGGCATCCTGACATCGGCAATCACTGGGGTGTTGCTGGATAAACTGGTGAACAACGAGCCGTTGCCGCTGGACATCACACCGTTTCTGGCGGATCGGTTTGCAGGGAAGGCGGAGGTTGGATCGAAGGGAATGGAAATGGCCTGAGGACGCCATCGCGGGCAAGCCCGCTCCCACAGGGTTTTGTGGTGAACACACAATCCGAGAACACCTCAGATCAACTGTGGGAGCGAGGCTTGCCCGCGAAGACTTCGGTCCTGGCGCAGCAATTCTCAATCGATCGGCGTACCGACAAACACCTCAAGCCCCTCGGCATATGCCGTGAACGCACTAATCCGTGGAAACTGCGCGGCCTGCACCTGATCCGGCACCACCAGGTTGGTAAAACTCCAGGCCACCGCCAGGGTAATCCCGTCCTGCGCAATCGAACCGTCGATCTTCAGCGGCTGTTTTTGCAGCTCCCGCTCCAGCGCCGAATATGCCGAAGCCAATTGCCCTTCGACCCGTTCCACCCAGGGCGCGTACTGAATCTCCGCCGGCCGCAGATTGCGTTCGTAGTAAAGCTGCACCGATTTTTCACATGCCGCCAACGCCAGACCGATCAGTCGCAGCGAGCGCAAGCGTTGCTCCAGATTGTTCGGTATCAGGCTTTTACCCGGCGCGGCCAAGGCCTCCAGGTAATCGATGATCAGCGTCGAGTCCATCAACACCTCGCCATCAGCCAGCACCAGGGTTGGGGCCTTCACCACCGGGTTGATCTGCTGGAACTGCTCGAAGTTCCTGAACACCGAAACCGATTCGTGCTCCAGCGGTATACCCAGGCATTTGGCGGAAATGGCGACGCGCCGCACATAGGGCGAATCCAGCATGCCGATCAGTTTCATTGAGCCTCTCCTTCAGACGGTCCTTGGGGGATGGACAACCTTAGCTGAGGTTCAGCGACCTGCAAACGGCATCAGGCTAATCCTCAAACCCCACTTGTTCGTGAATCTCATCAACCTTCAATTCCAGTCGATAAGCCACGGCGATAAACAGCGCCTGGCACAGGCACAAGGTCGCACTCAGCGAGCGGAAGGCAAACGAGCTGCCTTCGTTGACCAGCAGCACGGTGTTGGCGCGCTTGGCCAAAGGTGAAAGGTTGCTGTCGGTGATGATCAGGGTTTTCGCCTGATTGTGCTGGGCAATACGCAGGCAGTGCTGGGTTTCCTTGCCGTAGGGCGTGAAGCTGATGGCAATCACCAGGTCATTGGCGCGCACGCTGCGCATCTGCTCGCGGTAACTGCCGCCCAGACCCGACACCAGGTGGATGCGCTTGTTGGTGTGTTGCAGGTTGTAGACCAGGTAATCGGCCACCGCGAACGAGCGGCGCACCCCGACCACGTAGATGTTGTCGGCATTCACCACCAGGTCCACCGCTTTGTCGAAGGCCTGGTCATCGAGTTCCAGCCCCAACCGTTCGATACCCGACAGGGTGGCGTTGACGCACTCGCGCGCCAGATCGCCACCACTGGCCTTCTGCGACTTGTTGGCGATCATGCTGCGGATGCGTTGCTGGTAGTTCTGCACCGGCGTGGTTTTGTGGGTGTAGGCCTCGCGGAACAGCGCCTGCATTTCGCTGAAACCACTGAAGCCGAAACGCTGGGAAAACCGCACGATGGCCGACGGGTGCACTTCGCATTCGCGGGCGATATCGCTAATGCGGTCGACCATGATCCGGTCGCTCTGCTGGCTCATGTAGCTGGCGATGCGTTTGAGCTGGCGCGGCAGGCTTTCATATTCATCGGTGATCAGCTGCAACAAACGCTCGGCATTGATCGGAGGGCTGGCGAGATCGCTATCGGGCGTGCTCTCGGTCGTAGCCGGCTGATCGGTGCGGGACATAAGGAATCCTTCTGGCTTGTGCTTATAGAGATGACAGGCAGGTCATCCCCTGACAATAGGTTGGCTGTGCGCAGTCTACAGGGTAGGCCGGAATAAAATCTTGAGCTTGCGGCCGTCATCGGGTCTGCTGAAACGATGCACCGTGTCTGGAGCGCTTGTGTAGAAGTTTATTGGAAAAAATATTCCACGTAAAAAATATTTAGAATAATTATTGATTGTTCGGTCCCGGTCGTTTTAGTCTGCATCCACCAAGAGTGTTCGGCGCCGTCATCGCCCCGAACGCAGGCTGATAAAAATAACAGGAGCCAGCATGGGCCAGACTCGTTTTGCCAGTGGGCGTCAATTGGATCTGATTTGCCTGGGGCGCCTAGGCGTCGACCTCTATGCGCAGCAAGTCGGGGCGCGGCTGGAGGATGTGAGCAGCTTCGCCAAATACCTCGGCGGTTCGTCCGCCAACATCGCTTTCGGCACCGCTCGGCTGGGTCTGAAGTCGGCGATGCTGAGCCGGGTAGGGGACGACCACATGGGCCGCTTCCTCGTTGAATCTCTGACCCGCGAAGGTTGCGACGTCAGCGGTATCAAGGTCGATCCGGAACGCTTGACCGCCATGGTCCTGCTGGGCCTCAAGGACCGCGAAACCTTTCCTTTGGTGTTCTACCGCGAAAACTGCGCCGACATGGCGTTGCGCGCCGAAGACATCAACGAAGCCTTTATCGCCTCCAGCAAAGCCCTGCTGATCACCGGCACCCATTTCTCCACCGACGGCGTCTACAAGGCGAGCATCCAGGCGCTGGACTATGCCGAGAAGCACAACGTCAAACGGGTGCTGGACATCGATTATCGCCCGGTGCTCTGGGGCCTGGCCGGCAAGGCGGACGGCGAAACCCGGTTCGTCGCTGATCAGAACGTCAGCCAGCACGTGCAGAAAATTCTTTCGCGTTTCGACCTGATCGTTGGCACTGAAGAAGAGTTTTTGATTGCCGGCGGTTCCGAGGATTTGCTCACCGCGCTGCGCAATGTTCGGCAACTGAGCGCGGCGACATTGGTGGTCAAGCTCGGCCCGCAAGGCTGCACGGTGATTCACGGGGTGATTCCGGCGCGTCTTGAAGACGGCGCGATCTATCCCGGCGTGCGCGTCGAGGTGCTGAATGTGCTGGGGGCCGGCGATGCCTTCATGTCGGGTTTCCTCGCCGGTTGGCTGGAGGATGCGAGCGACGAGCGCTGCTGCCAGTTGGCCAATGCCTGCGGCGGTCTGGTGGTGTCACGCCATGCCTGCGCCCCGGCCATGCCGACCCGCGCCGAACTCGACTATCTGTTTAACAGTCCGGTGCCGATTACCCGGCCGGACCAGGACGCCGTGTTGCAGCGCCTGCATCAGGTCAGCGTGCCGCGTAAACAGTGGAAGCAGCTGTTCATCTTCGCCTTCGATCATCGCGGGCAATTGGTGGAGCTGGCCCACAAGGGCGGGCGCGATCTGAATGCTATCGGCGAACTCAAACAACTCTTTATCAAAGCCGTGGAGCGGGTCGAAACGGATTTGCGTGAGCAGGGCGTCGAGGCTGATATCGGCTTGTTGGCCGATCAACGCTTCGGTCAGGACTCGCTGAACGCTGCCACCGGTCGCGGCTGGTGGGTGGCACGGCCGGTGGAAGTGCAGGGCTCGCGGCCATTGGCGTTCGAACACGGTCGTTCGATTGGCAGCAACCTGATCGCCTGGCCGCAAGAACAAATCATCAAATGCCTGGTGCAATTCCACCCCGACGACGAGCCGTTGCTGCGTCTGGAGCAGGAAGCACAGATCAAGGGTTTGTATCAGGCCTCCCAGGTCAGCGGTCATGAACTGCTGCTGGAAATCATTCCGCCCAAGGATCACCCGTCGACGCATCCGGACGTGCTGTATCGCGCGTTGAAACGCCTCTACAACCTGGGCATTTACCCGGCGTGGTGGAAGATCGAAGCGCAAAGCGCCGAGGAATGGAAACAACTCGACGAGCTGATTCAGGAACGCGATCCGTATTGCCGTGGCGTGGTGCTGTTGGGCCTGAATGCGCCAGCGGCGGCCTTGGCCGAAGGGTTTCAGCAGGCCAGCCAGAGCCAGACCTGCCGAGGTTTCGCCGTAGGCCGGACGATTTTCCAGGAGCCGAGCCGCGCGTGGATGGCCGGTGAAATAGACGACGAAACGCTGATCCGCCAAGTGCAGGGCACGTTCGTCGAATTGATCGACGCCTGGCGCACGGCCCGGGCCTGACAGCTATTGGAAATTGGAATGCTATCAAGTGTGGGAGCTGGCTTGCCTGCGATGGCATCACCTCGGTCTAGCTGAAAGAACGAGTCGTCTGCATCGCAGGCAAGCCAGCTCCCACAGAAAAACCGACCGCAGCGGTCTCAGGTTTATTTGAAAACAATAAAAGGTGCAGCCATGCCCGCTATCCGAATTGGCATCAACCCGATCTCCTGGAGCAACGACGACCTGCCTTCCCTCGGTGGCGAGACGCCGTTGAGTACCGCCCTCAGCGAAGGCAAGGAAATCGGCTACGAAGGTTTCGAACTCAACGGTAAATTCCCCAAGGATGCCAAAGGCGTTGGCGACGTGCTGCGGCCTTACGATCTGGCGCTGGTCTCCGGCTGGTATTCCAGCCGTCTGGCCCGCCGTTCCGTGGCTGAGGAAATCGACGCCATCGCCAGCCATGTCGAGCTGCTGGCGAAGAACGGCGCCAAGGTGCTGGTCTATGGCGAAGTCGCTGACTCGATTCAAGGCCAGCGCATTCCCTTGGTCGAACGCCCGCGTTTTCACACCGAGCAGGCGTGGCAGGAATACGCCGACAAGCTCACTGAACTGGCACGCTTCACCCTGTCCCAGGGTGTGCGCCTTGCGTATCACCACCACATGGGCGCCTACGTCGAATCCCCGGCGGACATCGACAAGCTGATGGCGCTGACCGGCAGCGAAGTCGGCCTGCTGTTCGATTCGGGCCACTGCTACATGGGCGGCGGTGAACCCTTGCAGGTGCTGCGCAAACACATCGAACGCATCTGCCACGTGCATTTCAAGGACGTGCGCAAACCGGTGGTGCAACTGGCGCGCAACAACCTGTGGAGCTTCCCGGACTGCATCATCAACGGCACGTTCACCGTGCCCGGCGATGGCGACATCGACTTCGGCGCCTTGCTCGACGTCCTGCTGGGCGCCGATTACCACGGCTGGTTGGTGGTCGAGGCCGAGCAGGATCCAGCGGTGGCACCAAGTTACGTCTACGCCAAAAAAGGCTACGACACCTTGCGCGCACTGCTCAACGAGAGGACCGTGCGATGAGCCTGTTGGTCAAAAGCAATGCTCGCGGCCGGACCATGGTCGAGTTGGGGCAGGGTGAGCTGGAATACGTCGGTTTCGCCGCTTACCGCCTGAGCCTCGGCGAAACCCTGCCGGTCAGCGCCGGCGACAAGGAACTGTGCCTGGTGCTGCTCAGCGGCCGGGTCAGCATCAAAGGCGAAGCGCCGGGGCAGGGCGCGTTCGACTGGGACAACATCGGTGATCGCCAGTCGGTGTTCGAAGACAAATCGCCGTTCGCCGCGTACTTGCCACCGGGCAGTCAGGCGCAAGTGGTCGCACTCAGCGACGTGCAGATCGCCGTTTGCTCTGCGCCTGGCTCCACTCTTGAAGCCAATAGCGAAAAGATCGCAGCCTTCGGCAGCTCCTACGGCCCACGGCTGATCAAGCCCGACAGCATGAAACGCAGCGTGCGCGGCAAGGGTGCCAACACCCGTTACGTCTGCGACATCCTGCCAGACACCGAGCTAGCCCATTCGCTGCTGGTGGTGGAAGTGCGCACACCGTCCGGGCACTCGTCGAGCTACCCGCCGCACAAGCACGACACCGACGATCTGCCGCATCAGAGCTTTCTCGAAGAAACCTATTACCACCAGATCAACCCGCCCCAAGGCTTCGTGTTCCAGCGGGTCTACACCGACGATCGCAGCATCGACCAGGCCATGGCCGTGGAAAACAGTGATCTGGTCGTCGTGCCCAAGGGTTATCACCCGGTCAGCGTGCCCTACGGCTACGAGTCGTATTACCTGAACGTGATGGCCGGCCCGAAACGCGTCTGGCAGTTCCATAACGATCCGCAGCACAGTTGGCTGCTTGATCTCTGAACTAAAAAGCCTGAATTCCCACATTCGAACGGAGAACAAGAACAATGAGTGACGCCCAGGTAATAGGCCATTACATCGACGGTCAGGTGCAAGACAGCGGCAGCGAGCGGTTCAGCAATGTCTTCAATCCGGCCACCGGCAGCGTTCAGGCGCGAGTCGGGCTGGCCAGCCAGAAAACCGTGGACGAAGCCGTCGCCTCAGCCCTGAAGGCGTTCCCGGCGTGGTCCGAGCAATCGTCCCTGCGCCGTTCGCGGGTGATGTTCAAGTTCAAGGAACTGCTTGACCGCCATCACAACGAACTGGCGGAAATCATCAGTCGCGAACACGGCAAGGTGTTCTCGGACGCCAAGGGCGAAGTGACGCGCGGCATCGAAATCGTCGAGTACGCTTGTGGTGCGCCGAACCTGCTGAAAACCGAGTTCAGCGACAACATCGGCGGCGGCATCGACAACTGGAACTTGCGTCAGCCTCTGGGTGTTTGCGCCGGAGTCACGCCGTTCAACTTTCCGGTGATGGTGCCGTTGTGGATGATTCCGATCGCGCTGGTCACCGGTAACTGCTTCATCCTCAAACCGTCCGAGCGCGACCCCTCGGCCAGTTTGCTGATGGCGAAATTATTGACCGAAGCCGGTTTGCCGGACGGTGTGTTCAACGTGGTCCAGGGTGACAAGGCCGCGGTCGACGCCTTGCTGCAACACCCGGACATCGAGGCGATTTCCTTTGTCGGTTCGACGCCGATTGCCGAGTACATCCACCAGCAAGCGACCTCGCGCGGCAAACGCGTACAGGCGCTGGGCGGGGCGAAGAACCACATGATCGTCATGCCCGACGCCGATCTGGATCAAGCGGCCGACGCGCTGATCGGCGCGGCGTACGGCTCGGCCGGTGAGCGCTGCATGGCGATTTCGATTGCCGTGGCGGTCGGTGATGTCGGCGACCAACTGATTGCCAAATTGCTGCCGCGCATCGATCAACTGAAAGTCGGCAACGGCATGCAGGGCGACAGCGACATGGGGCCACTGGTGACCGCCGAGCACAAGGCCAAGGTCGAGGGTTTTATCGGCGAAGGCGTGGCCCAGGGCGCGCAGCTGATTGTCGACGGGCGCAACTTCAAGGTGCCGGGCGCCGAGAATGGCTTCTTCGTCGGCGCAACGCTGTTCGACAACGTCACGACCGAGATGAGCATCTACCAGCAAGAGATTTTCGGCCCGGTGCTGGGCATCGTGCGCGTGCCGGATTTCGCCAGCGCCGTGGCGTTGATCAACGCCCATGAGTTTGGCAACGGCGTGTCGTGTTTCACCAGCGACGGCGGCATCGTCCGTTCGTTTGCCCGCAGCATCAAGGTCGGCATGGTCGGCATCAACGTACCGATTCCGGTGCCCATGGCCTGGCACTCGTTCGGCGGCTGGAAGCGCTCGTTGTTCGGTGATCACCACGCCTACGGCGAAGAAGGCATCCGCTTCTACAGCCGCTACAAAAGCGTGATGCAGCGCTGGCCCGACAGTATTGCCAAGGGCCCTGAATTCAGCATGCCGACAGCCAAATAATTCACCTGTGCGGAGAACAACAAAAAATGAGCAAACCCCTGCGTTTCGCCCTGAACCGTATGGTCGCCCCACGTTTGTCCCTGCCCGCGTTCATCGAGTTGGCGGTGACCCTCAAGGCCGACGCCATCGAGATCCGCAACGACCTCAAGGGCGTCGAAATCGAGGACGGCACCGCGCCCGAACACGTGCGTGAGCTGTGCGCGGCCAAAGGCATTACCGTGCTGTCGATCAACGCGCTGTATCCGTTCGATGTCTGGAATGACGAGCGCCGCGCACACGCGCTGAAGCTTGCTGCTTATGCCCGTGATTGCGGCGCGCTGGGTTTGGTGATGTGCCCGTTGAACGACCGCGCCGATCCACGAACCGAGGCGCAACGCGCTTCCGGCCTGCGCACGGCGTTGAGTGAACTGGCGCCGATCCTGCGTGATCACGGCATCCTCGGTTTCATCGAGCCGCTGGGTTTCGAAGAATGCTCGCTGCGGCGCAAACGCACCGCGGTCGATGCAATCAAGGCCATCGGTGGGCTGGATGTGTTCCGTCTGGTGCATGACACCTTTCACCATCACCTGGCCAGCGAACATGAGTTCTTTCCCGAGCTGACCGGGCTGGTGCACATCTCCGGCGTCGAAGATGCCGAGGCGCCGCTGGCGACCATCCGCGACGGCCACCGGGTGCTGGTGGGCGAGGGCGACATCCTCGGCAACGCGGCGCAAATCGAAACCTTGCTCGCTACCGGCTACAGCGGCTACCTGTCGTTCGAACCGTTCGCCGACAGCGTCCATGGCCTGGCGGATATCCAGACGGCGATTGGCGCGAGCATGGATCACCTGCAGAAATCCCTGGCCTGACATCTCCCCCCGTAGGAGCTGCCGAAGGCTGCGATCTTTTGATCTTGTTTTTAAAGATCAAGATCAAAAGATCGCAGCCTTCGGCAGCTCCTACGGGGGATCGGATTTGCATACGGAAAAGGTGCAAGCATGACCACAACAAGACTGACCATGGCCCAGGCCCTGGTGAAATTCCTCGATAACCAGTACATCGAGGTCGATGGGGTTCAGAGCAAATTCGTCGCCGGGATCTTTACCATTTTCGGCCACGGCAATGTGCTGGGTCTGGGGCAAGCCTTGGAACAGGACAGCGGCGACCTGATCGTCCATCAGGGTCGCAACGAGCAAGGCATGGCCCACGCCGCCATCGGTTTTGCCAAGCAACACCTGCGGCGCAAGATCTACGCCTGTTCTTCATCGGTGGGCCCGGGTGCGGCGAACATGCTGACCGCTGCCGCGACGGCCACCGCCAACCGTATTCCCTTGCTGCTGTTGCCCGGCGACGTTTATGCGTGCCGCCAACCGGACCCGGTGCTGCAACAGATCGAGCAGTTCCACGACCTGAGCATCAGCACCAACGATGCGTTCAAGGCCGTGAGCAAATATTGGGACCGGATCAACCGTCCCGAGCAACTGATGACCGCGGCGATCCACGCCATGCGCGTGCTCACCGACCCTGCCGAAACCGGCGCGGTGACCCTGGCCTTGCCGCAAGACGTGCAGGCCGAGGCGTACGACTATCCTGATTATTTCCTGCAAAAACGCGTGCATCGCCTCGAGCGCCGCCCGGCCACCGAAGCGATGCTCGGAGATGCGTTGGCCCTGTTCAAAGGCAAGCGCAAGCCGCTGATAATCTGCGGCGGCGGAGTCAAATACTCGGGCGCCAATGCAGCGTTGCAGGCGTTCGCCGAGCGCTTCGATATTCCCTTCGCCGAAACCCAGGCCGGCAAAAGCGCGGTGGTGTCCAGCCATCCGCTGAACGTCGGCGGGATCGGCGAAACCGGCTGCCTGGCGGCGAACCTGCTGGCCAAGGATGCTGATTTGATCATTGGTGTGGGCACGCGCTACAGCGATTTCACCACCGCGTCGAAGTCCTTGTTCAAACACCCGGACGTGCAATTTCTCAACCTCAATATCAGCCCCTGCGATGCCCTGAAACTCGACGGCGTGCAGTTGCTGGCAGACGCCAAAACCGGCTTGAGCGCCTTAGCCGATGTGTTGGGCGACTATCGCTCCAACTGGGGCGATCAAACCCGCGAGGCCAAGGCGCAGCTGGATGAGGAAGTGGATCGCATCTATCAGGTTGAGTATCAGACCGAGGATTTCGTCCCGGAAATCAACGACCACCTGGACCCGGCGGTGCTGCGCGAATTCATCGAGCTGACCGGTTCCTGCCTGACCCAGAGCCGGGTGCTCGGCGTGCTCAATGAAACCCTGGCCGATGACGCCGTGATCGTCGCCGCCGCCGGCAGTTTGCCCGGTGACTTGCAGCGCAGCTGGCGCAGCAAGGGCGTGAATACTTACCACGTCGAGTACGGTTATTCCTGCATGGGTTACGAGGTGAACGCCGCACTGGGCGTGAAGCTCGCCGAGCCTGAGCGCGAGGTCTACGCACTGGTGGGCGACGGCTCCTACATGATGCTGCACTCGGAACTGGCGACCTCGATCCAGGAGCGACGCAAGATCAACGTGGTGCTGCTGGACAACATGACCTTCGGCTGCATCAACAACCTGCAAATGGAACACGGCATGGACAGTTTCGGCACCGAGTTCCGTTTCCGTAATCCGCAAACCGGCAAGCTCGATGGCGGCTTCGTGCCGGTGGATTTCGCCATGAGCGCGGCGGCTTACGGCTGCAAGACTTACAAAGTGAACACCGTTGAAGCGTTGCAAGCTGCGTTGGCGGATGCGCGGTTGCAGACGGTGTCGACGCTGATCGATATCAAGGTCCTGCCCAAAACCATGATTCACAAATACCTGTCGTGGTGGCGGGTCGGCGTGGCGCAAGTCTCCACCAGCGCCCGCACCGATGCGGTGGCCAAGACCCTCAATGAGCGACTGGCCAAGGCCCGTCAATACTGATTGCCCTGAACGAACCCACAGGAGTGTTTATATGTCTTTGCTTTCCAATTCGTTGCGGATCGGCGTTATCGGCACCGGGGCCATCGGCCAGGATCATATCCGTCGTTGCAGCCAGACCTTGCTCAATAGCCAGGTTGTCGCGGTCACCGACATCAATTTGCAGCAAGCGGCCAAGGTCGTTTCCGATCTGAAACTGACTGCCGAGGTCTATCCCGACGGTCATGCGCTGATCAAGGCGCCGGAAGTCGAAGCGATCCTCGTGACCTCATGGGGTCCGAGCCACGAAGAGTTCGTGCTGGCGGCGATTGCCGCCGGCAAACCGGTGTTCTGCGAAAAGCCACTGGCGGTCACCGCCGAAGGCTGCCTCAAGATCGTCGAGGCCGAAGTGGCCCACGGTAAACGGCTGGTGCAGGTCGGTTTCATGCGTCCGTACGATGAAGGGTATCGGGCGTTGAAAGCAGTGATCGACAGCGGCCAGATCGGCGAACCGTTGATGCTTCACTGCGCCCACCGCAACCCGACCGTGGGTGGGAACTACAAGACCGACATGGCGATCACCGACACGCTGATCCATGAACTGGACGTGTTGCGCTGGTTGCTCGACGACGATTATGTGTCGGTGCAAGTGGTGTTCCCGCGCAAGACCAGCAAAGCCCACGCCCATTTGAAAGATCCGCAGATCGTGCTGCTGGAAACCGCCAAGGGCACGCGCATCGATGTGGAAGTGTTCGTCAATTGCCAATACGGCTACGACATCCAGTGCGAAGTGGTGGGGGAGACCGGCATCGCCAAACTGCCGGAGCCGTCGCAGGTTCAATTGCGCAGTGGGGCGAAACTGTCCAATGCGATTCTGATGGATTGGAAGGACCGTTTCATCGCCGCGTATGACGTCGAATTGCAGGCGTTTATCGACGGCGTACGGGCCGGGCAGGTCGGTGGGCCGTCGGCGTGGGATGGTTACGCGGCAGCGGTGGCGGCTGATGCGTGCATCGACGCGCAGAACAGCGGGCAGATCGTCAAAGTCGGCCTGCCAGACCGCCCCCGTTTCTACGGCTAACAAAACCTGATCTTTGCTGACACTCATCGATCATGTAGGAGCTGCCGCAGGCTGCGATCTTTTGACTTCGCTTTTTAGAATCAAGATCAAAAGATCGCAGCCTTCGGCAGCTCCTACAGGGGACGGCGTCGATTCTGGTTAAGGAGAACAAAAAAACATGCGCATCGCACTAGACCCCTACATGTACCGCAACCTGTCCCTGGGCAAGATGGTCGACAAGGTTGCCGAGCTCGGTTACGAACACATCGAGCTGTCGCCCCGGGAAGATTTCCTGCCGTTCTATAAAGCCCCACGGGTCGACAAGGCGCGGATCAAGGAATTTCGCAAAGCCTTGAGCGACACCGGGGTCAAACTCTCTTCCTTATTACCGATGTACCACTGGGCCGCCGCCGATGAAGGTTTGCGTGTGGCTGCCGTGCGAAACTGGAAGCGCGCGATCCAGATTGCCGTGGAGATGGACTGCGAACTGGTCAACACCGAGTTCACCGGCCAGTCGGACAACCCGCTGGTCTGCGAGAACCAGTTCATGCGCTCCATGGACGAGTTGATTCCCGAGTTCGAACGCGAAGGCATCAAGCTCGATATCCAGGCCCACCCTTACGACTTCTGCGAGCGCAATAACGAGTCGGTGGACATCATCCGCGGCCTGGACCGTGACTGGATCAACTACCTCTACGCCGCACCGCACACGTTTTTCTATGACGACGGTGTCGGTGATATCGCCTCGATGCTCAAGTACGCCGGCTCAAAGCTGAGCCACCTGATCATCGCCGACACCTACAACCACAAGGCCTCCTCGGGCTTGCGCTACATCGTCAACCCGCCGGGCGTCACCGCCACCGTGCACCAGCATCTGGACATCGGCCAGGGCGAAGTCGACTGGGAAGCGTTTTTCGGCACATTGCGCGAGATCAAGTTCGATGGCATTGCCACCGTCTCGGTATTCGCCTGGGAAGACCGGCCGGATGAGTCCAATCGCATGATGCTCGAACGCGTCAAAAACGAACTCTGCCGCTGACCGACCTACACAAAACCTGTGGGAGCGGGCTTGCCCGCGATGACGGCGGCACATTCAACATACCTGTGATTGTCAGACCGCTATCGCGGGCAAGCCCGCTCCCACAGGTGTCGCGTTCTATAAGGAGAATACTTTCATGCGTATCGGACTTGTCGGTTACGGCCATGGCGGCCGGTTTTTCCATGCACCGCTGATCAGCAGTTTGCCGGCGGCGACCTTCGTGGGCGTGGTCACCCGTTCTGCCGAGCGCCGGCAACTGCTGGCGGCGGAACATCCCGGTGTGCCGGCCTTCGACGGCATCGGCCAAATGGTCGAAGCCGGGGTCGATGTGCTGGTGATCTCCACGCCGCTCAAAGGTCGCCCGGCGCTGGTGCTCGACGCCATCGAACACGAGGTGGCGGTGGTCAGCGACAAGCCGTTCGCTGCTGATGCGCAACAGGCGCAAACCCTGATCACCATGGCCGAGCGCCAAGGCGTGCAACTGAGCGTCTACCAGAACCGGCGCTGGGACTCGGACTTTCTCACCGTGCGCAAACTCATCGAGTCCGGTGCGCTGGGGCAGGTCACCCGTTTTGAATCGCGGATCGAGCGCTATTCGCCGCAGTCGGTGAACAACGGCAGCGGCGGCGGTTTCCTGCGCGATCTGGGCAGCCATCTGGTGGATCAGGCGCTGCTGCTGTTCGGTCCCGTCACCCGGGTTTACGCCGAACTGGATTACCTCGAAAAAGGCCAGCCCTTCGACAACGGCTTCTTTATGTCCCTGACCCATGCCAACGGCGTGATCTCGCACTTGGGTGGCAGTTGCCTGCAAAACACCCCCGGCCCGCGCTTTCGCGTGACCGGCACCCAGGGCTGCTACAGCGTCGACGGTCTGGATGGGCAGGAGGCGTCGACCCTCGCCGGGCTTACGCCGAAATCCGAAGGCGAGCGTTGGGGCGTCGAAGAGCACCGGCGCTGGGGCTGGTTCGAGCAGGGCGAGGTGCGTGAACGGGTTCCCTCCGAGCGTGGCTGCTGGAATCAGTTCTATTTGCAGCTACAAACCGCGTTACAGAGCGGTGGCCCACTGCCGGTCGACGCCCGTGATGCACTGGCGACCACCCGCGTGCTAGACGCTGCGCGGCTAAGTTTCGAGCGGCATCAAGTGGTGGCACTGAGCCCGTTCGAGAGCCATGGAATAAAATCAGAATAAAATTCTAAAATGAGTTGATATAGAAATTATTTTCCAATAAAGTCGTTTCCAGGTTGCCGACTATCAACGTCCGATCACGCTCAAGCAGGCCTTGAACGAGTGAAGGACGCACCAAAAACAAGAAACAAAAGCCAGGTACCGTCGATGAAAACCTTCAACTCTGCTCTGCATGCTTTACGTTCCGCGCTACACCTCTCTCGCGACCTGCCTCGCGTCTCGTTTCATTCCTTTTTCCGCTTGCTCTGCATCGAACGCAAAGGCGCCCTGGTCTGTTGCATTCCCGGAGCGCCGATTGTCCGCTTGCCCACTCACTGAAATCGTCACGCCTTATCCATAAAACCAACAAGAATGTGGAGAAAGACCTTTCATGAAGACCAAGATCCGTTTCGCCTCGCTGGCCTTGTCCCTGATGTTCGCCAGCGGCGCCGCACTCGCTGACATGAAGATCGGCGTCAGCATGTCGCAGTTCGATGACACCTGGCTGACCTACCTGCGCGAATCCATGGACACCAAGGCCAAGTCCTATCCCGATGGCGTCAAGCTGCAGTTCGAAGACGCCCGCAGCGACGTGGTCAGGCAGCTGAGCCAGGTAGAAAGCTTCATCAGTCAGAAGGTCGACGCCATAGTGGTCAACCCGGTGGATACCGCCGCCACCAAGAAAATCACCGAAGCGGCGGTCAAGGCCGGTATTCCGTTGGTGTACGTCAATCGTCGTCCCGATGACATGAACCTACCCAAAGGCGTGGTCACTGTCGCCTCCAACGATCTGGAGGCCGGCCAGATGCAGATGCAGTACCTGGCCGAAAAAATGGGCGGCAAGGGCGACATCGTGATTCTGCTCGGTGATTTGGCCAACAACTCCACCACCAACCGCACCAAGGGCGTAAAAGAGGTGCTGACCAAGTACCCGAACATCAAGATCGAGCAAGAACAGTCCGGCATCTGGTCGCGGGACAAGGGCATGACTCTGGTCAACGACTGGCTGACCCAGGGCCGCAAATTCGACGCGGTGGTCTCTAACAACGACGAGATGGCGATTGGCGCGGCAATGGCCCTGCAACAGGCAGGCGTCGCCAAAGGCAGTGTGCTGATCGCCGGTGTCGACGGTACGCCCGACGGTTTGAACGCGGTGAAGAAGGGCTCTCTGTTGGTCTCGGTGTTCCAGGATGCCAAGGGTCAGGCGGACGGTTCGATCGACACGGCGGTGAAAATGGCCAAGAGCGAACCGGTCGAGCCAGCCGTGTGGGTGCCGTATCGCCTGATCACGCTGCAAAACGTCGACACCTTCAAATAGCCCGTCCGTTCGATAACAACAATAAGCACGCAAGGTTGCGACGCGACCTTGCTGATGGAGGACCTGATCATGTTCGCTTCAGCGACTGCTTCGAGCACCCCGGTAATGGGTGTCCAGCCAACTGCAACACCTGTCGATGAGCCGTACCTGCTGGAGATCATCAACGTCAGCAAGGGTTTTCCCGGTGTGGTGGCCTTGTCCGACGTACAACTTCGGGTGCGTCCCGGTTCCGTGTTGGCGCTGATGGGCGAGAACGGCGCCGGCAAATCCACCCTGATGAAAATCATTGCCGGCATCTACCAGCCGGACGCCGGCGAGTTGCGCCTGCGGGGCAAACCGGTGGTCTTCGAAACACCGCTGGCTGCGCTCCAGGCCGGGATCGCAATGATCCATCAGGAACTCAACCTGATGCCGCACATGAGCATCGCCGAGAACATCTGGATCGGCCGCGAGCAGCTCAATGGCCTGCACATGATCGATCACCGCGAAATGCACCGTTGCACCGCCAAACTGCTGGAGCGTCTGCGGATCAACCTCGACCCGGAAGAGTTGGTGGGCAACCTGAGCATCGCCGAACGGCAGATGGTCGAGATCGCCAAGGCGGTGTCCTATGACTCCGATGTCCTGATCATGGATGAGCCGACCTCGGCCATCACCGATAAGGAAGTCGCTCATCTGTTCTCGATCATTGCCGACCTCAAGAGCCAGGGCAAAGGCATCATCTACATCACTCACAAAATGAACGAAGTGTTCAGCATTGCCGATGAGGTGGCGGTGTTCCGTGACGGTGCCTACATCGGCCTGCAGCGGGCCGACAGCATGGACGGTGACAGCCTGATTTCAATGATGGTCGGCCGCGAGCTGAGCCAGTTGTTCCCGGTGCGCGAGAAACCGATCGGCGATCTGTTGCTGTCGGTACGCGACCTCAAGCTGGATGGCATTTTCAAAGACGTCTCCTTCGACCTGCATGCCGGCGAGATCCTTGGCATCGCCGGGTTGATGGGCTCGGGGCGGACCAACGTCGCCGAAGCGATTTTTGGCATCACCCCAAGCGACGGCGGTGAAATCCGCCTCGACGGCGAGGTGGTGCGCATCAGCGATCCGCACATGGCGATCGAGAAGGGCTTCGCGCTGTTGACCGAAGATCGCAAGCTCAGCGGCCTGTTCCCGTGCCTGTCGGTGCTGGAGAACATGGAAATGGCAGTCTTGCCCCATTACGTCGGCAACGGCTTCATCCAGCAGAAAGCCCTGCGGGCGTTGTGTGAAGACATGTGCAAGAAGCTGCGGGTGAAAACGCCGTCGCTGGAGCAATGCATCGACACGCTGTCCGGCGGTAATCAGCAGAAGGCCTTGCTGGCGCGCTGGCTGATGACCAATCCACGCATCCTGATTCTCGACGAGCCGACCCGGGGTATCGATGTCGGCGCCAAGGCCGAGATCTACCGGCTTATTTCCTACCTCGCCAGTGAAGGCATGGCGGTGATCATGATTTCCTCGGAGCTGCCGGAAGTGCTGGGCATGAGCGACCGGGTCATGGTCATGCACGAGGGCGATCTGATGGGCACCCTCGACCGCAGCGAAGCGACCCAGGAACGGGTAATGCAACTGGCCTCGGGCATGTCCGCGGTTCACTAATGGATGCTGGCGGTGGCCATGGCTGCCGTCGCGACGTAATAGAAGGGTGAGTGGTTATGAACGCGATACTGGAAAACAAGCCTGCAGTGGCACCGGTCAAGAGTCGCCGGCGCTTTCCAACCGAGTTGAGTATCTTCCTGGTGCTGATCGGCATCGGCCTGGTCTTCGAAATGTTCGGCTGGATCGTGCGGGACCAGAGCTTCCTGATGAACTCTCAGCGCCTGGTGCTGATGATCCTGCAAGTGTCGATCATCGGTCTGCTGGCGATCGGCGTGACCCAGGTCATCATCACCACCGGTATCGACCTGTCCTCCGGTTCGGTGCTGGCACTGTCGGCGATGATCGCCGCCAGCCTGGCGCAGACCTCGGATTTTGCCCGGGCGGTGTTTCCGTCCCTGACTGACTTGCCGGTGTGGATTCCAGTGATCGTCGGGCTTGGGGTGGGATTGCTGGCGGGGGCGATCAACGGCAGCATCATTGCGATTACCGGGATTCCGCCGTTCATTGCCACCCTCGGCATGATGGTCTCGGCCCGTGGCCTGGCGCGCTACTACACCGAAGGTCAGCCGGTGAGCATGCTCTCGGATTCCTACACGGCCATCGGACACGGCGCGATGCCGGTGATCATCTTTCTGGTGGTGGCGGTGATCTTTCACATCGCCCTGCGCTACACCAAGTACGGCAAATACACCTACGCCATCGGCGGCAACATGCAGGCTGCGCGCACCTCCGGGATCAACGTCAAGCGGCATCTGGTGATCGTCTACAGCATCGCCGGGTTGCTTGCGGGCCTGGCCGGGGTGGTGGCGTCGGCGCGGGCCGCGACCGGGCAGGCCGGGATGGGCATGTCTTATGAACTGGACGCGATTGCCGCGGCGGTCATCGGCGGCACCAGCCTGGCCGGTGGCGTCGGGCGGATCACCGGCACCGTGATCGGCGCGTTGATCCTCGGGGTCATGGCCAGCGGCTTTACCTTTGTCGGCGTTGATGCTTATATTCAAGACATCATCAAGGGGCTGATTATTGTGGTGGCGGTGGTCATCGACCAGTACCGCAACAAGCGCAAACTCAAGCGCTGAAGCCGGAAGAAACACGAAAATGCGCCACGCCTGACCCGCGTGGCGCAGCCGTTTGTCTTCTATATACAGCCGCTCGACTGAATTTCTTGCTATAAACGCACTCCGATAAGCGGCTCAAAGCCTGCCGTAGCGCACTTTCAGGGCTTTGTCCGACAGATTTGCTGTCTTTTCAGTTGCTGAGGCCTCAAGTCGGCCTTAGACTGCCGCCCCTCGTAAATTGAGTGCCGGGTGGCGCTTGGAATAAACGGCGCCTTTCCAATGACCGCTTCAGGTTCAACGGATCGCTCCCTAATTCGCCTTAATGCACGTTTTTTTATAGAGATATCAATGACAAAGGACAAGTTGCTGGCCATGCCGGCGGATGACTACATGAATGCCGAGCAGCATGCTTTTTTCTCCGAGCTGTTGCAGAACATGAAAGTCGAAACCCATGAGCGCATCGAGCAGAATCGCATCGCCATCGAGAGCCTGGACACCCCGGCCGATCCGGCTGACGCGGCTTCCGTCGAAGAAGAGCGCACCTGGCTGGTGAATGCGATCGATCGCGACCAGCGCATGCTGCCTCAGTTGGAACAGGCCCTGGAACGCATCAAGGAAGACAGCTTTGGCTGGTGCGACGACAGCGGCGAGGCCATCGGCCTGAAACGCCTGCTGATCAGCCCGACCACCAAGTACTGCATCGAAGCTCAAGAGCGTCACGAACAGATCGACAAGCACCAGCGTCAGGCCTGATTCAGTAGCGCCCCCATCGCGGGCAAGCCCGCTCCCACAGGTTCAACACGGACCTTGTGGGAGCGGGCTTGCCCGCGATGCTTTTCGACGTCTGTGAAAACACCCGCGCACTTCTATTGATCTGCTTCAACCCCCCACTACTAATGGACCATAGATAATGGCTTTGTAGTGGCGTTTAATGCGATCACAACAATTAGAAGACGCGTGGGGTGACGAAGATGACGAGGGACGGATCTCTGGTTGAGGCAATGCCTGCACCAGTACTTTTGCCGAAAAACCTTTGGCTGACGCCGACCCTGCAAAGCATCGCCCTGATGCTGTTGCTGTGCGGCATGGCATTGGCTGGCTGGTCGCTTTACCTTGGCCTGCCATTGGCCGTGCTGATTATCTGGCTGCCGCGCCTGCGCTCGCGCACTCTCCCTGATGCAACCCCTGCGGACAGTTCCAGCGCCATCGCCGAATTGACTCGCGATCTTTCCTACACCACCAGTCATAACGCGTTGTCGGCCGCCGGCGTGGCCTATTCGGTCAAGCAACTGGCGGACAAACTGCAATCGCAGCTCAACGCCGCGGCGCAGATTGTCAGCAGCGCCGAAGTGATGATCACCACCGAACACGCTACATCGAAACTCAGTCGAGAAGCCTTGAGCGCAGCCAGTGAAGCCCATCAGAGCAGCGCGGCAGGGCGCACGGAACTGGTCGAGTCCATTGCGCGCATGCATCAACTCAGTCAGCGCGCCAGCAGCAGCCGTGAGCTGATCGAAGCCCTGAGCCTGCGCAGCGACGATATCCAACGGGTAACGCTGGTAATCCAGTCCATCGCCAGCCAGACCAATTTGTTGGCGTTGAACGCGGCCATTGAAGCGGCGCGGGCCGGCGAGCACGGTCGCGGCTTTGCGGTGGTGGCCGATGAGGTACGAGGGCTGGCCGCGCGCACGGCGACGGCGACCGGTGAAGTCGGGGAGATGGTTGCCGACATTCAACAACGCACGGCGCAAGTGGTGGAACAGATTCGTCAACTGGCGAGCGATCTGAATACTGGCGTCGCGCAAGTCGAGCATACCGGACAGCACCTGGAAAACATCGCGCGCCTGGCCGCCGGCGTCGAAAGGCAGGTCGGGGAAATCGCTCAGGGCGCAGACACCAACCGCGAGCAACTCGACAGTCTGTTCCATGCCATCGAACAGATGCGCAGCGATCTGGCGATCAGCGACCAGCAGACTCAGCGGCTCGCCCAGGCAGCGGTGCAAATGGAAGGGCAGGCCGAAACCATCAGCGAACGTCTCGCCGCAGTCGGACTGGATGACTATCACCAGCGGATTTACGACCTGGCCCGCGAAGGGGCGAGTCAAATTGCGGCACGCTTCGAAGCAGATATCGATCAGGGTCGAATCAGCCTCGATGACTTGTTTGATCGCAATTACCAGGCGATCCCCAACACCAGCCCGGCCAAATACCAGACCCGCTTCGACCGCTACACCGATCAGGTATTGCCGGCGATTCAGGAACCGTTGCTGCCGCGCCATGAAGGCCTGGTGTTCGCCATCGCCTGCACACAGCAGGGTTATGTGCCGACTCACAACACCGTGTTCAGCCAGCCGCTGACCGGTGATGTGCAGGTCGATACCCTGCAAAACCGCACCAAACGCAAATTCGCCGACCGCACCGGGATCCGCTGTGGCAGCCATCAACAGGCCGTGCTGTTGCAGACTTACACCCGCGACACCGGTGAACTGATGCACGACCTGTCGGTGCCGATCATGCTCAAGGGCCGGCATTGGGGTGGTTTGCGCCTGGGTTATAAACCAGAACGTCCTCGCTGAGAGGAAGCGTGCAGGGCTGCCTGGTTGGCGCAATTGAGCGCCGAAATGCCCGACAGCCTGCATTGAACCCTTGGCTAGTGGATCTGGTGCATGCGCAGGTTCAGGTCGTCGACCACGTGCGCCCAATCGGCGTCTTCACGCAGTTGTTCCTTGAGGAAGCCGGCTTGTTGCGGGGTCCAGAACTCGGCGTCGATGAGTTTCTTGTCATCGGCCAAGGGGGAATGACGGGCAATGAAATCTTCGATGGCCTTCTCGCTGGAGTCCAGGCCGAGCTGGTCGAACAAGCCTTTCAAATCATGTGTGGGTGAATCCATCTTCATCTCCTTGCAGATAATCCGTCGCGTCGAGTGCGAGATCCGAGGTGCGGCTTCATTGCATCTGAGAGGCATTTGAGAGAACCGCGCTTCAGGAGTTCGATAGCGAATTTCAAAAGCAGGAATGAGCATAGACTGCAAATCCGATGATCAGGCTTTCAATGCCCCTTCATCGACGGCAAGCTTCAGGGCTTTAGCGGCTTCCTGGGCGGCGACGGCCGCGACATCGGCGGTCTTGAACCAGCGATCCTTTTCGACCTGGTGATACGTCACAGCGGTCAACGGCGGTTTGGCGCGCATGATAATGACGGCCTGGAATTCGCCTTCGACCTCTCTGGCTTCGCCCCGGATAAAAAATTCACCGATATCAAATTCCGTCACGTAGCAGTCTTCCCTTGGAAATAGTTGTTGTATTGAACGCCGTCCGCCCTGTGGACGGGTTTCATTGGTCGGGCAGTATGGCAGTAGTTGCCTGCCGGCGGCTGAGTTAAGTCGCCGACATGACGAAACGTCTATGGAAATGAATGGTCAGCTGCGTGCCTCGAGTGAACGGGCAAGGGCGCAGGCTTCGTTATGATTGCCGCGGAAACCTCTTACACGTCCGGTGGATATTTCCTTGATGTGGAAAAAGGCGTTGCCGGCCAATACCACCTGAAAGCGCGGGAGTAGACGCTCTTCAGGCAGGAAGTCCTGCGGCGGAAGTCCCATCGAATGCAGAAGAGGCGAGCCGTTTGTGTACCGCGTGTGAGGCTGGGCAAAGTGAGTCAGTGTGCACATATGAAGTCCTTTTCGTGGTTTTACCGACGTGTGTACGTTGTTATGGGTAGTCTCGGTGAGCATCGCTGCTCTAGAATCGCCATCAATGGTTGGCGATTGATGCCCATCTAAAGCAATTTTTTACTGGCGATATGTCGGAAAAGTGCTTTTTTTAAAGAGATTTTTCCCTAAAGTTGGTAATCCGGTTTTATCTGGCCGTCAGAAGGGCGTTTTCCTTCAACATCTGACGACCGCCAGGCAAGACGACGTGAGGGATGTTCCAGTAATCTTCTCAAACCTCGCGATGAATGGGCCCTCTGCCCGTTCCAGGATTCGACCCGGGTCATTTGGCTACACCTCGGCATTGCCGCTTTTTTCTGCTGTGCGCGTTTCCGGCGTACGGCGTCATTTTCAGATGTGGGGATGTTTCCTTGGCAGTAAGTAATCTCGATATGCATGCTTTGTTCGTACTGGGTGATTTGCGCGCAAAGCTGGTTAAACAGTTTCAGTCACGTTTCGTCTACATCACCGAACAGAACGCTGAAGGCATTTACATTGCCGAACTCGACACCGAGTCAGCGCTGGTGGTGGATGACAAACCAGGGCTTAAACTCAAGGTCGGCGATCATTTCAGCGCTTCCGTGTTGCCTAGTCGCGAAGGCGGCAAGCTGGACATCAAGTTCCGTGAAATCAAGCTGACGGTGTACGGGCTGGGGGATTACGCGTTCGTGACCACCGCAGACGGCCACGGCATTGTGTTCAAGGAAGGTCATAGCGTGGTGATGGTGTTCGCAGCCCATCAACAATTGCAGGAAGGCCTGACCAAAACCCTGAAAGCCGTGACTGCCAAGGCCGCCAAGTGGCGCAAGGGCGAACTGGTGACCTTCAAGGCCAGCGAGTAATGACCCTGACCCGCGCCGATTTCCACGAACAGAACCAGGCCAGTGCCCACGCCGAGGCGCAGCGACTGTTGGCTCAAAAGGCCGTTCTACAGGGAACCTGGCTGAGTTGGGTGGCGTCACAGATCTACCTGTTGCGTCCGGCGGCGTACGCCAGCATGGTCAGAAGAGAGCTTGCTCGCTTGCAGGAACCTTGCGAAAAGTAATCCTCGCCCCTCGAAAGCAGGAACCTCAACTACAGTCAGATGACTGAGTATTCAGAGGCTTGCGGTCTTCTTTGTCAGGCCATCCTGCTATTGCTGTGAACAGCACGAGGTGCAAAAGCATGAAGGGATTTCGACGGTTACTGGCCACTACCCTGGCCACGTTCAGTTTATTGGCTTCACCCGTCCCGGTGTTCGCTGCCCAGGCGCCGATCCATTTCGCCGACCTGAACTGGGAAAGCGGCAGCCTGATCACCGATATCCTGCGGATCATTGTCGAGAAGGGTTACGGCTTGCCGACCGACACCTTGCCGGGGACGACCATTACCCTGGAGACCGCACTGGCCAACAATGACATTCAGGTCATTGGCGAAGAATGGGCCGGTCGCAGTCCGGTCTGGGTCAAGGCTGAAGCCGAGGGCAAAGTCGCGGCCTTGGGCGATACGGTCAAGGGTGCCACCGAGGGCTGGTGGGTGCCGGAGTATGTGATCAAGGGCGACCCGGCCAAGGGCATCAAGCCGATGGCGCCGGATCTGCGCAGTATCAGTGATCTGCCACGCTACAAAGACGTGTTCAAAGACCCGGAAACCCCGGGCAAGGGACGCTTCCTCAACAGCCCGATCGGCTGGACATCGGAAGTGGTCAACAAGCAGAAGCTCAAGGCGTATGGGCTGGACGACAGCTACGTGAACTTTCGCAGTGGTTCAGGGGCGGCGCTGGACGCAGAGATCAGTTCGTCGATTCGTCGCGGCAAGCCGGTCCTGTTCTATTATTGGTCCCCAACGCCGTTGCTCGGCCGTTTCAAGCTGATTCAACTGCAAGAGCCGCCGTTCGATGCCGAAGCCTGGAAAACCCTGACCGACGCTGACAACCCCAATCCGAAACCGACTCGCTCGCTGCCCTCGAAGCTGTCCATCGGCGTGTCCACGCCATTTCAGAAACAGTACCCGCAGATTGCCGAGTTCTTCAGCAAGGTCGATTTGCCGATCGAAGCATTGAACAAGGCCTTGGCTGACATGAGCGAAAAACACACCCCGCCACGTCAAGCGGCGGAGGCGTTCATGAAGGCGCACCCGGACGTGTGGCAGGCCTGGGTGCCCAAGGATGTGGCAGACAAAGTCTCTGCGGCCCTGAAATAAAACCGATTTATGTACACCCGGGAATGCTCGGGTGTACATAAATCCCTACGGGGGAGATAGCGAATACCCTTACAAAAACGCGTAAGGAAGTTCATCCTGCTGCAACATTTCACGCTGGATGTCTGAATATGAGCCTTTTGGTCGCGCAATGGATTGCTGCAATCTTTTTATTGATCAGCCTGGTCCACCTGTATTGGGCTGCGGGTGGCAAGTGGGGCAGCGAGGCGGCGGTGCCGCGAGTGCCCGGGGAGGGCGGTGAGGCATCAAGGCCGGCGTTCAAGCCGTCGGGCTTTGCCACGTTGCTGGTGGCGGTGGGTTTACTGCTGATCGCGATGCTGGTGTGCCTGCGGGTCGGGCTGTATCTGCCCACGGTGCATCACTGGTCGTTGCAATGGGTGATCAGCGCAATCGCGATGCTGATGTTCGCCCGGGCGATCGGTGATTCGAATCTGGTGGGGTTCTTCAAGCAGGAGAAGGGATCGAGGTTTGCCCGGCTGGATACGTGGGCGTATTCGCCGTTGTGTGTGGTGTTGGGGGCCGGGTTGTTGGCAGTGGCCTGGATCTGATTCGGGACAAGCAAGATCAAAAGATCGCAGCCTTCGGCAGCTCCTACGGATTTGATGTCATACGCCACAATTGCGATGACCACGACCAATGTAGGAGCTGGCGAAGCCTGCGATCTTTTGATCTTAGCTCCCCGTTTCCGTGCGCCGACTACTCACCTCAGCCGGCACATCATCCCCCGCCATGCGCTTGCGAAACAGCGCCGCCCGGGCCAGCAATAGCGTGGTCACCGGCACGGTGATCGACAGCAGAACCGGAATCAGCCAGGCATGCAGCACCGGCGCCGACTTGAGTGCCGAAAAGTAAATAATCGAAGCCAGCGCCACGCACCACGCGCCTAAGGTCGAGGCCAGCGCCGGAGGGTGCATGCGCTGGAAATAATCCTTCATCCGCAGCAGCCCGACCGCACCGATCAGCGTAAACAGGCTGCTCAGCACCAGCAGAATCGCCACCGCCATTTCAACCCACAGAGACAATTCAGCGTTCATTCGATCACCTCGCCACGCAGCAGGAATTTGGCCAGGGCAAACGAGCCGACGAAGCCGAACAGGGCGATCAGCAGCGCCGCCTCGAAATAAGTGTCACTGGCATAACGAATACCCAGCGTGAGCATCATCAGCATGGCGATGATGTACAGGTAATCCAGTGCCAGAACCCGATCCTGGGCCGACGGGCCTTTGAACAGACGGATCAGGGTCAGAATCATCGCCACCGAAAAGATGAACAGGCTCAGCAGGATCGCGTTCGACAGCAATGCGCTCATTCGAAGATCTCCATCAAGGGGCGCTCGTAGGTCGCCTTGAAGTGCTGGATGAATTGGTTTTCGTCATCCAGATCGAAGACGTGCAGCAACAGAATGCTGCGATCCAGCGCCAGCTCCGACCAGACCGTGCCGGGGACGACTGTGCAGATCATCGACAGCGCCGCCAGGCCGTTGGCATCGCGCAAATCCAGCGGCACCTTGATGAACTGCGAGCGAGGCGCACGACGGCCCGCGTTGAGCACGCCCCAAGCCACGGCGAGGTTGGACACGATCACGTCGCGCCCGACCAGCAAGAACAAACGCAGGATCACCCCAGGCCGACGAATGCGGATCGGCAGCGGCCGCAGCTTGCGCATCATCAACGGCGCGCAGAACCCCAGCACGGCGCCCAGCAGTAGATTGCCGGGGCTCATCGACAGGTTCAACACCAGCCACAGCAGCCACAGTGCCAACGACAACCAGGGTGCAGGAAACAGGCGCTTCATGGTTGCACCTCCACTTGTGCTGCGCTGGCCTGCGGGTTCGGAATCGGGCGGGTGCCGAGCACCGCCATCACGTATTGCTGCGGATTATTCAACGCTTGAGCGGCAGCCTGGGTGTAGCGCAGCAGCGGTTCAGCCTTGAACGTCAGCGCAATGCTCAGCCCCAACAGAACGACGATCGGCACGCATTCCAGGCGCCGCAGCAAGGGCGATGGCCGCTCTTGCGGGGTCCAGAAACGCTGGATACCCAAGCGCGAAAAAGCGATCAGCGAGGCCAGCCCGGACAGAATCAACAGGGCGAGCAGAGCCCACGCTCCGTTCGATATCGGTTCGTCGCTGCCAATACCCAGACCCAGCGGATTGAGCAAAGCGCTGAGCAGGCTGAGTTTGCCGATAAACCCTGAAAGCGGCGGCATGCCGATGATCAGCAGGGCGCAGGCGATGAAGCTCAAACCGAGGAAAGCCATGGTCCAGGGAATCACCTGTCCGACCACGGCTTTGCGGTCGTCATCGAGGTTGAAGCCTTTGGGCGGCTGCAAAGATTCCAGGGGCCGTGGAAGCAGCTCGCCGTCATCGAACAGTGGCATTTCGTTGGCCGAACGCGAGCGCTCGATCAACTCGGCCAGCAGGAACAGTGCGCTCAAGGCCAGGGTCGAGCTGACCAGATAGAACAGCGCCGCGCCGATCAGGTTCGGCTGGGCGAAACCGATGGCCGACAACAGAATGCCTGCCGACACCAGAATGCTCAGGCTGGCCATGCGTTCCAGGCGTTGTGCGGCGAGGATCGCCACGGCGGCGCAGACGATGGTCGCCATGCCGCCGTAGATCAGCCAGTCGCCACCGAAGTACGCGGATGCCCCGGCCTGCCCGGAGAACAGCAGCGTCCACAAGCGCAGCAAGGTATAGACGCCGACCTTGGTCATGATCGCGAACATCGCCGCCACCGGCGCGCTTGCAGCGGAATAAGCCGGCACCAGCCAGAAGTTCAGTGGCCACATCCCGGCCTTGGCCAGGAACGCCACCGCCAGAATCGCCGCGCCGGCGTGCAGCAAGCCGCGATCGGCTTCCGGCACCAGCGGGATTTTCAGCGCCAGGTCGGCCATGTTCAGCGTGCCGGTAACGCCGTAGATCAGCGCCGCGCCGATCAAAAACAGCGACGAGGCCAGCAGGTTGATCGAGATGTAATGCAGCCCCGACGACACCCGCGCCCGACCCGAACCGTGCAGCATCAGCCCGTAAGAGGCGGCCAGAAGCACTTCGAAGAATACGAACAGGTTGAACAGGTCTGCCGTCAGGAAGGCCCCGTACAGGCCCATCAGCTGAATCTGGAACAGCGCGTGGAAACTCGAACCGGCACCGTCCCAGCGCGCCATGGCGAACAGCAGGGCGCTGACGCCGATGATCCCGGTCAGCACCAGCATCAGCGCCGACAGGCGATCGACCACCAGCACAATGCCGAACGGCACCGGCCAGTTGCCCGGCAGGTACACGCCGATGGAGCCGGGCACGCCAGTGGTTTGCGTCCATTGCAGCAGCATCACGGCAATGCCCAGCCCCAGCAGGCTGGAGAACAGATTGATTTTGGCCTTTAACGGACGGTGTTTCTCACCCAGCATCAGCATTACCGCGGCGGTCAGCAGCGGTAGCAGAATCGGTGCCGCGATCAGGTGCGCCATCGGATTCATTCTTTAGGCTCCCGGCCATCCACATGGTCGGTACCGGTCAGGCCCCGGGAGGCGAGCAGCACCACCAGGAACAGCGCGGTCATGGCGAAGCTGATGACGATCGCGGTCAGCACCAACGCTTGCGGCAGCGGGTCGGTGTAGTGCAGCAAATCCTGAGGCACGCCGTCCTTGATGTTCGGCTCCTTGCCGATGAACAGGCTGCCCATGCTGAAAATGAACAGGTTGACGCCATAGGACAGCAGGCACAGGCCCATGACCACCTGGAACGTCCGTGGCCGCAGCACCAGCCACACGCCGGACGCGGCCAGCACACCGATGGCGATTGCGATGACTTCTTCCATCAGATGGCTCCTTGCGTGGCAGCCACTTTGGCCGCGGGCTTGGGTTGCGCGCTGGTTTTATGACCACGTACCGATTGGTGGGCGAGGGCGGTCAGGATCAACAGGGTCGAGCCGACCACCACGGCGTACACGCCAATGTCAAAGAACAGCGCGCTGGCGATGTGAATGTCGCCCAGCAACGGCAATGTGAAATGCCAAGTGTGGGTGGTGAGGAATGGATAGCCAGCCGCCATCGCCCCGAGCCCGGTGACCGTGGCGAACAGCAGCCCGGTGCCCATCCAGCGCAGCGGTCGCAGGCTCATTTGCGCCTCGACCCACTGGGTGCCGGCGACCATGTATTGCAGGATGAACGCCACCGACATCACCAGACCGGCGACGAAACCGCCGCCCGGTTGATTGTGCCCGCGCATGAACAGGTAGACCGACACCACAAACGCAATCGGCAGCAGCAGACGCACCAGCACCGCTGGCACCATCATGAAACCGAGCGCGGTGTCGCTGGCGTGACGCGGGTTGACCAGGTCGGTGACCACATCCGGCGCGAGCAAACGTTGCTGCGCCGGCAGCTGCAGGCTTTCTTTCGGCGGGCGGAAGCGTCGCAACAGGGCGAACACGGCCAAGGCCACGGCCACCAGCACGGTGATTTCGCCGAGGGTGTCGAAGCCACGGAAGTCCACCAGCATCACATTGACCACGTTGCTACCGCCGCCTTCGGGCAGGGCGCGACTGAGGTAGAACGAGGAAATGTCGTTGGGCGTCTGGCGGGTCAACATCGCGTAGGACAGCAGCGCCATGCCGCCACCGACCGTGATCGACAGCAGCAAGTCGCGGATCCGGCGGATGCGGGCCTTGCGCAGGCTGCTCGGCAATGGCGAGACCTCTTCGATCCGTCGCGGCAGCCAGCGCAGACCGAGGAGGATCAACACCGTGGTCACCACTTCCACCGCCAATTGCGTCAGGGCCAGGTCCGGTGCCGAGAACCAGACGAAGGTCACGCAGGTCATCAGGCCGCAGACGCTGACCATGGTCAGGGCCGCGAGCCGGTGATACTTGGCTTGCCACGCCGCGCCAAGGGCGCAGGCAATCGCCAGCAACCAGAGGGTGACGAACACGATCGAACCTGGAATTTTCGGCCGGTCGCCCCAGCTCAGGCTGCTGTGCAGCATCGGGATCAACCCGGCCAGCACCGCGGCGAGCACCACCAGAAACAGTTGGGTTTGCAGGCGCCGGGTACTGATCCGCCGCTCCAGACGACGAGCCAGGCGCATCATGATCACCAGGCTGCGCTCAAACAGGCGCTTGCCGTTGAAGTGGCTGATCACCGGCGGGTGCGTGAAGCGCCCGCGCTTGAGCTGATTGCGCAGCAGCAGATAGAGGGTGATGCCGCAAGACATGGCAATCAGACTCATGATCATCGGCGCGTTCCAGCCGTGCCAGATCGCCAGGCTGTACTCGGGCAGCGTGCCGCCCACCACCGGCAATGCCGCTGCCGCGAGCAACGGGCCGACCACTTGAGCGGGGAAGATCCCCACCACCAGACAGGTGAACACCAACAATTCCACCGGCGCGCGCATCCAGCGGGGCGGCTCGTGCGGGGTGTGCGGCAGGTCAGTGGCGGTCGGGCCGAAGAACACATCGACCGTGAAGCGCAGGGAATAGGCGACGCTGAACGTCCCGGCGATGGTCGCGACGATCGGCAGGGTCATCTCGATCCAGGCTGTCGCGTTGATGAACACGGTTTCGGCGAAGAACATCTCTTTCGACAGGAAACCGTTGAGCAGCGGTACGCCGGCCATGGAGGCACTGGCGACCATGGCCAGGGTGGCGGTGAACGGGATCAGTTTGATCAGGCCGCTGAGTTTGCGAATATCCCGGGTGCCGCTTTCGTGGTCGATGATCCCGGCGGCCATGAACAGCGAGGCCTTGAACGTGGCGTGGTTGAGAATGTGGAACACCGCGGCCACGGCGGCCAGCGGACTGTTCAGCCCCAGCAGCAAAGTGATCAGGCCCAGGTGGCTGATGGTCGAGTAGGCCAGCAGACCCTTGAGGTCATTCTGAAACATCGCGCAGTAAGCGCCGAGCAACAGGGTGCAGGCCCCGGCTCCGCTGACGATGTAGAACCATTCTTCACTGCCGGACAGCGACGGCCACAGGCGCGCGAGCAGGAAGACCCCGGCCTTGACCATGGTCGCTGAGTGCAGATAGGCCGAAACCGGTGTCGGCGCCGCCATGGCGTGGGGCAGCCAGAAGTGGAAGGGGAATTGCGCACTTTTGCTCAAGGCGCCGATCAGGATCAGGGGAAGCAGAATAGGGTAGAGGGCATGTGCGCGAATCAGATCGCCGGCGGCCAGGACCTTGTCCAGGTCATAGCTGCCGACCACATGGCCGAGCAGCATGACCCCCGCCAGCAAACACAAGCCACCGGCACCGGTGACCATCAACGCCATGTAGGCGCCACGTCGCGCATCGGCGCGGTGGTGCCAGTAGCCGATCAACAGGAATGAGAAGAGGCTGGTCAGCTCCCAGAAAAACACGATCTGGATCAGGTTGCCGGAGATTACCAACCCGAGCATGGCGCCCATGAACGCCAGGAAAAACGCGAAGAAGCGCGGCACCGGATCGTCCGGCGACATGTAGTAGCGGGCGTATAGCGAAACCAGCGTGCCGATGCCCAGTACCAGCATCGAGAACAGCCAGGCGAAACCGTCCATGCGCAGAACGAAGTTCAGGCCCAGGCTCGGTAACCAGAAGAACTCTTCGCGGATCACGCCGCCATGGGCGATTTGCGGGTACAAGAGGGCGACCTGGACGGTGCCGATAAGGGCAACCAGGCCTGCCAACAGCGATTCGGTGTTACGCGCGTTGTGCGGCAGCAAGGCTGCCAGACAGCTGCCGATAAAAGGCAGAAGCAGTAGAACTATCAGGGACATAGGCTTCTAATCTGCGGAAGTTTGTGAAGCATCATACGTGCCAGCTCCCGGATCACCAAACGCCAAGCTGTCGCAGAATCCTACAAGGTAAACGGAAAATTCCTGTTTATCATTGTTTCAAAGGAGAGGGGGAACCCCCGAAAAGATCGCAGCCTTCGGCAGCTCCTACAAGGGAATGCGTACTCCTGTAGGAGCTGCCGAAGGCTGCGATCTTTTGATCTTGCTGTTAATTGCCGCTTTCACTCTCCAAGGCTTCATCAACTTCGGTAGAAGCCTTACCCTTAGTCTTCAACTCACTGACAATCACCGCCGCCACAATCAACCCCGCCCCGACCAACGCAATCGCTGGCAACCGCTCCCCGGCAATCCGCCCGACAATCCCGGCCCACACCGGCTCCCCGGCATAGATCAGCGTCGCCCGCGTCGGCGACACACTCTTCTGCGCCCAGTTCATCGCCACCTGAATCGCCGCACTCGCCGCGCCCAGCCCCAATGCGCTGCACAACAATAACCAGGAGAACCCCGGAATCACTTCCTGAGTCGGCACCACCATCAGAAATGCCAGCACTGAAGTCACCGCCAGTTGCACCACCGTTACCCGGCGCACGTCGACCTGGCCGGCGTAGGTGCTGATCAGAATGATCTCCGCCGCAATCGCCACGGCGCTGATCAATGTGGCGATTTCCCCAGGGCTGAAATTGAACGAAGCGCCGGCGGGTCCCGACAACAGCATCAACCCGGTAAAGGCCAGCATGATCCCGATACTCGGCATCAACCCCGGACGCCGACCCAGCACCAGCCATTGCAGCAACGGCACGAACGGCACATACAGCGCGGTAATAAACGCCGACTGACTGCTGGGAATGCTCTGCAAACCCACGGTCTGCAGGCCATAACCGAGCATGATCGCCACGCCGATAAACGCCCCGGCCTTGAGTTCGAACAAGGTCAGTTCGCGCAGATGACGCCAGGAGAACAGGGCAACGATGCTCGCCGCCGCGGCAAAGCGCAGACCGACGAAAAACATCGGCCCGCTGACGGTCATTGCATGCTGCACCAGCAAAAAGGTCCCGCCCCAGACCATGGTGATCAGCACCAGCACGCACTCAGCTTTGCTGAACCGTGAGAAACGGGAGGAAGCAGGGGAGGAGTTCACCGACGTCATGACCTTGCGTGCTACCTGAGGGAGACGCACAATGCGCCGGAAGTTGGGCAGTATACTGCGCAACACCATCAAGTGAGCAATATAGTGCACAAAGATTCCACCCAACGGGCCTCGGTTCTCCAGCACGTCAGCCAGAACGTCCGACGTCTGCGCCACGCCGCCGACATGAGCCAGACCGCTTTGGCCGAAAAGTCCGGGGTCAGCCGCCGCATGCTGGTGGCCATCGAGGCTGGCGAGAAGAACGTCAGCCTGACCACCCTCGATCGCGTGGCCGAAGCACTGGACGTCGCCTTCAGCGATCTGATCCAGGCCCCGGATGCCCGCGATCCGAGCCGTATCAACGAAGTCGCCTGGGCGGGAACGATCCCCGGCAGTAAAGCCGTTTTACTGTCAAAAGCCACCGCCACCCGTGAAGTGGAACAATGGGAATGGTGCCTGCAACCGGGCGAGGTTTATCCATCGCAGCCGGATGCCGAAGGCTGGAGTGAGCAGATTTATGTGTTCGAAGGCTGCCTGACCCTGATGCTCGGCGACCAACCGCAGAAAATCGCCGCCGGTGAATTCTTCATGTTCGCCAGCAACCAGCCACATTCCTATCGCAACGACGGGGAAGTGGCGGCGCGGTTTGTGCGTAATGTGGTGATCTGACTGTTTGCCGACCAACACTGGATAAGCACTTTGCTGTTTTAAAGCTGCAAGTGTTTCTCGGATAGTTAATTAAGCTATTGAAATAAAACAAATTTAGTTTCAGGCACGACTCCTGCAAAAGCTCTGGGGCATTCACCAGAATCCCGGAGTCGGCCCATGACAGCCTCTGCCCAACCCTCGCAAACCGCCCATGTGATCCATTCGGACGCCGAGGCGATTGCCGTCGCACACAAGCTAGCCGCACGCTTCGCTATCGAGGCCAGCGCTCGTGACCGCGAGCGACGTCTGCCGGTCGTTGAACTCGACGAGTTCTCCGCCAGTGGTTTATGGGGCATCACCATTCCCAAAGAATACGGCGGTGCCGGCGTGTCCTACGTGACGGTCGCCGAAGTGATCAAGATCATTTCCGCCGCCGACCCGTCCCTCGGCCAGATCCCGCAAAACCATCTGGGCGTGCTCGACATCCTGCTGCAAACCGCCACCGAAGCGCAGAAGCGCTATTACTTCGGCAAAGTCCTGCAGGGTTATCGTTTCGGCAACGCCTTCTCCGAATCCAAAAGCAAAAATGCCGGTGCCTTTGAAACCCGTATCCGTTTCGATGAAGACACCGCGCAAATCGACGGCGAGAAGTTCTACTGCACCGGCGCCTTGTTCGCGCACATCGTGCCGGCGGTGGCGGTCGATCAAGAGAACAAGGCTTTCATCGCCTTCATCGAGCGCGACAATCCCGGGTTGACGGTGATCGACAGTTGGGATGGTTTCGGCCAACGCACCACTGCCAGCGGCGGCGTGACCCTGAACGCGGTGAGCGTGCCTTTGAGCGCGGTGATTCCGGCCCACAAGGCGTTCGACGAACCCACCGCCGACGGCCCGATCTCGCAAATTATCCAGGCAGCGGTGGATACCGGCATCGCCATCGGCGCCCTGGAGGAAACCAAGCGTTACGCTCGTGAAGCCCGCCCATGGATCGACAGCCAGCAGGATCACGGCTGGCAGGACCCGTTCAGCATCGCCGCCATCGGCGATCTGGAATGGCGGGTTCACGGCACCGAAGCCATCCTGAAAAAAGCCGGCCAAGCCATCGACGGCGCGTTGCTCAAACCCAATGAGGACACCGTTGCCCGCGCCTCGGTGGTGGTCGCACAGGCGAAAGTCCTCTCTGCCGAAATCGCCTTGCTCACCAGCAGCAAACTCTTCGAACTCGCCGGCACCCGCTCGGTGCTCGGCAAGTACAACCTCGACCGTCACTGGCGCAACGCCCGGACTCACACCTTGCACGACCCGGCACGCTGGAAATATCACTTGATCGGCAACTACCTGCTCAACGGCGTGAAGCCTGCGCGCCACGCCTGGAACTGAGGAGCGACCCATGAACGCCTTGACCCAACCAATTGTTACCGGGCAGCCCCTGGCCAAGCCTCAGCACGACTTGCACAACGCTCGCAGCTTGCTCGATGCGACGTTGCGTTTCGTCCGGCAAAAGACCCAAGCCACGGATGATCCTTACGTCATCAGCCGCTTCGGCGATTTGCACATCCGGATTGAAGTCGCCGCCGCGCTGCTCGAACGCGCCGAAGACTTTCTGAACAGTGTTGATGACGACACGGAAATCAGCGTCGCCATCGCCGAGTCGCACCTGGCCAGCGCGGATGCTTTAAATGCCGTCAGCAATGCCGAATTCGAACTCACCGGCCAACGTACCGTGTTGCCTGGATCGCTGGATGATCCGCTGCGTTGGAAGCTCCACCTCATTGGCAACTTCCGCCTCAACGGCATCCATCCACCCAGCGTGCGGAGTGTCGTTTGATGGCCCGTGAAATTCGTCTCAACGCCTTTGACATGAACTGCGTCGGCCACCAGTCGCCGGGTTTGTGGGCGCATCCGCGGGATCGATCCTGGCAGTACAAGGATCTTGAGTACTGGACCGATCTGGCGAAGATCCTCGAACGCGGCAAGTTCGACGGTTTGTTCATCGCCGATGTGCTGGGCATATATGACGTCTACAACGGCAACGGTGACGCGGCTATTCGTCAGGCGGCGCAGGTACCGGTCAATGATCCATTGCAACTGATCCCGCCGATGGCGCTGGTCACCGAACATCTGGGTTTCGGCCTGACCGCGTCGCTGTCCTTCGAACACCCGTATCCGTTTGCCCGACGCCTGTCGACTCTCGATCACCTGACCAAGGGCCGCGCCGGCTGGAACATTGTCACGTCGTACCTGGAAAGCGGCGCGAAGAACCTCGGCCAGAAAGCCCAGACCGAACACGACGCCCGTTATGACTTCGCCGAAGAGTACCTGGAGGTTTGCTACAAGCTGTGGGAAGGCAGCTGGGAAGAGGGCGCGATTCTGCGGGATCGCGAGCGGCGGATTTTCAGCGATCCGAGCAAAATCCACGAGATCCGACACGTTGGTAAACACTTTCAGGTGCCGGGCATTCACCTCTGCGAGCCTTCACCGCAACGTACGCCGGTGCTGTATCAGGCCGGCGCCTCGAGTCGCGGCAAGCAGTTCGCCGCCGAACATGCCGAGTGTGTGTTTGTCGCCGCGCCGTCGAAAGTGCTGCTGAAGAAAACCGTGGGCGACATCCGTCGCCGGGCGGCCGAGGCGGGGCGCGATCCGTCGAAGATCCTGATCTTCAATCTGCAAACGGTGATCCTCGGCGAGACCGACGCCAAGGCCAAAGCCAAGTTCGAAGAATACAAAACCTGGGTCAGTTATGAGGGCGCCATGGCGTTGATCTCGGGCTGGACCGGGATCGATTTCAGCCAGTTCAAACCGGATGAACCGCTCAAACACGTGCACACCAATGCCATTCAATCGGCGGTGGAGGCGTTCTCCACGGCGGACCCGAACAAGGTCTGGACGCCGAACGAACTGGCCGATTGGGTTGGGATCGGTGGTTTCGGGCCACTGTTTGTCGGCAGCCCCGAGACCGTCGCCGATTTGCTGCAGGAATGGGTCGAGGAGACCGATGTGGATGGCTTCAACCTGGCTTATGCGTTGACCCATGAAACGTTCATCGATGCCGTTGAGTTATTGGTGCCGGAGTTGCAGAAGCGTGGGGTGTACAAGACCGACTATGCGCCGGGGACCTTGCGCGAGAAGTTGTTTGGCGAAGGGGCGCGATTGCCGGAGATACATCCGGGGGCGGGCTATCGAGACTTGGCGGGGTTGCGGCGGCAGGAGAAGAAAGTGGTGTCTGCGTAGACGCCTTCGCGGGCAAGCCCGCTCCCACAGGTTTCGTTTCGCCGGCGATATTTGTGGACGACACAAAACCCTGTGGGAGCGGGCTTGCCCGCGATGAGGCCAGTACGTCCAACATCGATGTCGCCTGTCACACCGCCATCGCGGGCAAGCCACGCTCCCACAGGTTTCGGATCGCCTGCGATATTTGTGGACGACACAAAACCCTGTGGGAGCGGGCTTGCCCGCGATGAGGCCAGTACGTCCAACATCGATGTCGCCTGTCACACCGCCATCGCGGGCAAGCCACGCTCCCACAGGTTTCGTATCGCCGGCGATATTTGTGGACGACACAAAACCCTGTGGGAGCGTGGCTTGCCCGCGAAGAGGCCGGCACATTCAACATTGATATAGCCAGTTACATCGGTTTCGCGAGCAAGCCCGCTCCCACATTGGGACGGTGGTGTTTTACAGATTCCAGCCCAGCGGACCACCGCACGCTTTTGCCCATGGATAAGAGGTAAGCCAATGAGCGTGCATGAACTCAAGCGTCCGCCCATCGCGGACACCGCCGAATGGCAGGTCAAGGTGCCTCGCGCCCTGGAACAGTTGCAGCACTGGGCGCAGGTCAGTCCGTTGCAGCCGGCCTTGCGACACAAGCGCCACGGTCAGTGGTTCGTCTGGCGCTGGATCGATGTTTTGCGCGATGTCGAGCGGTTGGCCGATGGTTTGCGTCAGCAGGGTTTTACCGAAGACTCGCGCCTGGCCTTGAGCGGTGTGTTCGAGCCCAATCTGTTGCTGCTCGCATTGGCTGCCCGGCACATCGGCGCCGAACTGCTGACGCTGCCGGACAACCTCGACTCCGAGGAGCTGCACAAAGCCTTATGGCGCAGCCGTCCAACTCACGCGTTCGTTCAAGGGAGACAGACGCAGCAACTCTGGACCAACCAAGGCCTGACGCTGCTGAATTTCGCCGAATTACTCGGCCCGGTGGACCCTGCGCAACGCCTCAACCGCTGGAATCAAGACGCGCAACTGTGGAGCGAAGAGGGCACCCAGTGGCAGCACGGCCTGACGGTGCTGCTGGAACAATGGCTGACCAGCGGCCAATCCCTGGCCTTCCCGGAAAGCCCCGGCAGCGCCAGCCGCGACCGTCGTGAAGTGGCGCCGTCCGGGCTGCTGCTATCCGCCGAACGCCTACAACAATTGGCTGCAGAAATCGACAGCCGCCTCGCGCCCCACGGTACCTGGCGTCGACGCCTCTGCGACTGGGCCATCGCCAACCCGGAAAAGGGTTTGCAACGCTTGATCAAGAACCGCGTTCGCCGCCTGTTGGGCTTCCACAACCTGCATTTCATCTGGCAAGCCCCCCGCATTTCCGATGCTCAACCCGAGTCGACCTGGCTCGCTGAATTCAAACGGGACATCGCATGAGCTCGACCGACTCCATTCTGCAAGTCAGCGGTATTTCCCTGTCCTTCAAAGGCGTGAAGGCGATCAATGAACTGTCGTTCGATGTGCGCCGGGGCGAGATCTGCGCGCTGATTGGCCCCAACGGCGCGGGCAAGAGTTCGCTGCTCAACGTGCTGAACGGCGTGTACCGCTTCGATGCCGGTTCGATTGTGTTCGAGCAACAGCCGTTCAAGCGTATCGACCCATTGACCGCCGCACGCCGGGGCATCGGTCGCACGTTCCAGAACAACGCACTGTTCAAGAAAATGAGTGTGATCGACAACATCCTCACCGGCCTGTCCCGGCACCTGCGCAGCGGTTTCATTGAGCAGGCGCTGAACCTGCCAAGAGCCCGGCGTGAGGCTGAAGACTTCCGGCGGCAGGCCCAGGGCATTCTCGAATTCCTCGAACTGCAAGCCCATCGCGATGTGCCGGTGGGCAAGCTGTCCTATGGCCTGCAAAAACGTGTCGAGCTTGGCCGTGCCTTGATCGCCGGTCCCAGCCTGTTGCTGCTCGATGAGCCGATGGCCGGGATGAACGCCGAAGAGAAGCAGGAAATGGCCCGCTTCATCGCCGACATCAACCGCGACCTCGGCACCACGGTGGTATTGATCGAGCACGACATGAGCGTGGTGATGGGCCTGTCCGACCATGTGGTGGTACTCGATTACGGGCGCAAGGTCGGTGACGGCACGCCGGCCGAGGTGCAGGCCAATCCCGACGTCATCGCGGCGTATCTGGGAGTGGTGCACTGATGACGTTCTTCTTCGAAACCCTGCTCGGCGGCTTACTCGCCGGAACTATGTACTCGCTGGTCGCGATCGGCTTCGTGCTGATCTACAAGGCCAGCGGCGTGTTCAATTTCGCCCAGGGCGCGATGCTGCTGTTCGCCGCGCTGACCTTTGTCAGCCTGCACGATCAAGGCGTGCCGTTCGCCTTGGCGCTGTTGCTGACCGTTGTGGTGATGATCGTCGGCGCGTTATTGATCGAACGGCTGGTGTTGCGGCCACTGGTCAATCGCTCGCAGATCACCCTGTTCATGGCCACCCTCGGGTTGTCGTTCATCATCGAAGGCCTGGCTCAGGGCTTGATGGGGTCGCAAGTGCGGGCGCTGGATCTGGGCATCGACGACGTGCCGCTGTTTATCGGCGGGATGATGGTCAGCCAGTTCGACCTGATTGCCGCAGCGGCCGCCATCGTGCTGGTGACGGTGCTGGCGCTGCTGTTCAACAAAACCCGCATTGGCGTGTCCCTGCGCGCGGTGGCGGATGACACCACCGCCGCGCTGTCGATCGGCATCAACCTCAACCGCATCTGGCAGATCGTCTGGGCGGTGGCCGGCATCGTCGGGCTGGTGGCGGGATTGTTGTGGGGCGCGCGCCAAGGCGTGCAGTTCTCGTTGTCGCTGGTGGTGCTCAAGGCCTTGCCGGTGTTGATCATCGGCGGCTTCACCTCGATTGGCGGGGCGATTGTCGGCGGGTTGATCGTCGGTGCGGCGGAGAACCTCGCCGAGGTGTACATCGGCCCGCTGATCGGCGGTGGCATTACCCCGTGGTTCGCTTACGTCCTGGCTTTGGCCTTCCTGTACATCCGTCCCGCCGGCCTGTTCGGCGAGCGCGCCATCGAGCGAGTCTGAACCCATGTCGATTTCCCTTACCCGTGAAACCGCGCCGGCGGTGTTGATCCAGCGTCGTGTGCCGATTGGTTTGATTGCGCTGTTGTTGATCGCCTTCGTGGTCGTGCCGCTGACCGGCAACGACTATTGGCTGAACGCGATTCTGATCCCGTTTCTGGTGCTGTCCCTGGCCGGGCTTGGCCTCAATCTGCTCACCGGCTACACCGGCCAGACCTCGGTCGGCGCGGCCGGTTTCATGGCGGTCGGCGCCTTTGCCACCTACGGTTTTCTACTGCGTTTGCCAGAGCTGGGCTTGCCGGTGGCGCTGCTCGGCGGCGGGCTGATCAGCGCGGTGGTGGGGTTTGTCTTTGGCCTGCCGAGTTCGCGGATCAAGGGCTTTTACCTGATGGTTACCACCTTGGCCGCGCAGTTTTTCCTGGAGTGGCTGTTCGTCAAGTTCCCCTGGTTCTACAACTACGGTTCGTCCGGAACCATTTCCGCGCCGAAACTGGCCTTGTTTGGCCATGATCTGAACACGCCGCTGGGCCGCTACCTGCTGACCCTGACTACCGTTCTGCTACTGACCTGGGTTGCCGTGAACCTGGTGAAAAGCCAGATCGGCCGCAACTGGATGGCGATCCGCGACATGGACACCGCCGCCGCAGTCATCGGCATTCCGGTGGTGCGCTACAAGCACTTGGCGTTCGCCGTCAGCTCGTTTTACCTCGGCATCGCCGGGGCGCTGTGGGCCTTTGCTTATCTGGGCACGGCCAGCGCCAGCAGCTTCGATATCAACCGGTCATTCCAGATCCTGTTCATCATCATTATCGGTGGCATGGGCAGCATCGCCGGCAACTTCGTCGGTGCGGCGTTTATCAGCCTGCTGCCGATCCTGCTCAGCCATGCCGGGCAAGCCTTGTTCGGTGGTTCGGTGGACGCCGGCCAGTTGCAGAACCTGCAAAAAATCATCTTCGGCGTGCTGATCATCCTGTTTCTGATCAAGGAACCGGAAGGCCTGATTCGCCTCTTGAGCAACCTTCGTGAACGGCTGAGTCACTGGCCGCTGCGCTTCTGAATCCCCAACCTGGTAGAGAGACAACATGCGTGCATCCTTGAAACGTTCATTGGCCGGTGTCGCTCTGACGCTGGCGATTTTCGGCAGCGCAGTGCCACAGGTTTTGGCCTCGCCAGACCAGCAGTTCTTCCCATTGGCCACTTACCGGGTCGGCGCTTACGCCTCCAGCGGTGTGCAAGTGTGGGCCGGCATGCTCGATTACCTGAACTACATCAACGATGTGGAAGGCGGGATCAACGGCGTCAAACTGGTCTGGCAGGAATGCGAAACCGAGTGGACGGCGGAGAAGGGCATCGAGTGCTATGAGCGCTTCAAGAAAGGCCTGGATGGCGCCCCGGTGGCGATCTACTCACCCAACGGCGCCCCGGCGGCGTATGCGCTGAGCGAGCGGGCGGAAGTCGACAAGATCCCGCTGATCACCCTAGGTTATGGTCGCACCGAAGCCACCGACGGCACGGTGTTCCCCTATAACTTTCCGGTGATGCTGACCTTCTACAGCGAGGCCTCGAGCCTGATCAACTACATCGCCCAGCGCGAGGGCGGGTTCGACAAACTCAAGGGCAAGAAAATCGCCACGGTTTATCACGACTCGGCTTACGGTCGGGAAACCCTCGGTCCGTTGAAATTGCTGGCGGAGAAATACGGCTTCGAAAACATCCAGATCCCGGTGGCCGATCCGGGCAACGAGCAATCGGCGCAATGGCGGCAAGTGCGCCAGGCCAACCCGGACTGGGTGTTCCTGCGCACCTGGGGCGTGTCGACGCCGGTGGCGGTCAAGACGGCGGCGCGTTTCGGCTTCCCGGTGGACCACATCGTCGGCGACATCTGGGCCAGTTCCAGCGAAGACGTGTTGCCCGCGGGCGCCGCCGCCAAAGGGTATCTGGCGCTGACGCCATACCCGGCCGGCAGCGAATTCGAGATCCACAAACGCCTCAAGCAAGCCATCCTCGACAAGGGCAAAAGCGACCTCAAGGACCTGAAGAATTTCGGCAGCGTCTATTACAACTCCGGGCTGGTGAACGCGGCAGTGATGGTGGAAGCGATCCGTACCGCCCAAGGCAAATTCGGCAAGCGGCCGCTTAACGGCGAAGAAGGGCGCTGGGGCCTGGAACACCTGAACATCGACGACGCGCGGCTCAAGGACATGGGCTACTTCGGCCTGATGCAGAACCTCAAGCTGTCTTGCAAGGATCATGAGGGTGGCGGTTCGGCGCGGGTTCAACAGTGGGACGGCGCCCACTGGACGCTGATCAGCGACTGGATCCCCGCCGACCGCGCCTTGCTGCGGCCATTGATCGATGAAAAATCCGCCGCGTTCGCCAAGGAAAAAGGCCTGACGCCACGCACCTGCACCGGGGATGAATAACGTATGAGCCAAGCCGCCAGCGACATTGCCACCAATGACCTGTTGCAAGTCAACGACATCGAGGTGATCTACGACGGGGCGATCCTGGCCGTGGCCGGGGTGTCGCTGACGGTGCCCAAGGGCGGCATCGTCGCGTTGCTCGGGGCCAATGGTGCGGGCAAAAGCACCACGCTCAAGGCGATTTCCGGGTTGGTGCGGGCCGAGCGCGCGGAAGTCAGTCGAGGGACGATCGAGTTTCTCGGGCGTGATACCGCTGGGATTAATCCGAGCGTTCGCGTGCGCCAGGGCATGGTGCATGTGCTGGAGGGCCGGCACGTGTTCCCACAACTGACGGTGGAGGACAACCTGCGCAGCGGCGGCTTCGTTCGCGGTCTGAGCCGCAAGGACCTGGCGGTGGATCTGGAGCGCATCTACGCCTGGTTTCCACGCCTGAAAACCAAGCGCAAGACCCGGGCCGGGCTGACCTCCGGTGGTGAACAACAGATGGTCGCCATCGGCCGGGCGTTGATGACACGTCCTACTTTGGTATTGCTCGATGAACCTTCCATGGGTTTGGCGCCTATTATCGTCCAGGAGATTTTCGAGATCGTGGCGCAACTCAATCGAGACGAGCAGGTGAGCTTCCTGATTGCCGAGCAAAATATTAACGTGGCACTCAAGTACGCCTCAAAGGCCTACGTCCTCGACACGGGTCGCGTGGTGCTGTCCGGTACCGCCGATGAGTTACTGGCACGGGGCGATCTGCACGACTTCTATTTAGGTAAACACTGATCAATGAGAACGCCATGACTGACACCCCACGCGGACAGGCGACCGACGCCATCCGCCACGCGGACATCCTGATCATCGGCGGCGGCCTCAGCGGCGCGATGCTGGCGGCGCAGTTGCTGCGCTTGCCGGGCAAGCGTCAGGTGCTGGTGATCGAACCCCGCGCCGAACTCGGTCGGGGCGAAGCGTACAGCGCGGTGGAGTTGGGCCATACGCTCAACGGCAACGCGGCGCGGATGAGCGTCGATCCCGACAACGCTGATGATTTGACCCAATGGCTGACCGAGTACATTGCGGCGGGTGGTTGGCCTGAGTCGGATCAGCAGCATGTGCCGATCAGTGAACTGTTTCCGCCGCGCGGGCTGTTTGGCGTTTATGTGCAGCAGCGTCTGGCCGAGGCGCAGGCGGTGGGCTCATTGAATGGTTCGAGTGTCGAGCATGTACGGGCCGAGGTGGTCGACCTGCAAACCCGGGACAACGCTGTATTGCTGATCTTGAGTGACGGGCAACGTTTGCAGGGCGCCTATGCGGTGCTGGCCACTGGCATGTTCCCCGCTGCGCGCACGCCGCAAACCGAATCCAGCGGCTTGAACGCAGCGGCGCTCGATCCCTGGGATGTGACCGCCATGCGTCAGCTCGATCCGCAGTCGACGGTGCTGATCATCGGCTCCGGCTTGACCATGGTTGATGCCGTGGTGTCGCTGGAACAGGCCGGGCATCGCGGGCCGATCGAAGTGTTTTCCCGTCATGGTCTGCTACCGCATGTGCGGCGACAGCCGCCTGCCTGGGCGGACTTTTTGGCCGAGGATCACAGCATTCGCACGCCGCGTCAGTTGATGCGCGAACTGCGCCGGCATTGCCGCGACGCCATCGCCCAGGGCATCGACTGGCAAGCGCCGCTCGACACCGTGCGGGCGCACATCGGGCGGTTGTGGAGCCAGGCGACGGATGTGCAGCGTCGTCAGTTTGTGCGACATGTGCGGCCGTGGTGGGAAAGCCATCACCATCGCTCGCCGCCGTTGAGTGCCGAGTTGGTGGCGCGGCTGCACGGGGAAGGGCGGTTGCGGATTCAGGCTGCATCGTTCAAAGGGTTGGAGCCTTCGTTGAACGGGGAGGTCAGCATTCGCATTCGTCGTCGGGGCGAGGCGCAAACCTGCGTGGTGCATGGCGCGGCGCTGATCAACTCCAGTGGCATCGAATATGACTGGCGGCGAGTGGCGCGACCATTGCCGCAGCAACTATTGGCACGCGGGCTGGTGCGGCCAGGGCCATTGGCATTGGGGATTGCCGCCGCGGATGACGGTGCGGTATTAAGCGCTGACGGGCAGGTCGCCAGCCGTTTGTTCGCCATGGGCCCACCGTTGCGCGGGATGTGGTGGGAGAGCACGGCAGTGACTGATGTGGCGAGCCAGGCCAAGTCTCTTGCGGTGCGATTGGTGGATTGACCGAAAGTTGGACGGTGTTTTTTCGGGCCTCTTCGCGAGCAAGCCCGCTCCCACATTTGATCTCAGGCGTACACAGATAGTGTGTTCACCGAAGATCCCCTGTGGGAGCGGGCTTGCTCGCGAAGAGGCCGGCCCATCCACCACAAGACCCACAGTCAGACCACTAAACAAGCACTGTTTAAACGACACTTCCAGATACTCACTCAGGCTACACAGCCTTGCGCCGTTGCCTACGACTACGCCAGAATCCGCCGGCTTGTGCGCCTTGAGGCCGGGCTCTATCGTTTGCCTGTCGCTGAAAAACAGCGATCGGGTTTGGTAGCCCGGTTTGACTTGCGTGCATAGCGCACCTGATGCAGAGCCTTTTCGGCTTGCGTTTATGGTGGCCATGCGCAGGGCGCCTTCGGGCGCGCCGGTTCTCCAAGTCACCGGTCTACCAACCTTCGTATGGCCACCACCCCTTCGTTTGGTAGCGAGAGTGATGGCTCCTCTTTTCTGATTTGGAGTTTCATCTATGTTCAAACCAACACCTAACCCGCCGGAAACCGATCCAACATCCCCCTACGAATCCCTCGATTCCAAAAAACTCAACGAAGCCGCCGACCGCGCCCTCGATCACTACCTCAAGCCGCCCATTCCCAAAGACATCAAGCGCAAACCCAGCACCATTTACCATGTAGGTGCGAAGGTCGATAACGAAACCCTGCTGGTCAACGCCTGCGAATCCCTGGCGTCGGCGAGCATGATGCTCACTGAGTTCGCCGGATTGATGGACATGCCACACCGCAACGTGATGTTGGGGATTCAATCGGTGGTGATGCTTGGTGAGCTGGCCGTCAACCGAGTGCTGGATAACCTCGATCCACCTGCCTGACACTGGATCTGAAGTGACTGGGCATCTGTGGCGAGGGAGCTTGCTCCCGCTCGGCTGCGCAGCAGTCGCAAAACGGCATATGCGGTGTGCCAGAAAAAATGCGGTTGCAGAATTTGGGGTCGCTTCGCAACCCAGCGGGAGCAAGCTCCCTCGTCACAATGGGCTCCACTGACACAGTCCCCAAAAACAAGAAACCCCGCTTCACGCGGGGCTTCTTGTCAAAGTGTGGGAGCGGGCTTGCTCGCGAAAGCTGCTTAACATTCAACAGAGATGTCGACTGTTACGCCGCCTTCGCGAGCAAGCCCGCTCCCACAGGGGGATGTTAAAGCTCACATCAATATTGTTACGCCACCACTCGATAACACGGCACATACTCCGCGCCACCCGGCAGTTTCATCCGGTGCTGGGCGACGAAGGCTTTGAGCAGTTTGTCCAGCGGCTGCATGACGGCGGCATCGCCACGGATCTGGTATGGCCCGTGTTCTTCGATCAGGCGGATGCCCTTGTCCTTGACGTTGCCGGCGACGATGCCGGAGAACGCGCGGCGCAGGTTGGCGGCCAGTTCGTGGGACGGCAGGTTGCGGCTCAGTTGCAGGTTGGCCATGTTGGCGTGGGTCGGGTCGAACGGGCGCTGGAAGCCTTCGTCGATTTTCAGCAACCAATTGAAATGGAACGCGTCGTTGCGCTCGCGACGGAACTGTTTGACCGCTTTGAGGCCTTGAGTCATTTGCCGCGCCACTTCAGCCGGGTCGTCGATGATGATCTCGTAGTGCCGCTGCGCGGCTTCACCGAGGGTGGCACCGACGAAGGCGTGCAACTGCTCCAGATACGGCGCGGCGCTTTTCGGCCCGGTGAGGACCACGGGGAAGGGCAGGCCTTCGTTATCCGGGTGCATCAAAATGCCGAGCAGGTACAGGAATTCTTCCGCCGTGCCCGCGCCACCCGGGAAAATGATGATGCCGTGGCCGACGCGGACGAACGCTTCCAGACGTTTCTCGATGTCCGGCAAGATCACCAGTTCGTTGACGATCGGGTTCGGCGCTTCGGCGGCGATGATCCCCGGTTCAGTCAAGCCGAGGTAGCGGCCACCGTGGATGCGCTGTTTGGCGTGGGCGATGGTCGCGCCTTTCATCGGACCTTTCATCACGCCGGGGCCGCAACCGGTGCAGATGTCCAGGCTGCGCAGGCCGAGTTCGTGGCCGACTTTCTTGGTGTATTTGTATTCTTCGGTGTTGATCGAGTGGCCGCCCCAGCACACCACGATTTTCGGTTCGACACCGGGGCGCAGGGTGCGGGCGTTGCGCAGCAAGTGGAAGACGTAGTCGCTGATGCCCTGGGAGGTGCTCAGGTCGATGCTCAAGGCGTCGAGTTCGTTTTCGGTGTAGACGATGTCGCGCAGGGCGCTGAAGAGCATTTCGCGGGTGCTGGCGATCATTTCGCCATCGACGAAAGCGTCGGCCGGGGCATTCAGCAGTTCCAGGCGTACGCCGCGGTCTTGCTGGTGAATGCGGATTTCGAAGTCTTTGTAGGCTTCCAGAATGGTCTTGGCGTTATCGACGTGAGCGCCGGTATTGAGGATGGCCAGGGCGCACTGGCGGAAAAGGGTGTAGGTGAGGCCGGTTCCGGCTTCGCTCAGTTGCTGTACTTCACGTTGGGAGAGTGTTTCCAGGCTGCCTTTAGGGCTGACCGAGGCGTTGATTACATGTCGTTGGGTCATTCAATGATCCTTAAAACGATGTCACCCGCCGGCAGGCGCATGGCATCCGAATAGTGTGTATCCATGGAGAAGATGGCACGAACTGCGCTGTATCGCCATGTTCCCCGTTTAACGATGGAAAGATGAAAAGGAGCCCCAGCATAGCTAAATCCTTCGGGGAGGCGATAATGCCCCGCAGTCTTTTTGCCACAGAGCCTTTTACCATTGATGCAAGGAACCCCGTCGCGATGTTCGAAATCCAGCCAATGAATGCCGAAACCTATCGACGCCAGACGCGGCGCAGCACGGTAATCATCGCCCTGATGTTCCTGGCGCTGGCGATGGTGCTGTCCACGGCGGCGGTGGCGCTGTTCGGTGAGCCCGGCGGCGACAATCTGCGTTTCAACGTGGGCGGCGTGTTTGCCGCGTTATTGCTGATGGCGGCGCTGATGCGCGGCACGTTCTGGACCCAGGAATGGATGGCGCCAGCGGTCTATGGTTGGCAGCTCAAACGCAGCCTGATGAGCATCACCAACGTCATGCACCAGGTGACGGCGGCAGTGGAGAAGGGCGATCCGAGCGCCATGAAGCTGCTGCGTTTTTATCACTTGGGGCTGAGCCAGATGCACCAGTTGGACGGCAATTCCAGCGACCATAGCCAGCTGACCCGTGAGATGGAGCAGCACAAGGCGCGGATGGAAGCGCTGGGCATCGAGACCGAACAGACACAATTGAATCCGGCCTGGCTTGAGGCGGTGAAACAGACGCAGATGTAGCCTTACGATCGTTGGCGATGAGCATTTTTGTGCAAATCACCTATCGTATTCGTTGATGAGTCATAGTGGTCCGAGCGCCAGCCACGGCTGGCTGGCGCTAAAAGGGCGAACGGGAAAATTCGCCATGTCATAAGGGATTAAAGGAGCGTCATGGGGCATCCGTTCGTCAAAGATCGTACTGAAAGCACCCGGCTTGCCACGCCTTGGGTACCCGGGCAGGTTGAGTCGAAACTCAAGGTTCGATACGCGGTTTCTCTGCTTATTGCGGTATGCCTGTCCATGACGGCCATTGTGATCGGTGAGGGCTGGAATGCGCGGCAGTATCATTTGCGCGGCAGCGAAGTGGAGATGTCCAACCTGGCGCAAACCCTGGCCTCGCAGGCACAGGCCTCGATCAAGCAGGCCGACACACTGCTGTTTGCCGTGGTGGACCGCCTCGAAAACGACGGCATGGAGCCGGCGAAAATTCCCAGACTGCAACGTTTGCTCCACGCCCAGCGCGGTGAACTGGCGCAAATCCATGGGCTGTTCGTTTTCGACGAAGAAGGACGCTGGCTCGCCAACTCCAATAACGCTGTGCTGGCCAATGCCAACAACTCCGACCGTGAATATTTCATCTACCATCGTGATCATCCCGACCGCGGTCCTCATATCGGTCCATCGATAAGAAGTCGCTCGACCGGTGAGTGGGTCATGACCGTGTCACGCAGAATCAATCACGCCGATGGGCGGTTTGCCGGCGTGGTGGCGGCTTCGATCTATCTCAACCATTTCCTGGACCTGTACAACAGCATCGACATGGGCAGTAACGGGGTGGTCAATCTGATCGCCGACGACGCCACCATCGTCGTCCGCCGCCCGTTCAACGAAGCCGATATCGGTACCAGTGTCGCCAAGGGGCCGCTGTTTACCCAGCTGTTGCCCAAGGGCAATTCCGGAACGGCCATCGTCAAATCCTACGTGGACGGGGTGGAGCGGGTGGTGGGGTTTCGGCGGGTCGAGGGTTATCCGCTTATCGTTTTTGCCGCGCTCGACAAGGCTGAAGTCCTGGCCAGTTGGCGGCAGGAGTCAATGCTCAGTGCGGGCATCGTCTCATTACTGCTGGGGTTTCTGGGCGTTCTCGGCTATCGCCTGATCCGCGTCATGAAACAGCAGAATCATATTCAGAACGAATTGCTGGAGGCGCAGGAAAAACTCATTGAGGTCAACCACAGCCTTAAGTTGCTGGCTTTGGAGGATGCACTGACCGGGCTTTCCAACCGGCGTCAGTTCGATTTGTTCATCCTGGCGGAAATGGGCCGCGCCAGGCGTACCCACACCAGCCTGGCGTTGCTGATGATCGATGTCGATCATTTCAAGAGTTTCAATGATCACTACGGTCATTTGGCGGGCGATGAGTGTTTGCGCAAGATCAGCACCATCATCACTGACAACATCCAGCGCCCCGGCGATCTTGCTGCCCGCTTCGGTGGTGAGGAGTTTACGGTGGTGTTGCCCGGCACCGATTATGTGGGGGCGTTTCTGGTGGCGGAAAAGATCCGTCGCGCGGTTCAGCAAACGGACATCAAGCATAGCGGCAGCCCCGAAGGCCTCGTCACGGTCAGCCTGGGGGTCTGTGCCTACAACCAGACAGCGCAGAGCCAGCCCGAAGATTTGATCGGCGCAGCAGACAAGGCGCTGTATGTGGCCAAGGCCAGTGGCCGGAACATGAGCGTCATTGCCAACTGAACTCAGCCAGACCGGTTACTGCCCTGAACGAGTCGGGTGCCGCAATCTCCATAAGCGGATCAGCCGCAGGTAGATCAGCACGTTGATCGCCAGCACCACGCTGCCCAGTCCTAGTTGAATCGTGGGTGTCAGCCCGGCCGGATAAATAATCGGCCACACGTAATGTTCAATAAAACCGCCGCCGTAGCCGGTTTGCCCGGCCGCATGGCGCATGAGGTTTTCCCATTCGGTCAGTGGGCACGTCAGGTGGAAAACTTCCACGATCACGCCCCACGCGGCGGCGGGCAGGTGCCACCAGGCCAGGCGATGCCATTTGAGCACCAGCAGCCCGCCGAACAGCACGAACAGAATGAACAGCAAGTGAGACAGCACCAGCCCGTCGGCTGCGATTCGGTAAAGCATGTCGATTCCCTGACGCGTTATGTGAATCGCTCCATGGTACTCGGGCTGGGCGCGTGTGCTCTATCGATTGCTGTTTTCGAGCACTGCCAATACTTCTTTCAAACGCACCGACGTGGCTTCGCTGCTGCATTGCATCGGCGCGCGGAGCTCGTCGTGGATCAACCCTTCAACGGCCAGGGCAGTTTTCACCGGCGCGGGATTGGGCTCGATGAACAGGCTGTGAATCAGCGGCAGCAACTTGAAGAAGGTCGTTCGGCCGGCTGCTAACTGGTTGTCGCGGATCTGTTGATACAGCGTCACGAACAGCTCGGGATGAACATGAGCCGAGGCAGCAATCGCGCCTTTGGCACCCAGACACAAAGCGCCGAAGATCTGGTGGTCTTCACCGCACAGCACGTCGACTTTGCCGCTGGAGAGCAGCGCAAGGGTGGTGGCTGGATTGCCGCCGCAGTCCTTGATCGCGGCGATCCGCTCATGGGCGACGATCCGCAGCAAGGTCGCCTGTTCGAAGGCGATGCCGGTGCGATAGGGAATGTCGTAGAGAATGACCGGGACGCTGGACGCATCGGCGACGGTCTTGAAAAAGGCTTCAAGGCCGGCTTGGGACGGGCGAATGTAGTACGGCGGTGGAACCAGCAAACCCGCCAGAGAACGTTTGAGGATTTCGCTTTGAAATGTCAGCAATTCGGCAAGATTGTTGCCGGCCAGGCCCATGACCACACGTTCTGGCGGAACCAGTTCCAGCACCGCATCGAGCACCGCCAGCTGCTCATGTTTGCCCAGCGCCGCGGCTTCCCCGGTGGTGCCGCAGACCACAATGCCATCGACGCCTTTTTCCAGCAGATGACTGACCAGCCGCCGCAACCCGTCGAAGTCGATCGCGCCATGGTGAAACGGCGTAACGATGGGAACCCAGATACCTTGAAACGATGACATGCACTTTCTCCTGAAGGTTGACCGATTTCGTCACCGTCAGAAGCGTAGAAGGAAGTCAGCAAGAAGGAGGGAGTGTCCGCCGCGCTCAATGTCCTGTCAGCTCATCTGACGGGACAGCGCGCCCCGGTCACATGAGCGACTGTTTCTTCGATTTAAGGGCGTGCGCAACGCAACCTTGCGCCTTGGCATTCAAGCCAATGACGACAGTGTTGAGGTTGAAGGTTGCGGACATGGTTGCTTACACCCTGAATGAGGTGCTCAGTTTTAAAAGTCGGCGCGACGTTTGTCAATCTCGAAAATCAGTACCGGTTGCGTGCAAGTGCGCAAGATTGTTCAAGCCATCCACCGCGACTGCTGGCACAGTCTGGGGTCTTTCCCTGGTTGCAGAGCGTTATGTCCAACTCACTCATGCCGCGCAGTGCATTCCTTCGCGGTGCCGCGGCCATCATGCCGTTGTCCCTGGCGACCGCGCCTTGGGGGTTGCTGGCCGGTTCCATGGCCATCGAGGCCAATCTCACACCGCTGCAAGGCCAGGGGCTGTCGAGCATCGTGTTTGCCGGCGCGGCTCAATTGGTCGCCATCGGCATGCTCAAGGGCGGCGCCGGGGTCTTTTCGATTCTGTTGACCACGTTGTTGCTGACTTCCCAGCATTTGCTTTACGGAATGAGCATGCGTTCGGTGATTTCCCCGTTACCGGGCCGCTGGCGTGTGGGACTGGGCTTTTTGCTCACCGACGAGTTGTTCGCCCTGACCAGCCAGCATGACAAACAGCAGTTCAATCGCTGGTATGCCTTGGGCGTGGGCCTGACGTTTTACATCGCCTGGAACCTCTTCACCCTGGCGGGCATTGTGCTGGGCAGCAGCATTCCGGGTCTTGAACACCTTGGGCTGGACTTCTCCATCGCGGCGACCTTTATCGCCTTGATCACGCCAGTGGTGCGCAACGTTCCGACAGTGGTTTGCGTGGCGGTCTCACTGTTCTGTTCAGTGCTGTTCAGCTATTGGCAATGGGGCTCGGCCCTGGTGCTGTCGGGGTTGGCGGGCATGACCGCAGGCTTTATCTGCAACAAACTCTATGTGGGGCGCACATGATGGTCTGGGCTGTGATTATCGGGATGGGCCTGCTGGTATTCCTGAACCGCTACGTATTTCTCGAACCTCGGTTGCCGGTGCGCTTGAGCAGCAATGCCCGGCAATTCCTCGGTTTCGCGGTGCCGGGCATGCTCACGGCGATCTGCGGGCCGATCGTGTTCATGCCCGACAAGCAGCTGAACCTGCAGTGGGACAACCCGTACCTGATCAGTTCGCTGGTGGCCGTGGGCCTTGTGCTCTACACACGCAACACCTTGCTCAGCATGTTGTTGAGCATGGGGTTCTTCTTTTTGCTGCGGTGGTGGCTCTGAGTCGTCACACGCGGAACTGTTCTACGCTTAAAGAGGATCCCTTCAGGAAGAGAGGTGAGCATGGCCACTGAACCAAAACATCCGGACCCGGATGAAGATGTGGATGAACCGACGGAAGAAGAGCTTGAGCAGCAGAGGCGTTCGACGCCGGACTGGAAGCACCCCGACGACGGTAAAGAACTGTCGGACCGCGACCAGGAACGCCCGCTGAAGCCCTGATCAGCTTGTACATACCCAAAAGCCCCGCCTTGGATAACGGGGCTTTTAGTTTGGTAAACCCGCAAGCAAGATCAAAAGATCGCAGCCTTCGGCAGCTCCTACAGGGGAATGCTATCCAATGTAGGAGCTGGCGCAGCCTGCGATCTTTTGCTTTTGATCCGCTGAAGTTACACCGCCATCGCGAGCAGGCTCCCACAGGTAAGGCAATGTGTCGCTGGGAGAAATGCACCGGGAAATGCAGTCTGTCGAGCCACTGTTGCTGGGTAAACACGCACTGTTCCCGGTCATGAGCTTATGCATAAATAGAATTTAAAATTACTCCTGTAAGAGCGTTATGGTCTATAAAAATGACCTTCCAGGAGCCCCAATGAATCTCTCCCAATACCTGCGCGGTCTGTTGACCAGCGCGCTGTTTGCCGCGCCTTTGACCTACGGCGCCGACCCCGTGGTGTTGCACGTCGGCGATCAGAACTACTACAACATTCGCGCCTCGGTGGAGGCTTCGGGTGTGCTGCAAGGGGCGCCCTATACCGTCGACTGGAAGCACTTCCAGGCCGCTGCGCCGTTGGCCGAAGCACTGAACACCGGCGCATTGGACCTGGGTTTTCTCGGCGATTCAGGTTTTCTGTTTCTGGCCGCCAAACAGGCGCCAGTGAAGCTGATCGGCGTGTCGCGGCAGAACCCGGACACCATCGCCTTGCTGGTGCCCAAGGATTCGCCGGTCAAGACCGTCGCCGATCTCAAGGGCAAGAAAGTCGCTTACTGGCCTGGCGCCTGGAGCCAGCAGCTGACCCTGCGCGCCTTGGAGCAAGCCGATTTGCCGGATAACTATGTCGACTTCATCAAACTGATGCCGATTGATGCAGCCGCCGCGTTACCCCAAGGCAGCATCGACGCGTTTCCGGTCTGGGAACCCTACATTTCCCAGCAGATTCTATTCTCTGGCGCCCGGCCGATTCTCACCGCCAAAAACCTGATGCCCGGCCTGAGTGCCATCGCGGCTTCGACGCCTTCGATCGACAGCAAACGCGAAGCCATTGCCGACTTCCTGGTCCGTCTGAAAAAGGCCCGGGCCTGGGTCGACAGCCATACCGACGAGTACGCCGATCTTTGGGCGAAAAAGGCCAACCTGGATCAGAACGTCTCGCGCCATTGGCTGCGCCAGGCGCACATGACCGTCGGCCCGGTGGATCAACAAGCCGCGGCGGATCTGCAAAGCACCGCGGACTTCCTGTTCAAGGTCAAGGCATTGCCGGCCGCCCTGGCGACGGCACCGATTATCGACAGCTCGTTCCAGCAGGCGCTGGCGCAATAACCGAAAATCGAAGGCATAACGCGAGTCCGGGAGCGGGCGCCGGAACCAAACACTGTGTACCCTTATCCAACCTCGGCTCGCAGCGATCTGCGGGCCGGTCGAGGGATGAATGGGCGAGGGAATATTGCCATTAAACGTGATGACCGCAAGGTCTGGTCCAAGGCAAAACATGAAGCAGCTGGTCAAGGTTTTCTCCGCGTTCGCCATCGCAGTCGGCCTGCTGGGCTGCATCGCCGCGCCCATTGAAATGACGCCACAGACGCAACAGAGTCTGCGCACGCAAGCGCCGATCCGCTTTCTGCTGACCTTCGACGACGGGCCCAGCGCGTCGGGTTTTTACAACCCGACCGTCACCGTGCTCGATAGCCTCGCGCGCAATCCGCTGCAACCCGACATTAAAGCGGTGTTCTTCGTGCAGACCCGTGACTCACGCGCCGGCGGCAGTGAAACGGGTCGACAAATCATGCGTCGCGAACACGCCGAAGGTCACCTGTTGGGCTTCCACACCGCCACGCGCCGGCACACCAACCATCGTTCTTTGGACACGCAAGAACTGGAACAGTCGCTCACTGATGGCAGCGCAGACATCGCCGCGATCACCAAAACCTCGCCGACCCTGGTGCGCCCGCCGTTCTGGAACTACGACAAGCGCACCTTTGCGGCCTATCAACAGCATGGCATGCACGTACTGCTGACCGACCTGAGCGCCAATGACGGCAAGATCTGGGGCTTCAACGCCAGCCCCCGTCGGCGGGCCAATATGCTGCGGCAACTGTCCGAAGTCCGCGAGCGCATCGCTCTTGGCCAGTTGCCGACAGTGGACGGGGTGATTCCGGTGGTGGTGACCTTTCACGACCTTAATCGCTACACCGCCCGACACACCCGCGAATACCTGCAAATCCTCCTCGACAGTGCCAATGCCACAGGTCTGGTCACGGCGCAGAAAGCGTTTTACGACGACACGGCAGCGCTGCAGCGGGCGGCCATGGCGCGTACTGTCCGTGACAGTTCAGAGGTGGTTGAGTTGCCAGGGATCTGGAACTGGTTATGGGGCGCAGATACCCACTGAGTGATGTCGGACGATTGACTGTGTAGCGGCGTAGGAGCTGCCGCAGGCTGCGATCTTTTGATTTTCAGCGGTTTCGAAAATGCCGAAGATCAAAAGATCGCAGGCTTCGCCAGCTCCTACGAAACTCGCTGGCGCGTTGCGCAAGTTGATCTACGCTGAGTGGATCCAATCGGAAAACCGTCCCCGAGGGCGCTCGCCATGGTTCCAGTTCCCCAGCTTTGCAGCATTGTGGAGTCCGGTTTCAAACCGCTGTCCTGCGAGTGCACCGTGAATCGCGATGAAACGTTGCGGATCAAGGTCTTCGATCACAGCACCGGGCGGATTGAGCTGTTGATCACCGGCGTGTCGCCCGACGAGTTGACCAGTGTCCGCGATATTTCCAACCTGATCGGCGAACTTCGCACAGAAATGCGCGCCGGGCGCCGAGCCTTCGCCGGGGTAATGGCCTAGAGCATGTCGCGCGGCAGCAGTTCATCAATCATCTGCAAACAATGATTCAACCCCGGCGATACATCGCCCACGCGCCTGCTGAGGATGATCGGCGAGGTGGCGTTGTCTTCCAGCACCGGGGTAAAGCCAATGTCGTCGCGGTGCAGCAACTGCACTGAGGCCGGCACCAACGTCACCCCGATTCCCGCCCCCACCAGACCGATTGCTGTTTGCAGCTCGTTGGTCCATTGCGCCACGTTGATGTGTACGCCATAGGATTCGAATAACGCGATCACATGGTCGGCGTAGCTGGGCCGCGGGTTGCCGGGGTAGAGCACGAAGGGTTCTTTTGCCAGGTCACGAAGGCTGATCGGTCCGGCCAGTAATGGATGGCCGGCGGGGAGGGCGGCGACCAGTCGGTCTTCAGTCAAAACAGTCTGGATGATCGCCGGGTCGTCAATGCGGATTCGCCCGAAACCAATGTCGATGCGCCCGGCCTTGAGCGCCTGCACCTGTTGCAACGTGGTCATTTCCGAGAGCCCCAACTCAAGCGCCAGCGGCTCACCGCTGCGCAGTCGGCGAATCAGTTCCGGCAGTACGCCATACAGTGTCGATGGCGCAAAGCCGATGCCCAGCCAGGTCTTTTCACCCAAACCAATCCGTCGTGTGTTGTCGCACACCTTGCCCAACTGTTCGAGCAGGGCGGTGGAATGTTCATGGAAAAACCGCCCGGCGTCGGTCAGCTTCAGCGGTCGACCGCGTTCCAGCAGAAGCACCCCGAGTTCGTCCTCCAGCTGCTGGATCTGCCGGCTCAGCGGCGGTTGGGCGATGTGCAGCAGTTCGGCGGCACGGGTGAAGTTGAGGGTTTGAGCCAACACCTGAAAATACCGCAGGTGACGCAGTTCCATGAGGCCTCCGGACGTTGATCTGTTAAATACCTTTAAGGTATCGAGCCAGACCAATTCTATATTGGCCGCCCGGAAAAAGCCGTACGAGAATCCGTTCCAGAACTTTAAGAACCTGACGGGTATCGACATGCGTGCAACTGCCATTGAATCGATCGAGACGATCATCGTCGATCTGCCGACCATTCGCCCGCACAAGCTGGCGATGCACACCATGCAGAACCAGACCCTGGTGATCATTCGTGTGCGCTGTGCCGACGGCATTGAAGGTGTCGGTGAGTCGACCACCATTGGCGGTCTGGCCTATGGCAACGAAAGCCCGGACAGCATCAAGACCAATATCGATAAACACTTCGCGCCATTGCTGCTTGGCCAGGACAGCAGCAATGTGAATGCCGCGATGTTGCGCCTGGAGCGCAGCATTCGTGGCAACACCTTCGCCAAATCAGGTATCGAAAGCGCCTTGCTCGACGCCCAAGGCAAGCGCCTGGGCCTGCCAGTCAGCGAACTGCTGGGTGGCCGTGTTCGCGATGCACTGCCGGTGGCCTGGACCCTGGCCAGCGGCGACACCGCCAAGGACATCGCCGAAGCGGAAAAAATGCTCGACCTGCGTCGCCATCGGATCTTCAAGCTGAAAATCGGCGCAGGCGAGGTCAACCGCGACCTTGCCCACGTCATTGCGATCAAAAAGGCGCTGGGCGATCGCGCCAGCGTGCGGGTCGATGTCAATCAGGCCTGGGACGAAGCGGTCGCGTTGCGCGCTTGCCGGATCCTCGGAAGCAACGGCATCGACCTGATCGAACAACCGATCTCGCGCAATAACCGCGCCGGCATGGTGCGCCTGAATACCGTGAGCCCGGCGCCGATCATGGCCGATGAATCCATCGAGTGCGTGGAAGATGCTTTCAACTTGGCCCGCGAAGGCGCCGCTTCGGTATTCGCCCTGAAAATCGCCAAGAACGGCGGCCCACGCGCCGTGCTGCGAACCGCCGCGATTGCCGAGGCGGCCGGTATTGGCCTGTACGGCGGCACCATGCTCGAAGGCGGTATCGGCACGCTGGCCTCGGCCCATGCCTTTGTCACGCTGAACACACTGGGCTGGGACACCGAGTTGTTCGGCCCGCTGCTGCTCACCGAAGACATCCTCAGCGAGCCATTGGTCTACCGCGATTTCCAACTGCACGTCCCGCAAACACCCGGATTGGGCCTGACTCTGGATGAAGAGCGCCTCGCGTTTTTCCGTCGGGACAAAATATCCACTGCCACATCCACTGCCGTTCATCAAGCCTGAGGAGGGCATCATGCTGTTTCACGTAAAAATGACTGTGAATTTACCGGTCGACATGAACCCGGAACGCGCCGCTCAGCTCAAGGCCGACGAAAAAGCCCTGGCCCAGCGCCTGCAAGAGCAAGGCAAGTGGCGTCATCTGTGGCGCATCGCCGGGCTCTATGCCAATTACAGCGTGTTCGATGTCGACAGCGTTCAGGAACTGCACGACCTGCTGATGCAATTGCCGCTGTACCCGTACATGGCCATCGAGGTCAACGCGCTGTGCCGGCATCCTTCTTCCATTCGCGAGGATGACCGCTGAACCCAGCCTGTTCAGTTCGCTACGCTAATAATTACAAGATGAGGAACCCACCAAAATGAACGTCAAGATTTCCCACACTGCCAGTGCCCAGAAGTTTCTCGAAGACGCTAGCGGTCTGCATAACGAAGCCGGCGATCCGCGGGTCAAGGCGCTGATTTACCGGATCCTGCGCGATTCGGTGAACATCATCGAAGACCTGGCCGTGACCCCGGAAGAGTTCTGGAAAGCCGTCAACTACCTCAACGTGCTGGGCGCGCGTCAAGAGGCCGGGTTGGTGGTGGCCGGGCTCGGTCTGGAGCATTACCTCGACCTGCTGATGGACGCCGAAGACGAGCAGGCCGGCAAAGCCGGCGGCACACCGCGGACCATCGAAGGGCCGCTGTATGTGGCGGGTGCGCCACTATCGGAAGGCGAAGCGCGGCTGGATGACGGCGTCGATCCGGGTGTGGTGCTGTTCATGCAGGGCCAGGTCAAGAATACCGACGGCGAACCGTTGGCCGGTGCGGTGGTGGATGTCTGGCACGCCAACACCGGCGGCACTTATTCGTACTTCGATACCACTCAATCGGAATTCAACCTGCGTCGACGCATCGTCACCGATGCCGAGGGTCGTTACCGTTTTCGCAGCATCGTGCCGTCGGGCTACGGTTGCCCGCCGGACGGTCCGACCCAGCAATTGCTCGATCAACTGGGCCGTCATGGTCAGCGGCCGGCGCACATCCACTTTTTTATTTCGGCAGCGGATCATCGCCACCTGACCACCCAGATCAACCTCGACGGCGATCAGTACCTGCATGACGATTTCGCCTACGCCACCCGTGATGAGCTGATTGCCAAGATCACCTTCAGCGATGATCCGCAGCGTGCGGCGGCCCATGGCGTGAGCGGTCGTTTTGCCGAAATCGATTTTGACTTCACGCTGCAGTCGTCTGCCCAGCCTGAGGAGCAGCAACGCCACGAACGGGTTCGCGCGCTCGAGGACTGACACCCTCAACCAGCCGAACCGGGCCACGAGATAACCGACCGTTTATCTCGTGGCCCTGTGGGAGCGGGCTTGCTCGCGAAGAGGCCCGAACATCCAACCTCTCAGCCTACTGACAAACCGCTACGACCACTGCCCTGGAATGGCCTGACGCAATCAACAATAACAATGAGAGTGATCCGATGATGCAAGTGCAATTGTTGAGTCATCGCAGCAGAGTCTTCGACCATGCCGACCCCTACGCGGTATCAGGCTACGTCAATCAGCACGTCGGCAATCATTGCCTCCAGATGCCTCGGGCCGGCCGGCCGCTGGCCAGCCTCGATCATCGCAAATTCGCCAGTCTAGACCTGTGCCGCATCAGTTACGGCGCCAGCGTGCGGGTTATGTCCCATGCGCTGGACAGCATCTATCACTTGCAAGTGCTGCTGCGCGGCAACTGCCTGTGGCGTGGCCATGGTCAGGAACATTACTTCGCGCCTGGCGAGTTACTGCTGATCAACCCCGATGATCCGGTGGATCTGACCTATTCCAGTGATTGCGAAAAATTCATCCTGAAAGTCCCCACGCGGCTGCTGGAGTCAGTGTGCGAAGAGCAGCGCTGGCGGTATCCGGGGCAGGGCATACGGTTTCTGGAGAACCGTTATCAGCTTAATGAACTGGAAGGTTTTGTCGGTCTGCTGGCGATGATTTGCCAGGAAGCCGAGGCCACCGAGCAGATTCCCCGGGTGCAGGAGCACTATGCGCAAATCGTTGTCAGCAAGATGCTTGGCCTGATGAAGACCAACGTCATCCGCACTGATCCCTGCTCACCCTCGGCCACGTTCGAGGCGCTGGTCGATTACATTGCGTGCAACCTCAAGCAGGACATCGACAGCGAAGAACTGGCACGCCAGGCGCGGATGAGCCTGCGTTCGCTGTATGGGTTGTTCGAACGCAACGCGGGGGACACGCCGAAAAACTACATCCGGCAGAAAAAGCTCGAACGCATCCACGCCAACCTGAGCGACCCGACCTGCAACGTGCGCAACGTCACGGAAGTGGCCATGGATTACGGCTTTCTGCACCTGGGCCGGTTCTCTGAGAGCTACCGCAGACAGTTCGGCGAACTGCCATCGGATACCCTCAAACGCCGCCATTGACCTCGCAAACGCCACCCACCGCTGTTTGATCGTTCCCACGCTCCCGCGTGGGAATGCCTCAACGGACGCTCTGCGTTCGGCTCTGGAAGGGACGCGGAGCGTCCCGGGCTGCATTCCCACGCAGAGCGTGGGAACGATCATCAACCACCGACCGCTTGTTGCACAAAACGGATACAGGTCTGCACCCGGCGGATAGTCCGCCCCATCCCCTCGTCCTAGCATGGCCCTGCCTGAATAAAAACAATGGAGGCGGCGGCCATGACCCTGCGACCTGAATACCTTCACTCCCTGCTTGAAGAAGACCCTGAGCAGGGCATCTATCGCTGCAAGCGCGAGATGTTCACCGATCCGCGGCTGTTCGACCTCGAGATGGAACACATCTTTGAAGGCAACTGGCTGTACCTCGCCCATGAAAGCCAGATCCCCAACAACAACGATTTCTACACCACCACCATGGGACGTCAGTCGGTCTTCATCGCGCGCAACAAAGACGGTGAACTGAACGCCTTTATCAACGCATGCAGCCACCGTGGAGCGATGCTCTGCCGACACAAGACCGGCAACAAGAGTTCGTACACCTGCCCATTCCACGGCTGGACCTTCAACAACTCCGGCAAGCTGCTCAAGGTCAAGGACCCGGCGGCGGCCGGCTACCCGGCGAGCTTCAACTGCGAAGGCTCCCACGACCTGACCAAAGTCGCGCGTTTCGAATCCTATCGCGGTTTCCTGTTCGGCAGCCTCAAGTCTGACGTGGTGCCATTGGTGGAGCACTTGGGTGAGTCGGCGAAGATCATCGACATGATCGTCGATCAGTCCGCCGATGGCCTGGAAGTGCTGCGCGGCTCATCCAGTTACATCTACGAAGGCAACTGGAAACTCACCGCCGAAAACGGTGCCGACGGCTATCACGTCAGCTCGGTGCACTGGAACTACGCGGCGACCCAGAACCAGCGCAAGCAGCGCGAAGCCGGCGATTGCAATCCGACCATGAGCGCCGGCACCTGGGCCAAGCAGGGCGGTGGTTTCTATTCCTTCGACAAGGGCCACATGCTGCTCTGGACCCGTTGGTCCAACCCCGAAGACCGTCCGCTGTACGAGCGTCGCGACGAGTTGGCCCGGGACTTCGGCCAGGCCCGCGCCAACTGGATGATCGAGAACTCGCGCAACCTGTGCCTGTACCCGAACGTGTACCTGATGGACCAGTTCAGCTCGCAGATTCGCATCGCCCGGCCGATCTCGGTCAACCGCACCGAAATCACCATTTACTGCATCGCCCCCAAAGGCGAAAGCGACCACGCCCGCTCGAGCCGGATTCGTCAGTACGAGGATTTCTTCAACGTCAGCGGCATGGCGACCCCGGACGATCTGGAAGAGTTTCGCTCCTGCCAGACGGGTTATCAGGGCAGCGTTACCGCCTGGAACGACATGTCCCGTGGCGCCGAACACTGGGTTGAAGGCGCCGATGACGCGGCCAAAGAGATCGACCTGCACCCGCTGCTCAGCGGCGTGCGCACCGAAGACGAAGGCCTGTTTGTGCTGCAACACAAGTATTGGCAGCAAACGATGCTCAAGGCGTTGGCCGCTGAACAGTCCGGACTGATTGCAGTGGAGGCTGTGCAATGACCATCACCTATGACGTCGTGCGCGATTTTCTCTATCGCGAAGCACGCTACCTCGACGACAAACAATGGGACGACTGGCTGGAGTTGTACGCGCCCGACGCAACATTCTGGATGCCGTCCTGGGACGACAACGACGAGCTGACTGAAGACCCGCAGCGGGAAATCTCGCTGATCTGGTACGGCAACCGCACCGGCCTGGAAGACCGCATCTTCCGCATCAAGACCGAGCGTTCCAGCGCCAGCGTGCCGGACACCCGCACCTCGCACAACCTCAGCAATATCGAGCTGATCGAACAGGCTGACGGGCTGTGCAAGGTGCGCTTCAACTGGCACACCCTGAGCTTTCGCTACAAGACCGTCGACAGCTATTTCGGCAGCAGTTTCTACACCCTCGATGTACGCGGTGAAAACCCGTTGATCAAGGCCAAAAAAGTGATCCTGAAGAACGACTACGTTCGCCAGGTCATTGATGTTTACCACCTCTGAGGCGGCCGTCATGACTCATTCCATTGCGTTCAATTTCGAAGACGGCGTCACCCGTTTCATCGACGCCAACGCTGGGGAAACCGTGGCCGATGCCGCGTATCGCCAGGGCATCAATATTCCACTGGACTGCCGCGACGGCGCCTGCGGAACCTGCAAATGCTTCGCCGAGGCCGGCCGCTATGACTTGGGCGAGGACTACATCGAAGACGCGCTCAGCGCCGGCGAAGCGCAACAGGGTTTTGTCCTGACCTGCCAGATGCGTGCGCAGAGCGATTGCGTGGTGCGGGTGCCGGTTTCGTCGGATGTCTGCCGCACCCGTCAGGCCAGCTACGACGCGACCATCAGCGCCGTGCGGCAGCTGTCCGACAGCACCATCGCACTGTCGATCAAGGGCGAAGCCCTGAGCAAACTGGCGTTCCTGCCGGGGCAGTATGTGAACCTCGGGGTTCCCGGCAGCGAGCAGACTCGCGCTTACTCGTTCAGTTCGTTGCAGCGTGACGGAGAAGTGAGTTTTCTGATTCGCAACGTACCCGGCGGCTTGATGAGCAGTTTCCTGACCGGCATGGCCAAGGCCGGCGACAGCATGAGCCTGGCCGGACCTTTGGGCAGCTTCTATCTGCGCGACATCCGCCGTCCATTGTTGTTGCTGGCCGGTGGCACCGGTCTGGCGCCGTTCACCGCGATGCTGGAAAGAATCGCCGAACAGGGCAGCGAGCATCCGCTGCATTTGATCTATGGCGTGACCAACGATTTCGACCTGGTGGAACTCGATCGACTCGAAACCTTCGCCGCGCGAATTCCGAACTTCAGCTTTAGCGCCTGCGTGGCCAATCCCGACAGTCGGCACCCGCTCAAGGGCTACGTGACCCAACACATCGAGCCACGGCATTTGAACGATGGCGACGTCGACGTCTACCTGTGCGGCCCGCCGCCGATGGTCGAAGCGGTCAGCCAGTTCATCCGCGAACAAGGCTTTGCGCCAGTGAACTTCTACTACGAGAAATTTGCCGCCAGCGCGGCCTGAAAATTTTCTGCAGCGATGCACGCCCGTAGGAGCTGCCGAAGGCTGCGATCTTTTGATCTTGTCTTTTAAAAACAAAGTCAAAAGATCGCAGCCTTCGGCAGCTCCTACAGGAAGTGGTCGTCGTCACGAGGTACACATGAACAGATTCCACGAAAAAGTCGCGTTGATCACCGGTGCCGCCCAAGGCATCGGCCGGCGTGTGGCTGAACGCATGGCCGCCGAAGGTGCGCGTCTGATTTTGGTCGACCGCTCCGACCTGGTGTTCGAACTCCAGAAGGAATTGGGGCAGGGCAGCCAGGTACTTGCCCTGACCGCCGACCTTGAGCAGTACAGCGAATGCAGCCGTGTGATGCGCACCGCTGTCGAACGTTTTGATCGCCTCGATGTGCTGGTCAATAACGTCGGCGGCACGATCTGGGCCAAGCCTTTCGAGCACTATGAAGAGGCGCAGATCGAAGCCGAAGTTCGCCGTTCGTTGTTCCCGACATTGTGGTGCTGCCATGCCGCGCTGCCGTTCATGCTCGAACAAGGTAGCGGCGCCATCGTCAACGTTTCGTCCATTGCGACCCGCAGCGTCAATCGCGTGCCGTACGGTGCGGCGAAGGGCGGGGTCAATGCGCTGACCGCTTGCCTGGCGTTCGAAACGGCCGGTCGTGGCGTGCGGGTCAACGCGACCGCTCCTGGTGGCACCGAGGCGCCGCCACGGCTGATCCCGCGCAACACCGCGCAGCAAAGCGCTCAGGAAAAACTCTGGTATCAGCAGATTGTCGACCAGACCCTCGACAGCAGTTTGATGAAGCGCTACGGCACGCTGGATGAGCAGGCAAGCGCTATTCTGTTTCTGGCCAGCGACGAAGCCTCCTACATCACCGGCATGATCATGCCGGTCGGTGGCGGCGATTTGGGCTGAGAAGCTCGCTAGTGTCGTCGGCTAAAGCCTGAGTATCTGTGACTTATAAGCGACGCTGAAACGCTTTGACGATTCTGAGCGTGGCGTCGCTTGTGTTCAGGTTCTGTACCGCGTCCAGCGGATACCAGATGCAGTCAAAGATTTCATTCTGTGGTCGAGCCGCCGCCAGGTTTACGACCAACGCCTCGTAGACATGGTGCCGAGTGCTGGTCGTTTCCCACTCCATCAAGTACAGCAGGTCGTCGACCTCAAGCCCTGTTTCTTCGTAAAGCTCTCTTGTGGCCGCGCCCGCAGCAGTTTCGCCAGGCTCGACTTTTCCGCCCGGCAGGGTCCAGCGCCCCCTGGGTTTGCGCACGAAGAGAATATGCCGATCCTGCTCGCAAATGACGGTTGCACGTACTTTCATGGGTTACCCGACTGCTGTCTGTCACAAATCAGTCATGAAAATGCAATATTCAGACCGAAATCCGCAGAAGTGTCTGCTTCAAGGGTTGGAGTCGACAGGCCGGCTGAAAGTGCAATGAAATGCCGGAATCCTGACGCGACGTCTGGTTGGCACTTCAATGAAGGTCGGGTGTAAGGTAGTTGAGTCGATCCAGGACTATCACTGCCGAAATGGAGGTGACTATGAGCGTTCCGATGCTGACTAAAATGCACATGAACGGCTACGACGTACTCAGCGTGAACAACGGCCCCTGGCGGGTGTGCACCAAAGGTGACCGGCTTGGAGCCTTTGGCAGCAGAGAGGAAGCACTGGCCTATGCGGCTTCGCTTCCCGCCTACAGAGCCCGGTCGGGCAAAGCGTCGCGTAGCCACAAATCAGAAAGCCAGAAATCAGATAAATAGTGCACTTGAAGCCCCGGTTCGCCGGGGCTTTATAGCAGGTCGGGAATCAGTAACCGCTGCCACCCATCCCGCCCGTCGAAGGGGAATAATATTCTCTGGCTTTTTGTTGGGCACGACTCCATTGCGCGCAGGTCATGAAACTTTTGTGGTCGACCTTGCCTTGGCTGTCGAAACTGACGTTATACGGCTGCTGATGGCCGGCCTGGGTCAGCTTGTAGTCAAAGCAGGTACCAGGTTCCACCGTGCGCTGCGTTATCGATAAAGGCTGGCCGCCAATCTGCTGGACTTGGTCCTTGCTCATGCCGGTCTCGACCTTGGCGACCAGCGGTTGGTCTCGATAAACGTGTGATTCCGTGCTACAGCCACCTGGCGCCGCCAGCACGGCGATCAGCGCGCATAGAGGCTTGTTCATGACAGCGCTCTCTAGTGAACTTTCGTTCGAGTGATGGATTTTGCTTTCACTTCTTCAGCATAGCCCGCCAGTCGCTCTTCATCGCCCTGGAATAACGCGCACAGCCTCAGCGTTGCCTCTGCGTCCACATCATTGCCGGCCTGGCGCAGCTGTTCTGCGATGCGCAAAAGCTCTACCGCCGACCACCTCAGGTCCGAGGCTACACCTTGCAGGTCGCGCCGAAGTTGCTGTTCATATTCGTTAAGCCACATGATGACCTCCTGCAATTCCCCGCTACGAAATAGTAATCCCATTTACCTGTCTGGAGCGTTATGTTCGTCTGATCGCAAGAGAGTCGAAATCATGCAACAACCTGTCTACCAACTGCTGGAAGTCGCCAACGGCAAGCCGATCAAACTCTGGACCGAGGGTGTTCCGGTTGAAAGCGAAGCCCGGCAGCAATTGATCAATACCGCGAAGATGCCGTTCATCTTCAAGCACCTGGCGGTGATGCCGGATGTGCATCTGGGCAAAGGGTCCACCATCGGCAGCGTGATCCCCACCGTGGGCGCGATCATTCCGGCGGCCGTGGGGGTGGACATCGGCTGCGGCATGATCGCCGCGCGCACTTCGCTGACCGCCGCCGATTTGCCGGACAACCTGCACGGCTTGCGCACTGCCATCGAAAAGGCCGTGCCCCATGGCCGCACGTTGAGCCGTGGCCGACGCGATGAAGGCGCCTGGAACCATGTTCCACAGCAGGCCGATCAAGCCTGGGCGGCGCTGAGCTCACGGTTCAAGGCGATCACCGACAAGTACCCGAAACTTGCCAGTACCAACAACCGCCATCACCTGGGCACCCTAGGTACCGGTAATCACTTCATCGAGGTCTGCCTGGACGAGGCCAACCGCGTCTGGTTCATGCTGCACAGCGGTTCTCGCGGCGTTGGCAATGCCATCGGGACCCTGTTCATTCAATTGGCCCAAGCGGACATGCGCCAGCACATCGCCAATCTGCCGGACCGCGATCTGGCCTATTTCAAGGAAGGCAGCCGGCATTTCGATGACTACGTCGAAGCGGTGGGCTGGGCTCAGGACTTCGCCCGGCAGAACCGCGCGTTGATGATGCAGGCGGTGATTCAGGCAGCGCGGCAAGTGATTCGCAAACCTTTCGAGGTCGCGCTGGAGGCAGTGAACTGCCACCACAATTACGTGCAGAAAGAGCGGCACTTCGGTGAAGACGTCCTGGTCACCCGCAAGGGCGCGGTGTCGGCGAAGAAGGGCGAGCTGGGGATCATTCCCGGCTCCATGGGGGCCAAAAGCTTCATCGTTCGGGGTCTCGGCAACGAGCAATCGTTCTGTTCCTGCAGCCACGGTGCCGGTCGGACCATGAGCCGCACCAAAGCCAAAAATACCTTCACTGTCGCAGACCAGATTCGCGCGACCGCTCATGTGGAGTGCCGCAAGGATGCGGCGGTCATCGATGAGATTCCGATGGCTTACAAGGACATCGACAAAGTCATGTACGCCCAGCGTGATCTGGTGGAAGTACTGCACACCTTGCGACAGGTGATCTGTGTGAAGGGATAGTGATGGAAGGTGCTTCCATTGGTCGGGAACATTAACGCGGGTGAGCAGCTCTGCTGTCGTATTGAGGTAATGATTCATTCGCTAGGGAGGCCATCTCAAATGACGACTACCGATGATTTCAGACACCACGCGCATGAGCTGATCGTTGACCTGGATGCGGCAACCACGGAAATGATGAAACTGATCTCGGCCCATCAACTGAGCGGCCCGGAATGGGAGCGGGTCACGAAATGGCAGCATGAAGCGTACGAGCGATGGATGACGTACCTGAATGCGAGGTCGTATCCCGATTCGGGCTCGGGAGCCGAGCCGGGGCAGGGCGAAGCCCCTTTGTAGAGACATCACCGGCTGTCCGCTGGATGTATGCATAAGTACAGGCTACATTTCCCGTTTTTCAGGATAAGGAAGCGTTTATGCGCATGTTGATAGCGGGAATAGCGGTGGCTGTGTTGGCGGGCTGTTCATTACCCGCATCCGTGGTGCCGGGCGAACCCAATATCAGCAAATACAGCGAGAAGGCGCCCAAGGAATATGCCGCGTGTGTATTGCCGTTATGGCGTCAGGAGATTGCGGGATCGACGCAATCGGCGATTTCCAATGGCTACCGGATCACCGCGCCGAGCATCATCACGGCTGACGAAATTCTGGTTATCGTGAAATCGAAGGATGGCAGCCAGGTGTCGCTTTACCAAGGGCCACCGTGGGCGAAGTCAGGGGCGCTGCGCCAAGCTGTCCGGGATTGTTTGTAACGCTCGCTTCATTTCGTGCTCCGTTTATGGAGGACGCCTGTGCCGTATGTCGGAGCCATATGTCGGAATCCAGGAACGTGGCGCAGTCAGTGGATGACTTGAAAATAGTGTGGATATTTAATGAGTTAGGATATTTAGTAACTGGATAGTGAGTCAGAATATCTTGTTACAAGTCACGCGATTAGGTAATATTGCCCCGCGTTCACCACCACGGTTTATGCATTTTTAAAGCCCAGGCGTCCATCAGCTGCCTGGGCTTTTTTTTTGTCTGGAATTTGGTGATTGCTTATGAGCACGCTGCCGACAGAGTGCCAGCAGCGTGGGGTGGACGAAAACTTGATGTCTGTTACTTGGCCGGATCAGCCTTGCGCCGATCACTGCCAGCAGGGTTTCCGGTGTTTACAAGCCTTCTTTCTACCAGGACATTCTGCAGAGCCTGGCGTGCGGAAGGGTCTAGCTGGTGTTCTCTTTCCTTCAGTTCGAGCAGGATGGGGGTGGACCAACCACGATAGGTTTGCTCGGAAATACGAGTAGATGTCATCTATCTCTCCTTTGGTGAGTCGCCCGAAAACACAGTGGGCGAAGTCCTGTACGGTAAAAATCCTAGTTGAGGAAACGATTTGTCGCCAGCGATTGGCATTGCAATGAGATTGCCGATCATCCTTCGCGACGTGGGTAGCCCACCATTCGTGGCGTAAACTAAAGAGGCTACCTCATCAAAAGGAGCCGCATATGATCGCCGACCAAATGAACAGACAGGAGTCGGAGCAAAGCGCTGTTTGGGATCAATACTTCTGTGCCGCGTTGATTGCCGAAAGCAATCTGACGGCACCGGTGGTTGGAGAAGCCACCCACGAAGACAGGCAGAATCTGTTAATCCAAAGGGCCAAAGCACTCGCCGATAAGATGCTGGAAAACAGAAGATAACCGGAGCCCAGCCATTGCGCTGGGCTCTTCACTTTTTGAGGTTCTTATCTTTCTTCCAAGTGAACGCTCCTTGGTCGCGGATCGTCTACAGTTGGTAGTTCATGGATACGGAGATCGAACATGAAGTGCCTAATCTGTCAGGCTGCCTCTAACACTGTTCACGCGGCTGGAGACTGGTCAGAAGTCAAATGCTCGGCCGGTTGTGGACGCTACAAGGTCTCGGCGAACCTTGTGGCGAAAATGAAACTCAAGAACGAGTTCTTTGACATCGAACGCACAAGACGATGGCTTGAGATGGCGCGCAATGACGATCCGGTGCCGTTGATATCCACCTATGACTACTTCGTTTCCTTGTTGCATCGCGACACCGAGGAAAGGTCGGTCTTCGCGCCGAGTCGTTCCAGGCAGCCGTTGGTTGCGGATTAGAATCCGTCTGTCCTGGCTGAAACACCATCCCCCTGTAGGAGCTGCCGAAGGCTGCGATCTTTTGATCTTCAGCAGCTCCTGAAAGATCAAGATCAAAAGATCGCAGCCTTTGGCAGCTCCTACAGGGGCTCACGCAGATATTGCTCGATCTATCGAAAAAAACAAGCAACCTCCATGGATAGCCCCTGTCGATATCAACATGTCCCCGCTATTCGTCATCACACCCTACCCAGGTTGTCAGCATTTATGGCGGGCTGAAAGCGGCTAACTGAATGATCAGGAGGTGGCTATGAGCTGTCCGCTGTGTGGAAACACTAATGCGCTGGAAGATCTTTCGTTCGGGGGCGGCTTGCGTATTTATTGTGAGCCGTGTGGTGGTTTCTATCGGATTTCAACAACCCTGAATGCCTTGGCCGACGGAAAAACCTATGACACCGAGCGCACTCGAGCCCGACTGAAAAAGAAGCGTGAAACCGACAAATTGGAAGACCAGGAGCCGGCGCTAGGCGCGGAGGACAAAGACCTGCTCGTCGAGCCAAACTGATGTGTCGCGCAATAAGCATGCGCCCCAGCGAACGACGCGCTGGGTGTGGGAAGGTTATCTCTGCGAGACGGTTGCGGTGGATGTGTGCACAAGGACTCGCCTGACCCTGAAACCGGGTTTCGAACGGGATTCCAGGCCAGGCGAGCGTGCCAGATCCATGCGAGTTTTAATCCTGATGAACGCTTGGCGGCCCGGTTAATGATGAGCCTGTGCCACTCCGCGCAAAACCGTCGCAGCGGCGGATTGAGATCGAGTGCTGGCAATGTTTCCCAGCGACACGACGCCAACCAGACGCTTGTCTCGGTTGAGCACGGGCAGGCGACGCAGTTGCACGTCCGCCATGTTCTTTGCCACATGCTCTATGTCTTCATCCTCAAAGCAATAGCGGATGCCGCCAGTCATTACTTTACTGATAGGGGTTTTGCCGGGGAGTCCTTCGGCTACAGCTCTGATGGCTATATCCCGGTCCGTGATCATGCCAATCAGACGCTCTTGCTCCTCAACCATGATGGCGCCGCTATCGATCCTGGCCATCATGTTTGCGGCCTCCTGGATCGTCTGGCTTGGCTTGGCTGTTAAAACATCTTTCGTCATGACTTCCGAAATCTTCATGAAAAGACTCCTTTAAAGTGATGCTTCAGTGATTAAGGGCTGCCAATTTTTCGACTTGGAGGGGAAGTGCGGGTTCAGATTGTTTTATCTCCACTCGTCATGGTGACGGATTGATTGGGGCGGGTCATGGTGCTCAGGCCCTAGATAGGCTCTATCAGTTCTGAGCCCTGGTTCTTCACATTGCCCACGGCCATGTCCACTTTGAACCATTCGAAGACGTCGCAAGGTTCGCGTTGCTGCAGGAGCATCTGCTCGGCGCGCTCCTTGGGCGTGTAGGGGTCAATCCATTCCCGGGCCAGTTCGGGACTGAGCGTCACAGGCCGACGGTCGTGAAGATCCACCATGCCACCTTCACTGTCCGCGGTGATGATCACGAAGCCGTCATGCTCGTCCGGCTCCTTTTCGTACCTTGGATACTGACCAATGGCGGCGCACAGGATCGGCGCGTGATCCTTGCGACGGATCAGGTAAGGCTGTTTCTTCGGACCGCCCTCGTAAACCCATTCAAACCAGTTGTCGATGGCAATAATTGCCCGGTGCGGCCATATCTCCTTGAAGAATGGGTCGTGGGCGACTTTCTCAACCCGGGCGTTGATCGGTGTTGCGTGATCCCTGGCCCAGTGCGGTCGCCAGCCCCAACGAACCCTGTCGGCGTGCAGCATGCCGCTTTCCTCGTGGAACAAGGCGAGCTGAGTCGACGGCGCGGCGTTGTAGAGTTCGAGCGGCTGATCGCCAGCATTGTTGACCAAGGCGTTGGGCATACTCAACGCCGCCACGAACTCGTGAACACCTCGATACTGCGAAAGTCGTCCGCACATGGCTGAGCCCTCATGCTTAATCCTGAGCTTAGACAATAGTTTCAGGGTGGGGCGTACCCCGAGCAGCCGAAGTCGGATGGGGGTCAATGAACCGCTGAGGACCTGGGAACCGGGACGTGATCAAATCTGGAAATCTCTTTGATCCAGAAACGACGATATTTAGTCTGGTCTGGCGCCAGCGGTTTGTGATTTGACCAGGGATGCTCAGTTTTCAAGCTGGCGCGGTACACCTCCCACTCCTTCTCCTCGGCCACTTCCTTGGCCCTTTTCTCATCATCGAACCAGCCAAGTACATAAACTTCGCCCTGATCCATTCCATGCTCGATCAGCAGATAGATATCTTTCATAAGCTTGAACCCATTACTACACGTTCTAAAATCCCCTAATGCCGGGGCATTGTTTTGACTATCGGCAGGTACTTTCGATTATTGAGTATTGTCGATGAATGGTGCGAAGTCGAACTTGTGTTCGATAGCCTGGCTGATCGCGCCGCACAGTATCGGTGTGGCGCGGCCCCTGGCGGCGCGGATTCGCGGGTTTCTTGATTGATGTCAATCGCCTGAGTCGAGCTGCTCTGTATTCTCCGGAGAAACCGACAGCTGAACGGAGGGCGAACATTCATGCTCTATCCGCTGTTTCTAACCTTTCATCTGTTTGCCGCCCTGATCTTTATCGGCACGGTGTTCTTTGAAGTCCTTTTTTTGGAAAGCATCCGCAAACAGTTGCCCGCCAAAGTGATGCTGCTGGTCGAGGAGGGTATTGGTCGCCGAGCCCGCACCCTGATGCCGTGGGTGCTACTGGTATTGTTCGGCGCGGGGCTGGGCATGGTCTGGCTGCGCTATTTGCCCGTCCTTGCAACGCCAATGGCCTCATCGTTCAGCACCTTGTTGCTGTTGAAAATCATGGTCGCCGTGAGCGTGCTGCTGCATTTCCTGGCCGCCATGTTTCTGTTCAAAAGCGGCCGAATGAACGCTCGATACCTGCATTTCATCCATGGCAGTGTGTTCTGCCATATGGTCGTCATTGTGCTGCTGGCCAAGGGGATGTTTTACCTGACGTGGTGAGCGGCCTTGCCCCAAGGTCTGTCCTGCAAGCACTTGGCTTGCGCTTGATACAAGTCAAGGAGCATTGATCGCCAATCCCGGACACTGTTGATCCGCAGCCAGTCTCGGAGACCTGTCATGCTCGATTTTTCTCACGCCCCCGGCGATCTGATCGCTCGGTGCGATCAGGGCGTACTCGACCCCAACTGCCATGCCGACACGCAAAAGTTTCATGACGGCATCGGCTCTCTGGATTTGCTTCGTGCCTTGCGCATCAGTCGTCAGAAACGACGCCCGATAGCCCTGAACGTGCAGCTGCCTTCCAGCCTCACGCCATCCTTTTGTTCCCCGCGCGATGTCGCCTGCGAGCACGGCGAAATCGAACAGTACCTTCAACGCCTGGAACAGGAGATCGACCTCGTCGGTTGTCATCTGGGAGCGGAGCAACGGGTCGAACAATTTCACCTGAGCGGCGGAACACCCACCATCGCTCATCTCGAGCGCCTGATGAATCACCTGCGTGATCGATTCAACTTTCTCGAGCATGAGTGCGGCGACTACAGCGTCGATGTCGACCTTCACCATACCGATTGGTCGACCATGGGTGCGTTGCGCAACCAGGGATTCAATCATGTCAGCATTGGCGTTCCGGATATCGACACCGACTGTGACATGTCGGTGGCCTGCTACCAGAACCCGGCCCCCATTCATTCACTGATCGATGCCGCCCGCACCTTTGGTTATCGATCGATCAATGTCGATCTGGGTTTTGGTCATGCCTGGCAAACGCCAGAAAGCTTCGCGTTGAAGCTGGCGGCGATCATTGAACTGGAGCCGGACAGGCTGATGGTGTTCGACTATGCCCGGCCACCACGCCGTTATCGGCCGATGCTCGGCGACCAGGTCAGAGAACTGTGCAGCCAGGACGATAAAGGCGCGATGCGCCAGATCGCCTTCGAACAGTTGATCGCCGTGGGCTATCACTACATCGGTATGGGGCAGTTTGTGCGGCCCGACGATGATCTGGCGATCGCTCAGGAGCGCGGCCGATTACGTCGCACGTGTGACGGTTTTACCCGTCACGGCTATTGCGACCATATCGGCTTCGGTTTGGGGGCTATCAGTCAGATCGACGATTTGTATACGCAAAACACCGACGCCATCGAGCGTTATCAGCAACAGCTGGACCGGGGCCAATTGCCGACGTCTCGTGGCTGGCGTTTCGAGGCGGGGGATCAGATACGGCACATGGTCATGGAGCGACTGGCGTGTGATCAAGAGCTGGATATCCGCGCCATCGAGCGGCGCTATGGGCTGATTTTCTCCAAGTACTTTGCATCTGTCTGGCCATTGCTGGAGCAATTGAGTCGCGACGGGTTGATTGAATTGTCGGACCGTTTCATCAGCATTCTTCCCGCCGGCCGGCCGGAAGTGGATGCCATCTGCAACCTGTTTGAAAAGGATTCGGGCAGTGCAAGGCATTAACCCACCTGCGAGTTGATTGATCATGAAACCTGCATTCGATTTCGATCGAGCCCTGGTCGAAAAGTATGACCGTCCCGGGCCGCGCTATACCTCTTATCCCACGGCGCCGCAGTTTCATCAGGCGTTTGCCGTTGACGACTATCAGCGTGCCGCCTCCGACAGCAATCTGGCGGCGGTGCCCAAGCCATTGTCGGTGTATATCCACATTCCGTTCTGCAAGAGCCTTTGCTACTACTGCGCCTGCAACAAAATCATTACCCAGAAAACCCATCGGGCCGTCGAATACCTGACGTACCTCAAGCGTGAAATCGTGATGCAGGCTGCGTTGTTCGACAGCACGCGCAAACTCACACAGCTGCACTTGGGCGGGGGCACGCCGACGTATTTGACCAGTGAACAGCTGGCGGGCCTGATGGACTGCTTGCACCAGGCGTTCGACATGGACGACAGCGATGACCATGAGTTTTCCATCGAGGTCGATCCACGCACCATCAACACCGAGCAGATCCAGTCGCTGCGCCAACTGGGGTTCAATCGTCTGAGCTTCGGCGTGCAGGACTTCGATCCCGACGTACAAGCCGCGGTCAATCGCCAGCAAAGTGAAGAACAGATCTACGCGCTGGTCGCGGCGGCGCGCGAGGCGCAATTCAAGTCGATCAGCGTCGATCTGATTTACGGCCTGCCACTGCAAACGGTGAACAGTTTCGACGTCACCCTCGGCAAGATCATCGCCCTGCGTCCGGACCGGATTGCCGCCTACAGCTACGCCCATTTACCCGAGCTGGTGCGCGCGCAACGGCTGATTCGCCCGGCGGACATGCCGCCACCGGAGCGCAAGCTGGAGTTGCTGGAGTTGACCATCCGCCGCCTGACCGAAGCCGGTTATGTCTATATCGGCATGGATCACTTCGCCTTGCCGGAAGACGAACTGGCGCTGGCCCGCACCCATGGCACCCTGCAACGCAATTTTCAGGGCTACTCGACCCATGCCGACTGCGACTTGATCGGCCTGGGAGTGTCTTCGATCGGCAAGGTCGGCGACAGCTACAGCCAGAGCGTCAAGGAGCTTTCGCAGTACTACGCCCGTATCGATCAAGGTTTGTTGCCGGTGCATCGTGGTTATCGCTTGAGCGCCGATGACTTGCTGCGCCGCGAAGTGATCAGCGACCTGATGTGCCACGGCAGGATCGATTTCGCCAAGTTCGAAGCGGGTCATGGCATTTGCTTCACCGAGTATTTTGCCGATGCGCTGGCGCAACTGGACGAGCAGGTGCGTGACGGACTGTTGCAGATTCACAGCGACGAGTTGGTGCTGTTGCCGCAAGGGCATTTGATGATGCGCAGTGCCGCGATGGCATTTGACGCCTATCTGGGAGGGGAGCAAAAAGGCCGGTTTTCCCGCACCGTTTGAGGCTTCGGGCGCTCTGGTGCGAGGAATTTTATCGAGTTGATTTCAATCAAGGGCGGGGCACACAGCGCTCCCTAACATTGCCGCAAGCCCCTTTGAAATCAGCGAGCTCATGACAATCCATCAGCCTTCGACACATGGCAACCTGCGCATCTGGAGCGTCGGGCTGGTGGTGATGGTCTTGCTGATGATCGCAGCGTTCGCGACGGTGCAGGCCAAGTCATACGGCGACATCGAGCAGCAGCGCATCGAGAAGGTCTTCCCGCAAACCGATTCGGTGTCCGCAGCCGAAGGCAAGTTCAAGGTGCGCACGCTGTCCGCCGCCGGCAAGGTCATCGGTTATGTGTTCCAGAGCCTGGATGTGGTGGACATTCCGGCCTACTCGGGCAAACCCATCAATACCCAGGTGATCCTCGACACCGCCGGGGTGATTCAGGACGCCTATGTGCTGGAGCACCACGAACCGATTCTGCTGATCGGCATTCCCGAAGAAAAACTCCACGGTTTCAGCGCCCGATACAAAGGGATCAAGGTCAGCCAGCGGGTAGTCGTAGGCCATTCCAGCGACCCGAGCGCGGTCACCGTGGATGCCATCGCCGGCGCAACCGTCACCGCCATGGTCGTCAATGAGGTCATCATGCGTGCCGCCCATGAGGTGGCCGTATCGTTGAAGCTGATCGAGGACAAGGGCGGGGTGGTGAACAAACCCGCCACCGTGCGCCAGGACTTTTACGAGCCCGCCACCTGGGAGCAACTGACCGGAAACGGCGCCATTCGTCGGTTGAACCTGACCCGTGGACAAGTCGATGCAGCCTTCAAGGGCACCGAAGCCGAAGGCGTCGACAACGCCGGCCCGGATCAAGTCGATGACACCTTTATCGAGCTGTACACCGCCGACTTGAACCCACCGACCATTGGCCGAGCGTTACTGGGCGACAATCAATATCGCTTCCTCATGCAGGAACTCAAACCCGGCGAGCAGGCCATCGTGGTGTTGGGTCGTGGGCTGTTTTCCTATAAAGGCTCGGGTTATGTGCGCGGCGGGATTTTCGATCGGGTGCAATTGCGCCAGTTCGGCAACGTCATCAGCTTTCGTGACATGGACCATCAGCGGCTCTCCGACGTGTTTGCCAAGGGCATGCCCGAGTTCAATGAAATGTCGATTTTCATTGTCCGCAAACCAGCCGGATTCGATCCGGGATCGCCCTGGTCCCTGGAGCTCCTGGTGCGGCGTCAGACGGGACCGGTCAGCGGCACCTTCAGCAGCTTCGAACTGCCTTATCAACTGCCCGAGCCCTACCTTGAGCGACCCGCGCCCAGTGCCGAAGAGCTGGCGGCCATCGAGGAAGCCAGCCGGCCGATATGGTTGAACATCTGGTACCAGAAACACTTCCAGATCGCCGTCCTCGCGAGTGCGTTGTTGCTGCTGACGGCCATTCTGTTCCTGCAAGACAAACTCACCCGCCGGCCACGCTTTCTGCACTGGCTGCGTCGTGGCTACTTGCTTTTTACCGTGGTTTTTCTGGGCTGGTATGCCTTGGGGCAATTGTCGGTGGTTAATGTCCTGACCTTTGTTCATGCGCTGTTCGAGCACTTTCGCTGGGAGCTGTTTCTCACCGATCCGCTGATCTTCATGCTCTGGGTCTTTACCGCCGCGAGCATCCTGCTGTGGGGCCGTGGTGTGTTCTGCGGCTGGCTGTGCCCGTTTGGCGCCTTGCAAGAGTTGATCAACGAAGCGGCGCGCAAGTTGAAAATTCCCCAGTACGAATTGCCCTTTGCGGTGCATGAGCGGCTGTGGGCGATCAAATACATCATCTTGCTGCTGCTTTTCGGCATTTCCCTGGAATCGATGTCCACCGCTGAGCTGTTCGCCGAGGTGGAACCCTTCAAAACCGCCATCACCCTCAAGTTCGACCGCCAGTGGTGGTTCGTGCTCTACGCGGTGGCGCTGCTGGTGATCAACATTTTCACGCGCAAAGTCTATTGCCGCTACATCTGCCCTTTGGGCGCGGCGCTGGCGATCCCGAGCAAATTGCGCCTGTTCGACTGGCTCAAGCGCCGCAAGGAATGCGGCAGCCCCTGCCAGTTGTGCGCCAAGGAATGCGAGATCCAGGCGATTCATCCTGATGGCCGGATCAATGCCAACGAGTGCCACTACTGCCTCGATTGCCAGATGACCTACCACAACGAAGACAAATGCCCGCCGCTGATCAACAAGCGCAAGAAGCGCGGCAAACCGGCGCCCGTGGCGGTGCAACTGATACCTGTCGTGGAAGTGACGGCTCTTGAATGAAGCTCGCGAGCGCACGTCCGCAGTGACCGTTTTATCCCTTCAAGGAGTACGCAACATGACTGACACAGAATCCACAAAACCGGTGCAGGAAGAAGAACAGACCGGACTCAGTCGGCGCGGTTTTCTGGGCAGCAGCGCCGTCACCGGTGCGGTGCTGGCGGGTGCCACGACGTTGGGCGGCGCAGTGTTCAGCCGCGAGTCGTGGGCGGCCGCGGTCAAGGATGCGCAAGCAAAAATCCATGTTGGCCCCGGTGAGCTGGACGAATACTACGGTTTCTGGAGTGGTGGTCATCAGGGCGAAGTGCGGGTGCTGGGTGTGCCGTCGATGCGTGAGCTGATGCGTATTCCGGTGTTCAACGTCGACTCGGCCACCGGTTGGGGCCTGACCAACGAAAGCAAGCGGATCCTGGGCGACAGTGCGAAGTTCCAGAATGGCGATTGCCATCACCCGCATATCTCCATGACCGATGGCAAGTACGACGGCAAGTACTTGTTCATCAACGACAAGGCCAACTCCCGGGTCGCGCGCATCCGCCTGGACATCATGAAGTGCGACAAGATTCTCACCGTGCCGAACGTGCAGGCCATTCACGGCCTGCGTCTGCAAAAAGTGCCTTACACCCAGTACGTGTTCGCCAATGCCGAATTCGTCATCCCGCACCCCAATGACGGCAGCACCTTCGACCTGCAAGACAAGAACAGCTTCACCATGTTCAACGCCATCGATGCCGAGAAAATGGAGATGGCTTTCCAGGTGATTGTCGACGGCAACCTGGACAACTCCGACGCCGATTACACCGGCAAGTACGCCGCGTCCACCTGCTACAACTCGGAGAAGGCTTACGACCTTGGCGGCATGATGCGCAACGAGCGCGACTGGGTCGTGGTGTTCAACATCCCGCGCATCGAGGCTGCGATCAAGGCCGGCAAATTCATCACCCTGGAAGACTCGAAAGTGCCGGTGGTCGACGGTCGTAAAACCGATGGCAAGGACTCCGAATTCACTCGCTACATCCCGGTGCCGAAGAACCCCCACGGCCTCAACACCTCATCCGATGGCAAGTACTTCATTGCCAATGGCAAGCTGTCGCCAACGGTATCGATGATTGCCATCGACCGGCTGGACGACCTGTTCGCCGATAAATTCAAGGACCCGCGCGAGGTTATCGTCGCCGAGCCGGAACTGGGCCTGGGCCCGTTGCACACCACCTTCGACGGTCGCGGCAACGCCTACACCACGTTGTTCATCGACAGCCAGGTGGTGAAGTGGAACATGGAGGAAGCGATTCGTGCCTACAAGGGCGAGAAGGTCAATTACATCAAGCAGAAGCTCGACGTGCAGTACCAGCCTGGCCACAACCACGCCTCGCTGACCGAAACCAGTGAAGCGGATGGCAAGTGGCTGGTGGTGTTGTGCAAATTCTCCAAGGACCGCTTCCTGCCGACCGGGCCGCTGCACCCGGAGAACGACCAATTGATCGATATTTCCGGCGACGAGATGAAGCTGGTGCATGACGGCCCTGCGTTTGCCGAACCTCACGATTGCATCCTGGCGCGCCGGGACCAGATCAAGACCCAAAAGATCTGGAGCCGCAATGACCCGTTTTTCGCCGCCACCGTGGAGCTGGCCAAGAAAGACGGGATCAACCTGGAGACTGACAACAAGGTCATCCGCGACGGCAATCATGTACGGGTCTACATGACCTCCATGGCGCCGGCCTATGGTCTGACCGAGTTCACCGTCAAGCAGGGCAACGAGGTCACTGTGATCATCACCAACATCGACCAGATTGAAGACGTGACCCACGGTTTCGTCATGACCAATCATGGCGCCAGCATGGAGATCAGCCCGCAGCAAACTTCGTCCATCACCTTTACCGCCGACAAGGCCGGCCTGCATTGGTACTACTGCAGCTGGTTCTGCCATGCGCTGCACATGGAAATGGTCGGCCGCATGAAGGTCGAGCGGGCCTGACGGTTGGCATTCGACGGGAGCGGGCCGATGACCGATATCAAGCGCAATCCGATCAAGGTGATCGCGTTTGCGCTCTTGCTGATGTCCGGCAGTGCGCTGGCGGTGCAACCGATCACCACGTTGCCGTTGCGGGTTGACGCTGAACAACGCTGGCACTTGCCGGCGGGCGAGTACCGTGGCTCGTTCAGCGTCGATCAACCGATGCAGATTGTCTGCGAGGCGGGCGCGGTATTTCAGGGCGAGGGGCAGGGCAACGGTTTGATCATCAGTGCGCCGGATGTCGGCATCGAGGGCTGCACCTTTGTGGACTGGGGCCACGACCTCACGGCCATGAATGCAGCGGTGTTTATCCAGCCCAAAGCCCATGGCGCGGTGATTAAAGGCAATCGCCTGAAGGGTAAGGGCTTCGGTATCTGGGTCGACGGCACTCAGGATGTGAGCCTGATCGACAACCGTATTCAGGGTGATCCAACGATGCGTTCTCAGGATCGCGGCAACGGCATTCATCTGTATGCGGTGCATGGCGCCCGGGTCATTGGCAATCAGGTGCGCGACACCCGCGATGGCATCTACATCGACACCTCCAACGGCAACCTGCTGCAGGGCAATACCCTGGAAGATCTGCGTTATGGCGTGCATTACATGTTCGCCAACGACAACCGCCTGATCGGCAACACCACCCGCCGCACCCGCACTGGCTACGCCTTGATGCAAAGCCGCAAGCTCACGGTGATCGGCAACCGCTCCGAACAGGATCAGAACTACGGCATCCTGATGAACTACATCACCTATTCAACCTTGCGCGACAACTTCGTCACGGACGTGCGCGACGGCTCGACCGGCGACAGCATGATCAGCGGCGCTGAGGGCAAGGCGTTGTTCATCTACAACTCGCTGTTCAACAGCATCGAACACAACCACTTCGAGCACAGCGCCGTGGGCATTCACCTCACCGCCGGCTCCGAAGACAACCGCATCGCCGACAACGCGTTTGTCGGCAACCAACGGCAGGTCAAATACGTCGCCACCCGCTTGCAGGAGTGGTCGGCGGGTGGCCGGGGCAATTACTGGAGCGATTACCTGGGCTGGGATCGCAACAACGATGGCCTGGGCGATATCGCCTACGAACCCAACGACAACGTCGACCGCCTGCTGTGGCTGTACCCGCAGGTGCGGCTGTTGATGAACAGCCCCGGGATCGAATTGCTGCGCTGGGTGCAACGGGCCTTTCCGGTGATGAAATCGCCCGGCGTCCTGGACAGCCATCCGCTGATGAATCCCACCACCCAACCCCTGACACAGGAGCCCACCGCATGAACGTCATCGACATGGAAGGCGTCAGCCAGCGCTATGGGTACACCACCGTGTTGCATCAGTTGAACCTGAGCCTGGGCGAAGGTGAAGTGCTCGGCTTGTTCGGGCACAACGGCGCGGGCAAGACCACCAGCATGAAACTGGTGCTCGGTCTGCTTCAGGCCAGTGAAGGGCAGGTCAGGGTGTTCGGCCGCACGCCCAGTGATCCGCAGGTTCGGCGTTTGCTGGGCTATTTGCCGGAGAACGTGACCTTCTATCCGCAGATGAGCGGCCTGGAGACCTTGCGGCATTTCGCCCGACTCAAAGGCGCAGCGCCCGCGCAGGTGGACGTGCTGCTGGAGGAAGTCGGCCTGGCGGGCGCGGCGCATCGACGGGTCAAGACCTATTCCAAAGGCATGCGCCAACGCTTGGGACTGGCGCAAGCCTTGCTCGGCGAGCCGCGCTTGTTACTGCTCGACGAGCCGACCGTCGGCCTCGATCCGATCGCCACTCAAGACCTCTATCGGTTACTCGACCGGCTGCGCAGCCAGGGCACCAGCATCATTCTCTGTTCCCACGTATTGCCGGGAGTCGAGGCGCATATCAACCGTGCAGCAATTCTGACCCAGGGGCGCCTGCTGGCCCTCGGCAGTCTGCGCAGTTTGCGCGAGGAAGCCGGGTTGCCGACGCTGATCCGCGCCAATGGGCTCAAGCACACCGAGCCATTGCAGCGATCCTGGAACAACGCCGGGCACGTCACCCAGCGCTGGGGCGTGGAGGGCCTTGAAGTGGCTGCGCTCAATGGCAACAAATTGGACCTGTTGCGCGAACTGCTTAATGAACACGAGCCGGCCGACGTGGAAATCGACCCGCCGTCCCTGGAGGACATCTACCGCTATTACATGGGCCGGGCCGGTGCGACCCCCAGTGGAGAGACCGTATGAACCCGATCTGGAACATGGCCCGCAAGGAATTCAATGACGGCTTGCGCAACCGCTGGTTGTTGGCGATCAGTCTGTTGTTCGCGGTGTTGGCGACCGGCATCGCCTGGTTGGGGGCGGCGGCTTCCGGGCAATTGGGCTTCACCTCGGTGCCCGCCACCATCGCTAGCCTCGCCAGCCTGGCGACATTCCTCATGCCGTTGATTGCTTTGCTGCTGGCCTATGACGCCATCGTCGGCGAAGACGAAAGCGGCACGTTGCTGCTGTTGCTGACCTACCCGCTGGGACGCGGGCACATCCTGCTCGGCAAGTTCGTCGGTCACGGATTGATCCTGGCGCTGGCAACCCTCATCGGTTTCGGCTGCGCGATGCTCGCGATTGCGGTGCTGGTGGAGGACGTCGAACTGAACCTGCTGCTCTGGGCTTTTGGACGATTCATGCTGTCGTCGACGTTACTGGGCTGGGGCTTTCTAGGGCTGGCCTATGTGCTGAGCAGTGTGTCTGCCGAGAAATCCACCGCCGCCGGGCTGGCGCTGGGGGTGTGGTTCTTTTTCGTGCTGGTGTTCGACCTGGCGCTGCTGGCACTGCTGGTGCTCAGCGAAGGGCAGTTCAACCCGAAGGTGCTGCCGTGGTTGCTGCTGCTCAACCCCGCCGACATCTATCGCCTGATCAATCTCTCCGGTTTCGAGCCCGGCGCCGGTAGCGCTGGCGTGCTGACCCTTGGCAGCGATTTGCCTGTGCCGGGCTCGATGCTCTGGTTGTGCCTGTTGCTGTGGGTGGCGGTGCCTTTGGGCTTGGCCTGGTTGCTGTTCCGTCGACGGGCGACATGAATTCACACCTTGGTTTTTGGAGCATCTGACGATGAGTAATCTTTATTCGACGACGGTATGTGCCGTGGCGGGCCTGATGTTCGGCCTGCTGCTGGCGGCCTGTGACAAACCGGTGCAAGCCACCTACAGCGACGCCGCCGCTGCTTTTCATCCCAGTGATGAATGCCATGTTTGCGGCATGATCATCGACGGCTTCCCCGGGCCCAAGGGCGAAGTGGTCGAGCACAGCGGCATCAAGAAATTCTGCTCCACGGCGGAGATGATCGGTTGGTGGCTGCAACCGGAAAATCATCATGGTGAGGCCCGGTTGTATGTCCACGACATGGGCCGCAGTCCGTGGAACGCACCCAATGATTCCCATCTGATTGATGCCAAGGATGCGTTTTACGTGGTCGGTACCCAGCTCAAAGGCGCCATGGGTGTGGTATTGGCGTCTTTCTCCAGCCAGCAGGCTGCGGAAAAACTGGCCGCCGACGAGGGCGGTCGTGTGCTGCGGTTCAGCGAGATCGATCAGGCGGTGCTTCAGCAGCAGCCAGCGATGTCGCATTCGACTCATTGATCGGCGAGCCATCGAGAAAAGTGATCGCCGTCAAGTCGGTATTTTTGCGTCTGTTCAAAGATAGGGGCTCACAACGTCCCCAGTGCTTGGCATTAACGATGCCCAGGAGAACATGATGCAAACCGAGTTTCAGGATCGTCTGGCGGTGATCACCGGCGCCAGCTCCGGGATTGGCCTGGCGTTGTGCGCCGCGCTGTTGCCGCGCGGGGTCAAGGTACTGGCGATGTCACGCACTGTCGGTGAATTGCCAGTCTTGCAGCAGATCTACGGCGAACGGTTGCAATGGTGTGCCGGGGATGTCACCTGCCAGGACGACCTTTACGAGTTGGCCCGGCGGGCTGCAGCGTTGGGGCCGGTGGATTATCTGGTGCCCAACGCGGGCATTGCCGAAATGGCTGACAGTCTGGACATGCCGGCCTTCCAGCGGCAATGGGCGGTCAATGGTGCCGGGGCGTTGAACACTCTGGCGGCGTTGCGCGGTGAGTTGGCGAGTCCGGCTTCGGTGGTGTTTGTCGGTAGTTTCCTGACCGGTTCGAGCTTTCCCGGCCTGGCTGCCTGCATTGCCAGCAAGGCCGCGCTGGCGGCTCAGGCGCGCACGCTGGCGGTGGAGTTTGCGCGTTATGACGTGCGCATCAACCTTGTTTCTCCGGGGCCGACCGCGACCTCGATGTGGGACAACCTGGGGTTGAGCGATGGGGAGCTTGATGACGTCGCTGATACCCTTGGGAAGCGTCTGCTGCCGGGGCATTTTCTCGATGCGTCGGCGGTGGCCAATGTGATTATCTTTCAACTGTCCCAAGGCGCCCGGGGTGTTTATGGGCAGGATTGGAAGGTTGATAATGGTTATACCTTGGGGTGACGGGTTAACTCGCAGTTTTGCGGATGTTCCCGGACCCTTGTGGGAGCTGGCTTGCCTGCGAAAGCGGCGTGTCGGGTGACATAGGTTTTGATGGTGTACATATCCGTTGCTGCGGTAACGACTACTATGGGTTCCGCCCTTACGGCGGGTTACTTTGAAAAGCGCAAAGTAACCAAACGCTTTTCGCCCCTGACGTACGGTGGCTCGCCTAGGCTCGCCATACCCTCACTCCAGTCCTGCTCCGTGGGCCCGCCGCCATCGGCCATCCATGGCCGGGGGCGGCTACCGCGGCATCCTTGCCGCGGTGCCCACTGCGCAGAACCTGCGTTCGGCCTTCCGACGGGGCAGGTCAAGATCAACATCAAAAGCCAGATCAAAAGCCAAAGCGAGGCGGCCTGATAGCCGACCTGATGTTGGTTCGGTCAAGTCTGGTCAGCGGCGGTGTACCCGAATGCCATACCTGACAACATTTCAACTGTGGGAGCGGGCTTGCTCGCGAAGAGGCCGTGTCAGTCGACATAAATGTTGAATGTAAGTCCGCCTTCGCGAGCAAGCCCGCTCCCACAATTAATCAGTGTTGCTTCCAGAGGATGTGAACGATCAAGTCAGCGAAGCGCGCCCGCTTGATGCCTAGGTCGGCCCAGAGGCCGCCTCGCTTTTGCTGTTGCGGTAGTCGCCCCCTCGAGAAGCCGAGAGGAGGTTCTGCGCAGTGGGCAACCCGGCATGGATGCCGGGTTAGCCGCCCCCGGCCATGGATGGCCGATGGCGGCGGGCCCACGGAGCAGGACCGGAGC